>NZ_JBHSFV010000005.1:0-320699 GCF_042653865.1 Dokdonia ponticola | reverse complement strand
GGATGGTACCTTTAATGGCCAACCGATGATCTCTGATGATTATTGGTTTAGAGTGAACTATACAGAACCCGATGGACTGGGAACTCAACGAGAGTTTGTGGGACACTTTACCCTGAAAAGGTAAAACCTATACACAGACATAGTAGAAACAAAAAACGTCCAGCAATCGCTGGACGTTTTTTATTGTTAACGAAATACTGTATTACCAAATATCTCCTAATCTAGGTCTCTTTACTGCTTGAACAAAGGACACATCATAGCCAGAAAATTTCCTTAAATAACTTTCTATGGAAGTACCAAAAGCATCATTAAAACTAGTTTCACCACCAGAGCGTAAAAAAAGCTTTACACTTCCTGGACCAGCCAGATGTGCTGCTGCTAAAATTCCAGATTCTGTAATCTTAACACCACCAACCCATTTTCCTGAATAACGCTTTATGTCACGTCTTAACACCCATTTGTTACGGGAAGTATTCAGTAGGAATGCTTTTTCTTGTAAAGCAGGGTTTTTAATAAAATTCTTTGTGTTTTTTATTCCTATCAGGTCTAATGTAGAGGCTCCAAATTGATATTTACCAAGATATCCAAAGGTATTTATACTGAAATAATTGCCTTGAGATTCTTTAAATGCGAGCGCTTCTTTAAATCCAATATACATTTGCCCAGTGAGGGCTAATGGAAAATAAGAAGGAATAACATCCTGAAGTGTTTCTTCAGGTAACGGTGCGGTATAAAAAAGGTCTAAACCTTCTGTTGAATATTGAGAAAAGTCTTCTGTTTTAGTGAATTCCCGTTCCTTTTCTGAAATATTTCCTAGTGACAATAGTCCTATCATAAATGGAAGAACTGTAATTTTAACCAGGTTTCTTATCATATAATCGCTTTTCGACTGCTAAGGTTTTTAAACTATAAAACCTTATAAAGTGCTGTCTATTTCGGCCGGCAAAAATACAACAATAAAACAATCTACCAAATAAAAATCGACAAAACAACAGAAATCACTGTTTATTTAACAAAAGCCTTAATTTTCAATGCTTTTCATCGATCTTAATATTAAGATTCTTTTAAGAAAATATAACAAACAAAGCGTAAATGACATTTTTGCCTTATTTAAAACGTCAAATGCAACACTAAACTGCAATCATATTGATACTCAAAATTACATGTAAAGGTCATTCAAAATACTCATCTAGAGGGAAAGTTAAGAACAGGGTTATTAACAGCTTTTATAAACGTTTAACGTTTTATCCCTTGACCACTGATCCAGAGCTTATAGGCTGCACTGTTAGCATTATGCTGAGAAAGCGTCTTTGCAAATTTATGATACCCAAAACGCTCAACGTCTGCTACAAAATAATAGTAGTCGTGCTTTTCTGCATTCAAAACAGCATCTATAGCAGAGATATCTGGCATAAAAATAGGTCCAGGAGGAATTCCTGCATTCCGATACGTATTATAGGGAGATACTACCTCCAAATCTTTGTAAAGCACTCTCTTAATTACCATATCCCAATCATTCGCTTTATTTTTTAAAGCATATATAACCGTAGGGTCTGCATCAAGCTTAATTCCTTTTTTAATTCGATTCAAATAAACACCTGCAACACGTGGGCGCTCGTCTACTTTTGCCGTTTCTTTTTGGACAATAGAAGCCACGGTGTATACCTCTTCTGGTGTCATATTTAATAATTTGGCTTTAGCCTTACGCGAATCATTCCAAAAACGCTTGTGCTCTTTTAGCATACGATCCCTAAATTCTTTTGCAGAAATATCCCAGTACAACTCATAACTGTTAGGAATATACATACTAAGAGCTGTTTCGTCAGTAAAACCATTTGCTTTTAAAAAACTAGGATCTTTCATCGCTAGAAGCAACGACAAACTATCTGCTTCTATCTGAGTAGCTATACGACCAGCAAGGTCCTCTATACGCTCTTGATTATTAAACGCAATTTTTACAGGTTCATTTTTACTGCGTATCGTATTAATGATTTCATTATTATTCATCCCTTTTTTAATGATGAAATGACCTGACTTCATATTAGAAAAATACTTTTTTCGCTCTGCGACTGAAACAAAAGATTCCATATCTTTTAACAAAGGTGCAATATCCTCCTTTACATCATCAGGAGTTGCATCAGAGGCTACAAAAAGATATGCCTCCTCATTTTCAAAAGCCGTATTTGGAGAAAATATTGCGCTATACACATGGTAGGCAAAAAAACCTCCAATAATAATTCCCACAAGCGCGATGATGAGTATAATTCGTTTGATATACATTATAATAGGTATTGAAATAATAATTCATTTTTATAGCTTTCCCGAATCTGTTTAGCTGGCAGGCAGGAGCGGACTCCTTCCCCACTCACACGTCTCCATTCTTTTTTAACTCCCACAAGATCAAAACCCGCATGTGTAAACAACTGAACACTTGCTGTGTTATCTTCTAGAATATTGGCATAGAGTTGATGTAGTTTTAGATGTGTTTTCACATAAGCAATCACTAAGTTTAATGCTTCTTTCCCGTAGCCTTTTCCTCTATTCTCTTGCGATTCGATGAGAATCCCAACACCTGCTCGTGCATTATAGGGATCAAAATCAAAAAGATCAATAAGTCCGATAAGCACTTTTGTATTGATCTCACAAACCGCTAAACGCAGTTGTTTTGCTTCATAAATATCTTTATGAGCATGGGCAAGATAGTCTTTAATACTGTGTAAGGAAAAGGGCGTGAGCGTTTCACTTACTGCCCAAAGTCGCTCATCATTTTCTATACGGTGAATCGCAATGAGGTCTTCTGGCTCCACAGCTCTTAGAAATACACTATTTCCTATAAGTGTCACCATGTAATTTCACCTTTAAAAACATAAGTCGCTGGGCCTATAAGAAAAATTGAATGGTACCCTGTATCATCTTTTTCAAAACGTACCTCAAGTTCCCCTCCTTCTACTTGAAGTTGTAAACGATTTGATGTAGCCTTCCCTTGATTATGCATTGCCAGCGCAACAGCTGTCACACCTGTACCACAACTTAAAGTTTCATCTTCTACCCCTCGTTCATACGTACGGACAGCAAATACATTTTCTTCCTTTTGAGATACAAAATTGATATTGCTACCTGCGCTACCGTACAAATCACTATATCGGATACGCGCTCCTTCTGTTTTGACATCAAGTGCTGACAAATTTTCAGAAATTTCTACGTGATGTGGAGATCCTGTGTTTAGAAAACTATAGGTGTTTTTAGTGTCTATTTTTGCTACATCCTGCATCTTTAAATGTACGATTTCATTTTCAATCGTAGCTTCATGCACCCCATCAATAGCCATAAACAAAGTAGTCGATTGTATAACGTGTAACGCTTTCGCGAAAGCTACAATACAACGCCCTCCATTGCCACACATACTACTCTCGTGACCATCTGCATTGTAATATACCATGGTAAAATCCAAAGATTCATGGTTTTCTAAAAGAATCAAACCATCTGCTCCTATGCCAAATTTTCGGTCACAAAGTCTCGAAATCAGTTTGGTATCATCTTTGGGAAAAAATAAGCGTCGGTTATCAATAATGACAAAATCGTTACCGGTGCCTTGATATTTAGAAAAGGGTATCGTCATGATATAAATAGATGAACGACAAAAATAAGAAATTCACATATTGCCTGCCCTGTTAAAAGGCAGTTAAATATGAATTCTGTACATACTAAAATTTTAATTTTAACATTATATAATCACCTAAATGAAAAAGATCATGAAAAAAATAGCAAGTTTACTTTCTGTTGCTGTCCTAGCAGGTGTTATAACTCTAGGCGCCTATAAATTATTTATAGAAGAATCTAAAACACCTCCCCTAGCCTCCGAAAACCCAATCTCTAGTATTCCTACGTATACACCAACTACTTACACCGCAGCAGCAAATGCGGGTATTGATTTTACCGAAGCTGCAGAGCGCACAGTTCATGGAGTTGTACACGTGAGTAACAAACAAGAATATAGACAACCACGTAATATGATGGAATTCTTACGTGGTGGCGGACAAAGAGGTGGCGTGGTAGGTGCTGGTAGTGGCGTTATTATATCTGGTGATGGTTTTATTATTACCAATAATCACGTGATAGAAGGAGCTACCGAAATCGAAGTTGCTCTTAATGACAACCGAAAATTTAAAGCAGAACTGATAGGAACTGATAAAAAAGCAGATATCGCCCTTATAAAAATTGATGCAGGAGATGATGAACTACCGTATATCCCATTTGGAGATAGTGATGCTGCAAAAGTGGGAGAATGGGTGCTTGCCGTTGGAAACCCATTTAATCTTACCTCTACGGTAACAGCCGGAATTATTTCAGCAAAAGCGAGAGATATCAATGAGCAGGATTCTAATCCTCAATCTTTTATTCAAACGGATGCAGCGATCAACCCAGGAAACAGTGGTGGAGCACTCGTTAATACGTATGGAGAACTCATAGGCATTAACACAGCTATCACTTCACAAACAGGGTCGTATGTAGGATATGCCTTTGCTGTACCTTCTAATAATGCCCGTAAAATCGTTGAAGATATCATGCAATATGGTTCAGTACAAAAAGGAATATTAGGAGTAAGAGGAAATTCTGTAAACTCATTACGTCCAGAAGCCATTGAAAAATTAAAGATTAATACATCAGAAGGATTTTATGTAGGTGTTGTAGATTATGAAAGTGGTGCAGAAAAAGCAGGAATAAAAAGCGGAGATATCATCAAACGTATTGATAATATTGAAATTAATAAATTCTCAGATTTGTCTGGATATATCAGTTCAAAACGTCCAGATGATGTCGTTCAAGTCTACTTATTACGTGATGGTAAAGAACTCACATTACCTGTTACCCTTGTCAAATCTGTTACGTATGATATTAATAGACTTGGGATCCAAGTAAAAAACGCTTCTCCTAAGGAACTCTCCAAAGCAAAAGCAAAAAATGGTGTCATCATTAACAATACACTTTCACCAACAATGAGACGCTACAATTTAGAAGGACTTGTTATTTCGGAAATAGACGATCAAGAGGTGAACGATGTAGAAGATGTAAAACGAATCTTTAATAACAAAAATGCAAATGAACCTGTTAGCATTGTATTAATAAATGGTGATGGGGAACGTAACCGGTATATTTTTGATAATTAAACTCTAAAGGAATAACGTATTCACCCGAATACATTCATTTTAAAGCTCTTTTATTTTAAAAGAGCTTTTTTTTGCTTTTTTCTGTTACGAAAACGTTTGAAATCTATACTTTTGCCGAAAATTTAAAAGGATGTCTGATCAAAAAACAACATCCAATAACATAAAAAGTAGTATGAGTCATTTAGATACTTACGAAACAGAGCTTTCATTTCAAGCAGACCGTCGTAGAGCGGCAGTAGCCTTTATTCAAATTGCAAGTGATTTATGGTATGACAAATCCATAGAGCTTGTGCTTTTTAGAAATCAACTTATAGATAGAAATGTAAGTGAGATTTTAGATTTACACGAGTATGCTGGCGCTTTTGTAGAAAAACCAATTTCTATTTTTGACAGTGTAGAGATCGCAGAAGCGATTAAAACATTAGAGTTACCACCTGCTAAGCTTGATATCGGAAAACTGACCTATGAATATCATCTTGAAGAAGATCATATAAGCGCTACTTCATTTGTAGCTAAAAAATTAAAACCTGCTAAGAGGAGTGAAAACATCACTCCAAAAGATGTAGTTCTTTATGGTTTTGGACGTATAGGACGTTTACTCGCTAGAGAATTGATGACACGTACAGGGAAAGGCGCACAAATGCGATTAAGAGCTATTGTCACTAGAGGCACTATAGATGCTACTGTTCTAGAAAAAAGAGCTTCCTTATTAAAAAGTGATTCGGTGCATGGGGATTTCCCAGGGACTGTTGCTATTGATGTAGCAAATAAAGCACTGATCATTAATGGTACTACAGTACACATTATTAGTGCCAATGCACCTGAGGAAATTGATTATACTGCATACGGAATACACGATGCTTTGGTCATTGATAATACAGGTGCATTTAGAGATCAAGAAGCCTTAAGCAGACATCTCGCAGGAAAAGGAGTGGCTAAAGTATTATTGACAGCACCAGGAAAAGGAATTCCAAATATTGTGCATGGAGTAAACCATTTAGAACACAACCCTGATGAGGTATCTATTTTCTCAGCTGCATCATGTACCACCAATGCAATCACACCCGTTCTTAAAGCTATAGATGATTCTTTTGGAGTAAAATACGGACATCTAGAAACCATACATGCCTATACCAATGATCAAAATCTTGTTGATAATATGCATAGTAAATACCGTAGAGGAAGAGCTGCTGCGCTTAATATGGTCATTACAGAAACAGGAGCAGGAAAAGCAGTGAGTAAAGCATTACCAAAATTTGAAGGAAAATTAACCTCAAATGCTATCCGCGTGCCTGTACCTAATGGATCACTAGCCATATTAAACTTAGAACTTGACAAAAAGACAAGTTTAGAAGCCCTTAATACTACCTTGAAAAAATACGCATTAGAAGGAGCACTTGTTGAGCAAATAAAATACTCTATCGATAATGAGCTTGTTTCTAGCGACATTGTAGGATCATCAGCACCGAGCATATATGATAGCAATGCTACTATTGTGAGAGAAGGTGGTAAAAACATCATCCTATACGTATGGTATGACAACGAGTATGGATACAGTCATCAAGTAATACGACTTGCCAAATACATCTCTAAAGTAAGACGTTTTACCTATTATTAATCAGTAGGTTTCTTAGTAAGACATACATAAAATATAATGCAATAAAAAGCTCACTTTCCAAAAAGTGAGCTTTTTTTTAGGTATAAAGAACCAAGTCTTAGTTCTAAACGTACTTAAGTTGATTATTTCTAGTATTTTTGTTACAAACAAACGCAAGAACTAGTCCCAAAAACTATTTGCAATTGACTAAACAACACCCTAAAAACCCATGACTAAAGCAACACTCTCCCTACTAACTTTATGTTTAGGTGTGCTCTTAAATGTACAAGCCCAAGAAACACAAGATCAAGACAATGATCCTACAACTGTTATAGAACAATATAACCAGGTGATTGAGTCTAGTGGCAATTACAATAATGGCCCCAAACGTTACAAAGTAATAGATCGTACCAAATTAGATCGTTATCGCAAACAACTGACCGATAGTGTGACTTCACTAAAAACAAAGATCACTAATCTCAATAAACGCATAGAAGATCAAACCTCTGAGATTTCTAGTTTAAATACAAATCTCACGAATACTCAAAAAAGTCTAGAAAACACAAATCTGGAAAAGGATAGTATTAACTTTTTTGGAGCTCAAATGAGTAAAGGCAGTTACCAGACTATGATGTGGAGTATTGTTGGTGTATTATTTTTAGGCCTCCTCCTATTCATTTTCAAATTTAAGAGCAGTAATAGTTTAACATATCAAGCTAAAAGAAAACTAGAAGAGCTAGAGCTTGATTTTGATGATTACAAGAGAAAAGCGCTAGAAAAAGAACAAAAATTGGGAAGACAACTACAAGATGAACGCAATAAACTCTTGAAGCAATCTAAAAGCTAGATAGCACCAAATAATAGATTAAAATCTGTACTTTCGAGTACAGATTTTTTTTATGTATATACGCCAAGCCACTATTCAAGATATAGAACAACTCATACCGCTTTTTGATGGATACCGTGTTTTTTACAGAAAAACCACCGACTTAGAAGGAGCGCGCGCTTTTCTTAGCGAGCGACTTACTAAAAAAGATAGTACTATTTATATTGCTTTCGCGAAACCTGTGCTGAGCGGAGTCGAAGTAGCGGACTCAAACAAAGCTGTAGGTTTTACACAGCTCTATCCTATTTTTTCTTCTGTGAGCATGGAACCTATGTATATCCTGAATGATCTATTTATAGACCCTGATTACAGAGGACAGGGTATTGGGCAATCACTTATCACTACCGTCAAAGACTTATGTCGGAAAGAACATCAGAAAGGGATTGTCATACAAACCGAAGTCACAAATCCTGCACAACATTTATATGAACGATTAGGATTTAAAAAAGACCCAGATTTACATTACTTTTGGGCTACAAAATAAGCAACTCTCCATGCGCATAGATATTATTACCGTTGTTCCAGATTTATTAAAGAGTCCTTTTGAGGCCTCTATTATGCAACGCTCTATTAGCAAAGGCCTTGTAGAAGTCCATTTTCATAATCTTAGAGATTATGTGACAGATAATTACAAACAGATAGACGATTATCAGTTTGGAGGAGGTGCAGGCATGGTCATGATGATCGAACCCATAGATAAATGCATTACGAAATTAAAATCTGAGCGCGCCTATGACGAGGTCATATACATGACTCCAGATGGTGAAACCCTTAACCAAGGGATGGCAAATACGATGTCATTAAAAAAGAATATCATTATTCTTTGCGGCCATTATAAAGGTGTAGACCAACGTGTGCGTGATCACTTTATTACCAAAGAAATTTCTATAGGTGATTATGTATTAAGCGGTGGTGAGTTAGGCGCTTTAATTTTTTGTGATGCTGTGATCAGATTGATTCCTGGTGTTTTAGGAAATGAAACTTCAGCACTGACAGATAGTTTTCAAGATGGGTTACTCGCCCCTCCTATCTATACACGCCCTGCTGACTATAAGGGTTGGAAAGTTCCTGAACTTCTTACTAGCGGTAACTTTCCGAAAATAGAAGCTTGGCGAGAAGAGCAAGCTTATTTACGTACAAAAGAACGTAGACCAGATTTATTGGGAGACGATTAATCTATGATTTCAAAGGTGGCATCCATAGAATAAGAAACAAGAATAGGATCAAAACCACCTAATATTCTACTCATCGTTGATGCAGATGGTGAATATGAATTAGATCCATTCATTGCGTTCCTGTACCTTTTATATTCAGCATCTTCATTTACAAGTTCTTTTAAAACTAATAATTTTCCAATTTTCCCATCTACTGCTTCCAAAAGGTATATTGCTTTTTCTTTTGAAGCTTTTACGGCATTAGCTTTTACTTGTTTTCTATAGCTAATAATATCAGTATGTGACTTACTAAACATAAAAGATTCAAAATCAGCTTCATTAAGTTGCTTCAACAACTGTGTAGCGACTGTAATATCATCTAATGTAACAACGTAATCCTTAGAGGCAAAAACATCAGCTCTTTTCCTTCGATACTTACTGTAATCACTTGAAAATTCATCTAGTGTAATATTTGTAGGGTCAATATTCAGGTTTTGGATAATGGAATTAAACTTAGAATCCAAAATTGTAATATCGAGTTTTTGTTTTCCAATATATCTCTCTTCTAGTGTAACTCTAATTTTAATAATATTAGGAACAACCTCCATTGTAGCGGTTCCTCGAACAACAACGTGCCTCACTTCATTTAATTTAAATTCTTGAGCAAAACTCATTGTTGTAGTAAATAAAAATAGCAGTAACGTATATTTCATAATAGGTGCATTTGTATCAATAGTTTTTTAAATCTACAAATTTTATAGCTACGTACGCTTTCGCGAAAGCGTAAAAACAAAAAATCCCCTCATTGCTGAGAGGATTTACTGATATATATGTTTGAAACTATTGATTCATAGAAATCAAGAACTCTTCGTTGTTACGTGTACTCTTAATACGATCACTCATGAATTGCATCGCTTCTACAGGATTCATATCAGCAAGGTACTTACGAAGTACCCATAAACGCTGACTTGTATCTTTAGAATGGAGTAAATCATCACGACGAGTACTTGAGGAAGTAAGGTCAATAGCTGGGAAAATACGTCTATTAGATATATTACGATCTAATTGTAATTCCATATTACCCGTTCCTTTAAATTCTTCAAAGATCACCTCATCCATTTTAGAACCTGTTTCGGTAAGTGCTGTTGCAATAATCGTTAATGATCCGCCATTTTCTATATTACGAGCTGCTCCAAAGAAACGTTTTGGTTTGTGTAATGCATTGGCATCGACCCCTCCAGAAAGAATCTTTCCTGAAGCAGGTTGCACTGTGTTATACGCACGTGCTAGACGTGTAATAGAGTCTAATAGGATCACTACATCATGACCACATTCAACCAGGCGTTTTGCTTTTTCTAACACAATATTTGCCACTTTTACGTGCTCATGTGCTTCTTTATCAAAGGTAGAAGCAACCACTTCACCTTTTACATTACGTTGCATATCTGTCACCTCTTCTGGGCGCTCATCTATAAGAAGAATCATTTGGTATACTTCAGGATGATTTGCTGCAATAGCATTTGCCACATCTTTAAGTAACATGGTTTTACCTGTTTTCGGCTGTGATACAATCATACCACGCTGTCCTTTTCCAATAGGTGCAAACATATCCATAATTCGTGTAGAAATACTAGATTGTCGCTCTGCGATATTGAATTTTTCTGTAGGAAACAAAGGTGTTAAGTGCTCAAAAGAGACTCTATCCCTCACGATATTAGGACTTAAACCATTGATCTTAGAGACCTTAATTAAAGGGAAATACTTTTCTCCTTCCTTAGGCGGTCGGATGACTCCGAGTACGGTATCTCCTGTCTTTAACCCAAATAAACGGATTTGAGATTGTGACACATAAATATCATCTGGAGACGCTAGGTAATTATAATCTGATGATCTTAAGAAACCATAGCCGTCTTGCATGATATCAAGTACTCCTTCACTTTCAATAATCCCTTCAAACTCAAAATCTGGTTCGCGATAGCGATTTCGGCTATCTTTATTACCATTTCCCGTGTTAGAATTATTGCGGTTATTATTCTGGTTACGATTATTCTGATTACGATTGCTATTTGTATCGCGATTATTATTTGCGTCACGATTACTATTAGAGTCGCGATGCGGTCGCTTGTTGCTAGAACGGTTATCACGTTGAGAATCTCTAGATTTTTGTTCGTTAGAATTTGTATCTGGACTTTTCTCTTTCGGTTTATCGTTTATTTGAGCTGCCGCTGGCTTTTTTGTGTTCTCCTTCTGAGGTGTTTTTGTATTTTCTTTAGGAGCTGTTTTTCTTTCCTTAGAAGCAGCTGATGGATTCGCAGTAGGTTTTTCGTCCTCTTGCCGCTTATTTTTTGGATTTTGGCTTCTAGGCCTTTGTGTTTTTTCGCGTGCAGGTCTCTTTTGAGCTTCTGCGGTTTCGGGCGTTTTAGGCCTCGTTTCTTGAGTTACTTTTTTAGGAGGCTCCGGCTTAGAAGGCTTTACAACAGTACTCGCAACCTTTTCAGGCTCTGCAGCTTGTACATCTAAAATTTTATAGACTAGGTCTAATTTTTTTAGTGTTCTATATTTAGGCACCTTAATACCTTTAGCGATTTCCTGTAACTCAGGAAGTTTTTTTGATTTTAATTCTGAAATGTCAAACATCTAGTAACTAGAGTGAATTAATAATTGGATAAAAAAATTTGAAAATATATCGAAAGAAGAAATCGATAAATTAAACTAGCAAGAATATAATAAGCGGAGAGCTTACTACCTTATTACATTACAATGATACAATTTTATTTTTAAACTTTTCCAAATAACTCACAAAAGAAACTTATTTTTGCATCTGAAATTATTTACACGACGTGATACAACGCATTCAATCTATATATTTAGCACTAGCCAGCCTTGCTTCTTTAGCATTGCCATTTGTTTTTAGCCTCTATGCCAATCCGGATGGTACGGCTTCATGGGCTAAAGATGATGCTATTGTTCTAGGGCTTTTTGTTCTAAGTGGCGTGTTATCACTTATTACTATATTTCTCTACAAAAAAAGACAGAATCAGTTTGTTTTAGGACGACTCATAATCATATTAAACTTTGTTTTATTAGGTGTATTGGTATACCGATCACAAATCTTATCCGGAGGAACGGCGGTTCTTGAGAAGGGTATTGGAATGATCATCCCGCTTATTTCTATCGTTTTACTGGCTTTAGCAAATAAGGCTATTAAGCGTGATGAGGATCTCGTAAAATCTGTAGATCGATTGCGATAGACCTATAAATCTTAGTTATTAGTGCGAAAACCCTTCAGAAATGGAGGGTTTTATTTTTTAAGAGCGATAAGAAGTCTAGTATACATTTTTTTTGCCTATTAATGGGCAAAAGAATTACGCTCTAAAGCAACATAACACTCAAGAAAGCCAGATCTCTCAAATAATCAATAACTACTGAAACTTTCTATAATAAAAAAACCGATGCTGAGTGACACTCAGCATCGGTTTGTTATCTATTACTTCTTATAAGAATCTTTTTAAGCGCCTAGAGCAGCTTCTACTCCTGCAGAAAGTCTTTTATAGGTTCCATTCTCCAAACGTGTTCTAATCGCTTCAAATGCCACTAGCGTTTCCTCTACATCTGTTAATGTATGTGATGCTGTAGGAATCATACGTAAAAGAATCAATCCTTTAGGAATCACAGGATATACCACGATAGAACAGAATACTCTGTGATTCTCGCGTAAATCCTTTACAAGCGCCATTGCTTCTGGAATACTTCCTTTAAGATATACGGGAGTCACACAACTTTGTGTAGTACCAATATCAAATCCTCTTTCTTTTAATCCTCCCTGAAGAGCGTTTACGTTTTCCCATAGCTTCTCACGAAGTTCTGGCATAGTACGTAACATATCCAGTCTTTTAAGAGCTCCAACTACAAGTTGCATCTGCAATGATTTTGCAAACATTTGAGATCTTAAGTTGTATTTTAGGTAGTCTATAATTTCTTGATCACCTGCGATAAAAGCACCTGTACTCGCCATTGATTTTGCAAACGTAGCAAAATACACATCTATATCGTCTTGTACCCCTTGTTCTTCACCAGCTCCAGCACCTGTAGCTCCTAATGTTCCGAATCCGTGAGCGTCATCTACTAATAAACGGAAGTTGTATTTTTTCTTAAGCGCAACAATCTCTTTAAGTCTTCCTTGTTCTCCTCGCATTCCAAAAACACCTTCAGAGATCACAAGGATTCCTCCTCCTGTTTGCTCTGCCATTTTTGTAGCACGCTCAAGGTTTTTTTCGATACTCTCCATATCGTTGTGCTTGTACGTAAATCGTTTTCCCATATGTAAACGAACTCCATCGATAATACAAGCGTGAGTATCTACATCATACACAATGACATCATCTTTTGATACTAATGCATCAATCGTAGAAAGAATGCCTTGGTATCCAAAATTTAATAAGTAAGCCGCATCTTTGTTCACAAAAGCTGCAAGTTCATTTTGTAATTGCTCATGAAGCTCTGTGTGACCACTCATCATTCGCGCTCCCATTGGATAAGCACTTCCGTAATCTGCAGCAGCTTGTGCATCGACCTCACGTACTTCTGGACGATTAGCAAGTCCTAAGTAATCGTTGACACTCCAAGTAATTACTTCCTTTCCTTGAAATCCCATACGGTTAGAAATAGGGCCTTCTAGTTTAGGGAAAACAAAGTAGCCTTCTGCTACTGATGCCCATTTTCCTAATGGTCCTTTATCTTTGTATATTTTATCAAATAAGTCCTTCATATTCAAATTTTCAAACGAAATGCAAAATTACATAAATTAAATATGTTGACCTAATTCAAAATTACAATCAATATATGTCCAAACACACTAAAAAAACTCTTACCAATTGGTAAGAGTTTTTTTAGTGTAGACTCAATTGGTAGTGAGTTACTTTATATATTCTATTGTTTGCACTTCTTCCATATTTTTGCTATCAAAAAAGCCTTGATCGCGCATCCATTTATCACTAAAGACTTTACTCATATAACGGCTTCCGTGATCTGGAAAAATGACAACCACTTTACTATCTTCATCAAAAACTCCTTCGGCAGCTAATTGTTTTAATCCTTGAATGGCCGCTCCACTTGTGTAGCCTACAAATAATCCTTCGGTTTGAGCAATTTCTCTAGCAGAGTGTGCACTACTTTCGTCAGATACTTTTACAAACATATCTATTGCATCAAAGTCTGTAGCCGTTGGTATTAAGTTTTTACCTAAACCTTCTATTCGGTATGGGTAGATTTCACTAGCATCAAACTCACGTGTCTCATGGTACTTTTGGATGACAGATCCATACGCATCTACACCTATTATCTGTATGTTTGGATTTTTAGATTTCAAGAAACGGGCTGTTCCTGAGATGGTTCCTCCTGTACCGCTACACGCGATAAGATGTGTTATTTTTCCTTCCGTTTGATTCCAAATTTCAGGTCCAGTTGTATTGAAATGTGCATCTATATTAGATTCATTAAAGTACTGGTTAATATAAACAGATCCTTTGGTCTCTTCGTGTAAACGTTTTGCAACGCTGTAATAAGAACGAGGATCATCTGCGCTTACATTAGCAGGGCATACATATACCTTTGCTCCCATTGCTTTCAAAGCATCTATCTTATCTGGTGATGATTTTGAACTTACAGCGAGAATACATTCGTATCCTTTTATGATGCTTACCATAGCAATACTAAAACCTGTGTTTCCAGAGGTGGTCTCTATAATGGTATCGCCAGGTTTTAACACTCCATTACGCTCTGCTTCTTCTATAATATGAAGTGCGATACGGTCTTTTGAAGAATGTCCTGGATTAAAGGCTTCTACTTTAGCGTAAAAGTCTCCATCAAAATCTTTTGTAATTCTATTCAGCTTGATAAGTGGTGTATTCCCTATGAGTTGCAATACATTATCGTAAACGTGAAGTTGATCAGCCATAAAAATTAAGTTAGATATTGAGTTTATTTCTGGTTAAAATCAATACTCAAATCGGTAACAAAAGTACTATATTTTTTTTATTATTTATCGATATTTTCCAAATCTAATAGGAATGCGTAGTCTTTAGCTACTTCTTTAAGTGATTCAAATCTTCCTGAAGCACCACCATGACCAGATTCCATGTCACAATAAAAAAGTATTTGATTATCTCCTGTATGGTGCTCTCGCAGCTTTGCCACCCATTTTGCAGGTTCCCAGTACTGTACTTGGCTATCGTGATATCCTGTGGTTACGAATAGGTTTGGGTACGCTTTCGCGAAAGCGTTATCATACGGACTATAACTTTTCATATAGTCATAATACTCTTTTACATTTGGATTTCCCCACTCATCGTATTCTCCTGTAGTCAAGGGAATAGAATCATCCAACATCGTGGTTACTACATCTACAAAGGGAACCGATGCAATCACTCCGTGATACAGTTCTGGTGCCATATTGATAATGACGCCCATTAAAAGACCCCCTGCAGACCCTCCAGAGGCATACAAATGTTCTTCTGAAGTATAGTCATTGGCTATTAAATACTTCGAAACATCTATAAAATCTGTGAAGGTATTTTTCTTTTTAAGTAATTTTCCATCTTCATACCATTGTCTTCCTAAATATTCGCCTCCTCGTACGTGTGCAATGGCATATATAAAACCTCGATCAAGCAAACTTAATCGTATGGAAGAAAATGAAGGATCTATCGTGTTTCCATAACTTCCGTAAGCATATTGTAAAAGCGGGGCTTCCCCGTTTTTCTTTGTGTCTTTATGATATACTAAAGACACAGGAACCTTAACACCGTCTCTGGCAGTTGCCCAGATGCGCTCCATAATGTAGTTATCTTTATCAAAGGTTCCTCCTAGTACCTCTTGTTCTTTCTTTACTTCTTTTTCTTTTGTAACCATATTAAAATCGATTACAGAACTAGGCGTATTTAATGCATTATACCCATATCGAAGTATCTCTGTATCAAAATCTACATTTGTTCCTGTATAAGCTGTATACGTTTCATTATCAAAAGGCAGGTAATAATCTTCTGAGCCATCCCAACGCTTAATGTGTATTTTATTAAGCCCGTTAGTTCGCTCACTTACAACTAAAAAGTCCTTAAAAATGTCTACATCTTCTAGTAAGACATTTTCTCTATGGGGAATGACTTCCGTCCAATTTTCTTTTTCAGTAGCCGTCTCTGAAGTTTTCATCAACTTGAAATTAGTTGCATTGTCCATATTTGTGAGGATATAAAACTCTTCACCATAATGTGCTATGCTATATTCTAAACCTCGTTCTCTCTTCTGAAGCATTTTGAAATCCCCCACACTATCGTCTGCAGTAGTGAATTGATATTCAGAAGTAAGAGTGCTACTAGATCCAATAACAATAAATTTTCTAGATTTTGTTTTATAAACAAAGGTATTGAAGGTCTCATCATCTTCCTGAAAAACCAGCTGATCGTCTTCTGGGGAAGTTCCTAATATGTGTTTAAATATTTGGTTGGAACGGAGCGTCTCTTCGTCCTTTCTACTATAATAAACTGTTTTGTTATCATTTGCCCAAACAGCAGCCCCTGTAGTGTTTTCTATTTTTTCATCTAGGAGTTCTCCTGTGACAAGATTTTTGAATTGTATGGTATACTTACGTCTACTCACAAGGTCAATTCCAAAGGCAGCCATGGTATTATCTTCAGAAATACTATATCCTGCTTGTTTAAAATACGCTTGCCCTTCTGCCATCACGTTATTATCAAAAAGGATGATTTCTTCACTATTTAATGAATCCTTTTTTCTACAATATATGGGATACCCTTTGTTTTTCTCATAGCGTCCATAATACCAGTATCCATTTCTTTTGTATGGAACAGAAGCGTCATCTTCTTTGATGCGTCCTTTCATCTCTTCAAAGAGCGTTGTCTGAAAGTCTTTGGTATGCTCAGTCAGCTTATTATAATAATCATTTTCTCGCTCTAGGTAATCGATCACTTCAGGATGATCTCTTTCATTCATCCAGAAATAATTATCTACTCGGATGTCCCCGTGCTTTTCTAGATTTACTGGTTTTTTTTCTGCTTTTGGGGGAAGGATATCTTTTGTCAAATTTCTTTTGTTTTTTTGATTACAACCGCTTACAAAAATAAGGGTAAGTACTAATAGGGGAACTATTTTTTTCATACTTTATTCATAGATTTGGAACGGTCAATTTAATAAATTTGCAGTAATCATTTTAAAATTATAAAATATGTTTGGAGATATGATGGGCCTTATGGGCAAATTAAAAGAGGCAAAAGCAAAGGCAGAAGCTACAAAAGAACGTCTTAAAACAATTCTCGTAGATGAGCAATCTAGTGATGGCTTACTTAAAGTAACTGCTACTGCAAATGGTCGTATGAAAGAAATTCAAGTTTCTGAGGATCTTTTACAAGACAAAGAACAACTAGAAGACTACCTTATTTTAACTATTAACAAAGCATTGGAAAAGGCTCAAAATATTCACGATACAGAAATGTCTGCTGTTGCCAAAGAAGGAATGCCAAATATCCCTGGTATGGATATGTTTTAGTCCCAATGACCCGATAGAGCAACTAAGATATCATTAAGATTCAGGTAATATCTATAATGTCATTTTCTTTTTCCTTTGTTGTTTCTTTTTCATTTCTGGCTATGACATAGGTGTATAACCACATTAATGTAAAAGAAGGAATCACATCTACAACTGGAAGTAATTCTTCTATAAAGGTAGCTGCACCAGCAATTTTACCTGCATTTCCTTTATACATTTTTGTCATAATCCAGGCAGAAAGTGGTGCCCAAATCACATCTGAAAAGTCACCAAAGAGCGGTAAAACCCAGCTAGAAGTAACAATACCTAGCCCATCTAATACAAGACCAATAATTAATAATTTGTATTTACTCATAATCGCATTAAATATAACACTTTTGTCTTAGCAATTGATATGCCAAGCACAATTATGGATAAACGCTATTAAAATCAGGATAGACTTGAGCTTATGAGTTTAAGAAATTCTGAACGCGTTTCTATCTTTTCAAATTGTCCTCTAAAACCAGAGGTTGTGGTTGTAGAATTCTGTTTTTGAACTCCACGCATCATCATACACATGTGTGATGCTTCTATAACAACAGCAACTCCTTTAGGTTTTAAAGTAGTATTGATGCATTCTAGGATGTCATGAGTGAGGCGTTCTTGAACTTGTAAGCGTCTTGCAAATACGTCTACAATACGGGGAAGTTTACTTAATCCAACAATATGCCCATTAGGGATATATGCTATATGCGCTTTTCCAAAAAATGGAAGCATATGATGCTCACAAAGAGAATATAACTCGATGTCTTTTACAATGACCATGTCATCATAGTCCTCTTTGAACATAGCACCTTTCAAAATTTTGGCAGCATCCATTTCATATCCAGAGGTAAGAAATTGCATTGCCTTTGCAGCTCTTTCGGGGGTTTTTACAATTCCTTCTCTCGAAATGTCTTCACCTAAATCATCTATGATAGATTCAAAACTCTTTTTGACATTCTCAGTAACATTTATATTGTATTCTTCAAATTTTCTGTAGGGCATATTTTTTTTTATTCTGCAATTAATACTATTTTTTTGTTTAACTAAGTTAGAGAATTATTTAACAAAAAATCTTTACAAAGATACTTTATTTGTTAACGAGACCTATTTTCTTTTTAACTTTTAATTAGTACAAAGATCTTATAGACACCTTTAGATTTGCATTTTCACCACAAAAATCACGTATGTTTAAGAAGGTCTCCGTTTTTTTATTTGTCGTAACTGTTTTCATGCAGCAATCCCTACTAGCACAAAAAAAAGAACTTACAGCTACTAGAATCAATACACCTCCAAAAATTGACGGTGTGTTAGATGATGCTATATGGGATGAACTCACTACGTATAGAGACTTCCAAATGTTTGAGCCCGGAAATGAAGGAACTATAGAAGAGGCTTTTAGAACTGAAATAAAGATGGCATATGATGATAAAGCAGTCTATATTGCTGCCTACATGTATGACCCTTCTCCAGACTCTATTGCAAGTCAGTTTTCGCAACGGGATGAAATTTTTGTACAAGCAGATCACTTTATGGTGGCACTCAATACCTATGATGATGGTATCAATGAAACGCGATTTTTTGTCACCAGTGCAGGCACTATAGGGGATCAACGTGTGACACAAAATGACCGAGACTTTGGTTTTAATGTTGTTTTCCAATGTAGAGTATCGCGTGATGAAAAAGGATGGTATGCAGAATATCGTATTCCTTATAATGCCTTGCGCTTCCCAGAAGTGGATGTTCAAAACTGGAGTATAAATTTTTATCGCAGACTTTTACGCAAAAACGAAACACATACATGGAATTTTATAGAAAGAGGAATAGGGCGAGATACACAATATAACGGACTCGTAAAGGGAGTTAAAGATATAGATCCTCCTGTACGTCTTACTTTCTTCCCTTTCGCGCAAGCGCAAACAGTTACATTTGACGGTGAAAGCGAAACCAACTTTGCTGGGGGCTTAGATATAAAATATGGTCTCAGTGATAGTTTTACATTAGACGCACAATTAATCCCTGATTTTGGACAAGTCGCTTTTGATAATGTGGTGCTTAATCTAGGTCCTTTTGAGCAAACTTTTAGTGAGAATAGACCTTTCTTTACAGAGGGTATTGATCTTTTTCAAAAAGGACGTGTTTTCTTTTCTAGACGTATCGGAGGTAGTCCTTCTGGGAGTGTAGAAAACCTAGCAGAAAATGAAGAAATTATCGATCAGCCTGATAATGTAAAACTTTTAAATTCTTTAAAATTATCTGGACGTACCCAAAAAGGGCTAGGAGTCGGAATCCTTAATTCTATAGGAGAAAATACATTTGCAACCATACGTGATACAATAACTGGTATATCCAGAGAAGAACGTATAGAACCGTTGACAAACTATAATGTTTTTGTATTAGACCAGCAGTTTAACCAAAACTCATCAGTCTCGCTTATCAATACAAGCGTGATACGAAGCGGAAGCCGTTTTAGAGACGCTAATGTTACTGGGGGCGTATTTGACATTGCAGACAAAGGGAATAACTTTAGAGTATCTGGACGTGGAATTTTCAGTAATGTGCGTACTTCAGAAGGACTAACTACAGGTTTTCAATCGGAGTTTGATTTTAGAGAAATTAAAGGACAGTGGCGTTATCGTTTTGGACATGACTTTGCCAATACCACCTTAGATATTAACGATTTAGGATTAAATTTTAGAAATAATTTCAATAATTTCACTGTCGGTGGTTCTTATGAAATCATACAACCTAGAGGAAAATTTAATAGGTATCGTATTAGTGCAACTGCACGGCATAGAAGATTATATAGACCAAGTGTACAAACGCGAAATAGTATTAGCATCAATTCTTTTTTTGCTACTGTAGAGCGTTTTGCGTTTGGACTCGATGCAGATTATAATTCTAGAGATAATGATTACTTTGAACCAAGAGTAGAAGGACGTTTTGTGATTTTTGAACCTAATGCGAGTTTGCGTGGTTTTATATCTACCGACTTTAGAAAGAAGTTTGCTTTTGATCTACGTGGCAATGTACGGCAATGGTATGGCAATCAAGATCAAGTAAATTATAGTCTTAACTTTTCGCCTAGATACCGCTTTTCAGATAAATTCCTTTTAGTTCTCTCTTCCAATTACAGCACACGTAGAAAGAATTTTGGATGGGTTGACAACACTGATGAAGATGTTTTTTTAGGCCTTAGAGACGTCACCTCTTTTGAGAATTCTATAAGAGCAAGCTATAATTTTGATCCATTTAAAGCGATCGATTTGCGCCTGCGTAACTTCTGGAGTGTCGCAGATCATAGCAGTAATGTCTACTTTATCCTCAATGAGGATGGTACACGAACCCAAATATATACCTACGACACCACCGTACAAAGAGATCCTAATACCAATTTTAATATTTGGAACATGGATTTGAGTTTTAGATGGCGGTTTGCCCCCGGAAGCGAAGCAACACTTCTCTATAGAAATCAGATTTTTAATAGTGATGATCAATCACAATTAAACTACACAGAAAGCCTTAGCTCTCTTTTTGACCAACCTTTACAACACACAGTATCATTACGTGTCACCTATTTTATAGATTACAACAATATCAAAACCGTCTTTAAAAAGCACTCATAACTCTTATAGCATTACCGTTGCTTGATAGGTTAGAATGTAGTACTTTCACTTCGTAAACAGATGAAATGGTAACAGCAAAGCATATTTCAAAATCATACGGTGACTTAAAGGTACTTAAAGACGTATCGCTAGACATACAAAAAGGAGAAGTCGTTTCTATTGTAGGGCCAAGTGGAGCTGGTAAAACAACCCTTCTTCAGATATTAGGTACGCTAGATACACCAGACGTTAATGAAAACACTTTTTTAGAAATAAATAAGGAATCTTTACATAGGCTTTCGCCAAAAGAACTCAGTCAGTTTAGAAATAAGCACATTGGATTTATCTTTCAATTTCACCAATTACTACCCGAGTTTACAGCCTTAGAAAATGTGTGTATCCCCGCGTATATCGCTAAAAAATCAAAAGCTGAAGCAGAAAAAAGAGCCAAAGAACTCTTAGACTTTTTAGGATTATCACAACGATATCACCATAAACCCAACGAACTCTCAGGAGGAGAGCAACAACGGGTTGCTGTGGCCAGAGCCTTGATGAATAAACCGTCTCTTATTCTTGCCGATGAGCCTTCAGGAAATCTTGATACAGAAAGTGCTGAAAATTTACACGAATTATTTTTTAAACTCCGTGATGAGTTTGGACAAACACTCGTCATTGTGACTCATAACGAAGAACTTGCTAACATGGCAGATCGTAAACTCACTATGGTAGATGGTTCTTTTGTAACTTCATAATATGCTGGCAGTTCTTACATACTGGTGCTATCTGTTTTTTGTAACAAGTGTGGTAGGAGTTGGATTTCAACATTTTTGCAAGCTAGGGAAATCTCACCCGGTTATTCCATTTTTTTTAGGAGGCTTCGCGATTTCCATATTCGCAAGCATTTGGGCTATTTTCAGTGGACTAGGAAATGTTTTTGAAAGTTTTCTGGTGCTTATTACTTTAGGATTAGGCATCTGGAAACGAAAGGTATATCATGCATTTCTCCTTTCGCTTAAAGCGAAAATAAAAACACTCCCCTCCTATCTCATTATCCTATTTGTTGTCATTACACTATTCGCCATCGCACAATGCGCCAGTGCGCCTTACATTATAGATAACGAGTCTTATTATATACAAACCATCAAATGGCTTGACACTTTTGGATTTGTAAAAGGTCTTGCTAATTTTCATTTCTTTTTAGCACAAAATTCGGGATGGCATATTTTACAAAGTGCCGTAAATTTGGATGGTGTACTCCAATTTCTCAACGATATCAACGGGTTTTACTTGATACTAGGTAATTTTTATGCATTAGATTACCTTGGGCGATTTTTCAAACATAAAGAGAAACAGTTCTTACTGATAGGCTTATTTCCTATTTTTAATGTATTCTTATTTCAGTTTATAAGTTCGCCATCACCAGACCTACCTATTTACCTGCTTTCTTTGCTCATTTTCGGAGAGTTCTTAAAACACTATACTTCTAGTGAAACATCTACCATCAGCCTCTTATTTGCCCTGGGAGTCTTTGCTATTTTTATCAAAGTAACCGCAGTTTTTCTGATCTTATTTCCTGTTATTTTATACGCAAAAAACAGAAAATTACTCAAACAAGATTTTCTAAAATTAATCCTTATTTCAGGGATTACGTTTATCCTTTTTGTGATAAAAAATAGTATTATTTCTGGATATCCACTATATCCTATCGCTAGTTTTCGATTAACCAATGTAGATTGGATATTACCCATAGCCCTTCAAGAATACCTTGTAGAAACAACGAAACATTATGCTTTCTTTTTAACTCCAGAAGAATATCAAAACACCACGTTTATGCAACGTGTAATTCATTGGCTTCGACTCCCAAAACTTCATGGGCTATTTAATGTATCGATGTGTATTGCTTTAGTCATTTTCCCATTTTTAATTAGGAAAATTCGTTTTAAAAAGCCGTTGTACATTCTTTATTTCATAAGTAGTGCTCAACTCCTATTCTTATGGCTCACCTCGCCTCAATATCGATTTTTTTTAGGATTCTTCATGCTATTAGTACTTACCATAATTACAGTGTGTATCACAAAAAAAATACTTGTTAAAATAGGAATTACCATAGCCACCGTAGCGATTGCAATACCTCTGTTTATTCCGTTTAATCTCAATGCACTTACAGAGAATGAATTTCAATTAAGGCTTAGCGTATTTTCTATGGATTACCTCATCAAACCACATCCAAACACAAAATATACGCAAGCTATCTATACAACACACCAAGAGGGAAATTTGAAATTACAGACGCCCACCAATATTGATTTTTTCTGGGCGACAGGCGACTGCGAACTTCCCTGCATCCAATTACAGCATCTTACCGATTTTAAAGCTTATTTCAGGTCTACACCTCAAATGCGCACCAACGATCTAAAAGATGGCTTTTACTCCTACACATTTGATGATGAATAAAAAAGAGCTTAAAATTTTTCTAGATGAAAAAGCGATACAATACGAACACCCCGATTTTATTCCACACGATCCTATTCAGATTCCGCATCGGTTTGAGAAGAAAGAAGATGTTGAAATTGCTGCTTTTTTGACCGCGACCATCGCCTGGGGAAATCGGAAGAGTATTATCACTAATGCCACTAAACTTATGGATTTGATGGGCAATGCGCCTCATGATTTTATTCTTAATTATGATCCTGATCAAGCAAATCTCTTCGATGGATTTGTTCACCGGACTTTTAACGCACAAGATCTGGAAACCTTTATCCGATCACTTCATAATATCTATCACCATCACAACGGACTAGAAGCCGTATTTGCTTCGGGCATTACCAAATCGGGACTACAACCTGCTATTTCTCATTTTAAAGAGATCTTTTTTGAAGTACCGCATCAACAACGTACTCAAAAGCATGTGAGTGATCCATTGCGTAATTCGGCAGCGAAGCGGATCAATATGTTTTTACGATGGATGGTGCGCGATGCCAGAGCAGGCGTTGATTTTGGAATTTGGAAAAACATCTCACCAGCACTTCTCTCCTGTCCTCTGGATGTGCATACGGGTAATGTGGGGAGGAAGTTGAGATTGCTTTCGCGAAAGCAAAATGACGCCAAATCTCTCGCCGAACTCGATGCTTCACTACGTAAACTGGATCCTCAAGATCCAGTCAAATACGACTTTGCCCTCTTTGGATTGGGTGCTTTTGAGGGATTCTGAAACAGCAGGTAGTCTTTAGCTGTTAGCTCTTCTATAAAGCAGGTCTCTGATATAAATCGACCATGTTAAAGCTGAAACTTATAAAAGTAAACGTACAACCTTATTATTCCCTAAGATTATGTTATTTTTATTCTGAGTACGCTTTCGCGAAAGCGAAATTACGTACATTAGAGTTTCAGTATTTAAGCACTTAGATACGAGTTAAATCATTCAATAACCTAGTAAAAACACAAGCGCTATGAAGCCACTTACAAAAGCACAGATTAACGACCGTTTAGAAGATTTTCCAGATTGGGAATATGAAGACAATGCGATTCATACTACTTTGGAATTTGAGAATTTTAGAGAAGTATTTTCTACCATGACACGCATTGCTTTTGAAGCAGAGCGTTTACAACACCATCCGGATTGGAGTAATGTGTATAATGAGTTATCTATCTCTCTTTCTACCCATGATGCTGGAGGAGTCACCGAAAAAGATTTTGACTTAGCCGCTGCCATTGAAGATATTCTCAATGCCTAGATTCTTTGAAAAGTCTTAGTTTTTATTATTTTTACAGCCAGAAATAAAAAGTATGTATGGGAAGAGCATTTGAATTTAGAAAAGCACGTAAAATGAAACGCTGGAGCGCTATGTCAAAAGCGTTTACACGTATCGGGAAAGACATCGTAATGGCTGTAAAAGAAGGCGGTCCTGATCCTGATAGCAACTCCAGATTGCGCGCTGTTATTCAAAACGCCAAATCTGTAAATATGCCTAAAGACAATGTGGAGCGTGCCATAAAGCGCGCTTCAGATAAAAGTCAAGGCGATTATAAAGAAGTGATTTTTGAAGGATATGCACCGCATGGTATTGCGATTCTTGTAGAAACAGCTACAGACAATAATACACGTACTGTTGCCAACGTCCGATCCTATTTTAATAAATGTGATGGAAGCTTAGGCACCTCTGGATCTGTTGTTTTTATGTTTGACCATACCTGCAATTTTTGTGTAAACGCAGAAGGACTAGACGTAGAAGAAATAGAACTTGAGTTTATAGACTATGGCGCTAATGAGGTTTTTCAAGATGAAGAAGGTATTCATATATATGGAGAATTTGAAAGCTTTGGTGCAATCCAAGGAGCGTTAGAAGAACGGGGTATTGAGATTATATCGTCTGGGTTTGACCGCATGCCTCAAGTTACTAAAAAATTAACGCCAGAGCAAGAAGAAGATGTCAATAAACTATTAGAAAAAATAGAAGAAGATGACGATGTTCAGAATGTATTCCACACGATGGAATCTTCTGATGATGAAGAAGAATAAAAACTTCGTTTATACCCATAAAAGAGGCTGTTTCAGATGTATCTAAAACAGCCTCTTTTGCTTTTACTTTACAGAAAATTCTAATCAGAAATAACGGTATGACAATGACAAATAGATGCCGGTTGGGATCTTTCACAATTCGCTCTTGTATAATTATTCTGAACCCCTCCCTCAATACGGGAAGACTGTAGGTTGGTAATGGTTACTTTTTTTAGTCCTAACGTTTTAATGTGCTTTTTTTTCATAATAAATTTATTATTTTACATTCTTAATGTGTTAATATACAAAATGTTATGAATTTTCTTCTGTTTATTTATAAAATTAACTTTTGAAGAGGCTTACTTTTTGTGGAACATTAAATCCTAGCGAGACCTTATCTACTATTATTGTGCATTTTTTTGTAACTCAATACACAAAAAATAGTCTAATGTGATAGCATACATCAAATTTTGACATGGCAAAAAAATATAGAAAACGTAAAATTGCAGCAATGCTTTTGGTCACCGTGAGCATTGCTGTATTCTTTATAACCCATCAGGTATTACCCTACGCCATCATATCGCGTCATAAACAACCTTCTACTCAACTTCCCTCCGAACTAGGTTTAAAAGCAGAAAAAGCATCCTTTAAAATTAACGACAGTATACAATTAAAAGGCTACTGGGTGACGCCAAAAAACAATCCACCTAAAAGTATTATGTTATTACTACATGGTATCGGTGGAGGAAAAGAGCATTTTTACGAACTCGCCAAATCACTCGCAGATCAACAAATAGCATCTGTTGTTTATGATGCGCGTGGTCATGGTGAAAGTGATGGAAACTATATATCCTATGGATTTTACGAAAAAGAAGATGTATCTGTGATTGTAAGTAAAGTGAAAGAGCGATATCCTGATATACCTCTAGGGGTTTGGGGCAATTCTATGGGAGGTACCGTTGCCTTACAAGCACTTGCTATGGAGCCTCGATTAAACTTCGGTGTGATAGAAAGTACTTTTACAGATCTTAAAACTATTGTAAATGATTATCAAAAACGATATTCTTTTGGAATTGGACTTCAATCTATATGCAACTATGCACTAAGTCGAGCTGGTGAGATTGGAAAATTTGACCCTTCAAAAGTGCGTCCCATAGATGCTGTAAAAAACATCGAACAATCCATTTTTATAGCTCATGGCACTGAGGATCCAAACATCAAATTCGAGTATGGAAAAGCGTTGTTTGACAACCTAAAAACAAAAGATAAAATATTTTATCCCGTACAGGGAGCCAATCATTATGATCTTTTTGAAGTTGGCGGTGATGCCTACACAGAAGCTGTTCTTAAATTTATTAAAAGACAATAAACCACTTAATTACTGGATCAATATCACACCTTCACGATTCGATCTAAAAACTCTTTATTTTGCTCAGAATCGATATAGATAAGGGGTTCAGCAAATAGTGTAGGCATCTGTTTTGAGTACTTATCCCTTATTTTCTTGTTAATTGTATCAAAAAGTAATGCTTTAGAAATTCCTTTAATAATAAACTGTTTTGCCCCTTGTAACTCATGATTTTCATTGAGTTCGTACATCTCTTTTTCTCCTATAGATGCTTGAGTAATAAATTTATTTTCAAGCAAATACACTGCAATTTCTTTTGCTTGTGCTGCATTATGAGCGACTACATTTAATAACATCATACCCAATGGTTTTAAAAATTACTGATCATAAATTAATTAAAAAAAGGTGTTGCACACGTTAAAAGCGAGTTAAACTATTTAATAGTAATAGTATTACTATTAAATTTGAAATCAATTACATCAAAACATGCAACGACTTCTTTTAAATTTAAAGATTAGTGTCCCTGAAAAACTCTATGTCAAGGATCCAGAATCTTCCAGCTTAGGAAAGCGTATTGTTCAAAACAGTATCACCCTTATAGACCAATTAGGTTTTGAAGAATTTACCTTTAAAAAGCTAGGAAGCCAGATCGGCTCTAATGAAAGTTCGATTTACCGTTATTTTGAAAATAAACATATGTTACTGTTATATCTTACCAACTGGTATTGGGGATGGACAGAATATCGACTAGTTTTTTCTACGGCAGCTTTAAGTGATCCAAAACAAAAATTGCAACAGGCGCTAGAGGTTGTCACACAAGTCGTACAAGAAGATTCTAATTTTTCACATATTAATGAGGTGCTGCTAAGTAAAATTATCATCAGCGAGTATTCAAAATCCTACCTTACCAAAGAAGTAGATACTGAAAACAAAGAAGGCTATTTTTTGATATATAAACGGTTGGTGACACGCTTACGCGAAATCATACAAGACGTGAATCCCAACTATCCATATCCTGCGAGTCTTGCTAGTACCGTTTTGGAAGGAACCTTACACCAACACTTTTTAAAGGAACACTTTACCTCTATTACAGATTGTGGGGATACCGTATCTCCTACAGATTATTTTACTCATCTAGTTTACAACACATTAAATTTAAGATAACATGGCAAAAACTGTTCTTACAGCCACCCAACGTCTTACAGGTCTATTACAGTTAGACCGAAAGGATATAAAACAGATTATTTTTTATGCCATTTTTGCAGGGTTAGTCAGCTTGTCTTTACCCTTAGGAATACAAGCTATCATCAATCTTATCCAAGGGGCGCAAATGAGTACCTCATGGATTGTACTCGTCGTTTTAGTAACGATAGGGACTATTTTTGTGGGTGCATTACAACTGATGCAAATGCGTATTTTGGAGAATGTACAGCAAAAATTATTTATGCGCTCCTCTTTTGAGTTTGCGTATAGATTTCCTAAAATAAAAATGAGTGAACTTAGTAATTTCTATCCACCAGAATTAGCCAATCGTTTTTTTGATACGCTAACCATTCAAAAAAGTTTACCTAAAATCCTTATTGATTTCCCTGCAGCTATACTACAAATAGTATTTGGGTTATTATTACTGTCTCTCTACCATCCATTCTTTATCATATATGGAGTACTTTTGATCTTTTTAGTATACTTAGTTTTTAAGTTTACAGCCCAGAAAGGATTAGATACGAGTCTAGATGAGTCAAAACAAAAATATAAAGTAGCGCATTGGATTCAAGAAATAGCAAGAACTATTACCAGTTTTAAGCTTTCTGGACAGACTTCACACGCACTTGAAAAAAATGATAAATTGGTCTTAGAATACCTACGCGCTCGTGAAAGCCACTTTAAAATCCTTGTGCTCCAATTTATGCAAATGATTGGTTTTAAAGTACTCGTTACTGCTGGATTATTACTTATAGGTGGTATTCTCGTTTTAAATCAACAAATGAATATTGGTCAGTTTGTTGCTGCAGAAATTATCATTCTACTGGTAATTAGCTCAGTAGAAAAACTCATTACAGGACTAGAATCTGTATATGATGTCCTTACTTCCCTTGAAAAAATAGGCCAAGTGGTAGATAAAGAGTTAGAACCCCAAGATGGAGACCGTCCATTAGATGAGAACACACCGCTTTTAGTCGAACTAAAAAACGTAAGCTATAAACACATTATAAAAGATGTTTCTTTAATACTTAAACCAGGTCAAAACTATATCATTCAAGGTCCGCAAGGCTCAGGTAAAACTACTTTATTGCGTCTTATCGCTGGTATTTTTGAACCCACAACGGGTACTATATTTATAAATGAAAGATCATTAAGAAGCATCCATTTAAATCATTATAGATCGTATGTAGGACAATCTTTAAATGAAGAGTCTCCCTTTGAAGGTACGCTTAAAGAAAATATTACCTTCGGAGACGATTCTATCTCAGAAAAACAAATTGATTGGGCGGTAGAAAAAACAGGTCTTTCTGATTTTGTAAAAAGTCAAGAAAATGGTCTTCAAACGATGATTTATCCAGAAGGAAAACAAATTCCTTATACCATTACCAAGAAGATTGTGCTAGCACGTAGTATTATCAGAAAACCAAAATTACTCATTTTAAAAGATCCACTAGATCACTTTAGCGAAAACGAAGCAGATACTCTTATAAAGTTTTTAGCTGGAAAAGAACACGCCTGGACCCTTCTCGTTGTAAGTCAAAATCCTAAATGGAAACAATTTTGTCACAACCATATTATAGTAGAAAACGGATCTATCATTAAAAAAGATTAATCATGCTTAATATTACCGAAAATAAACTCAATAAGACCGTAGACCTAAAAAAATATAAGGCGGTAACGAAGGTAATGCACAAAAAGCATTACAAACATTTTAATCAATTTTTAATCACATTTTCCATCATAGGGCTTATTATTCTTTTCCTTCCTTGGACACAAAATATTACAGGAAGCGGATACTTAACAACCTTAAGACCAGAACAACGTGCCACTACTGTGCAATCTCAAATACCAGGACGAATAGAAAAATGGTATGTACAAGAAGGTGATTTTGTAGAAAAAGGAGATACCATTATGCATATTTCTGAGATTAAAGATGATTATTTTGATCCTAATTTAATTCCCCGAACAGAACAACAAATAAAAGCAAAATCTGGTTCGGTAACTGCCTACCAAGGAAAGGTTAATGCACTAAATAATCAAGTGGTCGCTTTACAACAAGAACGTCTACTCAAACTAGAGCAAGCACGTAATAAATTGTTACAGGCAAAATTAAAAGTGCAAAGCGATAGTATAGATCTAGAAGCTGCCAAAACCAATCTTACTATTGCCGAACGTCAATATGAACGTACAGAGCAGTTACAAGTTGAAGGTTTGAAAGCGACCAAAGATGTAGAGGACAAACGACTAAAATTGCAGGAAACTCAGGCTAAATTAATTTCTCAAAAAAATAAGTTACTTACAAGCAAAAACAATGTTCTCAACGCACAGGTAGAGATTACCCGCACACAAGCAGAGTATGTAGATAAGATTTCTAAAGCACAAAGTGATAAATTTACAGCGTCCTCTAGCGGTTTTGACGCAGAAGCGCAAGTGACAAAATTAGAAAACTCACTCACTAATTATCAGATACGTAATAGTCTTTATTATGTCCGTGCGCCGCAGAGTGGGTACATCAACAAAGCTATAAAAGCAGGTGTAGGAGAAACATTTAAAGAAGGTGACGAACTTATAAATATCATGCCTGACAATGCAGATTTAGCAGTAGAAATGTTTATCAACCCTATAGACTTACCACTTGCTAATAAGGGAAGTGACGTTCGTATTCAATTTGATGGATGGCCAGCTATTATTTTTAGTGGGTGGCCCAATGTGTCTACAGGAACTTATGGAGGAAAAATTGTAGCGGTAGAAACCTTTATAAGTGATAATGGAAAATACAGGTTATTAATTGCACCAGATCCCGATGAAGAACCATGGCCAGAAGCATTACGTGCTGGCTCAGGGGCACGCTCTATTGCATTGCTAGATGATGTTCCTATCTGGTTCGAACTTTGGCGACAACTCAATGGATTTCCCCCTAATTATTATCAACCCGATTCAGCAACCAAAAAGACAGCATCAAAATGATGAAACTATTTTTGTATACGGCTTTATTTCTTTTAGGATCCGCTTTCGCGAACCTGTCTGCCGCTAGTGCTCAAAACATAGCACGACAGGCAGGAGCGCAAACAACCCCACTCCCAAAAGCTGAAAAAATATTAGGCTTTGAAGAATATCTAGGCTACGTAAAACAGTTTCATCCACTTGTAAAACAGGCAGGCTTAGTCCTCACCGAAGGACAAGCGGAAGTTCTGAGAGCTCGTGGAGGATTTGATCCGAAACTAGTGGCAGACTACGAACGCAAAGATTTTAAAGATCTTGAGTATTATGACCTTTTTGATGCAAAACTTAAAATCCCTACTTGGTATGGTGTCGAGTTAAAAGCAGGTTTTGAGCGTAATGAAGGGGTTTTCTTAAATGATCAAAACTTTGTACCTGATGACGGTCTATTTGCTGCGGGAATTTCTGTGGACATAGGACAAGGATTTTGGATTAATGAACGTATGGCTACCCTACGCAAAGCAAAATTTTTTAGGCAACAAACACAAGCAGATCGTGATTTACTTCTCAATCAAGTGATTTACGACGCCTCCCTCGCGTATTTTAATTGGTTACAAGCCTACCAAGATGCCATTACTATTGAGCAATTTGTGGCTAATGCCACCTTACGTTACGAAGGAATTCAAAAAAATGTAGAAGTGGGCGAAAGCGCCCAAATAGATGCCACCGAGGCATTAATATCGTTACAAGACAGACAATTAAGTTTTGAACAAGCAAAAGTAACCTTATTCAATGCTGGGATGCGACTCTCTAACTTTTTATGGCTCACTGATGACACACCATTAGAATTGGAAGAAAATGTGATTCCTAACTTAAATATTGTAAGCGAAATAGATATCTCTCTACAAATTGCTGGGCAATCACTTGAGACATTTACTATAGCGAATCATCCTAAACTACAATCGCTCAATCTTAAACTTGAAGCGCTTCAAGTAGACCGAAGTCTAAAAGCAAACAAGTTACTTCCTAAATTAAAATTGGAATATAATTTCTTAACAGAAACTCCTGACATAGGAAATAGCTTTTTGGCCAATCAGTATAAAGGAGGAGTGAACTTTAGTTTTCCATTATTTTTAAGAAAAGAACGAGGTGATCTAAAACTATCTAAGCTTAAAATTCAGAATACAGAATTGGATCTTATTACAACAGAATTAATGATTCAAAATGACGTGAAGGCCATTTATCAAGAATTAGAATCCTACACGAAACAAAATACACTTATAGCAGATATTGTCACAAATTATCAAGTATTACTCTCTGGAGAGGAGCGTAAATTTGAAGTAGGAGAAAGTTCTATTTTCTTAGTGAATTCTAGAGAGCGAAGTCTGATTGATTCGTATTTAAAGCAGAATAAACTTCAGAATAGTTTCTTAAAGACAAAAGCAAAACTTTTTAAGAGTATTGGGGTACGACCTGAGTTGTAATTTCTCAGCTATTGGTCTTTAGCAATTGGCTATTAGCGTTTTGCACGTTGTAAAGGATATAACTTTCCGTTTACACTCTTCTATGACACAGATGCTAGTATACGAACGGAAATTAGACTAGAATAACTTGATTAACGATTGCTGATTATTGATTATATGTCCCTAATATAGATTGTCCATTTTAAAATTAAACGTACAACCAACTAACAGCTAACGATTAATAGCCAACAGCTACTGACTAAATACGCTTTGCTATACGGTCTTTAGCAAGCTGTAGGATCGTATGAAACTGATCTTCTACATTGGTTTCTGTGTTGTCAATTTCTATAGCGTCTGCTGCTTTTACTAAGGGAGAATCTTCACGAGTAGTGTCTATGGTATCACGTTCTATCACATTGCTCAACACAGATTCGTAGGTAACGGCATCCCCACGTTCTAGGAGTTCGTTATAACGTCTTTTTGCGCGTTCTTCAGCGCTAGCCGTCATAAATATTTTAAGTTCGGCGTTAGGAAACACAACCGTTCCTATGTCCCGACCATCCATAACAATTCCCTTAGCTTCGCCCATACGCTGTTGTTGTTCTACTAATTTAGCGCGAACTTCAGAGACGGTTGCAATAGGGCTGACAAAAGAAGACACCTCAAGTGTTCTGATATACGATTCGACGTTTTCTCCGTTCAAGCAGACATCTGCTTTTCCGGTTGAGGAGTTTTTCACGAAAGTGATCTCTACCTCATCTAATTTTTTAATCAAGGATTCTTTGTCAAAAAAACCATCACTTATGAGTCCTTCACGCATGGCATAGAGTGTTACCGCGCGATACATCGCACCTGTGTCTACGTAAATATATTCAAGCCAGTCCGCGAGTTGCTTGGCAACTGTACTTTTTCCTGTGGATGAATATCCGTCTATGGCAATGGTGATTTTCACGAAAGTGAGATTTAAAAACACGAAAGTAGAAATTAGAACGGTAGGGATGAAATAATATGTGATTTTTTATTGGGAAGCGAATCCTTGAAAATCGAAACTGAAAGTGAAATTTAGATTTAGATTTAGATTTAGATTTAGATTTAGAAAGTGTAAAGTATAAAGTTATACTGGATGCTGGATGCTGGATGCTGGATGCTGGATGCTGGATGCTGGATGCTGGATGCTGGATGCTAAAAATTATTTTTTTGAGATTTGGAACTTGTATTTTTTACTCCTGACATAGATTGACTACCATGCAATAGAGAACTACAAACAAAAGCTCCTCACCTCAGCGAGGGGAGGTGGATGTATTGAGGAACGAAATACAGACGGAGGGGAGTGTAGTTACTTATACTTACGATTCTTGTTGGGAAACAAAATTTACAATCTATCTTACTGCAAATCAATATTCAACCCAAACAAGCTACTTGCGGCTGCACTATTAAAACGCGCGTAGGCATAGTTAAAACGGATCTTATTAATCTTGATGCCAATCCCCGCGCTAATTCCTGCAAAACTCCGCTGATTAATAATACGTAATTCTTCACTACGTCTAAAGTTATAGCCTAATCTAATATTAAAACCGCTTCTTGGAAATAACTCAACCCCAACAATCGTATGCCGGATAACATTATCTAAAAAACCGATTTCTTCGCCTGTGGTATTCCCATCAAGATCTGTGATGCCTCGTGCTTCATTCTCAAACGCAATATTCCATAGTTGGAGGTTTTCAAAAGTAAGATGCCATCGTACTGGTACATTGGGTACGATTTGAGAAATTCCAGCGTCTATTTCTAGGGGTAGTTTTTCAAAGGTATCTACATACGGTGTAATTTGAGTTCCGAGATTACGTACCACAGCGGCAACATTGAGGTCCCATTTCTCATAATTATAAATAAATCCAAGATCTACCGCTACGCCCGCAGATGTAAACTGTTCTAATTTGGAAGTAATCAATTTTACATTGGCACCTACATGAAAATCTGTACGAGCGATATTAGTCGCATAACCAAGCGATAAGGCGGCTTCACCACCCCCAAAATCTCCTGTTGGATTTCCGTTTTCGTCTCTTCCATCAAAAGTTCCGTAATTAATATAGGTAATCCCTGCATGAATTACTTGGGTTCGTCTATCCCATAAATAGGCATAACTTGCTGTACCATAATTAATATCTGCCAGATAATTCACATAATTTACAGACAACTGATTGTCCATTCTGTAGTTAATCGTAGCCGGATTAAAGAGTGCAGAATCGGGATCATAATCATAATTAGTAATGACTTTACCGCCCAATGCTGCTTGCCTAGGAGAAGTTGTTAAATTAAGAAACTGATACGTCGCCCGACCTCCTAATTGCGCATCACAAAAGGTAACTGTAAAAAATAATACGAAAAATAAGTATTTCTGCATGCGACTCATTCTAGTCTTTGTACACTATGTCATTTTTGAGATGTATTAGGTACTATCACAAAACGCGTACAAGTATAATATATTTTGACAGGAGCATAAAATATAAAGGACGAGAATATATTCTCGCCCTTTTGTTTTTTAATCTACTAAAATTTAAAGCTTTTTTGCGTTTTTTACCTTCTGTTTTGTGAGTGCTAGTTCTAAAACTTCACTCATATCTTTTACATAGTGAAATGTTAATCCTTTGAGATACTCTGCTTTGATCTCTTCTATATCTCTACGGTTTTGCTCACACAAAAGAATCTCTTTTATTTTTGCACGTTTTGCTGCAAGAATTTTCTCTTTGATTCCTCCAACGGGGAGTACTTTTCCTCTTAAGGTTATCTCACCTGTCATAGCTAGGCTTTTCTTTACCTTACGTTGTGTAAATAAAGACACGAGAGAAGTTAACATGGTAATACCAGCACTCGGACCATCTTTGGGAGTTGCTCCTTCTGGTACGTGAATGTGTACGTTATAACTGTCAAAAATCTCAGGATTAAGTCCTAGTGCTTCTGCATTTGCTTTGATATACTCCATCGCAATTGTAGCACTTTCTTTCATCACTTTTCCTAGATTCCCTGTGATAGTCAAAAGCCCTTTCCCTTTAGACAAGGCCGATTCAATAAACAGGATGTCACCGCCTACTCTAGTCCATGCTAGTCCTGTGACCACGCCTGCTACCTCATTATTTTCATACTTATCACGCTCTAATCGAGGAGCACCGAGTACTTCAATGATATCCTCGTTAGTGACTTTGACGTTATACTCCTCTTCCATCGCGATGTTTTTTGCGCCATAGCGTACCATTTTTGCAATTTGCTTTTCAAGACCACGTACACCGGATTCTCTTGTATATCCTTCTACAATTTTTTCTAATTGAGGCTTTGCTATTTTAATCTGCGTATCATTCATTCCATGCTCTTTAATTTGCTTTGGTAATAAATGACGCTTTGCGATTTCTACCTTTTCCTCAATAGTGTATCCCGTTACATTAATGATCTCCATACGATCTAATAATGCAGGTTGAATGGTATTTAAGCTATTTGACGTAGCAATAAACATGACTTTAGAAAGGTCAAACCCCATTTCTAAGAAGTTATCATGAAAATCACTATTTTGTTCTGGGTCTAGTACTTCTAATAAAGCCGATGATGGATCTCCTTGATTTCCTGCACTTAATTTATCGATCTCATCTAGAACAAATACAGGATTACTGGTACCTGCTTTTTTAAGGCTTTGGATGATACGTCCCGGCATAGCACCAATATACGTTTTACGATGACCACGAATCTCAGCTTCATCTCGCATACCTCCTAAGCTCATACGCACATACTCTCTTCCTAGCGCTTCTGCTATAGATTTCCCTAAAGATGTTTTTCCAACACCAGGAGGTCCATATAGACACAAAATAGGCGACTTCATATCATTACGTAGTTTTAAAACGGCTAGGTATTCTATGATACGGCGTTTTACATCGTCTAGTCCGTAATGATCGCGATCCAATATTTTTTTAGCGCGTTTTAAATCAAACTTGTCTTTACTAAACTCGTTCCAAGGTAAATCTAGGAATAAATCTAAATAGTTACGCTGTATGCTATACTCCGCTACTTGCGGATTCATGCGCTGCATCTTCGCAAGTTCTTTCTGAAAATGCTTTCCAACTTTTTCATCCCATTTCTTGTCTTTAGAACGAATACGCATTTCTTCTATCTCATCTTCAGAAGAAACCCCTCCAAGTTCTTCTTGAATGGTTTTCATTTGTTGATGTAAGAAATACTCACGCTGTTGCTGACTCATATCACTTTGCACCTTACTCTGAATATCGATTTTAAGCTCCAATTTCTGGCGCTCCATATCCATAAATTTAAGGGTTTCCAAAGCTCTTTTGTGAAGATCATTTACTTCTAGTAACTGTTGCTTTTCTGCAACTGTAAGATTCATGTTAGAACTCACAAAATTGATTAAAAAAGAATTACTCTCAATATTCTTAATGGCAAAAGAAGCCTCTGATGGAATATTAGGAGAATCTTGAATAATTTGTAAAGACAGGTCTCGTATAGAATCGATGACTGCTTTAAACTCTTTATTCGTTCCTGAAGGACGCTTTTCTGGATACTCAGCAATACGCGCCATCATATACGGTTTTTCAGAAGTCACTTCAGTGATTTCAAAACGTTTTTTTCCTTGAATGATGACCGTCACATTACCATCAGGCATTTTAAGGACACGTAAAATACGAGCTACGACACCCACTTTATGAATATCATCCGCCGTAGGGTTTTCGACCTCTTCATCTTTTTGAGCCACGACACCTACAATCTTACTGCCTTTATTGGCCTCATCTATCAATTTGATAGACGTATCTCTTCCTGCCGAAATAGGAATGACAACACCAGGAAAAAGTACCATGTTACGCAACGGTAAAATTGGAATACTATCAGGAAGTTCTTCTCTATTAATCGCTTCTTCGTCTTCTGGAGTCATTAAAGGAATTAACTCTGCATCTCCATCTATCTCTTGCAATGACAATCTGTCAAGGGTTGTAAATTTTGGTTTTGCCATATTTTATATACGCCACTATGTCACATTTCTGATCGGGTGGCTTCTTTATTTTTTTGATTAATTATCAGCATATTACATTTCTGAAGGCGCAAAGCTACCTATATATGCTGTTTCTACTATATAGAAGTCAATTCTTGTGCCAGTTTATTAGTGAAACGCTATTTTGAAAAGTCCGAAAGGCGAATTCAAAATAGTTAGTTGAACCTACCTATGCCGGCAGGAAGGCTAATCCCGCTGTTTACTGAACTTGTTTCAGTATCTAGCGGGATCTTCGGCTTAACATCTCGACCATTGGATCGAAGTATAGGGTTCATGGGTTGCCCTAAGGTTCCATACCCCTTATTATTTCAAAAAGTATATTTTCTCTTCTTATATATCTTTTTTTTATGCTTTCGCGAAAAGAGATTCAGCCATTCTCAATATATTATTTCATAAGAATAACATTCTAAAACATAAGAAAAACAGGCATGAACGACCATTAATAGTAAGAAAACCAATAGTTTTATTATCCATAAAGTAAACTAACTACAATACATTCAAAATATTTTTTCACGAAAGTGTAACAAACCAAAAAAGGACGCATCTTTATAACAGAAGTAACCAAAACCACCAAGTGACGTTAACCAATCGCGATATTACAGATCTTATTCCTTTGTGTAAACAAGGACAGCAAAGTGCACAGCTGGAAGTCTACAACCGTTACTACAAAGCGATGTACAACACAGCCCTGCACATTGTAAAAGATACCGCCGAAGCCGAAGATGTCATGCAAGAAGCGTTTCTTAATGCATTTACAAAACTAGACAGCTTTAAAGGAGAAGCGACTTTTGGGAGCTGGTTAAAACGAATTGTGGTCAATAAAAGTTTAAATAGCTATCAACGTATCAAAAAATTAGATGAGACGCCTATAGAAGATCATTTATACCGCATTGAAGATGATACCGAAGGTATTACCGAAACCGATTTAAGTCAGGTAAAAGCACAACAGGTTATCAAAGCGATGGATAGTCTAAAAGACAATTATAGACAAGCACTCTCCCTTCACCTCATCGAAGGGTATGATTATGAAGAGATGAGTACCATATTAAATGTAAGCTATGCCAATTGCAGAACGGTTGTTTCTAGAGCAAAAGACAGTTTACGAAAAAAATTAAACGATTATGAAGAAGGACGACATAGAACAACTATTTGAGCGCCTAGAAGGGCAACTTAGTGTTCAAGAACCAAGTAAAGATCATAAAGCGCGATTTTTAGAAAAATTGCAAAGCGTACCACAAACTAAGGAAGTTCCCGTACGTAAATTCAACTGGTGGAAATCCCTAGCCGTAGCAGCTAGTATCGCACTGATTTGTATGGTTGTGCTTACACGAAATACACTACCTGAAGGAAGAGAACTTGCCGAGGTATCTCCAGAAATGGAACAAACCCAACAGTTTTTTACACAAACAATAGAAAAAGAGTTATTTGAAATTAATAAACAAGCCACCCCAGAAACACAAGCTATTGTAGATGATGCTATCAAAAGGCTCAAAACCCTTGAAACAGATTATGACAAATTAAAAAATGATCTCGCTACAAGTGGTCAAGATAAGAGAGTTATTTATGCGATGATTAGTAATTTTCAAAACAGAATAGACTTATTACAACAAGTACTTGAACACATAGACGCCATAAAAAAATTAAATGAATTACGTCCTTCTACACTATAGAAGACCTAATCACACCCATATTATGAAAACAAAAATATATACCTTATTCTTTATTCTGCTCGCAATTCCTACCGTTGCATTGGCATACAATGGGTTTAAAGGACAGTACACCAAAGAGAAGAAAGTCAAAAAAGAATTTACGGTCAACCCAGATGCTCGCTTAAAAATAGACAATAGTTATGGAAACGTAAATATTATCTCTTGGAATCAAAACAAAACAGTCATTGAAGTCTTCATTAAAACCAATGGTAATAACGAAGAAAGAGTACAAGAGAAGCTCGATGAGATTGAAGTTGATTTTAATGGGAGCGCTAGTTTTGTGAGTGCGACTACAAAATTTGATAGAGGAGGCGGACGCTCTTGGTGGAAAAGCTGGAAAAGTAGTAATGTGAATATGGAGATCCGTTATGAAATTAAAGTACCTTTAACCAACGATATTGACATTAGTAACGACTACGGAGGGATCACTATCAACGAGATTCAAGGCAACGCAAAAATAAGCTGTGACTATGGGCAATTTACGATTGGGAAGTTATTAGGTGATGATAATAGTCTCAACTTTGACAACACCCACAACGTAAGCATCGAGTATATGAAAAGTGGGCGTATTACCGCAGATTATTCTAGTTTCAATTTAGAAAAAGCCGATAAAATAGAACTAAACGCAGATCATACCAAAAGTGAATTTGGCGAAGTACAAGACCTTAACTATGTATGTGATTATGGCAAATTACAGGCAGAAATTGTTGGCAAACTCACAGGAAGAGGGGATTTTTTATCCACAACCTTTGAAACCATTCAAGGCGATGTCAACTTAAATACAAGCTATGGTTCCTTGCGAATCAACGAACTTGCCCCTAGTGCTGGTGATGTGGTGATTCAAAGTGATTTCACAGGTATCAAAATAGGGTATAATAGCACCTATAATTTCACTTTTAATATTTCCTTAGAGTATGCTGGCCTCAGTGGTGAAGATGATCTAGAAATCACAAAAAAACGTATCGAATCTTCAGATAAGTATTATGAAGGATATTACGGAAATGCCAATAGTCAAAATAATATTAACATCAACTCCGAATATGGCGGAGTTACATTCTCAAAATTATAATTAATATCAAATCAATCTAAAAATCAAACAGTATGAAAAAAGTAATCACAATCTGTCTCATCGTAGTAAGCGCATTGCAAGTTCAAGCACAATGGTGGGGAAAAGGAGAAAAAGGAAATGGAAACATTACTACAATCACTAGATCTGTAGGCAGTTATGATGAGGTAAACGTAGGAGGATCATTTGACGTAGAACTTGTAGCTGGAAAAGAAGGTACCATCACAATACAAGGAGATAGTAATCTTATGGAATACATTGTCACAGAAGTACGCGGCAATGCGTTAAAAATTAAAGTAGAAAATAACAAAAACATACGCCCTAGCAAGAAGATTAGAATCACGGTTCCTTTTGAAGAATTAGACGAAGTAACACTCGCAGGGTCTGGAAACATGTGGAATAAAGATGTAATTAAAACCACTAACTTTAAAACATCTGTCGCGGGTTCTGGTGATCTTACACTTAAACTCGATGCAAGTAGTGTAGATGCAAGTGTAGCTGGCTCTGGAGATTTAACACTCACTGGAAACAGTAGAGACATTGATGTAAGTGTAGCAGGTTCTGGAGAAGTACATGCAAAAGAATTAAGAGCAGAAAATGCATCTGTAAGCGTAGCGGGTTCTGGAGATATTTCGGTGTATTGTAGTAACAGTATCAGAGCTCGCGTAAGTGGCTCTGGAGATGTTGATTATTATGGCAACCCAAACAAACAAGATACTAAAGTCTCTGGGTCTGGAAATATAAAAATGCACTAAGTAACCTATACATATTCATATAAAAAAAGCGCTCGAGATGAGCGCTTTTTTTGTGCATACTATACAGATATTATCTTTTCTAGATTAAATGAATAATGCTCTTGAAGCCCCATATAACCAAATTGATTGGTCATCATTTTAGTACTTCCTATTTCAAAATCTTTTAAATTTCTGTGACTATGTCCATATATCCAATAATCAATATTGGAATTTAAAATAAAATTTGTTTTTTCAACACAAAACGCATCGTTAAGCAAACTATTTTTAAACTCAGCAGCCATACACAACTCACTTGGTAAATGATGGGTAACGACTACTTTTTTTCCTTCTCTCTGTACTTCGCTTTTTATAAATTCAAAACAAGCATCATGAAGTGCATTAAAATGATCAATAGTAAGCTTTTTGTTCTGATACTGTATTTTTCTAAAATCTGTCATTCCTCTTAAGACTGCAAGAATATTTTTTTGAATTCGAGACCATAATGTTGAAAATATAAAATAAACTCCGTCTATCGTTTCTGTATGATTATTTACAAGAAATACATTACTCCTAATAGCTTCTCTAGTAGAGACTAATCCAGTAGATACATCATAGCCACCATAATATTCGTGGTTCCCTGGAATCAAGTACACAGCCTTAAAATCATCAGATACTTTTTTTATAAAATCAAGCGTACCCATCTGATCATTTATATAAAAAGTATCTCCTGCTATAATTAATATATCCCCCTTAGGAACTAATGGGTTTTCTAAAATCCAATTTCTGTTTTGCACTAATTCTAAATGTAAATCAGAACATATTTGAACCAACATATCTCATTTTATTATAAAAAAAGAGGCAGTAAAACCGCCTCTTTTTAGTATTTCTATGTATCGCAGTAATTACTTACACTTCTATATCTATAATACCATTTGTAATGGTGATAATTTCTCCGTCAGCATTCATCATAGGACCTGTGAAGGTTCCAATGATAACCATTCCATCATTCTCAGTTATATTGCTTGAAAATTGAGTTTCTCCATTCAAAACAGGTGTATATGAAACCCCGTCTATGGTCAATACCACACTTTGAAGTATGTTTTCTCCTGTTTGTTGTAGTACTACATTAAATTGAAAGGTATCGTTTACATCTACATCCGTGGCGGTCACTTCAAAGGTTGAACCATTAATAGGTGCTTCTGCTACATTAAAGTTTTTAAAATCTCCATCTATAGTCATACGCACAGGACCATCATCTTCTGGAGGTGAGCAGTCACCAAGTTCGTCAATAATTGCTTGTAAACTTCCGTTTTCATCTCCACAAGCAACGATTTGTTCTTGTAAAGCAAATGAGTAATTACCACAAGCTTCTGTATACGCATCTGCATCTGTAACATCAACCATATCAAATATGGCAAGAGCTTCTTCGCTAGCAGTAATGGCGTCAGCACAAGCCGCATCTACACACGAGAGTCCATTAATAGTAGCTTGAATACTTCCATCTGCATCTCCACAAACGGCTAATTGAGTTTCTAAGGCAGTTCTGTATGCATTACATAACTGAACTTCGTTTTCTGGAGACGCATTGGCAAATGCTGTTTGAGCAGCTATTGCGGCAGTTGTGGCCGTATCACAATTGTTTGATGAATCGTTACAATCACTAAAGCCACTTACGATTACAGAAATTGCTGGGTCATTAATATCAGTATCACATGCTAAAATATAAGCATCTAAAGCATCAGACACCGCAGCACAAGCAGTAATTATTTGTTCTGGAGGTGCATTTAGAAAAAGTTCATAGGCCTCTTGAAGCGCTAATGATGCGGCTAGACATTCTTCCGTATTGGTTGTAATTACTTGTCCGTCGGGTGTAGTAAAGAATTCTCCTTCTAATTGCTCGTCATCACAAGAAATAAAAGTTGTGGCTAAACATAATAAAAGAAAAGATAAATAGTAGGATATTTTTTTCATGCTTATGTAGGTTTGTAAACTTGTAACGCAAACTTAAGTAAAATATTCTACTCTTATTTACTAAAATGTTTCAATATAAAGGGGAATCCTTTTTTATACGCTTTCAAAGAGCGTAGCGATGCAGGAGTTTATGCTGAGTTTGACGAAGCGCGAAAGCTTACACTGCAATAAAAAACACTATTCTTTGCCTTCCTTTGGGACCCTTCTTAATAGTAAAACCCCCACTCCAAAAAACAGAATCAAAAAGATAATAGAATATCGCATACTCCCAGTGAGTTCCTGCATGGCAAGAAACATAAGCATTCCAAAAACAATTCCTATTTTTTCTGAAACATCATAAAAGCTAAAATAGGAAGTCGTGTCATCTGTCTCTGGAAGAAATTTAGCATAGGTAGAGCGTGAAAGTGCTTGTACACCTCCCATAACAAGGCCCACTACCCCTGCTGTAATATAAAATTGAATAGGTGTATAGACAAAAAATGCCCACGCACAAATAGCGATCCAAATCAAGTTAATCACAATAAGTGCATTGATATTCCCAATTTTTGAAGATAGCTTTGATGTTAAAAACGCTCCTAATACAGCTACCAACTGAATTAATAAAATACTGGTGATAAGTCCTAATGTTTTATCAGTCTCTCCCCAATCTAACTCTTCTGCTCCAAAATACGCTGCTGCTAGCATCACCGTTTGCACGCCCATACTGTAGACAAAGAAAGCAATCAAATATCCTTTTAAACGAGGTTTATGTTGCATCTCTACCCATATTGCTTTGAGTTCTCGAAAGCCTTGGTAAAAAACATTCTTAGACAACTTCCCGTCACTTTTATTTCCTTTAGGTAAATAGATATAGGTATACTGACTAAAAACAATCCACCAAACACCTGTGAGTACAAAAGACCAACGCATCATTTTTACTTTATCTTCTCCATTTTCCTGACTCATAATTAAAGCTAAGCAAGCAATTAGAAGAATCACACTTCCTACATATCCTAAAGAAAAGCCTTTGGCGCTTATGCTATCATGTTGATCTTTGTTTGCGATGTCTGGCAAGTATGAATTATAAAACACTAAACTGCCCCAAAAACCAATGAGAGCAAGAAAGTAACAGGAAAGGCTTACATAAATGTGATCTATAGAAAAAAGGTATAATCCTATGGTACTCAATGCCCCTAAATAACAAAAAAGTTTTAGGAAAAATTTCTTGTTTCCCAAAAAATCAGCTACCCCAGAGAGTAAGGGTGAGATGATCGCAACCACAGAGAAAGCGACTGCTGTAGTCGCAAAAATCAAGGAACTGCTCTTCCACTCTTTTCCGAAAACAACAAGGGTATCTATTCCTTTTATTTCAAAAATAGCATCATAGAATATGGGAAATATCGCCGATGCAATTACTAAGCTATATACTGAATTTGCCCAGTCGTAAAATGCCCAAGAATTTAAGAGCTTCTTGTCTCCTTTTTGTAATACTTTCTTCATTCCACTAAAATAAGAAAGCTACACGATTGTGTAGCTTTCCTTATAATAAATTATTTTAAATATTATTTATTTAAATGTAGTCACGCCAAATTTTGCTGCTTCTTGTTTCGCAAAGGGTGCTTTGGCAGTAAGATTTGCAATTCTTGTATCATTAGAAGGGTGTGTACTTAATATTTGTGGTGGCGCTTGTCCATTACTCGCTTCTTTCATGCGTCTCCATAAGTTAGCTGCCTCCTCAGGATTATATCCAGCTATTGCTGCAATCACAATACCAATCTCATCAGCTTGTGTCTCGTGAGAACGACTAAAAGGCAACATCCCTCCTACTTGTGAAACAAGCCCATACGCTTGCATCCAAGTCGCTTGTTGTTCTTGACTTTGCCCTGCAACGCCTGTTCCAACAGCTACACCTAACGCTCCTATTTGCTGTAATTGTGCAGCACTCATACGCTGTGCGCCATGATCTGCGAGTGCGTGGGCCAACTCATGCCCCATCACCATTGCGAGACCCGTCTCGGTTTGTGTGATTGGTAAAATACCTGTATAGACGACAATCTTACCACCTGGCATACACCAAGCATTGACAGTGCTATCTTCTACGAGGTTATATTCCCATCTGTAATCTTTTAGATAACCAGGTTCTCCTAGTGAAGTAAGATATCGTTCAGCAGCAACAGCAATTTTCTCTCCTACACTTTTTACCATATTTGCATCAGGGGTCCCTGTAAGCACTTTACTTTCAGAAAGAAACTGATCATATTGTTGAAACGCCATCGGAAACAGCTGAGCATTACTCACAAAATTCAGTGTTTTTTTACCTGTAAAAGGACTTGTCTTGCAGGCACAAACTAATACAATAGTCAGTAAAAAAGTAAATAATTGCTTTGTTTTCATAGTCATCAATTTTTAGTACTCTAAAGTTACAAATTATCTGCAATTTACGATAGATGCAGTTCGGTAAAACCTTTAGGTACGATCAAAGAACAGGTTTTATCGTCATACTGAACACTTTTTAGAGATACCTTGGTATTGTCTAACTCAATCGTTTTTATTTTAAAAGGCAATCCTATCAAATGAATCCTGTAAGTATCATAAGGCGTAATGTACGTTCCTCTTTTGTGTTGTTGTATAATCCAATCATCTTTACGACCAGACATTTTAAACGTTCTGAAGCTATATCTTTCTTTAGTATAATCATATCCGTCTTGTGCATCTTCATAAAGATCTGACGAATTTTTTCCTAGAGCATAATAGACTTCAAGCTCTACTTGTTCTAATTTTTTCTCTCCTACGTATTGTTGAATAGGATATTTAGGAATGATAGCACCTGCTTTTACAAATAAAGGCATACTATCTACATCGGCATCTACCCATTGTTCTTTTCCTCCTTCTACAGGAAGTTTGTCCCAGTAATTATACCAAGTTCCTCTTGGAATATACATACGCCTACCTTTTGCATTTGGCTCTAAAACAGGGCACACTAATATCTGATGACCAAATACAAACTCATCTGTTCTATAATGTGTCTGCGGATCGTCTTGATCAAAGTACACCAATGGTTTTAAGAGCGGTGTTCCGTTTTGAGTATATTCATAAAACATGGTATATAAATACGGCAGTAATCGATAACGAAGGTTGATAAACTTACGAGCAATATCAGTCACGCCTGGATCAAATGCCCAAGGTTCTTGATCTCCATGATGCCCCGAAGAGTGTGTTCTACAAAATGGGTGAAACACACCTAATTGGATCCATCGTGCGTATAATTCTCCTGTGGGTTGCTCAGCAAAGCCTCCAATATCAGTTCCTGTAAATGACATTCCAGAGATACACATACGCTGCACCTGAATATTTGCTACCCATAAATGTTCCCAACTTGCAATATTATCACCTGTCCATGAAGAGGTATATCGTTGTGCACCACTATACGCAGATCGAGTAATTACAAAAGGCCGTTTGGGATAGGCAAACTTTTTTACACCCTCATAGGTCGCACGTGCCATTTGGGTTCCATAAATATTATGTGCTTTTCTGTGACTACAGGGATTTCCATCATAGTCATGACGTACATCGGGTGGAAATGTTTTTCCTGGCACCTCCATAACGGCTGGTTCATTCATATCATTCCACACGCCTTTTACCCCTATGTCACCTATCAATTCTTTAAAAAGTCCCGCCCACCAAGTACGTACTTCTGGATTGGTATAATCAGGAAAGTTACATTCTCCTGGCCACACTTTTCCTTTCATATACGGTCCATCGGCACGTTTACAGAAATAATCATTTTCAACACCTTCTTGATACACACTGTAATCTTTGTCTATTTTGATCCCTGGATCTATGATGACAATAGTTTTAAAACCATCATCTGCAAGTTCTTTGACCATGCGTTTTGGATCGGGGAAGTATTCTTTATTCCATGTAAAACAGCGAAAACCATCCATGTAATCGATATCCAGATAAATTCCATCACAAGGAATCTGAAGTTCTCTAAACTTCGCTGCAATTTCTTTTACATTGCTTTCTGGGTAATAACTCCATTTACACTGTTGATACCCCAATGCCCACATAGGTGGTAATTCTGGAACTCCTGTAAGATTCGTGTAACTCTTTACCACATCAGACATAGAAGGGCCGTAAATGAAATAATAATTCATCTCACCTCCTTGTGCCCAAAAACTCGTTACACTCATACGTTCTTGACAGAAATCAAAAAATGTTCTAAACGTATTATCAAAGAAAATCCCATAGGATTTCTTTTTGTTGAGTCCTATGTAAAAAGGAACACTTTTGTAGATCGGATCTTGATCTTTTCCAAAAGCATATTGATCTGTTGCCCAGTTTTGCACTCGTTTTCCACGTAGGTTCATATGCATAGGCTTATCCCCTAATCCATAATAACTTTCAGCATGTTGTGCTTTTTTACTCATTTTTACGATGTTACCACCGTATTCAAAGCTTTCTTCGTAATGAAAACCAAGTTCATCCTCATTGATCAGTTCTCCTTCATGATCATAAATCTTTACTTGTAGACTTAATTTCTCTATGTGAACCACTAATTTTTTGGTTGTCACAATATAATGGAGTTCATCACTGGTTACTTCCAGATGATTGTATCCTCTATGTGCATCTTCATCGATGGCATAGGAGAAATCATTTTCAAAAGCACCGCCTGTAGCATATCTAAAACGCAACACACTGTCTCTTATGACAGTGAGCTGTAGGATTACATGATTTTCAGTTTTAAAATATAAGGTATCGACTTCTTTATTAAAATCTATAATTTGGTTGGGAAATTGATTCCCTTTTTGTTGTAATTCGGTATTAATAATCATAGCATCATCATTTTGTTATTCAAATAAACACTATCTATTTAAAAGATGGAAATTAATCGTAATAAGTTATTAACGCTAACGTTTTCGTAGTGTGGTTATCTTGTTTTTTTGTGATTTTGAGTGCGCTTTCGCGAAAGCGTATACCCTCTTTTTCCCTTAATTAAAGTTTCACTTTTAATTCCAAAACGATCCCAGCTAGCGGTGGCACCATAATTTCTGCTGAATGAGTCTTACCATTCCATGAAGTTTTAGAAACCGTCATTTTTTTGTTGTGGTATTTTCCTGTTCCTCCATACATAGATGCATCACTGTTGAAAATTTCGAGCAAGCTTCCCTTTGAAGGTAATCCGATACGGTATGTAGGACGAGGTACAGGGGTCATATTAAATACCCCAACAATAAGCGTATCAGGGCTATTTCCTCTACGTATATAGCTCAACACAGCATTTTCACTATCATCATGAGCAATCCATTCAAAACCTTCTGGTTCAAATTGCTTCTCATATAATGAGGGCGTTGATCTGTATAAATGATTGAGATCTGCTACTGTTTTCTGTACGCCTTTATGATTGTCATATTGTAACACATACCAATCAAGTTGTCCCTGAAAATCCCATTCGGTTCCTTGTCCAAACTCACTTCCCATAAAAAGAAGTTTTCCTCCTGGATGGGTATACATATAGGAATAGAGCAATCTAAGGTTTGCAAAGCGTTGCCATTCATCACCAGGCATACGCCCTAAAATGGATTGCTTTCCGTAGACCACCTCATCGTGTGACAACGGTAACATGAAGTTTTCTGTAAACCCATAGGTCATACTAAAACTAATCTCATTATGATGATGATTTCTATATAACGTATCACGTTTGAAGTAATTTAAGGTATCGTGCATCCACCCCATCATCCATTTCATCCCAAAGCCTAACCCTCCTGTAAATACAGGCTTACTTACCATAGGGAAACTGGTAGACTCCTCGGCGATGGTTTGTACATCTGGGAAACTGGCATACACTTCTTGATTGAGCTCTTGTAAGAAACTAATCACCGCTAGGTTTTCTCTTCCTCCCTGATCATTAGGTTCCCATTCGCCTTCTTCTCTACTGTAATCTAGATATAGCATAGAAGCAACTGCATCGACTCGAAGACCGTCTACATGGTACTGGTCTAACCAAAAAAGGGCATTACTTATCAGAAAAGAGCGTACCTCATTACGTTCATAATTAAAAATCAATGATTTCCAATCTGGATGATAGCCCTTACGACGATCTGGGTGCTCATAGCAAGCGGTTCCGTCAAAATTCCCTAGACCGTGTGCATCTTCTGGAAAATGAGAAGGTACCCAATCTAAGATTACACCAATATCATTTTGGTGTAATGCATCGATCAGTGTCATTAATTCTTCTGGATATCCAAAACGAGCCGTCGGTGCAAAATATCCTGTAAGTTGGTATCCCCAACTTGGATCGTAGGGATACTCCATAATAGGCATGAACTCTACATGCGTAAAATTCATTTCTTTTATGTAGCTTACTAACTCAGTTGCGAGTTCTGAATAGCTTAGACTTCTATTTTCTTCTGTGTTTCGTTTCCAAGATCCTAGATGTAATTCATACACAGAGTAAGGTGCTTGTAAGCTATTGTGCTTATGTCGCTTTTTCATCCACGCTTTATCTTTCCAGACATGGTCTGTACTGTACACAATAGAAGCTGTTTTAGGCGGATGTTCTGCGCGTCTTGCAAACGGATCTGCCTTTTCGGTAATGATCCCGTTATGGTTAGAATGTATCTTGTATTTATACGTATCACTATGACCTACTTTTGGAATAAATCCTTCCCAAATACCACTTGAATCCCAACGAACTTGAAGTTTGTGTTGTCCATCTTGCCAGTGATTAAAATCACCGATCACTGATACTTGGTTTGCAGTGGGTGCCCATACGGCAAAATAGGTGCCTTTAACACCATCTACAGTGCAAATATGCGAACCCATTTTTTCGTGCAAACGAAAATGCTTTCCTGCTTTAAACAGCGAAATATCAAAATCTGTAAAAAGACTGTAGGTTTGTACGTTATCCATCATTAAATAATGGTTCCTGAAGGGATCAAAGCTCCATTTTTAACTACGACGATTCCATCTCTTACCACATAGGTATCTGTCTCTGAATCTTCCAAATGCTTTCCTCCTGTGATACGAACATCATCTCCTATCTTGGCATTTTTATCAATGATACAGTTTGTAATAAAACAGCGATCTCCAATCCCTTCATGAGGGATTCCCTTAGCACGGGCAGCATCAATTTCTTCTAGGTCTAAGAAGCGATTACTTCCCATCACATACGAGTTTTCTATCACCGTTCCTTTTCCAACTCTTGAACGTATTCCGATGACAGAATTTGCAATGCGACTTCCGTGAATGATACTTCCTTCGGCAACAATAGATTTCTCTAGTGTAGTTCCAGATATCTTTGTGGGTGGTAATACACGAGGACGGGTTAATATGCTTCGATCTCTGTTAAATAAATTAAATTTTGGGATATCTGCAGTGAGGTCAATATTGGCTTCAAAGAAAGAATCAATATTTCCTATATCTGTCCAGTAGCCTTCATAGGCATAACTTAATACTTTGTGTTCACTAATGGCTTGAGGAATAATTTCTTTTCCAAAGTCATTAGTATCTGTTCCATCTAATAATTCAATTAATAAGTCTTTATTAAAGATATAGATTCCCATTGAAGCTAGGTAGTGTTTCCCATCTTTCTTCATAGCGGGAGACACATTAGATTTCCAATCTGGCAAAAGACTTGTTTCTGGTTTTTCTATAAAAGAACTAATAGTTTGATCATCATTGGTTTTTAAAATCCCAAATGAGGTCGCGTCTTTTGCATTTACAGGTAAGGAAGCGATACTAATTTTGGCATCTGAAGCAATGTGGGCTTCTAGCATTTCATTAAAATCCATTTGGTATAATTGATCTCCAGATAGAATGAGTATATATTCAGACTCATAGCCTTTAAAATGGTGCATACTTTGACGCACGGCATCTGCCGTACCTTGAAACCATCCTTTATTTTCAGGAGTTTGCTCTGCTGCAAGGATATCGACAAAGGCATCAGAAAAATAGCTAAACTGATAGGTATGTTTGATATGCTTATTTAAAGAAGCTGAGTTAAACTGCGTCAACACAAACATACGTTTGATATTTGAACTTAAACAGTTAGAAATAGGAATATCCACGAGACGATACTTCCCTGCAATCGGTACTGCAGGTTTTGATCTCATTTTTGTAAGTGGATATAATCTTGATCCTTGTCCTCCTCCTAAAATAATAGCTAATACCTTTTTATTCATTTTTCGTCTATTTTAACTTATTATATAAAGATACATACATTTGAGCTGATTTTTCCCAGCTATGTTCTATTTGCATCATTGTTTTTTGAATTTCTTTAAATTTCTTTTGATCCTTAAAATGTGTAACAGCCCTACCTACACTATACACAACATCTTCTACTGAGGTGTTATTGTGGCAAATCCCAAAACCATTTTCTTCTCCAAGATCAATCACGGTATCTTTTAGTCCTCCAGTACTTCTCACAATAGGCATACAGCCATAACGTAAGGAGTACATTTGGTTCAATCCACAAGGTTCTACGCGACTAGGCATCAATAAAAAATCGGCTCCTGCATATACTTGATGAGACATGCGTTCTTGATATCCAATATAGGCATTATAACGACCTTTATACTTTTCTATAAGATCGGATAATTGAGTCTCGACTTCGGGTGCGCCTGAGCCTAATATAATGACATTAATATCATATTCTTGTAATGCTTTATCTATCATTTCTGGCAAAACATCGGCGCCTTTTTCCCATACCAAACGACCAATAAACCCAAAAAGAGGTTTAGTAGAATCTAAGCCAAATTCTTCACACAAGGCTTCTTTATTTGCTTTGCGTCCAGATTGTCGAGTGCGGATGTTGTAATTTTTATGTAAATAGACATCGGTGGCAGGATTCCATGTTTCGGTATCTATTCCATTTAAGATTCCTTCGCATTTTGCACTTTCATGCGCTAGTAATGACTCCAATCCATTTGCTTTTTGTTTTAATTCTTCCATATACGATGGAGAAACCGTGTTCACCCCCCATGCACATTTTATGGCAGAAGCCAGCGGGTTGATCATTCCCCCCCAGTCAAGAAGACCTATATCGCTTTCGCGAAAGCGTGGTAAAATTCCTCCCATTTCATGAGGAAATTGCCCCTGATATTGGGCATTATGAATAGAGAGCACGGTGGGAATACGTTTAAGTAGTGAAAAATCCTCACATCGATTCATCATAAAAGGAACTAATCCTGTGTGATGATCGTGACAGTGCACTACATCTGGCAGTTGTTTCTGCTGTAATATCCACTGAAGCACTACTCTTTGAAAAGCCATAAAACGTAATGGATCGTCTTTATAACCATACACTTCTTTACGATCTGTTAGGCCTGTGACACGAACCAAAAACAAGGAATATCCCAAAGAAGCATCCTCTACGGACAGCACCTCTGCAAAATACGTTTTTTGCTCCATCACAAGGTTAAAACAAAAATCGACCACTGTCATTGCTTTCTTGACATATGCCGTTTCATAGTACGGCATGATGACTGTGGCATTGTTTCCTATCCTATTTTGATATTTAGGTAAGGCACCTACTACATCTCCTAAACCGCCTACTTTTGCTACAGGATAGCACTCTGCACTCACATGTATAATGTTCATATATATTGGTTGATTTTTATGAGTCCAATAATTTAAGACAAATCTCTTGTTTTACGCGTATTAATTTGTGAAAAATACATTAAAAAATCGATACATTTAGTTCAACTAAATAGGAAAATAAGCTAACTATTATGTCACTAGTGTATTTACAACGTTGTAGTACTATTTAAGTATCTTCATTTTTAGTATGTCATTTTAGAATAGTTTTAACGACAAAAAATTCGATAAATCGTATTTTTACAAAAAAGAAAAAAAGCCATGATTAAACAATGCGCCCTTGCTTTATTTATAGTACTACTAGTAAGCTGTAATGGTAAAGCACAAGAGAAAGAACCTGAAGTATTTCCAGTTCAAAAAACAGATGCTGAGTGGAAAGCCCAATTAACAGAAGACCAGTATTATATTTTACGTCAAGAAGGTACCGAGCGACCTTTTTCTAGTGAACTCAATAAAAACTACAGTAACGGAACTTACAAATGTGCTGGTTGTGGCACAGCTGTTTTTGAAGGGAAACATAAATTTGACAGCGGTACTGGATGGCCAAGTTTTGATCGCCCTGTTGAAGGAAATGTCGCTTACTCAACAGATCGAAAGCTAGGATACACCAGAACAGAAGAGCATTGTGCAACTTGTGGCGGTCATTTAGGACATGTCTTTAATGATGGTCCAAGGAACACCACAGGGAAACGCCACTGCATTAATGGAGATGCCTTAGTATTTGAGCCTGAAGGAGAAGAATAAAAGACTACACATACAAATGTGGTTTAGAACTAATTTTAAAAAGATTTCCGTCTTCACGGAAATAATAATATTATGAAAAAATATCCCGTTGATAAAACAGAAGCCGAGTGGCTAGAGGAACTAGGTCCAGAACGTTATGCGATCCTTAGAAAAAAAGGAACCGAACGCCCTTTTACAGGAACATACAACCTCCACTCGGAAGATGGTACCTATCAATGCGGGGCTTGTCACACGAAACTATTTGATAGCACCAGTAAATTTGATAGTGGATGCGGATGGCCAAGTTTTGATGCTGCTATCGAAGGCACTGTAGAATACATAAGAGATACAACATTGGGTATGATACGCACCGAGATTGTATGTGCTAACTGTGGATCACACTTAGGCCATGTTTTTAATGATGGCCCCACAGAAACGGGACAGCGATACTGTGTAAACTCAGCTAGTATTGACTTCAAAGAATAAGTATTTTTAAAAATAATAAGGTATTAATCTTCAAATTAGAATCCTAAAAAAACACTTTGGGGTTTTAGTTTTAAGATATGGTGTTTAATATGTATTTTCGCACTATATAATAGACCAAAAAAATCTAACTATGAGCAAGTACGATGTGATCGTTTTAGGGAGTGGCCCTGGCGGATATGTAACAGCTATTAGAGCTTCTCAACTGGGTTTAAAAACTGCAGTTGTAGAAAAAGAAAGCCTTGGAGGTGTATGTTTAAATTGGGGATGTATTCCTACCAAAGCATTACTAAAAAGTGCCCAAGTTTTTGAATACCTTAAACACGCAGAAGATTACGGTCTTAAAGTAGAAAACGCTGATAAAGATTTTACAGCTGTTGTTAAGCGTAGCCGTGGCGTAGCAGAAGGAATGAGTAAAGGAGTTCAATTCCTAATGAAAAAAAATAAAATAGATGTCATTGAAGGCTACGGAAAAATTAAACCTGGCAAGAAAGTAGATGTCGATGGAAAAGAATACAGTGCAGATCATATCATCATAGCAACAGGTGCTCGTTCTAGAGAACTACCTAGTTTACCTCAAGACGGAGAAACGGTGATTGGGTATCGTAAAGCTATGACTTTAGAGAAACAACCTAAGAAAATGATCGTGGTTGGTTCTGGTGCTATCGGTGTTGAGTTTGCAAGTTTCTATAACTCTATGGGTACAGAAGTAACTATTGTAGAGTATATGCCAAATGTAGTTCCTGTAGAGGATGAGGACGTTTCAAAACAATTTGAGCGCTCTATGAAAAAAGCTGGTATTACCGTGATGACAAATAGCTCTGTAGAGAAAGTTGAAAAAACGGAAAATGGCGTAAAAGCTACCGTCAAAACTAAAAAAGGAGAAGAGGTCTTAGAAGCAGATATTGTATTATCTGCGGTAGGTATTAAAACAAATATTGAAAATATAGGCCTAGAAGATGTAGGTATTGTTGTAGATAGTGATAAGATTATCGTAAACGATTGGTACCAAACAAATATCCCTGGTTACTACGCTATTGGTGATGTCACTAAAGGACCTGCACTTGCTCACGTAGCCTCTGCCGAAGGAATTACGTGTGTAGAGAAAATTGCTGGAATGCACGTTGAAGCGATCGATTATTCTAACATCCCAGGATGTACATATGCAACTCCAGAAATTGCAAGTGTAGGAATGACAGAAAAGCAAGCTAAAGAAGCTGGTTACGAGCTTAAAGTAGGTAAATTTCCATTCTCTGCCTCTGGTAAAGCCAGCGCTGCGGGAACAAAAGATGGATTTGTAAAGGTGATTTTTGATGCTAAGTATGGAGAATGGCTAGGATGCCATATGATCGGTGCAGGGGTTACAGATATGATTGCCGAAGCTGTACTTGGACGTAAACTAGAAACTACTGGTCATGAAGTTTTAAAAACGATTCACCCACACCCAACGATGAGTGAAGCCGTCATGGAAGCTGTAGCAGATGCATATGGTGAAGTGATTCACTTATAGAAGCTAGTATTAATTCATAAAAAAACCTTATTCAGTTGAATAAGGTTTTTTTATGAATTAGTTTTATATTTTAATTAGAGGTAGAAGGAATTGAACCAATATTAAAAGAAGGGATTGGCAACCTCAGCCCAAAATACCAATAAGGATCTCCTGTAAATACATTAATGGCAATTCCAGACTGAACATAATCGTGAAGTATGGACACCACGATACCAGTTCCTAACTCTGGTACATCGTCGCCGTCAAAATCTGGAGCAGAGATATGAAGACCAATTCCCCAGTCCAAAATACGATTATAAGCAACACTTTTTCTTCGTATTTTCTGATCAAATAGTCCTTTAAAAATTAAATTATAGTAAGGAGCCATTTGAAATTGTGTTTGTACATTGGTTCTAGCCAACGGATCTGCAAAAATAACACCTACCGTGCTTTCTATATGAGGTAACACTCTAAACATGTACACCTCTCTATTCTCGGTATAGATGGTTTTCTGTTTTGTCGCTATTTCAAACTTAAATGCGATTCGATCGCCTCCTTGTCGAATACCCGTTGTGTACAAATCCAAATCAGCTTGATTTGGCAGATCTTTTAAGGATAATTTAAAAACCTTATTGCTAAATTTCAATAACCCAAAATCTACAGGAGCTCCTTGCAAGAGTTCTTTTAGTTTATAAATATTTGTTTTTTCCAATGTGGTATCTAGCCACGTTTCTAAGTGGTCTTTTAAATTCGCTGCAAGCTCTTCTAATGCATCAGCGTTTGTAATGGTATCATCAAGCAATGTTTTAATGTCATCATACACCTTCGTAGCTTGAGTTAATAATGCCTTTCCATCGCTTTTAATAAAATCTAAGTCGGTTTCTATTTGTGATAACACTTGTATCACGGGTAACTGATCATTTATAGATAAGCTCTCATAATAGGAGATACGTTGTTTTACCGTGCTTTTAAAATTCTCAATATTTGTTTTAAGAGCATTTATTTCTGTAACAATAGGTGTAATATTATCACCGACTATTTGTTGTGCTTGTATGCTTAAAGAATCTACAAGCGAATTGAACTGCCCTGTAAGTACTTCTTCTAGTTGTTTCACTTGTATATCGATGGTGTTCTTGATTACAGATAAACCTTTGTCCTTATTCTCTTTTGCTAGTGCAGTCGCTTCTTGTAAATCTGCTAGTTGTTTTTCAGTAGGGAGTATTCTCCATCTGTCTACTTCATAAGAAGGTTGCGGTTCAATAGAATCAAAACCAGGAATATGCAGAGCTGTATTTTGATTATTTTTCTTGTACAACCAAGCACCAAACTGAACATAGACCCCTTGATCTTGAGCAAAGTCGTCTACTTGCTTGGTCATGCGATCTAATTCTACTTGTGCTCGTTGATAGGTAGGTCCTGGTCGTATGCTAACATTTCTATCATTGGGATCTCCAAACTCAATATAGGGACTCACATCCCAAAGTTCTACGACAGAGATGGCAGATTGCTGCATGGCAGCTGCCCACTTTTTATTTAGATCAGGTTTTTCTTTAAAGGTTTCGTAATTATACGAATTTAACAGACTATCGAATGCTTTGAGAACTTCTTTACGTTCTTTTAGTGCCTTGGTAAGTTTCTCTATTTTTCCTGCAAGATCATCAGGTAATCCTGTGGTATTTTTTTCCAATTTAGATGTAATCACCCCCATATCTAAATCGATTTGCAAAATACTATTGATATCTACCACACGATTATCAGTGTACAGAGAATCTTTTTTCTGATACCCTCCATCTCTATCTTTTTCTAAAATAGAAAAAACAGATACGTTATCTTGCCCATAAGATATAGTTACTGAAAAGCAAAAGCAGTAAAGAAATATAAGAGCGCGGAAATATATTTGTATACCCATAGATTTATTGATTTAAGTCTTTATCGTAAGCCATCGCCAACATAATTGATTTTTCTATATAATATGTTGACCTGTTATCATACTTAGAGGATAATACCGCATTACCAATATTATTGAATACGTTGGAGATAGAGAAAATCACATATGTATCGATAGCATTCCAATCTATATCCTCTAGCCTTGGACTTACATGTAATCCCTTTAGTGTGTCTAGAATAAAAGTAACATTAGGAGCATGTACAGCTCTTACCCCTTTATAAAAATGATCATCAGAATTGATAGAAGTCGAGAGATTTTCTAGTGCATCTTTTGTTTGGTCATTATCACCTATTACTAGAATAAGGGTCGCTGGTTCATTTTTTAAAGCATCGTCAAAGTCAGCACTCGCTTGAGCAGCATCGGTTTTGGATAATAGTATAGGTGTTATCATAAGAGTATATTTTGGAAAAAGCGTTTATAGTTTAAAAGTATAAAATTACATCTAAAGGAAACACGTAAAAATACCCGATTCCTAGTATATTTTTAATTACTTAATTAGCAAATAATAGAAAGCGACCACATATTTTAGGGCTTTCAAAACGACGACTTACTTCATAAAACTCTGGATAGCGAGCTCATAACTTTGTAAACCAAACCCTAAAATAACGCCTTTTGCATATTTTGAAATATACGACTGATGCCTAAATTCTTCCCGTGCAAATGTATTAGAGATATGCACTTCGATAACAGGAATTCCGATAGCAGCAACCGCATCTCCTATACCTACTGAAGTGTGCGTATAGGCCGCTGCATTTAAAATAATACCATCATAAACCTCATCAGACTCTTGAATATGTGTAATTAACTCTCCCTCTAGATTTGATTGTACATACGAAAGTTCAATGGCTGTGTATTTAAATTGTAGTTCTCTAAAATAATCTTCAAACGATTTTCCTCCATATATTTCTGGCTCACGTTTTCCAAGGAGATTAAGGTTAGGGCCATTAATGATGTTTAGTTTCATAAAGAGTTTGCTTTCGCGAAAGCATAAAAATACGACATTACAAGACATAAAAAAAGTGCTTCCTTGTTAGGGAAGCACTTTCTAAATGATGGTAATTCTTTTTATTGATTAGTTAAAGAAATATCCGATAGATAAAGAAAAAACATTATTTTTTCTAGTTAAAATATCACTAGTATCTGTAATTCCTAGACCATAGCGTGCTTGAAAAAAAAGTCCCTGATCTAATCTGTATTGTGCACCTGCTGCTAATGAAAATTCAATACTTTCAGTTTCAACTTCTGAAGATTCCCCACCATCAGTGTCAACTTCTGAAGTAATATTAAAACCTATTTGAGGACCTGCTTGAATGCTTAGCCCTTTAACAATATTAAAATCTGCTAAAACAGGAACATTGATATAATCAAGTTTAATTGTAAAATCCTGCCCTTCAATACTTGCTGTTCCTCCTTGAGCTGAATAGACTAGTTCGGGTTGTATAGAAAATTTTTCTGAAATACCAATACTGGCGACAGCTCCAACATTGAAAGATGTTCTTCCGTCAATATTATCTGTTAAATCCCCACTTATGGATGCAAAGTTAGCTCCTGCTTTTGCTCCAAAAGAAACATCTTGTGCATTAATACTAGAGGTAATCATAAATACCAAAAAGGCTAAAAAAGTAGTTTTCATAGATTTTAAATTAATTATTAGTAACACATAACTAACAATTAAAAAAAATCGTATAAATTAACAAGAAAAAATCTTACCCCAAGGAATTTTTTGAAAAATATTATAATAGATTACAACATTACAAGGCATAAAAAAAGTGCTTCCTTGTTAGGAAGCACTTTCTCTATATTACTAATTTCTTTTTTAAATTAATTGAAGAAATATCCAACAGATAAAGAAATTACGTTATTCTTTCCATCTATATCACTAATGATATCAGAAAGCCCTAATCCATAACGCGCTTGGAAAAAGATCCCTTGATCTAATTTGTATTGAGCTCCAAAAGCTAATGATAAATCAATAGTTTCTGTATCGTCAATATCTACAGATCCTCCATCTGCGTCAAGCTCTGAAGTAATATTAATACCTACTTGTGGACCTGCTTGTAAACTCAACCCTTGTCCTACTTTAAAATCTGCTAAAATTGGCACATTGATATAATCAAATTTCACAGTGAAATCCTCACCCTCTACATCTGAAGATCCCCCTTGAGAAGAATATACGATTTCAGGCTGTACAGAAAATTTTTCAGAAATACCAATATTTGCTACTACACCAACATTAAATGAAGTTCTTCCATCAATGTCTTCTCCAAGATCTCCACTCAAAGAAGCAAAGTTGGCTCCTGCTTTGGCTCCAAAACTAACTTCTTGAGCATTTACTCCTGTTGTAATCATAAATGCAGTTGCGGCTAAAAGAATAATTTTTTTCATAATTTTAAATCTATTTAGTTTTTGTTTTTAATTAGTACACATAGTTACAAATTGTTACACTTTAAACTTGTAATTTTAATTGTAAATTTTTCTTAAAAAAAGAAAAATTGAAAAACCAACGCATTGAAATAGTAATCTGAAAATCAAGAGTATCACAAAGAAATACTCAAAAAAAATTATACTGATGCTTATATTTTTTAAACCAATCTCACAGGACATTCTCATACTTTATAATTAAAAAAGTATTTTAGACTTCTTATTGCCTTTTGCAAATAACGACAGGTTCTAAAAGAGAATGTAGATGAATTGGAAAAACGGTATTACTGACTATAAAAACTACCTACGCATAGAACGTGGGCTATCTGATAATACCATTTCTAATTATGCGAGGGACCTCATCAAACTCGTTAGATTTTTTGAAAAACATGAGATTAAAAACAATCCTATAACGATTACAAAAGAAGAAATTCAAAAATTTATTTATGAGATAGCCAAAGAGGTACAACCACGGTCACAGGCTCGAATTATATCAGGGCTAAAAGGTTTTTTTAATTATTTGATTTTTGAAGATTATAGAAATGACAACCCTACAGATCTTATTGAACCCCCAAAAATAGGTCGTAAACTACCTGACACGCTTTCTGAAGAAGAAATAGATCGACTTATTGCTGCTATAGATTTAGGACATCCACAAGGAGAACGTAATAGAGCCATGCTAGAGTGTCTTTATGCTTGCGGCCTTCGTGTATCAGAATTGATTTCTTTACAACTCTCAGATTTATATTTTGATGAAGGGTTCATCAGTGTGACTGGAAAAGGAGATAAGCAACGTTTTGTGCCCATTAGTACGCATACCCAAAAATTTATAAATCTCTATCGGAATGAAATTAGAGTTCACAGCGCTCCGAAACCTGAATTCAGTAATACTTTGTTTTTAAATCGTAGGGGGCGTCAGTTAACACGCGCTATGCTTTTTACGATCATCAAAGATTTGGCTGTCAAAGCAGGCATCCAAAAAACGATAAGCCCACATACATTTAGACATAGCTTTGCAACACATTTACTTCAAAATGGTGCTGACTTACGGTCTATACAACAAATGCTAGGACATGAGAGCATCACTACTACAGAGATATACATGCATATTGACAGATCCCAACTTTCAGATGTGTTACATAAGTTTCACCCTAGGAGTAAAGAAAATTAATAGTGTAGTTTACGCTTTCGCGAACCTGCCTAGCCGGCAGGCAGGAGCGTAAAAAACAACATCACATTTTAAGATCAGACACTAAATCTAATCTATAAGAATTAAATTTTCTTGTCTTCCAGACACGTAACTGAATCCGTTTTCTCCCCAAAAACCTGCTTCCTCTAGCATAATACGGATATCTTTTTCCCATTCCGGAATTGTCACCGTGGTATTAAGTTCAATTGCATAAGCGGTATTTTCATACAACGGATAATCGCCCGTGCCAGGCACACCTCCTTGGCTATCCCACATCCCAATAGTAGGTCCCGCTGAGTGTCCATACAATCCTAATGGATGTGTATAAATAGAAGGGACCAGCTTCTCTTCTCTACCCTCTTTCAATGCCTTTAAGAGAATTTGATTTCCTGTTTTGCCAGTCGTAAAATTAGTGGTTAAAATATCTTGTACTCGGTTTCCATCAGCTAAGGCATCTACAAGAAATTGAGGCGCTTGGGTCTCTCCATCTTTCAAAACGTAGGCATGTTGTTGACAATCGGTATTTAATCTCAAATAAGTGATTCCAAAATCACAATGTAACAAATCGCCTTTTTGAATGACTTTTCCTTCGGGTCTATTCGAAAACGATTCTATGTGGCTCGCCAATTTCTCATTACTACGTTGAATATCAACCGTAGGATGAAACCAGGTTTCTACGCCCATATCTGTCACGCGTTGCCTCAAATACCAAACCACATCATCTGTTGTGGTCGTTCCAGGAGTGATCACTTTGGAACTAAAAGCATCTTTAATAATATCATGTGTGATATCTACCAATTGCTCAAAATACTCCATCTCTTTGGATGTACGTGTTTCTATCCAACCTATCGCTAGCTTTTCTGCAGATACAATTCTAGATGCATACGCAGGTGCTAGTGCTTCTATAAATTCATTATAATCAGTTTTTACAACCCCATCTGCAAGTCCAAAATTATCAGAATAATTAAGGCCTATTTTTTTGGGGTCTCGAGCTTCGATAATTTTTATGAGAGCTTCCCATTGATCTGGCTCTTTCTCCTTATCCCAAGCAGAGGTAATGCTTTTACCAATATTATATCGAGCAACAGCTAGTTTTTCGATACTATTTTTTTCTTGATCTCTATAAAAAACAAGAATGGTACGTCTGCGTGCATTCAACCAAGTGGCTGGTAACATTGTTTTAATCACAGGGTCTTCATTATATTCTCTAGAAATGATCACCCACATATCAATATTGACCCTATCCATAAGTTTTGGAAGTAACACGTTAAAACGATCTTCTAAGATATCGTCTACAACAATAGCTCGTTCGCGTTCTGATAGTACTTGCGCTGAAGCAACAACGGATACTAGGATAAAGAAAAAGGTATATACTCTTGTCATCATACATTCATTTAAATTGATCACTAAAATTACGTAAAATTAAAAGAGTGCCCTTCGGCACTCTTTTAAAAATTGTATAGTAGATTTTATCCTTTTTTATTTTTCTTTTTTCGCTTTGCTTTCTTTTCCTTCTTCTTTTTTTCCTTAGCTCTATTCCCAAATTGTTCTTCTGTAAGTATTTGCTCTACTTGATCTTCTGTAAAAACTTCTTTAAGTGCTTTTTCAAACTTCTTTTGCTCTGCATTGATTAATTTTTGTTTGTCTTCAAATTTTAATTCTGGATCGTAATCTATATCAACACGTGCTCTGTAGTAGTCTTTTAAATAAGTACGTAATACTTCCTTTTGAAATACATCTATACCTAATATTTCTTTGTAAAGAGTCGCTTTTTCTATACTCATTTGGTTAACGTCTGGCTTTTCAGGTTCTCCAGCCTCAGTTGCTCTTGGTGGTGGTGAATAGCCTCTTTGACCTCTAGCGATATTACTTATATTTTGAGCTTCTATAGAGAATGTCCCTAAAAAAAGAAGAAGTGCAAAAACAATTTTATAATTCATTTCAAAAATTTTTACAAAGATGCGATCTTTTATTTACATATGAAACGTTTCAAAAATGATGCCTTACTTTTAATCTTTAATAATTTCAAGTACTTCTGGTAAAATACTAAGCGCCGTGATAGCGATAGCACCTCCTAACTTATAAGGCTGTCCTGCTTCTTTACGTTCCGCTCTTGTTTTTTTATGTTTATTTTCTTTTTCCTTTATAGCATTGGCAGCTATCGAGTTTCCTGTCACTTGATCATTACGCATCATAATTACTTTATTCTCTGATGTTTCTACAAAGTAGCTTTTTGCAAATTGATATGCCACATCAATACCATCTTTAGCTGTATCTGTATCTTGCTCGGTAATCGTGTATATTTTCTGCAACTCTGTTAAAATATGACTTGCATTAGAGGCTTCTGTATAAGACACGATGGTCTTATTACTCCCTCCATAAGTGCCTATAGCTATTTTATCTTCTGGCTGCAATCTTTTAAGTAACAATTGTACCCCTTGCTCCAAGAAAAAACGATGATCGGAAGACACACCTGAAGCATTAGTTTCTATTAATAAATAAATTTGTTGTGGTTCTTCATTTGGATATGAATCGGCAGCATGTGTGATTAAATCTTTTAGTTTAATGACGGTCGTAGACACATCTTCTTGCGCGGTGAGCTGTAGGGTTATCAATACAAGAACGATGGAGATAATGTATGTTTTCATGGCTTTAGGTTTTTAATTGTTTCTAAATATTATAAACTGTTTCTTAAAAATGTATGAGCGATACATTATTATCGTTTTGACTTTACAAGACGAATAAATTCTGCTCTAAAACCATCCTTATCCTCTCCTCTTCCTGATTGTGCGAGTATTAACACATCATCTTGGGTAGTATTTTCTGTAAATTTCGAATCTCTTAATTGCATTCCAAACATTGCTACTGCTGAGATAAACTTTGCATCTTCACTAGCCTGATCGACTGGCTTTACCCTATTATAGACAACTTCAGAAAACAGTTTACTTTGTGTTCCTTCTGGAGCTTTATATCTAAAATTTACAGTAAGCAACTCTTCAGACATTGATATTGTGTTCTTAAATTCTGATTGGTATTTTAGTGTTGCATTTGGAACTGGATCAAAAGATGAATTTATTGGAACAATTTCATAAAGTGCCGTTACTGTATGACCACTTCCAATTTCTCCTGCATCTTTTTTATCATCAGCAAAATCTTCATTCGCAAGTAATCTATTTTCATACCCTATCAAACGATATGATTTTACAAGCGCTGGATTAAACTCTACCTGAATTTTTACATCTTTTGCAATAGTATATAATGTTCCTCCAAATTCTTTTCCTAAAAATTTATGCGCCTCTTGCATGGTGTCTATATAGGCATGATTTCCATTTCCTTTATCGGCAAGGGTTTCTAGTTTTGAGTCTTTATAATTTCCCATACCAAAACCTAAACAGGTTAAAAAAATACCAGAATCTCTTTTCTCTTCAATCAAACGTTGCATCTCATTGTCACTACTTTGCCCCACGTTAAAATCTCCATCAGTAGCTAGAATTACACGGTTATTTCCTTTTTTAACAAAATGCTTCTGAGCAAGCTTGTAGGCGAGTTCAATTCCTTGCCCTCCCGCAGTAGACCCACCTGCATTCAAATTATTGATAGCATTCATAATCTTTTCTTTCTGATCTCCTGAGGTAGGATCTAAAACAACTCCTGCAGCTCCTGCATAAACAACAATAGAAACCTTATCTTCTTTGCGAAGCTTATTCACCAAAACTTCAAAAGCAGATTGTAATAAGGGTAATTTATTAGCACTCGACATAGATCCAGAAACATCAATCAGAAAGGTTAAGTTTGTTACAGGTAATTCATCTGTGCTTAATTCTTTTCCTTTAAGACCAATACGTACTAACTGTGTATTTTTATTCCACGGAGTTTGAATAACCTCCGAATGTACTGCAAAGGGCTTATTATCTGTAGGTGGTGCGTAATTATAATCAAAATAGTTAATCATTTCTTCAATCTTTACAGCATCTATAGGAATTTTCTGACCATTATTAATCATTCTACGTACATTACTGTACCCTGCTTTATCTACATCTATTGACATGGTAGAGAGTGGATCTAATTGGACACTTTTAAACTGGTTTTCAAATAACGCCTTATAACTTTCATCATTCTCTACACGGTAATTGCCTTTTTTAGTCGTAATAACAACACAGCCATTCCTTGCTTGTGATCCAAATAGTTTAATACTCTCGGCAGATGCATGAATAGTCTTTCTCTCTATTTGATGTTCATCTATATTTTTTACTAAATCTACCTGTGATGGGTGAATAGGGATTCCATCCACTATATATATAGGACTATTTTTAGTGACTTCATTTTGATCTGGATTCTTCGTTCCTGTTATAACAGTAGGATTATTAAAAGGAATCGAAGGACTCGTTACAGTTCCACCTCCATTAATGCTATTATATCCTCGTATTACTACACGTGTTGCATTTCCAGAGGCTCCACTTTGACTTGTGATAGCCACTCCTGAAGCTTTTCCTGACAGCACTCGACCTACATTGACTTCTGTGCGGTTTTCAATTTCTTGAGAAGAAACTTCACTCACAGCATATCCTAAAGCCTTCTTTTCTCTTTTTATTCCTTGTGCTGTGACGATAACCTCATCTAATATATTATCTGATACTAGTGTTACATTAATGGTTGTTTGTGTTCCCACGGTCATTTCTTGTCTTATATATCCTACGTAAGAAAAAATCAATACATCAGTCATTTTTGCATCAATTATGTAATGACCATCAAAATTTGTTGCTACTGTTTTTGAAGTTCCTTTTATGAGAACACTTGCTCCCGGAAGTGGTCCATTTTCTTCACTTACGGTTCCCTGTACAGTGATGGTTTGAGCAAAAAGAGGTAACTGTAGTACTAATAAAATGGCAATTTGAAATATTGTTTTCATGGCTTTAGATTTTTAAATTCAATCCAAACCTACCTTAGAATGACTAGGTATCAAATAGCCAATGAGGGAACCAACCTATTGAATGAGTAAAAGCTACTTTCTACACTAATAGAGTTTATGCCTTAAGGACTTTATATACAGTTTGACCTCTTTGAAGTTTTCCATTTGCAGTGCGCTCAAACCTTGAAACAGAGAAAATGGTTTTAGGAATTTCATATTTTTCAAAGTCAGTTAAGTCGTATTCCGCTTTCGCGAAAGCGAACGCCTCCTCCTGTTCTACAAACAGCACCAACTTCTCTCCTAAGGCATCATCTGGGATTCCTGCGACAAAAAACGGCACATGAATCATTGAGGACAGTTTTTGCTCTATTTGCTCAGGATACAATTTTATCCCGCCGCTATTAATCACATTATCCACACGTCCTAACCAGATAAACTTTTTATAGGTCTCTAACGTCACCAAATCATTTGTAATCACGGGATCGCTACTTACCCTAGGAGCTTTTATCACAAGGCATCCTCGATCATCGGTACTTACACTTACGTTGGATAAGGTTTTAAAGGGAATAAGACCTTCCTTTTGCTTTTTAGGATTGACACGTCTAGCAGCAATGTGCGTAACCGTTTCGGTCATTCCGTAGGTTTCATATACTTTGGTAGAGATTCCATGTAATCGCTTTTTTAACGCTTCAGAAATAGTACCCCCGCCCACAATTAATTTTGAAAGGAGATGCAACCTTGATAAAGAATTATCCAACTGAAAAGGGGTCATCGCACAAAAATCATAACGTCTATAGACGTGATCTAAAGGATTAGAAGTAGGCTGTGCCATGTCTATATGCCATCCTAAAACTAGAGCTCGAACGAGCATCATTTTACCCGCAATAAAATCGGCAGGTAAGCACAACAATGCGGTGGTTTTCTCAGGGAGTTTAAAATGCTTGGCTGTTGCCTTTGCACTATTAAACATATGAATTTTCTTAATTTTTATGGCTTTTGGAGACCCTGTAGAACCAGACGTTTTGACGGTAACATATGACTTGTCATTTAACCAATCTATTAAAAAAGCACCTACAGACTCTTCGTAGGGCTCACCTTCTTTAATAAATTCATACGCTAGTGATCGCAAAGAGGCTATGGAATAATGGATTCCATTGAGTTTAAATTTAGGATGTACGCGTATGTAGCGATCTGGATTTTTCTCCATAATAAGCCAAAGTACAAGGTTTATATAAAACAATAGTTACCTTAATGTAAGGCAATTATTATTAATTTTATAAGACTCCCTCTTCTATAACCTCTTTAGGAAGAATATCACCTGTTAATTTTTCTTTCCAATGTGTCCATTTGTATTTCTTGGCAAGAATTAAAAGAAAAATAGGGTATACAACTAAAACGGGTATAATAATTTCTAAACCCGCTCCTGGTGACGTAACTGTTTTAAAAGCAGCATCTGTTTGCAGTGCAGAATATTCTGCTGTTACAAGTGTTGCTGCTAGAAAATTATTTCCAAAATGGAAACCCAATGCTAATTCCAACCCATCATCCATCAATGTCATAATACCTAACAACAAACCAGTTCCTATATAAAAAATCATAATAATAGGTCCCATTTCTGCTACTTCAGGGTTTGCGCTGTGAAAAACGCCAAAAAGTACAGACGTAATAAGTAATGGAAACCAACGATTACGAACTATAATACCTACTTGTTGCATTAAATAGCCTCTAAAAAGCCATTCTTCCAAACCTATTTGAAAAGGAAATAAAATAAGCCCTACCATCACAAGAATTGTAAAGTTAGTAGGGTCAAACTGTATAACATAATCCTCCGGAGAAAAGTAATAAGCGATGGCAAAGCTTCCTATTGTGTAAATGGCAACCATTAGAAAACTAAAGAGAATTCTTTTAAAATCTATTTTAGGTCTAGCAGTAGTAAGCGTTATGATACTTCTTTGATGCAAAGCCCAAACAAGTAAAAAGAGGACTAGAAGCAGCGGAATAAAAATGCCCAAATTAACGGCTAAAAACACATTCTTATTAGGAAACATTTCTAACATGGCATCCATACTTGCCTGAGGATCTATATCTACAAAAATAAACACTAAGAGATTTACTATAAAAATCCCCATTGTGATGATAGTGGTTAGTACAAATTTCCACGTTTCATTTTCTCCCTTATACGCTTGTTCTATAAACATAATGTATCTGTATTAAAATCCCAATCTAACTGATTATTATAATGTAATGCCCCTTCTTTTACTTCCAGAGGCGATGGTATATTGTTTGTAAAAAGGCTCCCAGTTCCTAATCCTTGGGGTCCTTTAGGGTGTAGCTCATACGTCCATTGTGCAATGGCATTGAGTCCTATGTTGCTTTCTAGCGCAGAGGTAATCCACCAACCTATATTTAATGCTTCTGCTTGGTCTATCCACTCTTCGCTTCCTTGAAAGCCTCCTATAAAACTTGGTTTTAAGATAATATATTGCGGCTGTATGGTTTGTAATACCGCTCGCTTCTTTGGTATATCTGTGATGCCAATTAACTCTTCATCTAGCGCTATAGGGATGGGTGTTTCTGCACAGAGTTCTTTCATTTGCTCCCAGTTTCCTACAGCAATAGGTTGCTCTATGGAGTGTATATCTAGGGTTGCTAATTGTTGTAAAACTTCTTTTGCTTTCGCGAAAGCGAACCCACCATTAGCGTCTACACGCAACGTGATTTTTGAAGCATCGTAATGCTTCCGTATCATCTGAAGCAATGCCATTTCTTTTTCTAAATCAATAGCACCGATCTTCATTTTAATACAATCAAAACCAGCTTCGAGTTTTTCTTCTATCTGATCTCTCATAAAGATCTCATCTCCCATCCACACGAGTCCATTAATAGCAATGGCATCTGTATGGTTTGTGAATTTTGAAGGAAATAAGACAAAAGGATCTAAAGATTGTAACGAAAGGAAAGCCATCTCCACACCAAATTGAATACTTGGAAACTCCTTTAATGCTTCCCACAATATTTTTGGACCTTTAGAAATGTTTGCGCATGTCCATCGTAAGTGTTCCTCATAATCAGGTCGATCATCATAACTCAAACCTCTTAAAATTCCACATTCTCCTATCCCTTTTTTTGTGCCATCCTCAATAACAATATACCAGGTCTCTTTGGTTTTTAAAATACCGCGAGATGTACCGCTTGCTCTTTTAAAATGAAGAATATGTTTATGATAAGTAGCTTTCAAAAAAAGAAATTTAAAGTGTCAAATACGTAATTGCAAAAAATAAAACAGAAAGTAAAAAAGTAGATAACGCAACTACTTTTAATTGCGGATCTAATAGCGTGTGATCTTTTGTCTTTTGTACTTTGATAAAATGGGCTAGTAAAGGTAAAAATGCCAAACAACTCATAAATAAAATGGGCTTCGCCTCTGAAAGTAATAAATATCCTAACCAACTTAAAATACTACATCCAAATAAAATATTATGGTAACGTAAAGCTCCAGATTTCCCTAGTATTACAGCCAGTGTATTTTTTCCTACTTTTTGATCTTGTTCTCTATCTCGCATATTATTAAGATGCAATACTGTTGTAGACAATAAGCCTATGGTGATAGCACCTAAAAAATGAACTACAGGAAGTTCTTGGGCATATAAAAAATAAGACCCCATAACGGCAACAAGTCCAAAAAAGAGAAACACAAAAACATCGCCTAACCCCTTATATCCGTAGGCACTTTTACCTACGGTGTATTTTATGGCAGAAACAATAGCACTAATGCCTAAAAACATAAATAATAGGGATAATAGCAATTGATCTTCACCAAACGCAATATAGATCAAAAACACAACTACAAGAATGGTAATGATAGATGTAACGATAATTCCTTTTTTAAGATCTGAAGCAGTAAGTAATCCACTTTGCATAGCTCGTGCAGGCCCTACACGATCATCATTGTCTGTTCCTTTGATACCATCCCCATAATCATTTGCATAATTGGAGACAATCTGAAATCCTAAGGTAGCTAGGAGCGCACAGACACATATTCTCCAATCAAAAAAACCAGTACGTACCGCCATTGCCCCCCCTACTAATATTCCTGATATTGATAATGGCAACGTGCGTAATCTAGCCGCTTGAATCCAAGCTTTTAAAGATGACATAAATGAATTTTTATAATATCAAAAATACTTATTTTCTTTCGCTTTGCGCTAAAAGAGATGGGTTTTTAAATGCATTTTAGTAGCTTAGCTTTTCAAATGATCCTTATGAAGAAGTACACATTCTATTCCTTATGTATGATATTGTTTTTAGTATCAGCTTGTAAAAAAGAAAATGCTAAAAAAAATACGCCTAATATTATTGAAGAAGAAGTAACAACGCCTACACCCTTTTTATGGGAGGCATCAAATATGTATTTTTTATTGACAGACCGTTTTTATAACGGGGACCCATCTAACGACCTTCAGTTTGACAGATCAAAGAAAACGGGTGTTTTACGAGGATTTGAAGGTGGGGATATTAAAGGGATCACAGCTAAAATAAAAGAAGGGTATTTTAATGAATTAGGCATTAATGCCCTATGGTTTACACCTGTTGTAGAACAAGTACACGGAGCTGTAGATGAAGGTACAGGTATCACCTATGGATACCATGGGTATTGGGCAAAAGATTGGACACAACTAGATCCTAACTTCGGAACGATGGAAGATCTAAAAACATTGGTCGATCTCGCACATGACCATGGAATCCGAGTGGTAATGGATGTCGTGCTAAACCATACAGGTCCCGTCACAGATCAAGATCCTTTTTGGGGAAAAGAGTGGGCAAGAGAAGATCCGAATTGTAAATTTTCTACCTATGAGAATACAACCGCCTGTAGCCTCGTAGAAAACTTACCAGATATACTTACTGAAAGTACAATAGAAGTAGACCTCCCACAGCTTCTTGTTGAAAAATGGAAATCAGAAGAACGCTACGATCAAGAAATAAAAGAACTAAATGCTTTTTTTGCCGAAAACAACTATAAGAAAACGCCACGTAATTACATCATAAAATGGCTTACAGATTATATACGCGAACTAGGAATAGATGCGTATCGTGTAGATACAGCAAAACATGTGGACGAAGCCTCGTGGGTGGTTTTACGAGCGCAAGCAGAAAAAGCTTTTGCTGCATACAAAAAAGAACACCCTGATAAGGTACTAGATGATAACGATTTCTTTATGCTAGGCGAAGTGTATAACTATTCTGTAGATGGTGGACGTTCTTTTGATTTTGGAGATGGCACAAAGGTAGATTACTTTGCAAATGGCTTTGACAACCTGATCAACTTTCAGTTCAAATATGATGCCCAAGGAGATTATCACACGCTATTCACAAAGTATGACAGTATCAATAGCAACTCACACAAGGGGAAAAGTATTACCAATTATGCAACTTCTCACGACGACGGACAACCCTTTGACATTACCAGAGAAAAAGCCAAAGAAACAGGTACAAAACTATTACTTACCCCAGGTATATCACAGATTTATTATGGAGATGAAAGTGCTCGAAACCTTATTATAGAGGGAACCCAAGGAGATGCTACACTCCGTAGCTTTATGAATTGGGACGATCAAAAGAATTCTCCAAAAACAAAGGAAATACTAGAGCATTGGAGAAAGCTAGGACAATTTAGAGCAAACCATCCCGCTATAGGGGCAGGAAAACATACAGTGCTTAGTAATAATGATCCGTACTATATCTTCAGTCGTCGTCTTACCAAAGACGAGTACACAGACCACGTTATTATTGGTTTGAATCTTCCATTAGGAAAAAAAGAGTTTATGGTTGATGACGCTTTCGCGAAAGCGGACTACCTCATAGAAACCTATTCAAAACAAAAAGTAAGAGTCATTGACGGAAAAGTTAGTTTCACTTCTCCTTTTGATATTGCCCTCTTAGAAATGGATAATTAAGCTAAAAAATCATTGTAACTTTGACTTATTATCATCTATTACCCTAGCCTTCTATTTCTTGTAAAAAAGAAGCAATCACCTCTCCCACACCTATCGCTAGAGCCGGATTTGTGATTGTGTGTGTAGACGTATCAAAATTATCCTGAAATGAAGGAAAACTAAAACTTTCGACAACAGTGCCACCAAAACGTGGCAATACTTCTTTGGCAAATTCTAATGCTGTTTTACCTCCTCTCGCTCCTGGAGACGTACTCATTAATAAAATTTTTTTATCACTCAAAAAATTACGATCTACTCTAGACAGCCAATCAAGGATATTCTTGAAAAAAGCAGAGACGGATCCATTATGTTCATTAACTGATAAAATAACCCCCTCACTTTCTAAAATTTTATTCTTAAGAATTGTGGCGTCTACAGGAAACCCTTGTTCCGTTTCTATATCTATAGAGTACATTGGAATTTCAAGAACTTTCAAATCTATAACCGAAACTGAAGCGCTCGTGATTTGAGTAGCTACATGCGTTATTAAATCTGCATTTATAGAGTTTTTACTATTACTTCCTGCAAAAGCGATAATTTTTTTCATGTATGTTTTTTTTAAAATAGAAATGAAAGATACTACAAAAACGCCACAAAGTATTCCGAAGAATGCTTTGTGGCGTTTCATTTTAAGATGTTTTTATTCTATAAACTGAAGGTAAGTGTACCCACAATTGCAGTATTATTTCTAGCTATAGATGCTTGACTTGTAAGACCTGTATTAAACAGTGATTGATTACGATCTTGCTCAGATCGATCAACAGCAAAGTCAAATTTTACATTTCCCCAATTATACCCAGCTCCTATTGAATACCCTGTTAAGTCTCCCAAGGTCTGTCCGTCTTGGTAAGGACTCTCTTGAAAACGATATCCTGCTCTTAAGCTCCATTCCTTAATACGATACTCCCCCCCTACTTTAAAGGTGGAGACACCTTTTAACGTATTTGCTATCGCTTGATTTTGTCTTTGAAAAAAAGGATCATTGGTCGGTCTAAATGTTAGATTTGAAAAGTCTGAATAAGAGTAATCAAAACTTATGAGGCCTTGCTTTCCGAAAAGATATGCAAAACTTCCTGAATATTTTCCAGGTACTTTAAGTTCATAATCTTGAAAAATATTAATAACTCTCGGATTTACTAACACGTCAAATTCGCCTTCAGCGTCACTACCCGAGGTAGAAATAATTTGCGAAGCTTCTTCTGAAATAGTATACCAAGTAGGAGAATCATAGGTCAAGCCTACACGTACGTTCTGATTTATTTTTGCAATCGTTCCTAATTGGAAAGAAAAACCATTAGAAAGAGTTCGCAAATTATTCTCAAATCGAACATTTGTGATTAAACTTTCTTCGTTATCATTAGATTCAACCAACAATGTTGACTGGTTATAATCTGCAAAGTGTGAATTAAGATTTAACCCGAATGAAAGGCGCTCATCATACTGAGCTGCTAAATTAAAAGAGGCTTTACTATTATAACCTTCTGACCGTAATAAATATTCTTGATCGAAACTATTTCCTGAAATATTTGAGACGTATGTTACATTATTAGGGTTGTCTAAATTTACAGGATCAATAATAAATGATTGAAAGCCAAGAAATGCTTGTTGTGCTTCAAAACCTTCTTGTTCTCCTAAAAATTGGTACAGGCTTGAAATGCTTTCTCCACTCTGAAGCTGCAATAAATCTAGAGGAACTCCCTGCGCAAATTCTGAAAAATAATTTGCTATAGAAATATTTCCTGTCCCTGAAGCAAAAAAGTCATCATCAAAATTTAAAGTACGATCATAATTAAAAGCAAGCGCAATTTTATTCCATTTTGAACTTGGATTAGCTTCTATTAGAAACACACCTCCTGCCTGATTAAAAGAAACATCACTATCTGAAGTTGTATTAAAATTTCCAAAATAATTTATATCACTTTCGTAATTATCTACTGCCAGTGTAAATGAAGTAGTTCCTCTAGTAAAAATAGCACTACTTGCAGGGTTAACCCCTATCGCACTTAAGTCTCCTCCCAATGCTCCAAAGGCACCTCCTAATGCTCTAAAACGAGCAGTACCAGTAATATCTGTAGTTCCTAAACGCAGACCATCTGCTATACTTTGTCCATAGGAAGTGAGTGTCACACATGTGAGTGTAACGATGAAAACTATTTTTTTCATAATAAATCTAGTAAAATAAATGAAAGAATTTTAGACTATCCTCTTCTTCCTCCGCTACGAGAACCTCCACCTCTTGATCCGCTTGAAGATCTTGAAGAACCTCCTCCTCTAGAAAATCCACTACTTCTTGAAGATGACGATGGTCTACTGAAAGAAGGTCTAGATCTTGATGAACTAGGTCTCGTTGCTGGACGTGAAGATGGTCTACTTGCTGGTCTTGCTGATCCTTGAGGACGCGTTCCTCTTGGTCTGGCATTTCCACTAGGTCTTGTAGAACCTCCACCTCTAGAAAAACTAGGACGATTATTTCCGTTAGGTCTTGTTGCTGAAGCGGGACGATTACCACCTCTACTATTGCTAGGTCTTGCTGCATTAGCTCCACCCCGAGTGACTCCATCTCTATATGTACTACCAGTCCCTCTTGAATTTCCTCTGCTTATTGTTGTTCTAGGTCTTGTCGTTCCTCTATTTCTTGAAAATGTTGATCGAGATGAATTACGACTAGCGAATGCGTTTCTGGTTGCTGTTCTTCTGGCATCTCTTTGTGCTACTGCAGATCTTGATATTCTTCTTCCATTATTGTAAGCTACTGCATTTCTTCCTCTATTATATCTACTTCCGTATGCAAAATTATTAAATCCTCCGTTTCCAAATCCTACACAGTAGTATGGATTGTAAAAGTTTCCAAAACCAAAATATGGGTTAAAGAAACCTCCAAATCTAGGTCCCCAGAAACCACCACCCCAGTATGGATTACCCCAGTAGCCTCCACCCCAATACGGGTTACCCCAGCCACCTGCCCAGAGTCCGCCACCCCAGAAGCCACCGCCCCAAAAGCCGCCACCCCAGAACGGAGTATTGTCATATACATTTACAATTATACTTTCGGTTTGATCTCCCCAAGCTCCGCGATTGGTATCATAACCATCACCTTCAACATATGCTTCTCCATTCTCAGAGGAATATGCATCTACATCGGTAAATATTGCATCTTCTTCTATGAGATCTCCTAAAGCCTCAGCTTCTTCTTCAAAATAATTTTTGTAGATAAGATCTTTTGCGCTTAAACTATCTGTTACTTTCTCTTGAGATGTAACAGCAGGAGTCCCACTGTAAATACCATCATCATCATATACAGATTGTGAAGAACTACAGGATACTAAAGCAATAGTAGCTAATCCTGAAAAAAGGAATGTTTTTAGAGTGAGTTTAAAAGTGGAAGAAAGTTGCATATCTCTAAAGTGTTTAATTGTTGTTCGTACTAAAAATAACTAATTTCGCATTAATTATTATTTTCTAATTAAGTCACAAATTTTGTGCCAAAACAACCTTTTATGGGGAAGAACTTAACAAAGAGAAGCGAAGATTACTCTAAATGGTATAATGAGCTTGTTGTAAAAGCAGATTTAGCTGAAAATTCTGCAGTACGTGGCTGTATGGTCATCAAACCTTATGGGTTTGCTATATGGGAAAAAATGCAAGCAGAACTCGACAAAAAGTTTAAAGAAACTGGTCATGAGAATGCATATTTCCCTCTTTTTGTACCTAAAAGTCTTTTTGAAGCTGAAGAAAAAAATGCAGAAGGTTTTGCAAAAGAATGTGCTGTTGTCACTCATTACAGACTTAAAACCGACCCTGATAATGAAGGTAAACTTATTGTAGACCCTGAAGCAAAACTTCAAGAAGAACTTGTGGTAAGACCTACAAGTGAGGCCATTATATGGAATACCTATAAAGGCTGGATACAATCCTACAGAGACTTACCCTTATTGATTAACCAATGGGCTAATGTGGTGCGCTGGGAAATGAGAACACGTCTCTTTTTAAGGACAGCAGAATTCCTATGGCAAGAGGGTCATACAGCCCATGCCACCAAAGAAGAAGCTATTGCTGAAGCAGATTTAATCAATAATTTATACGCAACTTTTGTAGAAAATTTCTTAGCTGTTCCTGTTATCAAAGGTCTTAAAACAGAAAGTGAACGTTTTGCTGGAGCTGATGAAACCTTCTGCATAGAAGCGTTAATGCAGGACGGAAAAGCTTTACAAGCGGGAACTTCTCACTTCTTAGGGCAAAATTTCGCGAAAGCATTTGATGTAAAATTTGCTACCAAAGAAGGAAAGCAAGAATATGTATGGGCAACATCATGGGGAGTTTCTACGCGACTTATGGGAGCACTTATTATGACACACAGTGATGACCAAGGTCTTGTATTACCCCCAAATTTAGCACCCTACCAAGTAGTTATTGTTCCTATATATAGGAATCAAGAGCAACTAGATGCCATATCACAGGTCGCTAATGAAATTGTAAATGATCTACGACTTCATAACGTATCTGTTAAGTTTGATAATAGAGACACACACAAACCTGGATGGAAGTTTAATGAATATGAATTAAAAGGAGTACCATTACGAATAGGGATCGGCCCAAAAGATCTAGAAAAGCGAACTGTAGAGCTAGCTAGAAGAGATACACTCACAAAAGAGTTTGTTCCAAAAGAAGATGTTGTAAAAACGGTGGTACAATTACTTAAGGAAATACAAGATAATTTATACAATAAAGCAAAAGATTACAGAGATTCACATATCACGGCAGTACAAAACTTCGATGAATTTAAAGAAGTTTTAGAAACCAAAGGAGGCTTTATAAGTGCGCATTGGGATGGAACAAATGAGACTGAAAATAAGATCAAAGAGCTTACAAAAGCAACAATACGCTGCATTCCTTTAGACAATCCAAAAGAAGATGGAATTTGTGTTTATAGTGGTGCTCAATCTACCCAAAGGGTACTATTTGCCAAAGCATATTAAAATGTTTTAAAAAAAGTTCAATTTAGATTTGTGTCGTATTAAAATAGTTGTATTTTTGCATCCGCAATTTAAGCAATTGTTCTAGGCCCGTTCGTCTATCGGCTAGGACGCATGGTTTTCATCCATGTAAGAGGGGTTCGATTCCCCTACGGGCTACAAAACGAAGTACAAAGAAAAAGTACTGATCACAAAAAGAGACGCTCTTTTGTAATTAAACTTTTACTTTATACTTTACCTAGGCCCGTTCGTCTATCGGCTAGGACGCATGGTTTTCATCCATGTAAGAGGGGTTCGATTCCCCTACGGGCTACATATTTTATCATATAATTAAAATAAAACAATGGCAAATCACAAGTCAGCATTAAAGAGAATAAGAAGTAACGAGTCTAAAAAGTTGAGAAATAAGTATCAGCACAAAACTACTCGTAATGCAATTAAAAAGTTACGCGATGCATCTTCTAAAGATGAAGCAACAACTCTTTACCCTGCTGTAGCTTCAATGATAGACAAGTTAGCAAAACGCAATATTATTCATGATAATAAAGCGGCTAATTTAAAATCAAAATTAGCGAAGCACGTAGCAGCATTATAAGTTACAACCTTTCAAACAACAAAAAAACTTCTACAACTCTGTAGAAGTTTTTTTGTTGTTTATGAATTCTTCTAACACAAGAATTCGAAAGCAAAAAAAACATTAAAATAGCATTGCCTAAGTAAATTAAAATTGTACTTTTGCATCCGCTTAGATCAACCTCTGACGAGAATCGTGAATGTTGTACTAACTTAAAAAACAAAAATCCATCATTATGGAAGATTTAGTAAAATTTGTACAAAACGAATTTATAACAAAAAATGATTTGCCAGAATTTAGCGCTGGTGACACTATTACTGTATACTACGAAATTAAAGAAGGTGAAAAAAGCCGTACACAGTTCTTTAGAGGGGTTGTTATTCAATTAAGAGGAACTGGCAGAACTCAAACATTCACTATCAGAAAAATGTCTGGTACTGTTGGAGTAGAACGTGTTTTCCCATTAAACCTACCTGCTATCCAAAAAATAGAAATAAACAAGAAAGGAAGCGTCCGTAGAGCTCGTATCTACTATTTCAGAGGCCTTACTGGTAAGAAAGCGCGTATCAAAGAGAAGCGCTCTTAATCCCTTCTTACAATTATAAAAAAACCTTCAATTTTAAATTGAGGGTTTTTTTATACACAATTGTTAATAACCTAAGTTCATAAGTAGTTGATAATTAAAATTATATAATTTTTGATTTTGTATTCTAATAATGACTACTTTTAAATAAGCTTAATACGAGATAAGCATTATGTTCATATTGTATTAGCCAATTCAAGTTTCAAAAAAACGTACGTTATCAAGAAACTCGGTCGAAAAATCACTAACAAGAAACGCTGCAAAAGCTAGATGATTTATGAATGGATAGAGTACATCTATCGTATAATGAACATTAAAAAGTCTTAAGTGTACCCGACCACATCAAAACATTATATCATAATTTAAGAACTTATGATATGTGTTTTGAAAGATATTTTAATTAGTTTTTATAGGAATGGCAACATCCCTTACAAAACGTAAAGTTTAAACCAATTAAAATATCTAAAAAGCCATATCAAGCATGTATATGCATTGATATGGCTTTTATTTTTATAAGAATCCAAAATTACACCTAGACAATACGGGATCAAGAGAGATCAAGAGGGATCAAAACCAATTGTTGTGTTTATGCAAATATTCTAGTTAATCTAAATAGGATCATTCCTAAAAGTTTTGGGATTTTAGGAGTATACAAATTAGTTGGGATCAAAAAAATAGTTGATTATTGCTAAAGGACACCCCGAAATTTCAAATTAGCTCGCACGGTAATACATCTTCAAAAAATTAACCTTATTCTAGCTTCTTCAGTATTATAATAAATGCATTCTAATAGCTATATTTGCATTCCTTCTTAAGTCTTCTTTGACTTAAACTAAGCAAAAAACAATTACTTTATATGGCAAAAGCTACAACTAAAATAAAATACACGTTTACAGACGAGGCTCCAATGTTAGCAACTCACTCGTTTTTACCTATCGTAAAACGTTTTACCCAATCTTCAGATATCCAAATAGATACAGAAGACATTTCACTAGCGGGTCGAATTATAGCTAACTTCTCAGAATACCTTACTGATGATCAAAAACAAAGTGATGTACTTTCCTATTTGGGAGAACTAGCTAAAAAACCTGAAGCTAATATCATAAAACTTCCAAATATTAGTGCCTCTATACCTCAACTTATAGATGCTATAAAAGAACTACAAAGTCAAGGATACGCGATTCCTGATTTTCCTGAAGAGCCAGAGACTGATGAAGAAAAAGCGATACGTAAACAATTTTCTAAGGTTTTAGGAAGTGCCGTAAATCCTGTATTAAGAGAAGGGAACTCTGATCGTCGTGCACCCAAGCCTGTAAAACAATACGCAAAAAACAATCCTCATAGTATGGGTGCTTGGAGTGCAGACTCAGCCTCGCACGTAGCGACCATGCAAGAAGGTGATTTTTGTCATAATGAAAAATCTTTAACCATTTCTCAACCTGGAAATGTACGTATTGAACACACAGATACTTCTGGCAACAAAACAGTGCTAAAAGCAGCAATTCCCGTATTACAAGATGAGATCATAGATGCTACAGTGATGAATAAGAAAGCGCTTATTACTTTCTTAGAAGAGCAGGTAGCCGATGCAAAAGAAAAAGGCATTCTGTTTTCATTACACATGAAAGCGACCATGATGAAGGTTTCAGACCCTATTATTTTTGGACATGCTGTACGTGTGTTTTTTGCCCCTGTATTTAAAAAATATCAGAATCTATTTGAAGAGATAGGAGTTGATGTTAATAATGGATTTGGAGATTTGGTTTCCAAAATCCAAGAATTACCAGACGCTCAACGAAAAGAAATTGAGGATGCGATTCAAGCATGTTATGCCGATCGCCCAAGTGTAGCCATGGTCGATTCTGACAAAGGAATTACCAACCTACACGTTCCAAGTGATGTTATTATAGATGCATCTATGCCTGCTATGATCCGAACTTCTGGAAAGATGTGGAACAAAGACGGAAAATTACAAGACACAAAAGCAGTTATTCCAGATAGTAGCTATGCTGGAATTTATCAAGAAACGTTTGATTTTTGCAAAAAACACGGTGCTTTTGATCCTACAACCATGGGTACAGTTCCTAATGTAGGATTGATGGCTCAAAAGGCTGAAGAATATGGTTCTCACGACAAAACCTTTGAAATTGAAAAGGATGGAACTGTTGCTGTAATAGATGATCAAGGTAACACATTATTGGAGCATTCTGTATCTCAAGGTGATATTTGGAGAATGTGTCAAGTAAAAGATGCGCCTATTCAAGACTGGGTAAAATTAGCCGTAAAAAGAGCTCAAGCTACCCAAACACCAGCTATCTTCTGGCTAGATGAAAACAGAGCACACGATGCCCAACTCATAGAAAAAGTAAAACGCTACCTTAAAGATCATAATACAGAAGGACTTGATATTCAAATTATGTCTCCTATAAAAGCGACACGCTATACATTAGAAAGAATCAAAAAAGGAGAAGATACTATCTCGGTTACAGGAAATGTACTAAGAGACTACAATACAGATCTCTTCCCTATTCTAGAATTAGGGACGAGTGCAAAAATGCTTTCTATCGTACCGCTTATGAACGGTGGAGGGTTGTTTGAAACGGGTGCTGGGGGTTCTGCTCCAAAACATATACAACAATTTTTACAGGAAGGGCACTTACGTTGGGATTCTCTTGGAGAGTTTCTAGCACTAGCCGTCTCTTTAGAACATACCGCAGAAGCCACTGGAAATAAAAGAGCTGGCATACTTGCAGAAGCACTAGATGATGCTACCGTAAAGTTTTTAGAAAATAAAAAATCTCCTTCTCGTAAAGTAAATGAGCTTGATAACAGAGGAAGCCATTTTTATTTAGCTATGTATTGGGCACAAGCACTTGCTTCTCAAGATGAAGATCAGGATATAAAAGCTGAGTTTGCCCCTTTGGCTAAGGCTATGGAGCAACACGAACAAGCCATTATTGATGAGTTAAACAGTGCTCAAGGATCGCCAGTAGATATTGGAGGGTATTACCATGTAGATACTCAAAAAACAACTGCTGCGATGAGACCTAGTGCTACTTTTAATGCAATTATAGACGGATAGTACGCTTTCGCGAAAGCGTATACAGGTATCTTAAAACCTGTTTAAAAGAGTATTAAAAAAACGAGTGCCACAACAGCACTCGTTTTTTACATTTAAACCTAACCTAACTAATTCTTTATTTCTTTATAACTCTTTTAGTCACTTCACCACTATCAGTCTTGATAACTAAAAAGTACATTCCGTTGGCAAATTGCGAAATATCTATCGCTATAGATGCCGTGTTTTCCTCATTAGATAAGACCGCTCTTCCCTGCATATCATACATCGTTATTATCTGTATAGCAGAAGTCGCCTCTATGGTGACTACTTTATCACTTGGATTTGGGTAGACGGCAATCACTTGATTCACTAAAAACTCATCTACAGAAAGCGTTTCAAAAGTAGTGTTTGCTGTATTTGTAGTAATCGGAAAATTAAAATCAAAGTAAATAGCTGCATCTGCTGCTACAAAATCTGATACCACTAAGTCACTGTTAGTTCTGACTTTTAGTAAGATGTTCCCATGTCCTCCTGAAGAAAGATTAATATTTTCAAATACAAACGTGACAAGATTCTCTGTAATAGAAAGACTCATCGCATCAGAGGCATTTAAAATCTGTAATGAATTGATATCAAAATCTACTGGATCTATCTCTGTAGTCACCACTACATTTTGCGCAGGAGCATTTCCAGTGTTTTCAAAATTGATGACATAGTGTAAAAAGTCTCCGATAAGGGAAGAAGGCGCTACATCTCCCTGCAAACACGTTATATCATTAGGATCAAAAGAACCTACGACAACCTCATTATACTCAAATGAATTGTCATCTGGGGTTTCCTCTGTTTGATCAATTGCGATATTACTTGTAAAGGTTAAAACATCATCTATATTAACAGGTGGCGTTTCTGTAGGATCATTTACATTTAAAACAATATCTACAAATCGACTTTCAAAAGGTTGCAGGTTTGTAAAATTAAAAGATAACAGCCCCGTACTTTGCGCATCGGGTGTTGTCGTAGAAGAAACAAAATCTAATACAGCATCATCATATGTGAAGTCTACCGATCCTGATAGCGTCTGATTCCCTTTGTTTTTATAAACCAACTGATAGGTAGCATCAAAACCAGGTCTAGATCGAAAAATAGGTGCGATCACAACTTCGGCATCTGGTCGGATTCCATTTGCAGTCACACAAAAATCTTGGATTGTAGTACTGTTATCTACGACAGGAATGGTAACACTCGCTGGAGATGGATCAACAGTAAAATAAGAAGCGTCCTCAAAGTTAGCGAGTATAGAATACGTACCTGTCTCCCCTACATACAAATTATATATCCCGATCGCATCTGAATACACAGAAGAATCTGCTGGATCTGGATCAAGTCCTACATTAAAATTCAAATAAGGAATCACAGGATCTCCTGAATCACAGCCATCATTATCCAAATCGAATTGAGCCACACCTTGTATGGTATTAAAATCTCCGCCTGGTTGAAAATTACAATAAGAATTTACCACATAACCTCCGCCTGCAAAACTTTGAATCTCTGAAACCTGATCAGCATCTGCACATACGTACGTTAAGCTTGGGTTATTTCCTAAAAGCCAATTTTCTAACCAACTGCCTGAATCTATATTAGCACTCTCATCGCTTCCATTTTTTATAAACACAGTTTCTAACGCTTGATTATTTATAAAACTTAAGCCTATTAAATTGGTATTTGCACTAAAATCTAGTGTAGTTACACTTGACGCAAATAATGAAAAATCAGTGAGCGCTATATTATTTGAAAGATCTATTGCTGCTAGAGGATTAGAATTAATCCGTAGGATTTCTAAATTAATATTATTAGAAACATCTAAAGTTGTAATAAAATTATCTCCTATTTCCAGACTTTCTAAAAATGTATTAGAAGTAACATTCAAAGATGTTATCTGATTGCTCACGCAATTTAATGTCGTTAAAAGTGTATTTGAAGACAGATCTAAAGACGTTAAGAGATTCTCAAAACAATTAAGACCCGTAATATTTGTAAATGCTTCGATACCTTGCAAATCTGCAATATTTTGACTTGCCACATTAAGCATTCCTGTTACAGCTGCAGCTTCTGATACCTGAATCTCGCCATCTGTATTGGTATCTACGCCAATAGTGATCAATCTATCTTTAAAATTAGCATCAGGGATGTTGACTATTTGCGCATTCATAAATCCTGCAACAAAGAGTACTAATAAGAGTGTAGTTTTTTTCATGGTGTTTAATTTTAAATAAACTTACTATTGATTTGTCAATTTTTAAGGGGTCAATGAGTAAGTGATGGATTCGAATTAGAATTCGTTACATCGATTTTAATATTTCTTGTAATCGTTCTCTTTTTCTTTGAGAAATAGGCAAACGACTCTCGTCTGTCATGACCACATAACCGCCGTCTTTTTTAATGTAGGATTTTAGATAATTCAAGTTAATAAGATGCGACTGGTGGATGCGTTCAAAGTTATGCTCTTTAAGAAGTTCTTCGTATTCTTTTAAGGTCTTAGAGATTAGCACTGGCTTTGTATTTTTAATATAAAACTTGGTATAATTGTCTGCACTTTCACAGCGTATAATATCACTGATATCAAACAGATGAATCCCATCCGATGTAGACAGGGCGATACGCTTAAAGTTATCTACATTCTTCCTGATATTCTCCAATAATAAATCTATATGAGAATAGTCATTCTTCTTTTCGATAACGGCTTCTATTTTTTCGATGACCTTTTGCAATTCTTCTGGGTCAACAGGTTTCAACAAAAAATCCAACGCACTAAATCGAAACGCTTTAATTGCATATTGTTCATGAGCTGTTATGAAAACCACATTCGTTTTTATGGTTTTATTACGCTCAGAAAGTTTTTCTAGAATATCAAAACCAGTTCCGTCGGTAAGCTGAATATCTAAAAACACCACTTGCGGCTCTAAGGCGTCTATCACCTCAATACCTGTAGTCACACTATCTGCTTCTCCTATAATCTTAATACTAGGCGCAAAACGAGTAAGCAAACCCTTCATACCTTCTCGAAGGTTCTTATCGTCATCTATTAAAATAGCCTTTATCATATATTATTCATTTACATATCGTAACGGAAGCCGCAAGGTTACTTTTGTTCCTGTTACTTTTGAGGCGTCTGTCAACTCCTCTATGGCAATCGTTGCTATTTTTGAGGTAGACGCGGTAATCATTTCTAATCGTTTTCTAATAATATCAAGTGCCATAGACTTATGAGCCAATACCGAATTTTCTTTATTCAATTTTGAAGTATTAATCCCGATTCCGTCATCCAAAATAACACAAATCAATGATTCTCCCTCCAAAGAAAAATCGATCGTAATACTACCCTGATCTTTTTTAGGAATCACGCCGTGTATAATCGCATTTTCTATAAAGGGTTGTATCAATAAAGGGGGTAATGCTACATCATCTTCTATATCGCTACTTTTTGAAATTTTAAAGTTAAATTTATCATTAAATCGAAGCTGCTCCAACTCTAAGTAGTTTTGTAAACTTTCTATTTCTTTATCTATAGGAATGAGAGATTCTTTAGAGTACTCTAGGGTCAAGCGCATTAACTTTGAAAATTTAGAGAGATATTTGATCGCTGAGTCTGTTCCATTCTGTACAATAAAGCTAGAAATAGAACCTAGACAATTAAACACAAAATGAGGATTCATTTGCAAGTGTAATGCCTTTTGCTCATATTCAGCAAGCTCTTTTTGAAGTGTCAACGTTTTTTTAAGATGATTTCTATTATAAATCAAAAAACCAATCCCCACCAAAAGCAAGGCGATTAAAGCGCCGAAGATCAGCTTCATTTTTGAGCTTTTGGCTTCCTCTTTTAAAAGTAACTCCCGTTTATTATTTTCTTCTTTTTGAATCAGCTCTTTCTTTTCAAACTCATAATTCATCGCTGCTTCTACAGATTTTCGAATATCATTCTCCTTGAGTAGGCTATCCTTAATCGCCGTATATACTTTATAATGATCTAATGCCAAGGCTGACTTTCCGCTTTTTGCATAAATAGCACTTAATAATTTTTCTGAAGTAGCTTGTTGCTCTAAAACATGAATCTCTTCAGAAAGTTCTAGCGCTTTATTTGCCATTACCAAAGCGCGGGTTTCTTGACCCTGATCCAAATAAAACTGCGCCAGATATAAATACGTATCTGCCAATCCAAATTTATCATCAATACTTTCAAAAGAGACAATCGCTTTTTCCCAATTTTCAACAGCTAGATCCTTATAATTTCTAGAATCATAATACGCGCCAATATTATTATACCATTCTCCCAAAGCCCTAGGATTGGGGTTTTCATCAATACTCTTTTTAGCATCTGTATAAAAGGTGAACGCATTATCCAGTTCTTTTTGTTTAAAATAAATCGTGGCAATATTGGTTTGTGTAATTCCAATATTAGGGTTTTTAAGCTTTTCTTGAAGCGCTAGTGATTTTTTAAAATACTCCAAAGCCTTTGCGTCTAACGATTGTGACTTGTACGCAACCCCTATATTATTGTAAATTTTCGAACTTTGATTTTCATCACCCAACGCTTCATAAATGGCTGCCGATTTCAAATAATACTCAAGTGCTTTAGCATAGTTGCTTTGCTCAGAAAAAACAATTCCCATACTTCCGTACGTCCGTGCAATACCCTGATCAACTTCGGAGTTTTTAGTTTCATTGAGTTTTATACCCTCAAAAATAGCTTTTGCCCACACAAAATGATCCAATGCCTTCTCATACGATCCTAAAATAATATACGCTGTTCCTATGTTTAGGTAAGCATTTCCTTCCGCTATCGTATTGGACGTATTTTGAGCTAGTGCAAGAGCTTTTGTGCCAAAAACTAGCATTTCATTGGGATCACTGTACTTGAGCTCATTAGAAATTTCATTGTACAATCGCACTTTTTCAGGATCGTTCTTGGATTTTTCTAAAAGCCCTTTCAAACTATCTAATCGAGACGTTTGACTTTGAATTGTTATAGACAAGAACAGTAAAAAGAATAAAAGTATTTTTGATTTCATGTACGATAGCTTACTAAACGAATGTACTATTTACAATTCTATTTATGATATGTCAATGAGAATTTGATGGATTTGGATGAGAATTTGACCGCCATTCCTCCGGCAGGCAGGCTTTTCGCGAAAGCGTACTCAGAAATATTAGAATAGTGTTGTAACAAACTCTCTTAAAAATAGTCTGAAATCAAAAGTCTTTAAACAAAATCAAGGTTTCCCTTTTTTTAACACTCCATTTCAAAAATTGATATTAGTTTTACTTCAAATCCTTTTTCATGAAAAAAAGCTTCCTATTCCTAGTACTATGCTGTATTGGAATCTCCACTTCATTTGCCCAAGAAAAATTCACATTAAGTGGCACGGTATCAGATAGTGCTAGTAATGAAACCCTTATCGGTGTTAATATTTTATTTCCAGAAATCGCAAATGGTGCTGCAACCAATTCCTACGGATTTTATTCTATTACCTTACCTAAAGGTACATATCAAATCATAGTTAGCTACCTTGGATACGCCGAAATTACAGAAACCATTGTACTAGATAAAGACATCCGTAAGGATATTCAACTTTCACTAGCCACCGAATCTCTAGATGAAGTTGTCATCGAAGAAAAAGTAGAACGTGTCAAAATCAGAAAACCGCAAATGAGTGTCAACTCGCTCACTGCCGAAACGATCAAACGTATCCCTGTCGTATTAGGAGAAGCAGATGTGATTAAGTCTATTCTCTTACTTCCTGGGGTCACTAGTGCTGGTGAAGCGGCTTCTGGTTTTAATGTTCGTGGAGGTGCCGCAGATCAAAACCTCATCCTACTAGATGAAGCTATTATTTTTAACTCCTCACATTTGTTCGGACTTTTCTCTGTATTCAATCCAGACGCTATTAAAGATTTAAAGTTATATAAAGGAGGTATACCCGCACGCTTTGGAGGAAGAGTTTCTTCGGTATTGGATATTTATCAAAAAGAAGGGAATAGTAAAGAATTTAAAGCAAATGGAGGGTTGGGATTGATTTCGAGTCGTTTACTCCTAGAAGGGCCTATCAAAAAAGATGTAGGTGCTTTTTTAGTAGGAGGACGTTCTTCTTATGCTAATATATTCTTACCCCTATTTGATATTGACAACCGACTCTCTTTCTTTGACCTCAACACCAAATTAAATTATAAGATTAATGATAATAATAGCATCTACCTCTCAGGATATTTTGGGAGAGATGATTTTAGCATCAGCGATAGTTTTTCTAATAACTATGGAAATGCGGTAGGAAATTTTAGATGGACACATCTTTTTTCAGATAAACTTTTCTCTAATCTCTCTGTTATTTACAGTGATTACTTTTATGGCTTAGATTTAGATTTTGTGGGCTTTACATGGGATTCTGGTATTACCAATTTTAATCTTAAATATGATTTAAAACACTATCTCAATGAGAAAATTCAACTAAACTACGGGATTAATAATGTGTATTACGCCTTTAATCCCGGAAAGATAGAACCTAACGGTCCCGATTCTGGAATTGTAGAAGACCAATTGACAAAGCAATATGCTAATGAATTTGCTGCTTATGTTGATGTAGAGCATAAGATTACGGACAAGCTAAATATCCAGTACGGCCTGCGATGGAGCAATTTTATCCGATTGGGACAAGATGAAGTAAATGTGTATGTAGATGATAATCCAGTACTTTTTGATCCGTTTTTACTCGTATATCAAGGGGCTGAAATCAATAATGTAGATACTTCTTTCAGCAGAAGTGACAAACTTGCCACCTTCAATACTTTTGAACCGAGATTTGCCTTATCCTATGCCTTTAATGACGATACCTCTATCAAAGCGAGTTATACCTACATGGCACAGTATATTCACTTATTATCTAACACCAGTTCACCAACACCGTTAGATGTATGGACGCCTAGTGGTCAGTTTGTTCAACCACAATTATCAGATCAATACGCCATTGGATTCTTCAAGAATCTTAAAGAGGATATGTTCACCTTAGAAACAGAAGTATTCTATAAAGATATAGACAATCGTATCGATTATATAGACGGTGCAGATTTGATCGCCAATGATGCTATAGAGCAAGTGATTTTAAGTGGAGAAGCAAGAGCCTATGGACTCGAAGTCTTATTTCGTAAAAACGAAGGAAAATTTACAGGTTGGCTTGCGTATACGCTATCAAAATCAGAACAACGCACCCCTGGTAGAAATGAAAATGAAGTTGGTATCAATTTAGGACAATGGTACAATACGCCCTATGACAAAACCCATGATATTTCTGTAAATGCCAACTATGAACTTAATGAAAGATGGCGTTTTGGCGCCAACTTTATTTACCAGACAGGACAACCCACCAACTTCCCTGTTGGTCAATTTGAATTTCAAGGACTAGTGATTCCTACCTATGGATTTAGAAACGAGCAACGACTCCCTGATTTTCATAGAGTAGATGTTTCAGCTACATTTACTCCTAAACAAAACAAGGAGAGAAGATGGCGTTCAGAATGGGTATTCAGTATCTATAATTTGTATAGCAGAATGAACGCTGCTTCCATCAATTTTAGACAAAACCAAGAAACTCGTATGAATGAAGCGGTGCGAACTTCCATATTTGGGATCATACCGTCAGTAACGTATAATTTTAAGTTTTAAGAATGTTTACGCTTTCGCGAAAGCGTACCAGTTAATTCAAAAATAATGAGACAGGTCATTTACATTTTACTATTAACCATGTTTTTCACCAGCTGTGAAGATGTTGTTGATGTAGATTTACCAACACCACAACCTAGACTTGTGGTGGATGCATTGATTCGTCTCAATCTGGAAGAAAATGCCTCGCCTGTTCGCTTTAAAGCTAGTACGACAGGAGCATTTTTTGATGAAATCACCCCTACTCCGTTGACACGTATGCAACTTGTGAATGAAGATATTACAACCGCAGAAGGCGTTGTGTTTCTTACACAAGATCCTGATAACCCTAATGAATATGTTCCTGGAACTGATGAAGGAGGTCCAGATCCGAGCGGGATAGTGCCCAATGATTTTTTCTTAGATGGAAGACTCATTCTCACCTTTGAATTTGAAGACGAACTCTACTTAGCCGAAACACGATTTGCTCCTGCACCACCTATAGATGCTGTTGAGCAAGGAGATGGTATCTTATTCGATGAAGATGACACCGAAGTAATTGTCACATTTACAGATATCCCTCAGCAAGATAATTTTTACATATTTGATTTTGATTTCACCGAATTTCTAACCATAGAAGATCGCTTTTTCCAGGATCAGCAATTTGATTTTTCTTATTTCTATGATACCAATTTAGAAGCAGGAGATGTCGCAAATATTAGTATTCTAGGAGCCGATGAGTCCTTTTATAATTATATGGGACTTCTTATTGAGCAAAGTGATCTTACAGAAGGTGGCCCTTTTCAAGTACCCGTAACCACCGTTCGCGGTAACTTTTTAAAAGCAGAGGGAGTAGATAATATCAATATTTTTGATAATGTAGGCAGGCCCCAAGAATTTGTTCTTGGCTACTTTGCAGTATCACAGGAATTTAAAACCAGTATTACTATAGAATAATAGAATACGTATGCATTACTGTCTGCCGGCAGGCAGGTGCGAAAGTGTACACAACATAAGAAACAAATGAAAAAAATAATCTTTTTAATGTTCATCCTCTTTACCTTCACTAATTGCGAAGATGTGGTTGACGTAGATTTAGACTCAGAACCACCACGACTTATCGTAGATGCTTTGATACGTGTAGATACCGCACAAGATCTCACCGAAGCCAATATCAGAGTTTCTTTATCCTCTTCCTTTTTTGGAGAAATACAACCTGCAGAGATAGAAACTATGCAGATTATGAATGAAGAAAGCGGTGCTTTTGTACCTTACGAGCCTGTACCTGGAGAACCTGGATTATACCGCCCATTTCCAACAACGGTATCACCCGTATCTCCCGACAACAAAATCTTAACCAGTTTTCTTACCAACCCAAACCCTGTGTATGTCTTTACCGTGAGATACCAAGATGAGTTGTATTTAGCAAGAACCTCTTTTGCTCCCACAACACCTATAAATAGTATTGTTCAAGGAGACGACACCTTGTTTGATGAAAACGACAAAGAATTTATCATCTCTTTTACAGATACTCCAGACAGAGAAGACTTTTACATATTTGATTTTGATTTTGGCGAATTCCTAACCGTAGAAGATACTTTTTTCCCAGGTCAAGATTTTGAATTCTCCTATTTTTATGACGGAGAAGATTTTCCATTAGAAACAGGTGACGAAGTAACCATTAGTATCCTAGGAGCCGATGAAACCTTCTATAATTATATGGAACAACTCATCACCCAAAGTGATCTAACTGACGGAGGTCCTTTTCAAGTACCTGTATCTACCGTACGCGGAAACATTTTAAATGCAGAAGGCATCGATAATATAGATATCTTTGATAACGTAGGTAGGCCCAATAATTTTGCACTGGGTTATTTTGCAATTTCACAAGAGTTCAAAAATACCGTGATTGTTGAGTAGACACAAAACAGCTATCTATTTATACGAGGCATTAAATACCCAATGATAAAATCACTAGTGGGTACTTAAAATCAATGCTATTTATAAATGTTATTTTTGGTGATGAAAAAAAGAAAATAATGAAGTTATCATTATTGATGTCTCTATTTGTTTTTTCTACCTTTGAACCAAAATAACCAAACGTATGCTCATCATAGGAATAGGAGGTGGAACCGGAAGTGGAAAAACCACCGTTGTCAATAAAATTATATCCGAAAGCCCTCCTGGTGAAGTAACCATCATATCACAAGACTCCTACTACAAGGACCTTTCCCACCTTGACTACGAGTCAAGAACCAAAGTCAACTTTGATCATCCCAACTCCATTGACTTCACATTACTCTGCGGTCATCTGGCAGAATTACGCAAAGGTGCATCTATAGAACAACCCGTCTATTCCTTTGTAGAACACAACAGAACCGATGAGACCGTCACCACACACCCTAAAAAAGTAATTGTGGTTGAAGGTATTTTGATCCTTACAGATCCTTCCATTCGTGATTTATTTGATATCAAAATATTTGTACATGCCGATAGTGATGAACGCCTGATTCGTCGTTTAAAACGTGATATTGCAGAGCGAGGGCGAGATCTTGAAGAAGTCCTAAGTCGTTACCAAAACACCCTCAAACCTATGCATCAGCAATTTATTGAGCCTACAAAAGAATTTGCAGACATCATTATTCCAAATAACAGGTACAACACGGTCGCTGTAGATATTGTACGTACCATAATTAATGAGCGCTTATCGTAAGCATTTTAGTATCTTCGTACTTATGGGATTCAAATCATTGAAACATAAAAAATGGTTTAAAATTATAAGCAATAAATACGTGCTTATACTTCTCATCTTTGTGGTATGGATGTTCTGGTTTGATGGCAACTCTTGGCTTATTCATCACGAACTTAACCAAGACATAGACAAACTAAAAGGAAACCAAGAACATTTTGAAAGCAAAATCAAAGAAGATCAAACGCAAATCAAAAACCTTGAAGATAGCGCAGGGATAGAACGCTTTGCCCGTGAAGAATACCTCATGAAAAAAGACGACGAAGATATTTACATCATAGAATACGAAGATAGCCTCCAGAAAAAATGACAAAGAATACTCTATTTTCCAATTTTGACCCCGTGTCTTCAAAAGCCTTCAAACAAAAAATACAGTTTGATTTAAAAGGTGCTTCTTATAATGACACCCTCATCTCACATACCAATGAAGGGATCGACATTAAACCCTTTTATCACAGAGATGAAGCGCAAGAATTTTTAGAAGTTCCCGGCACACCCTCACATTGGTCGATTGCTGAAGATATCTTTATTACAAATGCCAACAAAGCAGCTCGTATAGCAAATGACTGCATTGCTTCCGGAACAGAAGCCCTGTATTTTATAGCAGATGCTCCATTTGATATCTCGCAATTATTCAAGTCACTTACTCAGAAAGCATCACCTCTCTACTTTACATTACACTTTCTAGATGAGGCTTTTTATACACAACTCATTCAAGAAGCAGGAGATCGGGAGATCTATCTAAACATAGACCCCATCCACCACCTTGCCGAAGAAGGGAATTGGTATCACAATCTAAAAGAAGACCATCGTATTCTGGACAGTATTTTAAAACACCAAAAAAACACCCTTTCTGTAGACATTGATTTGTATCAAAACGCAGGCGCAAACATGGTACAACAACTTGCCTATGGTCTTGCTCATGTTAATGAATACCTGATGCATGCAGAAACGTTGAGCGTTGCCGTTCCCTCGATTACGTTTCAAGTCGCCGTAGGATCTCATTACTTTTTTGAGATAGCAAAACTTCGTGCCCTTAGGCAATTAATAGCTGTTTTGGTGCATGAGTACGCTTTCGCGAAAAGCTTGCCTGCCGGAGAAACGGCGATCACAACCCACATCATTGCCAGACCCACACGTCGTAATAAAACCATTTACGACTATAACACCAATATGCTTCGCACCACCACCGAAGCCATGAGCGCGATTTTAGGCGGCGCAGATACCATTGTAAATATGCCGTATGATGAGATCTATCACAAGAGAAATGATTTTGGACAACGCATCTCCCGCAACCAACTGATTATTCTAAAAGAAGAAAGCTATTTTGATGCGGTCAGTAATCCATCAGACGGAACCTATTACATTGAAGCTATCACCAAACAATTAGCTGAAAAAGCATTAGCCCTCTTTAAAGACATCGAAAAACAAGGCGGGTTCTTAAAGCAACTTAAGGAAGGCACTATACAACGTAAAATCAAAGAAAGTGCTCAAAAAGAACAAGCACAATTTGACTCCCAAGAAAAGATTCTTCTAGGCACCAATAAACATCCGAACCCAAACGACAGGATGAAAGATAGCTTAGAACGCTATCCGTTCGTAAAAACAAAACCTAGAAAAACCCTCATAGCACCCATCATTAAACGTCGTTTATCGGAAGCTATGGAGCAAGAACGTCTTAAAACCGAAGTATAATTTAAATTCTTAAAAAGTACCCATGAAGAAAATTGTATTTTTAATTGTAGCAACAATCACTATCATAAGCTGTAATCAGAAACCTACATTCGATTTTAAATTCGCAGATCAACCCCAAGTAATTGCTTGCAATCAAACACAAGATGCTTTACTAAACGAAGCTTTGTACAGTTTTGAAAACGACTTAATCATGAAGTATGACTCCATCAACAAGAGTAAAATAAAAGGTTATGGCGCTTTTGTATACCGAGGAATGGATGGATCTGCAAAATATGAAGAAATTATCTCAGAAAATACCCGCCCCGTCATAGACGCACTGATCGCTGAAAATATTCTGATTGAAAATAAAACACCAAGTCATCTTAATTACGAGCACCCAACCGTAAAATGCATCATCAATAACATCAAAGATGAAGATCTAAAAAGAACGATAAATGCGCTTATAGATACAAAAACGATGGATCCAAAACTCTTTAATTCACGCTTTAGGAACTTTGGACGTGACGCAGACAAAGATCGGTATCTAGCGTTATACATAGCTTTAGACGGCTATTACCAGCATATTCTCAATAGTACCCCTCAAGAATCGAAGTAAAATAAATGACACGAAAAAAGGTAGACCATATTACATTAGACGCTTTAGCAACCACACCTACGCTAGATGGAGGGAAAGAAGTAACACCCACAGCCGAAACAATTGATCTTAAGAAAACGTACACAAAAGAAGACATAAAAGATCTAGAGCACTTGGATTTTGTGGCAGGCATTGCCCCTCATTTAAGAGGACCGTATAGTACGATGTATGTTCGCAGACCTTGGACCATTCGCCAATACGCAGGCTTTTCTACCGCCGAAGAGAGTAATGCTTTTTACCGACGCAATCTTGACGCTGGGCAAAAAGGACTTTCGGTAGCCTTTGACCTTGCTACACACCGAGGATATGACAGCGATCATGAGCGTGTAGAAGGCGATGTAGGAAAAGCAGGAGTCGCCATCGACTCTGTAGAAGACATGAAACTCCTCTTCGATCAAATTCCACTCGATCAAATGTCTGTATCAATGACCATGAATGGAGCGGTACTCCCTATCATGGCTTTTTATATTGTCGCAGCCGAAGAACAAGGTGTTTCTCCAGAAAAACTCTCAGGAACCATACAGAATGATATTTTGAAGGAATTTATGGTGCGTAATACCTATATCTACCCACCTACCCCTTCCATGCGAATTATCTCTGATATTTTTGAGTATACTTCAAAGGAGATGCCTAAATTCAATTCTATTTCCATCTCTGGGTACCACATGCAAGAAGCAGGAGCTACCTGTGATATTGAGTTGGCATATACGCTGGCAGATGGTTTAGAATATATCCGTACAGGATTGAAAGCTGGTATGGATATCGACACTTTTGCACCACGGTTGTCCTTTTTTTGGGCGATTGGGATGAATCATTTTATGGAAGTGGCAAAAATGCGTGCCGCACGAATGCTATGGGCAAAACTCGTCGCACAATTCAACCCTAAAAATCCAAAATCACTTGCGCTTAGAACCCATTGCCAAACCAGTGGATGGAGTCTTACAGAACAAGACCCTTTTAATAATGTAGCCCGTACCTGTATTGAAGCCACCGCGGCTGCCCTAGGTGGTACGCAAAGTTTACATACCAATGCACTGGATGAAGCCATTGCATTACCCACCGATTTTTCGGCACGTATTGCCCGTAATACACAGATATACCTGCAAACGGAAACCAAAATTACACGTACTGTAGATCCATGGGCAGGAAGCTATTATGTAGAATCCCTGACCGATTCAATTGCTCATAAAGCATGGGAGTTAATTCAGGAAGTTGAAGATCTAGGCGGCATGACCAAAGCCATCGAAGCAGGCATCCCCAAATTACGTATAGAAGAAGCGGCTGCCCGTAAACAAGCACGTATTGATAGCGGACAAGATAGTATCGTAGGTGTCAATACATACCGATTGGATGAAGAGGAGTTTCTCAGCATCCGCGAAGTAGATAATACAAAGGTACGTGACGGACAACTTGCGCGCCTTGCTACCATAAAAGAACAACGAGATACAGCGAAAGTCACCCAAGCGCTTACCAACTTGACAGAAGCTGCTAGATCTGGTAATGACAATCTCTTGGCACTCGCTGTGATTGCTGCCCGTGAGCGTGCTACCTTGGGAGAGATTTCAGAGGCACTAGAAAAAATCTATGGCAGACATAAAGCAACCATAAAATCATTTAGTGGCGTGTATAGTAAAGAGATTAAAAAGGATCCCGCTTTCGCGAAAGCAAAACAACTTGCCAACCAATTTGCCGAACTCGATGGCAGGCGTCCTCGTATTATGATTGCCAAAATGGGTCAGGACGGACATGACAGAGGTGCTAAAGTAGTCGCTACAGGGTATGCTGATATTGGATTTGATGTCGATATAGGACCCTTATTTCAAACCCCGAAAGAAGCCGCAAAACAAGCCATGGAAAATGATGTCCATATCTTGGGCGTGTCTTCACTTGCGGCAGGACATAAAACCTTAGTTCCTAAAGTAATCGAAGAACTCACCAAACTAGGACGTCCCGATATTATGGTCATTGTAGGTGGAGTCATCCCACAACAAGATTATCAATTTCTATTTGATGCCGGCGCGGTTGCTGTTTTTGGACCAGGCACCAAAATAAGTGAAGCTGCCATTGGACTCTTAGAGATTATGATAGACCACATATCCTAAACATATAACTTAGAAAAACGGGTATTTGTACCCGTTTTTTTGTGATGTGATCTTCCTATTTTTGCCATAATAATACATTGGTGTAGACACTAAGGGAAGAATATGCATAGTCATCACACCTACTTTTAATACTGTATAAGCTCATATAGTGCTTTACATATCCTATGTTTCTCCCCTAATATATTGAGAAACCTGATATGTTAAGGCGCTGATAGTATGATTTATAAATTAAAAAAAGTATTTTAGCACTTGAAACTATTAACCTATTTTAAATTAATCATGAAAAAATTACTCACACTCGCCTTTATCACCATGCTATGTATTGCATGTAGTGTTGAAGAAGAAACAACACCTAATGAAGGTACTAACCTTGATATAGTTCTTGAAAACTATAAAGGAGTATTTACTACTGCAGATGGTCAAATCAGAGGTACACTTGATGTGACACTTGCTGAAGATAACCTATCTGCTTCAGGAACACTTACCCTATCTACTGGAGAAATCGTCATGATCGATACTGATCAAATTACAGATCTGGGGAATAGAAAAGAATTAACGTTTAACTCTAATGATCTTTCTTTTGTAATGACTACGGGAGAAGAAGGAGAAATCATGGAAGTAAACACAGTTACTTTTAGAGGAAACGAAAGTGCTATTTTAGTAGGGCAAAGTACAGAAAGAGACCCATTAAATCCCGTTTTAGGAACGTACGTATGTACTATGTGCCCACCTCCTCTAGACAATATGTTAACACAAACATTTAATCTTGTAATTGCAGCGCCAGACATGTCTGGTAATTCTACAATAACATCACAAACTACCCTTGGAGGGACTATATACAATGGAATAGCTACACAATCAGGATGTGTCGTTAATGGAGGTCAAACTACCTGTAATCTCAACAGTGGTGTAATTCCAGGGTCAACTGGTACTGCTTTTAATCCAGGGGGTGGTCCTGTAACTTGGTCTGGAACGCATACATTTGATAATGGCCCTTCAGGACCTAATAACTGTTCAACAGTATCTGGTACTTGGACTTGGCAAGCATCTACCATAGGAACTGTAGGAGGTACTTTTGCTAGTAATAGTGGTGGAGATTGCCCACCACCACTGACAACATTAATTTTTGAAGATTTTGAAGATAGTACCGTAGGATATATATTAAGAGATCCTGCTACTGGAACTGTACTTCCTGAAGATACTGATGAGATTGAATTTGAAGATTATTTTGGTCGAGTTGCGTTAGCTGACTTTGAGACAGCGGACATGGTAGGATTTTCAAACATCCAAGGAACACGCTTTTTTGGATCTGGAGACTCAGATGCAATTGATGCTCCAAGCCCTCTTACAGGTTTAGACGTAACTTCGATAAACTGGGAAGGTATTAACACTTCTGGATTATCAAATATTACTGTAAGTGCCTTTTTTGCAGAAGCTAATGCTAGTGATGGAAATGAAGATTGGGATTTAGACTCATCTGTACGTATAGAATATTCATTTGATGCTGGTGCATCTTGGACTTCTGTCTTTGCTATTGAATCATCAGGAATACCTTCTAGCACTGCTGGTACACCTCGTGTAGATACTAATTTAGATAGTACGGGAAATGGTGCTGAAATATCTGCTGCTTTTTCTCAACATGAAGCTACATTTGCTGTAGCGGGCTCTACTATGAACGTTCGCATTATTATGGCACAACTTGATGCTGCTGATGAAGATGTTGCATTTGACAATGTAACTATCTCAGGAAACTAAAATAAATTATTAAAATATGATTTAAGGGCTATCAATATTTGATAGCCTTTATTTTTTGTTCTTTTTTGAGAACGTATAGCCATTCGCATTCTATTTTTTATCTTCGCGAGCAAACCCTACCAACCCCGTGTTATTTAATTCTTTTGATTTTGGACTGTTCCTACCTATTGTCTTTATCTTATACTGGAGTATAGGAAATAAACGCATACAAAACCAAAATCTCCTATTATTAGCTGCGAGTTACTTTTTCTACGGCGTGTGGGACTGGCGTTTCTTACTGCTCATATTGGCAAGCTCTCTCGTAGATTTTTATGCTGGAAAATACATTCATAAGGCAAAAACACAACAAAAAAAACGACTCTGGCTATATAGTAGCCTTACCTGGAATCTAGGGGTTTTATTTGTATTTAAGTATTATAATTTCTTCTTAGACACTCTTAAAAGCCTTTTTGAGATTCCAGAGAATACCTTTACGACCTTAGACATCATTATTCCGGTAGGATTGAGTTTTTACACCTTCCAAACTATAGGATACACGGTGGATGTGTATCGCAAAAAAATAGCCCCCTCTCAAGATGTATTGAAATTTTTATGTTTTGTGAGTTTCTTCCCGCAGTTGGTGGCGGGACCTATAGAGCGGGCTAGTAAATTATTACCTCAGTTTAGTAAGAAACGTACGTTTGAGATTAATAAAGCCAAAGACGGCCTGCGACAAGTGTTGTGGGGACTCTTTAAGAAGATTGTTGTCGCAGATACTATTGGTGTCGCAGTATTTGCTATTTACGATCATCCCGAAAACTATGGCTCGCTTACCATTATATATGGTGCTTTTTTATTCTTATTTCAGCTATATGCAGATTTTTCTGGGTACTCAGATATTGCGATAGGTACGGCCAAATTGTTTGGCTTTGACTTAAGCATCAATTTTAAATTACCCTATTTAGCCAATAGCGTGACTGGCTTTTGGCGTACTTGGCATATTACCTTATCCAAATGGTTTCAGGATTATGTATATGTTCCTTTTGTGCGATGGAAAGGACTTGGTTTTCTTTCTAAATCATCAAAAAAAATAATAGGCCTCCTACTTACCATGGGGCTTATAGGCTTGTGGCATGGAGCCAATTGGACTTATCTATGCTTTGGGCTATTACACGGAATCCTAATCATTATTGAAGGAATTACCATTCCTTACAAAGGAAAAAGAATAAAATTACACCAATGGCTAGAAACTGGGGTATTTTGGTCTAAGTTTTATACGGTCACCTTCTTGGTGGTCTCCCTTATTTTCTTTCGCGCAAGCTCCCTAGAAAAAGCGGTGGGTATGCTTAAAGAAATTATTACTCAAAATATTCTCTTCTATGATTTTGATGCCATTATCGGTCGAAAAATCATCTTCCTTGTAATCATGATTATCGCAGAAGTGTGGAGAAAAAAATATGCACATCCATTGACTCATCTAGAAGGTATATTTCCCAAAATACTGCGATGGGGAATTTATTACTGTATTATATTTGCTATTATCAGATATGGGCGACCACAGGAAGAATTTATTTATTTTCAGTTTTAATGATTAAAAAATTTATCATACAGACCTGTCTTTTTTTTATCCCTGTGATTATAGGCTACGCTATTATTGAGAATACAACACGTAACCTACCGCTTACTCCAAAAATAAAATCTGATTTTTATAAAAAATATCAGGATGATATTGAAATTTTAGTCCTTGGTGCCTCTCAAAATAGAGATGCTATTAACCCTGAGTTCTTATCGCAAAAAGCGTTAAACATTGCCTTTCCAGATCAAGATTATTACGTAAGCTCCAAACTACTAGAACATCTTGGCCCCACACTTCCTTCCTTAAAAACAGTCATTATCCCTATTTCTTATGGGCATTTTGAAACAGCCCCTAACCAAAAAGAAACCTGGAAAAATAGTATGTATCGGTATTATTTTGGCGCGACTGTTTCTGATAAGTTTACCTATTTTAAAGACAACCTACTATACATAAGTTATCCAGAATATTATGCTGCTAAAACAAATGAATATAAAAGAGGCATAAGTTACATAGACTGTAACGAGTATGGATATAATAGAGATGTGAGTACATCATTATTTTACAAATTTGCATACGACAGCCTCTCTATTTCTGAGCAACCCGTTCATATTGCCCCAAAGGAACCTCATCCAGAATTTATTCCTGAAAATATAGAAAAATTAAGAGCAATGTTAGACTTTTGTGTCCAACAAAACTACACCATCATTCTTGTAGAAACTCCAACTACAAAACGGTTTAAAGAACTAAGAATTCCTGAAGTCTTACAAAGAAGAGATAGTATACTATCAGTAATTACTTCTGATTATAAGGTACGGTATATAAGCTCAGACTCAAGAGATAGCTATTATATAAAAGATCATAGAGACAACAATCACTTGAGTCCACAAGGTGCAGAAAAGTTCACAAAACGTCTTAATACATTTCTAGAAGAGTCTTCTGAATAACAGATTTAAGGAATCCATTTTTTCTCAAAATTAGGAGCGCGTTTTTCTAAAAATGCATTTCTTCCTTCTATAGCTTCGTCTGTCATATACGCAAGGCGTGTGGCCTCTCCCGCAAACACTTGTTGTCCTACCATACCATCGTCTGTAAGGTTCATCGCAAACTTGAGCATTTTTATAGAAATAGGCGATTTAGCAAGAATTTCTTGTGCCCATTCATAGGCGGTATTTTCTAAATCTTCATGAGGAATCACAGCATTGACCATCCCCATCTCATAAGCTTCTTGTGCTGAATAATTACGCCCTAAAAAGAAAATCTCTCTCGCTTTTTTCTGTCCTACCATTTTGGCTAAATATGCAGATCCGTACCCCCCATCAAAGCTCGTTACATCAGCATCCGTTTGTTTAAAAATAGCATGCTCTTTACTCGCTAGGGTAAGGTCGCAAACCACATGTAAACTATGTCCACCTCCTACCGCCCATCCTGGCACGACAGCAATGACCGCTTTAGGCATAAAACGAATCAATCGTTGTACTTCTAGAATATTAAGTCTATGATAACCGTCATCCCCCACATACCCTTCTTTTCCTCTAGCTTTTTGATCGCCTCCACTACAAAAACTATAAACTCCGTCTTTGGTAGAAGGTCCTTCGGCAGATAACAAAACCACACCAATAGATGTATCTTCATTAGCATCGTAAAAGGCATCGTATAATTCGCTAGTTGTTTTGGGGCGAAATGCGTTACGAACATTAGGTCTATTAAACGCTATTCTAGCAACGCCGTCGCACTTTTTATAGGTAATATCTGTATATTCTTTGGCTGTTTTCCAGTTAGGAGTCTTCATAAATGCTATTTTAGCGTAAAAATAACCCTTTATTCGTATTCACAGAAATGAAAAAGTTCACCATTTGCATTATTCTTGTTTTTGCTTTTGCGAAAGCGGTCTTAGCCCAAGACACAGCAGCACCTTATGTATTTACAGACTTGATCCATCTCGAAGCCACACCTGTCATAAGTCAAGGAAATACAGGCACCTGTTGGAGTTTTTCTACCTCATCATTTCTAGAAAGTGAGATCAAACGAATCACAGGAAAGAACGTAGACCTTTCTGAAATGTATACTGTACGGACTACATACCCTCTCAAAGCAGAAAATTATGTCATGAGGCAAGGGAAAGCACAGTTTAGTGAAGGAGGACTGGCACATGACGTAATTTATAGCGTGGCAAAATATGGACTTGTCCCCGTAAATGCCTACACAGGGCTTGCTCCTACTGAAAATAAACACAATCACGCTGAGATGGTTGCGGTATTGGAAGCTATGCTTACTACGTATGTGGATAATCCAGGGAGAAAACTAAGTAAAAAATGGAAGCCTGCGGTTAATGCAGTTCTTGATACATACTTAGGAGCTCCTTTAACTACTTTTTCTTATGAAGATAAAACCTACACACCTCATGATTTTGCAAATGCTATGGGCATAAAGCCTAGCAATTATATCTCCTTAACATCGTTTACCCACGCTCCTTTTTACGAATCCTTTATCTTAAATATTCCTGATAACTTCTCTAACGGATCATTTTATAATGTGCCGTTAGATGAATTTATGCAAAACATTGACCATGCATTAGAAAATGGCTTTACCATTACATTAGATTGTGATGTAAGCGAATTAACATTTTCTTCAAAACAAGGGGTGGCTGTGATTCCTGCACAGAGTGAAAATCCAAAATTGGCTGTATTAGGACCTGAGAAAGAAAAAGTAATTAACCAACAATACCGTCAGGACGAGTTTGAAAATTACAATACAACTGATGACCATCTAATGCATATCACAGGAAAAGCAACAGATCAATATGGAACGATTTACTATAAAGTAAAAAATTCTTGGGGAACAGACGCTGATAGAACTGCTTACGATGGATATGTATATATGAGCGCTTCCTACATCCGACTCAAAGCAATTTCTGTATTAATGCACAAAGATGGGCTACCCAAGTCAATTTCAAAAAAAATCAAATCATAAACAAATCGACTCTATAATCATTGATGTTTATGTATTTAATCGGTTAATTCTTACATTATATCGATTTGATTACATTTTATTTACTATGCACGCATAGTAAATAAAATGTATGGTATCTTTGCTCTCTAATAAATATTTAGGGTATGTATTTAGAAAATTCGACGGTTTGTAAAGAGGTAAAAAAAATTCACAAACTCGATTATGGGACTATTTATGTCTTTGAAGACTTCTTAGTTTCAGAATTCAAAGCTGATGCTATCATAGATTTTGATTGTTTTGTTCAACTCTATCACTATCTTAACTCTTATAGTGAGCACAAGGAATCATTTGGTTATATTTCAAACAGAATTCATAAATATACGGTAAAAGTAGCCGATTTTATGAAAGCACGACCATTTGCTCAAAAAATATATCCTACTGCTGTGGTGACGTATGATGAGGAGACCACAAAAACATTTAACTTTGAAAAGAAAATATATACGAACTGCGAAGCGGTCTTGTGTGATTCATTAGACAAAGCGATAGCATCTGTATCTAGAAGTTTAACAAATGCATGTTAAAGATGGTGTGATTTTTGGCGTTTATGATTAAATTGTCTCTAGAAAATCACACTATGAAAAAAATACTTTTCCTATTACTTTTTCTTCCCATTTTGAGTTTTAGTCAAAATTTAGATGTTGAGAAAACTGGTTTTAATATAAAAGCATTAACACTCACCAGTAGCCCTCGAAGTATCCTTTCTTATAGTGCAAATAATGAGCAGATTCCCTCTCGGATAAAGCCTTTTGATTCTAGATCAAGACAGGAAATATACAACGCTAATCGATCCTTAATATATACCGTACAAAGTAGTTTTGCTGCCAAAAACATCAAAAACCCAGTGATTGCAATTGCTCTTTTAGATAATGGCAATTCACAAACGTTTTGGGGAAATAGCAGTATTGATGTAAAAAATATAGCATACAAACCTTCCAATGGAGGTACTGTATTTTCAGCGTATTGCGCTGCCTCTTATGCAGCTAATAATCCTCAATATTAAAGAGTTATTCCTCTACTCCACACTGTAAATCCCATCTTCTTTGATAAGAATTTTTTGATCTTTATATAAGGTGCCTATTGCTTTCTTGAAGCTCTTTTTACTCAGTCCTAATTGAGATTGTATGTCTTCTGGATCAGATTTATCATGCAACGGGAGAAAACCATCATTTGCCGCTAACTCCTCATAAATATATTGTGCATTAGGTTCTATGCTTTTATAACCTTCTTCCTGAAGCACAATATCTATTTTACCATCTGGTCGGATTTTTTTTACCCATCCCTCTAACTGATCTCCTGTGCGTATATCTTCAAAAATATCTTCCTTATAAATTAAGCCTTTATGTTTTGAATTGACAATAGCATTTGCTCCTCTATCCGTGATGTGAGAGATTAGTAAACTTACTTTATCAAACTTTTTAAGATCTAGTGTATCATTAGAGAGGTACTTTATCGTTTTACTAGTAGCGGCGAGTCTATTTGTTTTTTCATCTAGGTACATATAAACAATATACCAACTCCCTACCTTCATAGGTCTTGCTTGTTGTGCAAAAGGAACAAAGAGTTCTTTTTCTAATCCCCAATCTAAGAAGGCCCCTATATCTGAAACCGTAGTACAACGCAAATATCCAAAACTATTAAGTTCTATATAAGGTTTTAATGTTGTGGCTACAGGTCGCTCTTCATGATCAAGGTATACATACACCTCTAGCTCATCCCATATTTTATATTCGTCGGGAACATATTTATTAGGTAATAATACATCATCACCTGCTTCGTTAGACAAAAAGAGACCTGGCTCTGTCTCCCTGTCAATTCTCATTGTATGGTATTTTCCTATTTCTAACATAAACTGCAAATAAGCTACAAAAATACGATTAGTTCCATCAAAAAACGCTTTGACAATGTATTATCGTCAAAGCGTTTTAAAAATAGGTTGGTTAGTTAAGTAGCCTATTAATTATATACAGATTCTTTTTTGAAATGCTTTGTAAGCATATAATATACAACTGCACGATATTTACTACGGTTAGATTTTCCGTATGTATCAATGACACTTGCAATTGCACTATCTAATTCTGGTCCGTCACTAAGTCCTAATTTTTTTACTAAAAAATTATTTTTAACTGTAGCGAGTTCACCCTCATCACTTCCAGATACGGTCGCTGCATCAGCATTATAAATAGATGGTCCGCAACCTATTGTTACTTTTGTAAGAAGATCCATGTCAGGAGTCATTCCACACTTGTTTTTTAAATCATCTGCATATTTTGCGATGAGATCGTCTCTTTTACTCATAATGATAAAGTTACTTGTTTGATTTAATATTAATTGTTCTTAAAGATAAAATATTTTCTAATACTTAACCAATATTTTTTCATTTGATATGTTTAAAGTAGTTTAAGAGCACTTCATCGTTGATTTTGCGCGGTGTGAAGATTTCTAACAACGTAGGTTGACTGTTTGATGCATATAATGCTTCTTTTGCCAACACGCATTCTTCTTCATTGTTTGCTGTGAGATATTTAACCCCATACATGGCACACAACTGTTTTGCTGTTAATTGGTGTGTGGTTTCAAAAAAAGTATCAAAATTATCAGTGTTTTTATCTCTATTTGGTAAAATTCTAAAAATACCTCCTCCACTGTTATTAATGACTATGATCTTAAAATCTTGAGGAATATAGGCATTCCAAAGCGCGTTACTATCGTAAAAAAAGCTCAGATCACCCGTGATAAAAGTCGTTGGTAATTCTGTAGCTACTGCTGCTCCTATGGCTGTACTTGTACTTCCATCAATCCCACTAGTACCTCTATTACAATACACCTGCAAGGTTTTATTAATATCAAATAGTTGTGCATATCGCACAGCACTACTATTCCCTATTTGCAACATTGAATGATCAGGTATAGAAGACAATATATGATCAAAAGCTTTAAAATCACACCACGGCATCTGTTCTATATAAGAGGTATGCAATTGATCTCGTTTGGCTCGTATGCCTAACCAATATAATTTATAGTCACTCTTTCCTTGAGATACCCTGAGCATCATCTTACTAAAAAAGGCATTAGGCTCGATTTCAAAATGCTTATTTAAGCAAAAATAGGTGTCGTATGCTTTTTTAGCATCAATATGCCAATGGTGTTTGGGTTGGTACGTTCTCAAAAAAGCTTTAATCTTTTTTGAAATAACCATTCCTCCAAAGGTGAGTAAAATATCTGGCTGTAGTTGTTTAAATCCTTCATCATCTAGCGAACCTATCATATTATCGATACGTGTAAAAAAATGAGGATGCTCCATATTTGAAGTGGTTTCTGTAAAGACAATCACTGATGGATCAGTACCAAGCCACGCTATGATTTCTTGCTCTAAAACTCCTGGCGGATTTACACCTACCAAAACCATTTTACGGGGCGTTGCATTCCATATATCAATAAAAGGCTGTAATTCCTCTTCTGTAATTTCCTGTTCAATAGGACGTGGTGCTATATCTATAGGTGTCACTGTTTTTTCTTCAATCATTTCATACAGTGGCTCATAAAAAGGGACATTAATATGCACAGGTCCATTATGCTCAATTGCCATATTGAGTGCTTTATTAATCTCTTGCTCATTATGACGCCTACTCTCTACAATCTTCTGAAGTAAATGCTTATCTGTAATCGTTTCTACAGGGACAATCTCTGAATATAAATTTGCAGAATACATGATATGATTTTCAAATACATTCTTCTGTCTGATGGTTTGTCCGTCGCCTATATCTATACGTTCTACAGGCCTGTCTGCACTTATGACTACAAGGGGTATATCACTATAAAACGCTTCTGCTATCGCTGGGTAGTAATTCAATAAGGCACTCCCTGATGTACATACTAATGCGACTGGTTTTCGAGTTTGTTGTGCAATCCCTAATCCAAAAAAAGCAGCACACCGCTCATCTACAATACTATACGATTTTATCGTTGGATTTTTTGTAAATTCAATAGTTAGTGGAGCATTACGAGAGCCGGGAGAAATGACTACTTGCGTTATTCCTTTACTCAAGCAAAGACTAACGATAGATTGTGCTACGGGTATTTTGGAGTGTTTCATTTAATTCTATAAAAATACGACTCTCTAAGCATATTTCAGCAAAATATATTAAAACAAAACACGCCCCATGGTTTCTAATTTATGCCTTGTCTCTTCCCATTCTGATTCAGGAATACTTGCCCCTGTGATGCCTCCTCCTACATATATTTGAGTCCCCATAGCCGTGTGCTCCATACAACGTAAATTCACAAAAAGATGTGTCTGTTTTTGTATACTTCGATACGCAAGATTTTCTACATTACGTCGTGTCTTAGATCGGGTCATCTCCCTTTTTAGATTGAGTTCTCCTAAAAAACCTGTGTAGTAAGAACGGTCGTAATTTTCGTTTTCTCTAATAAATCTTTTAGCGCTCTCAACTGGAAGTCCACAAACTGCGGGTGTGGGATGTAATACTTTAATTACTTCATCCAAAGACACTTCACTTGTCTCTAAACGTGCTGAAATTGTTGTTTTTAAATGCCATAAATTCCCAGCACGATGACTCTCTGTTTCACCAACAGTAAGATCTTTGGTTAGCGGTTTTAATCGAGAAACGATGGTATCTGTCACCAATTGTTGCTCTTCTTTCTCCTTAGCACCCCAAAAAACAGGAGTGTCAGATATATATTTTTGAGTCCCTGCAAGAGACATCGTATGTACAATTCTATTTTTTACTTGCAGTAAGGTTTCTGGAGTAGCCCCTAGCCATAACCCAACGTTAGGATGATACCAGATATAAACAAAGGCGCTTGTATAGGTATCTAATAATTTTTTAAACACAGCGATAGGGTCTTGCAATGCATCTGGAAAAGTACGCTTTCGCGAAAGCACAACCTTCTTCAACAACCCTGCTTGGATTGTGTCTATTGCTTTCTGCACTAATGCAATATGAGCATTTTTATGAGATAGATCTTCTTTAGGAAGTCGTACCTTCGAATTAGTTTGAGAAAGAGCTGAAGCTGAAGCCTTCCATTCACAAAGGATCTGATGTGTATCTGGAATTATACACGTTTTTTGGACATTATCAAAGGGGGCAAAAGCAAATCCGCTCTCTGTAAAATCTTTGACATAATGTAATACATCATCTTCTTGATAGAAACTTTGGAGATGGTTACCCTCTGGTTTTCTATACACTACAAAGGGAAGTGCATCTTCAAACTGTCGTGTAATATATTTAAAAAAAGAAGCTTCTGTCATTATTTTTTAGGTAATGCGATTGTCGTCAATTTTACTTTTGAAATCAGCATATCCTCTTCATCAACCACATCAATATTCCATAATTGCGTGGTACGACCTTTATGAATAAACGTTGCTTTTGCATATACCATTCCTTCACGTTTACTCTTCACGTGGTTTGCTGAAATTTCAATACCGCGCACGTACATATTTTCTCCATCCAGAAACATAAAACTAGCAGCACTTCCTACGCTTTCTGCAAGGGCTACCATAGCGCCACCATGCAATACACCATCGGGTTGATGTACTCTAGGAGTTACAGGCATTTGTGCTACAAGAAAATCTTCGCCAAAATCAATATACTTGATTTCTAGCGTTTCCATGAGCGTATTTTTACAACTTTGAGCAAGTCTGTCTAGGATTTGTTGCTTATTCAAATTCACAAAATTATGTTAAAAATTAATTTTAAAAAAAACCGTAATTAGTCAAATTTCGTTAATATAAATAAATAAACCCTTATCATTATGTATAAAAAATTATTAGCCATTATTTTTATCTCTGGATTTCTGAATTCTTGTGATGTTGTCGATGAACTAACCAAATTTGATTTAACCTACGACACCAATATTATCATTGAATCATCTACAGTTTTAGATTTACCCATAAATATCATCTCACCAGAGGTTGAAACAAATTCAGAGCAAGAATTTGACAATAATAATACAAGAGTAGATCTAGTAGAGAGTATCAAACTTCGTAGATTAAAAATGGAAATTATAACACCTGATGAAGGTGATTTTAATTTTTTAAATGAAATTAGAATATTTATTAGAGCTGATGGCTTTGAAGAAATATTAATAGCCTCTGCTATAACTATCCCTGAAAATAATTCTAAAACACTTGAGTTAGATATTGAAAATATAGAATTACTTGACTATGTCCGTCAAGAAAACTATACCCTTCGTACAGAAACAATTACCGATGAAGTTATTTCTGAAAACCATCAAATCAATATAGAAACTGTTTTTAGAGTAGATGCTAAGATACTAGGAATTTAAAACAACTATAATATCTATTATTATAAATAGATATCATATTTTTATAGTATGATATCTATTTATGAAAGCAAAGACCTTAAAAAATAAACGCGCAAAATTACTGCCGCTTGAGCCCTTTCACTACAGAGATTTACTACCGCTTTCTAAGCAAGTAGACTTATATAAATATGGAGCTTCAGATATTTCTACACCCAAAAAGTTAAAAAAATATATGAATGAGGCTTTTGAAAAAAAAGAGCAAGGACTTTCATTGCCATTTATTATTTATGACAAAAAACTGGAACGTTTTGCAGGAAGCACACGCTTCGGAAATATAGACAAGAAAAATAAGGTCGTACAGATTGGATGGACGTGGTTGGGAGACGATTTTCGCGGAAGCGGACTCAATCACCACATCAAATTCTTAATGCTGAGTTATGCCTTTGAAAAGCTGTACTTTGAGAGAGTGGAGTTTCGGATAGATGAGCGTAATATGCGATCACGCCGTGCAGTTGAAAAAATTGGAGGCGTCTTGGAGGGAGTTTTACGTAAAGATACGTTGACTAGAGACGGTTTTAGACGAAGTTCTGCCTGTTATGGGATTTTACGGGAAGAATGGGACGAGATTAAAGCAACTATTTTTAAAGACCTTAGCACTTAATTATACTGAATAAACACTCTTAGTGCGCTCCTGCCTGCCAGCAGGAGGTTCGCAAAAAGCTATAAAAAATGCCAGAAAACCAAATTACATACACACATACCAATACCTACAGCACCCTGAATGCATTCACGCCAAAAACCAAAAATGTATGGCTTGCTTTTCATGGAATGGGACATCTTAGTCGGTATTTCATCAAGCATTTTGAAGGATTGAATCTTGATGAAAATTATATAATTGCACCACAAGCCGCTAGCAAATACTATCAAGACAAACGTTTTAAGTATGTAGGTGCGAGTTGGCTCACCAAGGAAAATACAGCTTTAGAAAAAGAAAATGTACTTACCTACATCGATGCCGTCTGGGCAACCGAATCTAAAAAATGGGAAGAACAACACATTAACCTCATCTTGATGGGATACTCACAGGGCGTTTCTATTGTAACGCGCTGGGCAAGTAGCCGAAAGATAGATTGCAAACAACTCCTACTCCACTCTGGTGCCATTCCACATGAATTAACACCTCTGCATTTTGAATATTTAGCTCCCACCACAAAAGTAATCTATCTTTATGGTGATAAAGATGAATATATCAATGAAGCACGTAAAACTGAACAACAATTAAAAGGTACTGCACTCTTTGGAGATCGATTACAGATTGAAGTTTTTGACGGCATTCATGAAGTGAATGAAGCGTTTATTAAAAAAAGTATATAAGCTATCTCAGCTGTCTCCTAGAAGTTGTTATATTTTCATTATTATTTTGGTAGTAACATGTTCATTCCCCATATAGAAGGATACAAAGTAAGTCCCTTTATAAAAGTTAGAAGTAGATAATACCATTTCGTTCTCTTGTATAACATGAGTAGCTACAAGTTGTCCTAACACATTGTGTATTTTAATTTTGCTATTCCCTACTATAAATTCTGCTATTTTTATAGTAATGATATCTTCCGTTGGATTGGGATATAATTGTATATCAAAATCAGTTTGAACATCTTCTATGGTAAGCGGTGATTGGCCTTCTACAATGGTTAAGGTTTGATTAGCACTAACATCTTCTATTAGATCTATATGACCACTTAACCAAGTAACCTTTACATAATCAATGACAGTGGCTTCCCCGACTCCAAAAGTTTCAACATCAGAATTTTGGCTTAAGTAACTCTCTACGCTAGTCGTTACTCTATATTGTTTTTCTCCATTGATACTGATTTCTATTCTTGAACCATAACCATCACGGTTACTTTCTACACCTTCAAGGCTTACTTTTAACCAGTTATTGAATAACAGTTGATAATACTTATTATTCCATAAGTCAAATGTATAAGGCTCTCTATTTGCCACAACAATATCTAAATACCCATCATTATCAAAATCTCCTGATGCATTACCATATGAATGTGCTAAATCTGTTTCAAAACCATTACTCAGAATTCTGGTAAATGATGTGTCTTCATTCTGGTAATAAAATGCTGCCGACACTTCTCCATTAACATTTGTATCATCAAAACCACTTACATATAAATCGAGACGTCCATCATTATTCATATCTACAAAATTTGCTCCCCAAGATGTCCTATCAAAACTAACGCCAGCTGGAATTGCTATTTCTGAAAAAGTCCCATCCCCATTGTTTTTCATAAGTGCATTGGCTGGAACAGGAAAATCTTCGTCATAAGCAGTATTGGTTATATAAGCATCTATAAAGCCATCTGCATTATAATCATCTAGCCCCACTGACATTGCATCCATGACATATCCAACCTCTGCTTCTTCTGTGACATCAGTAAATGTCCCATCTCCATTATTATGGTATAAAATATTAGCCGTTACTTTCCTGTCATTAATAAGATAAATATCTAACCATCCGTCATTATTATAATCAAAAAAAGTGCCCTGAAAAGTAATCTTACTCACATCGCCAATCTCAGATAATTGATTGACATTTTCAAAGGTTCCATCTCCATTATTTCTAAATAACATATTAGGTATAACCTGATTTAAATCTCTATTACTTAAAAAAAGATCTAAATCTCCATCATTATCAAAATCTCCCCAAGAACCACTATTAGTCTTAAGTGGCATATCAGGAATCCCTGCTGCTACTGTAATATCAGTAAATATAAAGTCGTCATTTCTGTAAAGCCTATTTTTATATTCTTCACTAGCAACAAAAAGATCTTTATCCCCATCATTATCAAAATCAATCCAAACAGCTTGTTTTAAAGACATAGGGAGTTGTTCAAGCTCAAAGGTCACTTCTTCAAAAACACCATTCACATTTCTAAAAAATCCTATAGGCTCTTCATCATCTCCAGATACTGTAATATCATCCCAACCATCATTATCAAAGTCACAAAAAGAGACGCCAGTACCAAACTGGATAGTGTTTGAAAAACTAAAGTTTACACTTTCCGAAATTTCCACAAAAACTTGACCGTATCCGTAAAGGCTCAAAAAAAAACAAAGTAAAAATGTAGTATAATGATGCTTCATACATCTGTTTTATTTAGTCATATTTACTGCTATCGTTTCTAATCACTTACTTACATAAGTCACTAATTCGTATTAGTTTGTATTAAATTTAATAAAAATCCCCGTAGGGTAGATAAAAAAATCGCTTTCGCGAAAGCAAAAAATTAGATCTAACAGCTACATTCATTCTGTTCACATACTGAAAAGTGAAGCATTTTTATCTTAATCGATTCATACAAAACAAAAAAAGCTACTCTTTACAAGAGCAGCTTTTTTAAATTTAAATATAAAGCTTAGTCAGCTAGTTTATTGGTTTTCCTTGTTGAAGTCTTTTATATTCTTTTTTGGTTAGGCCTTCCATTTCTTTTTTGAATTTCATCTCAGCAGTCCTATCGACAGGAGACTCAGGGCTATTTACAATATTCTCATCACAAAAACCAATAGACCAGCTATTTAATGTTCCTGTATCCCCCGTTGAATCATCAAATATACTTAACAACCAATCACCAGAAACAGATTCTCCGTTAAACGTAGTAGCAAAAGTACCCCCCTCTGATTGAAACGATCCTGTAAACGGAGCTCCACTGGTTGTAATATTAGGAGCTCCATCTCTAAACTCAGTCATTGAGTAGTTGTTACCTCCTGCACCGTTGTCTGAGCTTAGATCAAGTGTAGTTCCCTCAGGAGAGACCAATGAAATATCTAGATCACCAACAAAACTATGTGTGATATTAATCGTTACATTATCAATATCTGCATCTACACCTATAGTACCCATGGCTGTACTTGTAGCCGTTGAGTTTAAGAAATTATTATCAAAAATTTCACCCCCAGCAGCACCAGTAAACGTATTGAGCATTCCTTCACAAGAAGCAAGAAGGCATTGTGAATCCGAAATAAATGTTCCTGAAAAACCATTTAAAGTACTCCATGTTCCTGAAGTTGAAGAACAATTTACAGCTGTAGTGTATAAGTGTGTTCCATTCCATGTAATTTCAATTCCTTGTGAAGTATACATTCCTTGTATGTCACATATTGTCACATCTCCATCAACGACACAACCGCTTTGGCTACTACCAGTCAATGAACCTAAATCTACAGTATTAAAGATTGTCTGCGTTGTAATATCTGTGTCATTACCTTGTCCTGTACCAGTATTAAATATAATACTCCAAGTACCACTTGCATCTGCTACACTTGCTTGGTCAGTAACAAAAGTTCCTGTAAGTGGCACAACAGCATCTCGTGTATTTTCTTTTACTACTGTAATAAGAGCTGCTCTTGAATTTGAAATTACCTCCGTAGTACTTGGATTAGATCCATCGTCATCTACGTTAAAAACAAATGAAGAAGATCTAGAATTAATAGAATTAAATACTATATTCATTTCATCCTTCGCTGTAAATTCAGTTTGTTGTACTGCTCCTTTATAAAACTCAACTATTCCGTTAAGGTACGTTATGGTTGCTTCCGCCGTCTGGCCATTGATTACTTTAATTACTACAGTACCACGATCTTGACTATCTGTTGTGGTAAATACCCCCTTATACATCCCAAGTGATGAATCTTGATATGTGCTTAAATCTGACACAAGATCGAAACTACCAAAAGAAATCGCATCTTCATTAATAGGTTCATCGTTAGAACAAGAAAATAATGCTCCTACTAAAAACAAGGAAGAAAACAGTTTAGTTAGTTTCATAATTTATAGAATTTAATAAATTCAACAATGGTTAGGTGTATGGTAGTGAACTAGTAATATATCCTAATAACCTATTTATAAAATAATTAACCTTAAATAATCAATAGGAACAATAAATAGTAGTAACAAACATAAAAAAATAAAAGTGAATTCTTATGTTTTTCTTAACAAAACTGCAAAAAACAAAAGAAATTGTAAGTCTTATCGGAGATGTACATTTGGCGTAAAAACATTGATCTTATTATTTGTCATCAATTCATTTTTTAGTCCTTTTTCATATGCTTTCGCGAAAGCGTAATACAGAAAAATCATCATAGCACTTAATACAGAGGGGGTTAATTTTGTAATATGAACTTCATTACACTACAGTCGATCGGTCATCAATACCTCGATAGTGTTCATAAAAGCATCGGCATGTTTTTTCCACGAAAACAGCTGTGCATGTGCTATGTTTTTTTGACAGTTTGTTTTTTGTTGAGATACTGAAAAGTGAGACACTTTACTCATTTGATTTTTTATTTCAGCAACAGATTCTGGATTGAAGTAGTGAGCGACCTCTCCTCCTACTTCTGGCAGACTAGAGGTATTTGAGCAAATGACATCAGTCCCACAAGCCAATGCCTCTAATACGGGAAGACCAAAACCCTCATATAGAGAAGGGTATATTAAGGCACGTGCATGGGTATAGATTGTTGGCAAATCTTCTTTCTTTACATAGCCCAATAGTTGGATTTGATCTCTGTAAGGGTGTTTTGCTAGTTGTTTTTCAAAAGTCTCAGTTTTCCACCCTAAACTCCCTACAAATATAAGATTGTGTGGTGTATGGGTTTCATTCATGAAAAGGCTATACGCCTTGAGTAAACGCACTAAGTTTTTACGGGGCTCTATGGTTCCTACACATAAAAAATAAGGTAATTTGATACCAAAACTATGAATAACATCATTATTTTTAGAGGGTTTAAAAGCAGGATCTTTTCCTAATAAAAGCGTCTTGTTTTTACCTTTGGCAGATGGATAATAATGCTCTAAATCCTTGCTCGTGTTTTTAGAATTTGTAAAAATCAAATGCGTGTTCTTAAGTATCCGTTTCAAAAATATACGTTGTAATATTTGACCATGCCAACGATGATATTCTGGAAATAATATAGGGGTAAGATCATGTATAAATGTAACCCGTTTTATTCTTTTTGGTAAATTAAAAGGGCCAAAATGAGCAGGTTCAAAAACCACATCTACTTTTTGCTTTGTAAGCAAGTAGGGAATCAAAAAAAATAATCTGAGTGATGCAAATCCTATGGGCAGGCTACTAGTGGGAATTACGATTTGCTGTATACCCAATAGCTCAGTATCTTTTTTATTTTTATGGCGAACGAGTATGTATTCATGTCCGTCATTTCTTTTTAATAACTCTTTAATCAACGCCTCAGTGTAAACGTGAATACCTGCATTTTGATTATCTAGAGCGTCGGCGAGAATAGCAATTTTCATAAACAAATTGTTAATCAACTATACTTATTTGCTTTCATTTGTTTTTTGTTTTTTAACCAAAATAGCATCTGAAATATCTTTGGCATTTCATCTTTGTAAGATCCGGCTATTCCTCTCCTAAAAAATTTATTGGTACGTTCTGCTTTTTGTGCTGTATTTTCTATTTTTTTTCCTCCACTCCCAAAATACTGTGGTGTTCCTTTTTTAAGAGATTCAAACGTGGGTAGTTTTTTTAGGTTAGGTACAGGAAGTTCCATTATTTCTCTGAGTCGTTCTACTTGTCCTACAGGGTCTTTAATTAAATCCTCATAGCGAATCACAAGATCTGCTTTGTTTACCCATTTTTCGACATTTACAGACCAACCTCCAAAAAAACTACCGCCTCTGGCTAGAATAGCTTCAGCCAAATTTTTATAATAATTAGAACCTGGAGCAATAATGTCTTTTCTATGGTGGGCAATAGAAACTAAAGCATCTCGACCATCTCTAATTAAGTATACAGACTTCATAGATTGGAGGTCCTTGGGGAGTTGATGAGGCAATAAGTGTGTTTTAACTACTGGATAAGAAGAAAAATTCTTAAGCACTTTTTTATCCGATTCCATATGAAACTCGCTAGATTCAATGCCATACACCTCAAAAAGAATATTTCTAAAAAAAGTGTTCCCAGATCTAGGAAAAGATGCTAACCAAATCATGAAAGTTCTCTATATTTATCGAAATTACAAATATACATTATAAAAGGAAGAAGTGTTGTGTAGATACTTAGTCTTATCTGAAAGAACTGATTGCTTTTATGTACTTACCCAAAAATAATACTAAGTAAAACAGCATCGACCATCCTTATTTTTCATGAATCAAATGGTAAAGTTATTTACGTCCAAATTAAATAAGCAAGTCATAGAAATGAATGGAAATTCTTTTGATAGGGAGAAAATATTTTCCTTGACAAAGAATTTTAGTTTGATCTTTTTGGCTACTTGGATGGTTGACGGATTTGATATTGAAGGTGATTTACAGTTACCAACAATGATGGTAATTGTATGTATAGCATTTATTGTGAATGCCTTATTACCAGTGTCATATAGACTTTTCTTTTTTTTTATAGCCTCTTTAGTCCCTATTTTTTATTTTTTTTCTACGGCTCAAGCGTTTACTCTTATAGGTATAGCACTAGCATTGATAGGTGTTTGCCACTTACCTTTTTCCATAACAATTAGACAATTGCTGGTTATCTTTTTGGGAATGGGTTTAGCCTTTTGTCAATATATCATCAAAAAGACTAGTTTTGTTGGGGAGATTGCTTTAGGCTCAAAATTTGTAAGCTTGCTTGGGGTCATGTTTATGTTTAGAATCATTCTATACTTACATGAACTAAAATACCAAAAGAAAAAACCTTCCGTTTGGCAATCGCTTTCGTATTTTTTTACCCTACCCAATTATAGCTTTCCTATTTTCCCTATTATTGACTTTAAAGCATTTAATAGTACCTATTACGACGATCAAGACACAAAAATATACGAACGAGGCGTTAACCTGATCCTCCTTGGTTTATTTCAGTTGTTATTCTATCGTGTGATCTATTATCTCTTGCCATTATTAAGTGAGGTAGATGGAGCTCTTATGTTTTTTTACTACATCATGATCTCATATTTGTTTCTAATAAGATTAAATGGAATACTAAATATTATTGTAGGGATTCTACGGCTATTTGGCTTTAATTTACCTGATATTTTTAATTATATGTTTTTATCACATGGTTTTGATGACTATTGGAGACGGGTAAATATCTATTGGAAAGACTTTATGGTAAAAATATTTTACTATCCTATTTACTTTAAATTTCGAAAAAAAAGTATTGTTCTAGCGCTCACTATTGGCACCATACTAACTTTCTTTTTTAATTGGTTTTTACACTCGTACCAGTGGTTTTGGATCTTGGGAGAGTTCTCTGTAAGAGGGCCTGAAATAATATTTTGGACAATATTATGCATCCTTGTCTTAATTGCGGTAATATATCAAACTAAAAATAGAGGTAAAACAAAAATATCCAAGATAAACATCAAAACTTGGAAATTTGCATTTACTAGAGCACTTCAAATTATTTTTACAAATGTAGTTATTGCTCTTATTTATAATCTTTACAACAGCCCATCTTTTTCTGATTGGATTAATCTTTTGACAAAAATAAAAAATTCACCAATCATTGAAATAGGCATTGTACTGCTTATACTTTTACTAATAGTATTCCCACTTGCCTTAGGTATCTGGATGTACGAAAACAAAAAAATGAATTCCCTTTTTGATTTTATTTCAAGGGGTCAAGATATCCTCAAATTTGGTTTTTTAATAGGAGGGTTGTTCATTACAACCTCATTTGCAGGGAATCTATTATCTACAAAGAATCAAGTTACATTATATAATTATGTCACGCATCAATTAAACAAAAGTGACACCGAACGTCAATCTAGAGGATATTACGAAGAGATATTAAGTGGTGACCAATTTAACTCTCAGGCATGGCAAAATGAATCCGGAAAATCAGCAAACTGGGTTCAACTGAATAAAACAGGAATTATGGTCCGAGAAGACCTATTTATTAATTTAAAACCAAATGCTGAGATCGTATTCAAAGATGCGCATTTGTCAACTAATAGCTGGGGAATGAGAGACAAAGAATACTCCAAAAAAAGACCTAAAAACACAGTAAGAATTGCTATTCTCGGAGGATCTTTAGAAATGGGCACTGGTGTAGAAAATAATGAAGTATTTGAAAATTTGATTGAAAATTCACTTAATGCTAATAAAAAAGCTAGTGACCCCAATTATGAAGTTTTAAATTTTTCCATATCGGGATCTTCAATAATCAGAAATATTGAAAAATTTAACAAACAAGTAAAGGATTTTGAACCTACTCATGTTTTATTAGGCATGCACGAAGGAGAGGTCTTGCATTTCCAAAAAACCTTGAGATGGATCAAAGAGCAAACTGAAAGTAAAGAAAATCTAGAAAATATATTTAAAAATAGCCCTTGGCTACGTGAATTAGTTATCTTCATTGAAAAGGAAAATTTAAGTTTTGACCTTAACATTAAAGAAAAGGAAAAAATTAAGCGAGGAAATAAAATAATCAATTGGTGTTTAAATCATCTCAAACAAAAGTGCTCAGAAAAAGGCATAGATTTTTCATTAATTTTATTTCCTAGCCTAGAAAATAAAACCAACAACCTGAATAACATAGAGCAATTAATCAAGAAAAATAAGATTCATTATTATGATATCAGAGATGCCTATTTAAACTATGATCATGATCTCCTAAAAATAGCCGAGTGGGACAATCATCCTAATACCAAAGGGCATGAATTAATAGCTAATGCACTATATTTAGAGATTAATAAAAAAAAGCTGAATGAAAACTGAAATTGAAAATAAATTAAAAGAATACATTACAAAGAATTTTTTTGATGGTGATCCCGATTCATTAACCTCAGATACCCAATTATTAGTAAGCGGCATCATTGATTCCATTTCCGCATTAGAAATAGTGGACTTCATCGAAGAAAACTTTGATGTGCAATTTGAAGCACATGAAGTTGATAAAGAAAATCTAAGTACTATTTCTACGCTATCCAATTTTATTATCACAAAAAAAGGCTAGCAACCTACTATGACAAAAAAAAAAATCATCTTATTGGACTTCAAGTCCTATTATCCTTCTCCTCCCTATCAATTGGGATTGCTAGTAGCATATGCTAGTAAAATAGAAGAAGTGAAAAAAAATGTAGAATTTCACATTCTTGAATATACAAGAAAAATTCCCGTTTCTAAAATTGTAAATGACATACTCGAGTTAGATGCTGACTTGATAGCAATTTCAGACTATTCATGGAATCACAAGAAAATATGTGATACCCTCAACCTATTATCAAGGCAAGAAAAATTACCTAAAATACTCATAGGCGGACCAAATTGTTCAGGTAAACAAGGAGAAGAAATACTTAAAAAATTTGCTATCGTATCTTGCCTTGTAGAAGGAGAAGGTGAACCTGCATTTGCTGATATATGTCTTGCTCTAGTTCAAGATAAAGACTTATTTCTCAATTCAAAAAATTGCGTCTTTAGAGATCCAGATGGGGAAATAGTACGCCCAAATATTGGCCATAGAATTAATAGATTAGATGACGTGCCATCACCCTATTTAACTGGGGTTATTCAACCTAAACCCTCACCTGTCTTTTATGAGACAAATAGAGGTTGCCCTTACAGGTGTGCATTTTGTTATTGGGGAAATGGAAACTCAAAAGTGTATCGGATGTCACTTGAAAGAGTACGAGAGGAAATGGAATTTTTTGCCGAAAATAGAGTCAGGGCTTTTTGGTTAGCTGATGCCAATTTTGGGATTTTTCCAAGTGACGCAAAAATTGCCGAGATTATTGTAGATATAAATAAACAAAAAGGCTCACCATTTAAATCTATAGGTGTGAATTGGGCAAAAAATAGTAGTGATAGGGTCTTAGAAATAGCTTCTATCTTCCAAAAAGGAGGTATCTCAAGTGCAACCACTATTGCCCTTCAAACTGTAACTTCAGAAGCTGAGGAGTTTTCTAAACGATACTCCATGTCTCCACATAAATTCATGAATCTCATACGAAGTGCTGATAAAAGAAATATCGACACATATACGGATATCATTATTGGTTTACCTGGTGAGTCATTAGAAGATTTCCTAAATGGAATTCACATTGTCACAAACACTCTAGTCCCGTCATTGAAGATACATCAATTAGTATTGATACCAGGCACTGAATTTTATGATAAAAAAGAGCAATTAGGTCTTTTGACCACAGCTGATGTTATTACAGACCATATACCCGATGACGAAAAATCTGACTATTATGATTGTACGGTAATGAGTAATCCTTCATTAAGCGTAGAGGACATGAAAAGCGCTAGATACTTTATGGGTATTGTTCATTTCCTTCATAATCATAATTTGGGGCAGCTTACCAATCACTTTTTATCCAAGTATGATATTTCTAATAAGGAAATATTCCTTTTCATGAATGATGTTATTAACAATGATGACTTGCTTTCATCTAATGAAAATTATCAGAATTTTCTCTCTGAATTAAGAAAGACATTTAAATACTTCATTGATAAGTTTGGTGTAGATGACAATCAATACATGATGGCAATTAGCCATTCTATTTGGTTCAAAACCAATCAAAAAACAGGGTTTAAAGAAAACAATATTACTATTCTAAAAAACTTCATTCATGATTTTTATACTGCATTGTGTGAAAAACATAATTGTTGTCAATCTAATGACGAAAAACTTCTCTTACGCGAAATTATTGAATACAACTTATTAATTTCTCCAAAACCTAGTTGGATACCAGAAGATTCTTATGAGTTTCAATACAATGTACATGAGATTTGTAACGATATAAAAAACACTGTTTTAAACACTACAGATCTTCTTGAAAGTAAAAAAAATACAACATCGGGAAAGATCACTCCTTGGATTGATTTGCCAAAAATCATAGCTGCGGAAACTAAAAAATTAATAACAGATCACTACTTAGAATCAAAGCGTTACTCTGTTTCATATACGATCAAAAATCCATGGGGAATCCCACCATCCAAGGATAATATTGATTGGCTTGTCAATAGTAAAAGTAAACATTGTGTTGTAAACCCCTTAGCTTCTAAAATCCTATAGATGAGTAGCATACAGGACATATTGTATACTGGTTTTACTATGTATCCTACTAATACCGCACTATCTGACACCTCTGATAATTCTATTACTTACAATGAATTATATAAAAAAACTTCTCTTTTACAAGATGTTCTCAATGCTATTGAAATAAGAGAAGGTGTTAGGGTTGGTCTGCTATCTAAAAAAACAATTCATGCGACCATCTCTATTTTTGGGATTTTAAAATCTGGAGCTGTATATGTACCTATAGATGCTGAATCACCTTCAGAACGAATATCCTTTATTATTGATAACGCACAACCAAAAGCAATCATTATTGAAGAAGCGTTGCTTGATACTTTAAAACCCTATCTAAAAACATATACTATCCAAATAGATGTCCCTTTAGACGGGTTGGTCTTAATCACAAAGACTTCAAATAAAAATCTACTTGAACAGCCTAGTGATCTCGCCACCATTCTATACACTTCGGGGTCTACAGGAACCCCAAAAGGAGTAATGATCACTCATGAGAATATAATAAGCTTTATAAATTGGTCCAATAAATTACTAGATATAAATCATGAAGATGTATTTTCATCTATAGCTCCTTATCACTTTGACCTATCGGTATTTGATCTCTATGTAAGCATGATGAATGGAGCTCATCTAGTCCTCATAGATGCAGCTACCTCTCGAAACCCAAGAATGATATCTTTATTGATAGAGCAACGAAAAATTTCCGTATTATATGCTACCCCAAGTTTTCTAAAATTAATGTTGAAATTTGGTAAGATAGAACGATTTAATCATACTTCAATAAAGCATGTACTATTCGCAGGAGAAGTATTCAACATAGAATCACTCATTGAGATAAAGGAAAAATGGACAACTGGAGATTTTTATAATTTCTACGGACCTACAGAAACCAATGTCGTAACATACTACAAAATTCCAAGCGTGATCGATAGAAAACAATGTGTAATCCCCATAGGCCAACCTTGTCCTTATGTGAAATCAAAAATATACAATAAGAAAACTACTCCTTCTTTGACCAAAGAAGGAGAGCTACTTATAAGAGGCTCATCTGTATCTCCAGGTTATTGGAACAATAGTACTCAAAATGAAGATACTTTTATAAAAGATGATGAAAATAAAATATGGTACAAAACAGGTGATTGGGTACTGTTAGATGAATCGGGTAATTATGTATTTATTGGCCGAAAAGATAGAATGGTGAAAAAAAATGGGTACAGAATAGAGTTAGCAGAAATAGAATCTGCACTTCATAAACATCCCAACATATCTGAAGTAGCTGTCACAACTCATAACAATGAAGGAATAATTAAAATAAGTGCTTTTTATCAACTTCAAGAAAAGCATAAAAAAGAATTGCAGATATTAGAACTGAATAAACATTGTCTCAAACTTATCCCAAAATACATGCTTCCTGATAGGTTTGTTTGTTTATCTTCAATTCCAAGAACAAGCTCACACAAAGTAGATTATCGAAGCTTATCAAAACTATGACCTATATACTAACTAAACAGCAAATTACTTTAAAAAAGGAGATCATAGCTTTTTCTCAATCAGAACTCAATGCGGGCGTAGAAGATAGAGATCGAAATGAGACATTTGACAGGTTGCTATGGAAAAAATGTGGTGATCTAAAATTACAAGGCCTTTGTATTCCAGAAATGTATGGAGGAAGAGGATTGGATTTTCAACATATGGTTATAGCATTAGAGGCATTAGGGTACGGATGCACTGATAATGGCTTGAGCTTTTCCATAGGTGCTCACCTGTTAGCATGTACTATTCCCATTTTGAAATATGGATCTGAAACACAGAAAAGAGAATATTTGCCCATGCTATGTGGTGGCTCTTGGATAGCCACTAATGCAATCACGGAACAAAAAAGTGGCTCTGACGTTTTTAAGATGAGTAGCATTGCACATAAAGTAAAAAATGGATACATCCTTAACGGAGAAAAAAATTATTGTACAAATGCACCTGTTGCAGACTTAGCCGTCGTATATGCAATGACAAATGAGCAAAAAGGAGCACTAGGAGGCATAAGTAGTTTTATACTTGAAAAAAAATACTTTGAGACAAGCGATAAAATTGAAAAGATGGGTCTTAGAACGGCATTGATGGGTGATATCACTTTTAAGGACTCAGAGCTACCAAACTCCACACTAATCGGTAAAGAAGGTGCAGGGACAGTACAATTTACAAAGTCAATGATGTGGGAACGTGTTGGCCTGAGTGCAATTCATATTGGCACCTTGCAACGACTACTAGATGAAGTTGTCGTATTTGTAAAAGAGAGAAAAATTTCAAATCAAAGCATTATACATCACCAATCCATAGGTCATAAACTTGCCGATATAAGAACAACCGTCGAAGCTGGAAAACTCTTAATTGCCAAAGCCGCTTTTCTCATAGATAATAATTTAAAAGCAAATACTGCCGCATCAATGGCTAAATTATATGTGAGTGAATTATATAAAAATGCAACCTCAAATATATTACAGATATATGGTGCAAGTGGTTATATAAAAAATTCAGATATTGCAAGATCATTAAGAGATGCTCAATCTTCTACGATATATTCAGGTACTTCTGAAATTCAAAAAAACTTAATTTTAAGAAGCCTTTGACTTTAAAAAAACAATATGAATACAAACACCCCCAGTAAATGTGATGTAGTTGTAATAGGAGGAGGTCCCGCCGGTTCTATTGCTTCAGGAATACTCGCAAAAAAGGGATATAATGTAGTCGTTTTAGAAAAAGAAAAATTTCCAAGAAATACAGTTGGTGAAAGCCTTATCCCAACATTTTGGAAATTTACAGACCTCATAGATGCTTCTGAGGATATAGAAAATGAAGGCTTTTTACAAAAAACAGGAGGTGTGGTATCTTGGGGAGGAAAAGTTAAAACCGTTTCTTTTAAATCTTTTGGTATTGATAGAAAAGCACTTCATGTAGAAAGAGATCGTTTTGATGAAATACTCCTCAACAAAGTGAGAAAATTGGGAGCTAATGTTTTAGAAGAAATGAAAGTGACTTCAATAGACACTTCTAATCCTCAGGAAGCAATTGTCAAATACACCCACACTAAAAATCAAGAGCCTTCGCAAATTAAAGCAACATATGTAATTGACGCCTCAGGACAACAGGCCATTTTTTCTAAACAGCGTCGAACTCGAGTCTTCGATAAGGATTTTGGGTTTCAAGCTGTCTGGGGGTATTTTGATAAAAGCTATTTCTACGACAAAAATTTAAAGGTAAGAAGCTTTGAAGAGCGATATGAAAATGGTGGAATGACTGCGGTATCCGAAATTGGAAATTGGGGATGGAGTTGGAAAATAATGTTAAGAGAGAAAGTGAGTGTTGGAATCATTTTATCTAACAAACACCAACCACGTTTTAAGACAGGAGGTACAACACTAGAAGAAAGATTTGATTTGTTTAGTAAAGGAATTCCCTTGGTAGGAAATATGCTATCAGAGAGTACTCTTATACCAGGTTCTGTAAAATCAATTAGAGATTATGCGTACCAATCTACAAAGTTGGTATTAGACAACTGTTTTCTTGCTGGTGACGCAGCCGCTTTTGTAGACCCTATCAGCTCTGAAGGGGTACCCGTATCCATGTATGGGGGATATTTAGCTGCATGGGCAATTAGCAACAGTTTAAAAAAACCACATAGAAAGGAATTCTATAAAAACACATTTGCTCAAGAATACAATAAACGCTTAAAAATATTCAAAATATTAGCATATCCTTCAAAACAAATCCCTGACCATTTATTCAAATTGGGCCAAAAAATTATTCACTCCTTTAGTGAGCAGGAATTATTACTCATTCTAGCCCAATCCAATATGACAGGTAGATTTGAAACACTCAATAAACTATTAGGAAGTCATAGCGTAAGTAGAGACGTCAAAGAAGTAGGCTTGGTAGAACCAATATTCTTATAATTTTATCTTGAATTTTATAACCCTCAGGAAGTTCTAAATATCTAAAGTATGTCAAAACAAATGAAGAGTGGATTATATTGGGACCAGCTTTATAGGCAATTAAATGCAAGTAAAATACCCGCACTTTGGGATGTAGAGCCCTCACGTGCTGTCAAAAAAGACTTCTCTCTATTTAAACCATACTTTAACACTTCTCTGCATCTTATTGATATAGGATGCGGTACAGGTACACAGACTTTGTATCTGAGCCAACACTACAATAATATAACAGGTATTGATGTTTCTAAAAAAGCGATTCTTTCTACAAGTAAACCAACCAACCAACTGGGGCTTAGATTTGAAGTAATGGATATGCTCGACACTGAAGCATGCCTAAAACTTCATAAGAAAGTAGGAGATTCAAATATTTATATGCGGGGAGTACTCCATCAAATTCCATATATACATCGAACATCCTTTGTTCATAATTTAAAAATTTTATTGGGGCAACTTGGTACAATATTTATGATTGAGACGGCCCCAAATATCAGGGATTTCATATCTGATCTTGTACAGAATCATCCTGAAATACCTCAAACATTAGAGAATACATTGTCTAGTAATTTCCCTCCATTAGGAGTATCAAAAAAAGAACTACTTACTTGGTTTCCAGAGGAAAAATATGAGTTTCTTTCTATGCAAGAAACATCCCTAAAAACAAATATACTAGTGAACTCTGGTCATTTTATTGAGATCCCAGCAATTTATCTTCTTACAAGACCTAAACTCTGAGAATGTCTAAAAAAAATTAGCCCTTCTTTTCTATTATTTCTGTTTCCCCCTATACATCTAATGCATAAAAAATACATTCTGACATTGAGTGATGCTATAAAATCTCCGTAGGAAAAGATGTCAACCAAAGCATCTACTTATTTTTGTAATATTCATAGGCTTTCATTTGTTTGCTATGTTTCAACCAGAACAATGCCTGCAAAAGTATAGGCATCTCATCTTTATAAGAACCTACTATTCCCCTACGATAAAATTTGTTTGCCTCATCTTTTTTAATAGACGCATTGGTCGTGTCTCCATTACCGTATTGGGAAAGCCCTTTTTTTTGCGATTGAAATGTTGGTAATTTTTCTGTTTGAGGTTCTGGGAGGTGCATAATACTTCTTAAACGCTCCACTTGCGCAATTGGATCCTTTATTAAATCTTCATATTTAATTATAATGGTTGCGCTATTTCCCCATTCCTTTACATGCCTAGACCACCCTCCTGAGAAACTCCCTCCTATTCCTAAAATAACTTCACAAAGGGTGAGAAAGTAATTTTTCTTTATTTTTTTTAATTCTTTTCGGTGATGCGCTAAAGAAACGCAAGCATCACGCCCGTCACGTATTAAATAAATTGATGCTACCGATTGATATTCTTTGGGAAGTTGATGGGGCAACAGATGTGTTTTAACCACTGCAAATGAAGCAAAATCTGAATCTAACTTTTTCTTTTTCCCTAAATGATAATAGCCCGATGGGATCCCATAGACTTCGAAAAGAATATTTCTAAAAAAAGTATTTCCAGATCGCGGAAAAGAGGATAGCCATATCATATGTGGAAATATTACCCTTATACACAAGGTGTTTTCAACTTACAATAGTAACAATAATTAATGAGTTATCATCTTTTAAAACAGTGCATGTCATGTACAAAATAGGATCAATATAAACCATCATAAAGACATGATGGATGTTTTTTTTGCTTTCGCGAAAGCGAAATAAACCCTTGTAAAACTGTGATTTAACATGTACTTCTAAAAGGTTCATTGTATATCCTACGGAAGTATTTATTTGAGTTTTTGAAAATAAAAGTGCCTGATGAATACATAAAAAATTGTGCTGCCCTATTAGAAATAAAATAAACCATAACAATGACACATGCTTTAGATTGCGCTAAAAGCATAATTCCAACACTTTAAATTCTTGAATTCTTGTATCACTATGACGTAAAAAGATTTTTGATTAGTTTACTCGGGTATCAATGACAATAATTCAGTATTTTGCATCAATACTATTTCTAATGGTATTGGATTGAGCCACAAAAATCAGCTTTATGAAAAAAATATTTTACAGTAAGTTATTACTACTATCAGCACTGTTAATTATGAGCTGTGATAAAAAAAAAGAGGATACCGCAACAAATAGCACCACAACAAGCAGTGCAAGCAGTACGAATACCATAGACAATGCAGCTTCTAAAGAAATTAGAAAAACAGAAACAAAGCCGCAAGAAAAAACAATTAATGTTATCATTAATACTACTGTCAAGCCACCAAAATATCCAGACATGGATGCCTTGATGGATCATTTATTGACAAGATCTAATCATCCTAAAGCCCCGCTTACTGAAGAACAAATTGATCAAATTAATGCACTAGCGGACGATATAGAAATAACTGTTTTTAAAGATCAAACCTCTTGGACCAAAATTAAAAAACAAATGGTGCAACACATAAAATCAGAAATACTTACGCCAGAGCAATTACTATTAGTCTCAAGAAGACCTAAAACAAATTAGTAATGTTAGGGGGTAAAAAGAAAGCACTTTTTTTTAAGTTTGGATTAATTTTATGGACGCTTTGGGTGCTTATCAATTACCTTATACACCACCCCTCTTATTTCTATGCGGCTACGCATCCTCCCTATATTTACACAATTGTTATTCTAATTCTTATTTCGATAGGTATTTTCTTTTTATTATCTAAGAGGCATTTTAAATGGAGAGGATGGAAAATATATACTCTTCTTCTACTAGCATTACTGATTATTTATACAAGTTTTGCTAAAGAAGCATCCATAACCAATGATTTTTTATTTAAACAGCAAGGATTGTTTTTGGTGAATAACATTGCTCTTCACCTTGGTACATTTTTAATTTTCTTATGCTGCTTCGCAACTGGAAACAAACTGCTTTATCCATTTAAAAAGATATTAAATGGTCATCATATACTAGTACTTGGAATTGCTCTAGGAATGGCAATACTCACGCTTTTATTAATGGGATTGGCTGCTATAAGTTTCTTACAAACTTGGGTAATCATCCCCATATTATCCCTGTTATTGATATGGCAACGAAAGGCTTGTTGGTCGTTTGTGATATATGTTTTTTGGAATCCTATCAACACTAAAAATGTATCCTTTTGGACCTTTGCTGTTATTAGTATAATTTTAATTTTTACAGCTTTTAATTTGGTGGGAACGTTAAAAGTTTTTCCCCTTGGTTATGATGGAGCTGGGTTATATCAAAATCTAACAAAAAACTTAATTGACGCTCAACATTTATTAAAAGGAGGGCAAGCCTATAATTGGTCATTATTTACAAGCTTAGGTCCTTTACTGTATGGGAATATGGCATTTTCTATTTTTCTATCTCATAGTATGGGGATACTTGTTATGTGGGCTATGTTCCATCTAGGACGTGTTTTTTTAAGTAAAAATGCTACTTGGATAGGAATAGCTATTTTTTACACACTCCCTGCTATTAGTTTTCATAATTTCGTTGATGAAAAGGTAGATCTTAGTTTTCTTTTTATCTGTATATCTGTTATTATTTTCTTCCTAAAATATGGCAAATCCATACTCTATGATTTTTCAATAAAAAATAAAAATGCTACCTGTTTTTATAGTCTTTTGGGGCTACTCATGGGCTTTGCGCTAGGAATTAAATATCTTGGTTTATTGCTAATTATTGGTATTGTTTTACTGCTTATTTATCAATGGGGCGGCATCAAGGCGTATATAGGAACTATGCTCACAACTTTATCTTTACTATTTCTATTGAAAATAGATTCTTTTGGGTATTTGAAGATTTCTGCTATTGATCGATATACTATTGCTGGAGTTTTTGCGTTTTTAGGACTTGGAATATTTATTTTTTACTTCAAAAAATTGGATTGGGCAAAAGGATACCTTGTACTTCAAAATATGTTCATTATTTCCCTTTTTATGATGCTGAGTTTTATGCCTTGGACAATTAAAAATAGTATTGAGACAGGGCATATCTCTAGTAAAGCATTACTCTACGGAAAAGATACCAATGATTCTTTTAAATATGATTATTCATTTTTAGCTAAAAATGATATTCCTACTAAAATATCCAGTGAGGATAAAGCTAGACTAATTGAATATCTTGGCGGAGAAGAACATGTTACAATTGTTGATGATAAGAGTTTCCTATATCAATTAGAAAGAATAAAAAAACAACGCAAAAATACCAGAAAAGATATTAATAATAGTACGGGTAAACGCGAAGAGATACTAAGATACTTAGGGTATGAGACAGGGTTAAATAGATATTTATCACTACCGTATGATGTAAGTATGGGTGTCAACATTCCAAATAAAAGAGGAGTGGACATTGGTTTTTTATTTTTACTTTTCCTTCCATTATTTATGTTATACTTAAAAAAGGAGAACATATTTAGCTTAAAAAACAGTGTTGCTCTTTTTGTTTTAGGGGGTATTCTTTTACTGAGTTGGAAGGCTGCAATGGCCTCTAAAGGTGCTACACTTGATATTTCGGATTACCTAACCCATTTTTATCCAAATTCAAGTAATGATTTTCTTGATACAAGCAAAGCCATTTATGAGCCGTTTCTAAAAATACAAACTAGCATTAGTGAGCTCACTCAACCATTATATGGAATATTTTCAGAAATAACACTTCCCTTAACTTTATGTATCCTCATACTTTTTTGTTTACTTTTTGCTTGGAGTGCAAAAGACAATTGGCAAAAGTGTAACCGACCTATTAAATTAGTTTTGATATTTACAACGACCTATGGTTTTTTTTGGTGGATTTTAGGGAATGGAATTCCACACTACGCGTTAATTATTTGGTTATTATTCTCTTTGCTAATTGCTTATTATTACGAAAACATATCCCTTTTTGTCTCTGAAGAAATACAATCTTTTTTAAAAAAATGGGCTCAAGCTATATTCTCTATCTTTTTAGTGCTAAATTTAGTAGCACATTTTTCTAATAGCAATAATAATATAAGTCAACTAAGTAATGTTTTTTTCGAACCGTTTATAAGTCATTATTCCAATCATTTTATAACAAATACAAATTTCAATAATTCAAGATCAATAATATACCCTGCGGCCAAGGTTCTGAATAGTGATGTTTCTAAAAATATTTATCGAGTTGGGACATATATGGACTATCACATAAAAAACAGTAATTTGAGAGTTTATGAAGATTCTCAACTCAATATATTTGATCGCGTTAGCAATAGATTAAAAAATCCAGATGATTTTTTAACTGTTTTAAAATTAAATAATGTTAAGTACATTGTTTTTAGTCTAAAAGTAGCAACTATTGATCAGACGCCAGAAAAATCCTTAACTGATAAAGCAACTAGAATTGTAAAAGTCTTAAACAATAAGGATAAAATCCGATTGGTGATGACCAATAATGTAGTAAGTAGGACAGATCCAAAAACAAATGAAACGCAAATGGTTTATGGTCTGGTTGGCAAGACAGTAGAGCAAGGGGATATTGCTATTTTTGAAATCTTATAATGCCTATGTTAGTAAAAGACAACATATGGGTTTTTTTACCCGCTTATAACGAGGCAACTGTCATTAGAGATATTATTAAAAATTTAAAATCCTGTGGCTACACTAATATAGTTGTTGTGGATGATGGAAGTACGGATAATACCAATAAATTTGCTCAGGAAGAAAAGGTTCATATAATACGTTTATGCTTAAATAGAGGTGTGGGAGCGGCTACAAGAGCTGCGATCCTTTATGCAAAAAGAAAAAGTATTGAATTCTTAGTTCTTATGGATGCAGATGGGCAACACTACCCGAGTGAGATAGAAAAACTGGTTAATGAATTACAAAAACAAAAAGCCGATATTGTCATAGGTAGTCGATTTTTGGAGAAAAAGTCTAAAATACCAACCTCAAGGATTATCTATAATAAAATAGCTTATATGTTTACCTATTTTGGAAAATCAACCATAACAGACAGTCAGTCTGGGTTTAGATTGTTAAATAAAGTAGCTATCAATAATTTAAACCTTGAATTAGATGAATATGGTATTTGCACAGAAATGGTTTGGAAGGCCAATGCCATGAAACTAACTATAGTAGAAACTCCCATTATGGTGCAATACACCAAGTACTCACAAAGCAAAGGACAAAGTTTATGGAAAGGAATACAAACTGCGTATCACTTAATAAAAAACCGTTTATATGAACATTAGAACGTTTCAGATCGTAGTTCCCCTGTTAGTCACTATTTTTATTTCATGGCAACTATGGAGAATATACCGTTTTAAGACCAAATGGAAAGCTATATGGCCTAGTGCTTTAATCGCTTTTTTTATTTCTAGTATTGCAATATTTCCCGATAGTACTACAACTTGGCTGGCTAAAGTCTTAGATTTTAAAAGTAATATCAATGCTATCATTTTTGTTTTAATTGGCGTGCTGTTTGTGGCTGTTATTATTCTTTATGATTTATACAAAAAGCAGCAAAAAACTATCACAAAATTGACTATTGAGTTATCCCTACTAAGGGCTGATAAAGAAGAAGACATTATATGAAAATATTATTCGTTTTAGAATATTTTCATCCTTATATCGGTGGGGTAGAACACTTGTTTTGGGAACTATCAAAAGCCTTGGCTACTCAAGGTCACCAAGTTAAGGTAATCACAACACGATTTGACAAAAAGCTACCTCAAAAAGAATGTAAAGATGGCATAGACATTTACCGTGTTAACTGTGATAATCGTTTTTCTTTTTTTATTAAAAGTGTCCCAAGCATATTTAAAAACAGTAAAGATTTCGATGTAGTCCATACAACAACTTACACTGCGGCACCCCCTGCATGGCTAGTATCACGTTTGAGAAATAAAAAAAGTGTTCTAACGTTTCATGAGTATTGGGGTGATCTATGGAAACAAGTACCCTATCTCAATCGTAGACAAAGAATTTTATATAGTGCTTTTGAGCGAATGGTGTCTTATTTACCATTTTCCAAAATTGTAGCCGTTTCAAAGTTTACACAACAAAGTCTTATCAAAGCAGGAGTTAATCAATCAAAAATTAGAGTCATTTACAATGGGCTAGATTACAATTTTATCGAACAAATAAATGCTAAAATTGCTATTTCAGATGTAAAAACCACAAAGAAAAGAGCGACCCTTAATTATCTTTTTGTAGGTAGACTTGGGGTTTCAAAAGGATTAGACCTATTACTAGAAGCCTCCGCTATTTTTCTTCAAAAAAATCCTGAAGCTACACTAAAACTAGTGATCCCTAAGCTTCCAAAGAAAATGTATGCACTGATCTTAAACAAAATAAATAGCCTTCCATGCATGCATCAAATTACAGTGATGCATCATCTAACCAAAGAAGAATTATATAAACAAATAAAACAAGCATCCTTTATTGTAATACCTTCGTATTCGGAAGGTTTTTGTTTTGTGGCTGCAGAAGCATGCGCCCTAAATGTCCCTATTATCAGTTCAGACCGTGGAGCCTTAAAAGAAGTTGTGAGTGGACAATATATCCCTATGAATTCACTTACAACAAAAGGATTACTGGAAGCGTTACAGAACGCTAAACAACAAAAATGGCACTATAAAGATAGCGTACGGTTTTCTTTAGACAAAAGTGTTGAACAATATGTACATTTATACAAAGAAATGATCGATGGATAATTATACCCATACATTCCCTAGACATTCAAACAAGTTTTTACTAAAAGAATTGGTAAAACTTAGATTGCTAACAGATTTTAAAAGATCATTCCTTGGTTGGTTATGGTTATTAATACTTCCTGTATTTGCAATTTTAACGTGGATTTTTATGAAAGGAGCAGGCATATTTGAGCCTGGTAAAATGGAAATTCCTTATACAGCTTTTGTAGTATTGAGCACCACCATTTGGGCACTGTTCTTTGATTCCTATAAAAATTGCAGCCAAATTTTTACAACCTATGGGAAGACACTCTTAGTAAACAAACTTCCCATCAACATCATTATCTTTAATGAACTTATAGTAGGAATTATTAAATTTTTAATCCCTTTTATTTTTATCATAGGTTACTTCCTGTTCATTGGAATTTCAGTACACCCATTGGTTTTTATTTTTCCAATAGTAGTATTGCCTCTTCAACTTTTCGGGGCTTCCATTGGTTTGTTAACTGGACTTTTTAGCGCTCTAGCAAAAGACTTTACATTTTTGATGGATAATTTCATCAAACTATTTTTACTACTCAGTCCTGTTGTATACACGCCAGAAATCTCAACGGGGTTACTTGCAAAAATTATTACATACAATCCATTAACGTATTTAATTAGTAGCCCTAGAAATCTATTATTAAAAGGAGAAGTATATCAGCCAATGATTAGCATCATTTGTGTATTATGTGTTGTTACACTATTTATACTACTAACTCGATTTTTTGTAATTAATACTAAAAGAATATTAGAAAGAGAAGGAGATTAATGAATACGAGTAACAAACACATATCAGTAAGCATTAACGAGGCAACGCTAAAACCTATTCCATTACTTAAAGTAACAGGCCTGTATAAGAAATTTTGTAAAGATCTCACATACAATATGTTATATGGAATAAAAGATCTTATCACTTATTTCTTTGGTTTAAAACCAGAGTACTCTTCCTTGCGTAAAAAAGAATTTTGGGCATTACAAAATATTAATTTTCATATTTATGAAAATGATATCGTCATTTTAGCAGGTCTCAACGGCTCCGGAAAAACAACACTAACTAAAATGCTGGCAGGAATCTATGAAACAGAAAGGGGCACTATTGAATATCACACAAAGATTAAAAAAATCATTAGCGTGTTTGCTATTAAATCAGGGTTTAACCCAATATTGACAGGCAGAGAGAATGTATACCTGAAAGCCGCTTATTATGGCATGTCACGCAAGGAAATAGATGAAAACATGGATTTTATTATTTCGTTTTCAGAAATAGGCAGCTTTTTAGACACTCCTATAGGTAAATATTCTTCAGGAATGAAAACTCGCCTTGCCATGTCTCTTGTCCTTTCTATAAAAAGTGATATTCTGTTTATTGATGAAGCATTTAGTTTTTCAGACTCAAAATTTAAAACAAAATGTTTTAAATTTCTAAAAGAAGAATACTCTAATAAGGGAAGAGCGTTGATCATTGCTACACACCGTTTTACAGAAATAAGTGACCTAGCCAACAGATTGATTGTCTTAGAAAAAGGAAAAATAATAAATATGACTGTTGATGTTGTTCAGGGAATAAAAGATTATACAGCAAATTAATCTTACCTATTTAAATTTTATAATTAACTAATCGTATAAAGAATACAAATAGTTAGATGAAATTAATCAGGTAATAAATATGACTCTTAATACCTTATAATAAGCAGTGATCAAATGAATTAATAGATTTATGGATTTCTTTTTAAAGTTTAATCGTACAATACCCTATCCTTTTTACATAAAAAGAAGAGATGATATCATTCACATACATATTACAAAAACGGCAGGAACGAGTTTGATTGCAAGTATGGGATTTAACAGAAGTAGCCAATCCAGTAAAACTAAAAAGCACTATTTTGTAAAAGAAATCATTGATATTGTAGGTCAAGAACATTGGGATAATACTTTTAAATTTACATTTGTGCGCAATCCTTGGGATCGTCTTTATTCTTTATATCGATTTAAACAAAGAAAAAACAAGATAGCAACCGAAGCGCAAGGAAATACATTTGGACTATGGTTAAAATCTACTTTAAAGAATCACTATGCTGATCCGTATGAAAAAATAAGACCACAAGTAGAATGGCTCAAAAATTTTGATAATAAAATAGATATAGACTTTATCGGAAGATTTGAAAATTTAGAGGCTGATGTTACTAAACTTGGGCAATTGTTAAACATGAAAATAGATTTACCGCATATTAATCAAAGTCTACCTATAGTCCATTATAGCAAAGCATATACCGATGAATTGGAAGAACTAGTACGAATACATTATAAAGAGGATATCGAAATGTTTGATTATTCTTTCAGTAGAAAATAGAGTTTATGCATATATACTATTCATTACTTAACATACATCGTCGTCTTGTTGGAACCCACCAGCGCAATGCCGATTGGTCAAAAGTAGAACTGGTATCAATTCACATTCCTAAAACAGCAGGAACTTCTTTTATGCATAGTTTAAAGAAACAATATGGTCACCAAAAAGTAACACGTATTGATATTAGTGATAACAGAACAAGAATCAATACAACACCAATAGATAATGCCTATGTATATAAAAACACAACCGTAATTCATGGTCACTTTACCATTCATTCATTGAATAATCATTTTAGTCTTCCTCCCAATATACCTATTATTACCTGGTTACGAGACCCTGTTGAACGTGTTATCTCTAATTATTACTATCTATATAAACGATTGGATGAAGAATTAAATGAAGAAAAAAAAGGACTTAACATTCTCTCAAAAATGCGACGTTCTTTACTTGAATATGCACAAGACGAAAGAAACTGTAATAGAATGTCAAAGTTTTTAAAAGGTATTGACCTTGAAGATTTCTTTTTTATTGGCATCGTAGAAAACTATGATGAGGACATTCAAGAATTAAATAGAAAATTAAATTGGAGTACTCTTGAGATTGTAACGCATAATAAAACAGGTACGATTAACAAACCTGTTGTAGATGAACAAACAAAAGCATTAATTAGATCTTATAACAAAAAAGACCAAGCACTTTACGAACAAGCTCTTGCTTTAAGAAAATAACATATTTACCTAAAATTAGATTACAGATACGAGTAAAATGTGTGATCTCTCCTACCGTCGAGAAGAAAACTACTGGCATTTCGTATTCTATGACTAAAACAAGAAGAAATCTCCGTATTGAACTTTCACTAACTAGTTTATTATCATGCATGAGACATAACTAAAAAGAGACCGTCTAAAAACAATTTAGACAGTCTCTTTTCTAGTAATATATTATTTCGCTTTCGCGAAAACAAAAAAATCCCCGTAACTTTTGTTACGAGGATTTCACTATAAAATTGTTCAGAAGATCCCGAGACGGGCTCGGGATAAGCGATTCACACACATTCGCTTATAGCGAATATGGTTCTCTGCTTACTTTACTTCTTCAAAATCTACGTCTTCTACATCGCTAGAGGCATCACCAGTGGCGTCTCCTCCTGCTTGTGCATCTGGTCCTGGTTGTGCGCCTTCAGCACCTCCTTGCGCCTCAGCTTGTGCTTTGTACATCTCTTCAGATGCTACTTTCCAAGCTTCGTTGATTGCGTCTAACTTAGGCTGAATGGCTTCTACATCCTTCGTTTCAAAAGCAGTTTTTAATTCTGCAAGCGCATCTTCGATTGGTTTTTTCTTGTCATCAGACAATTTATCACCAAACTCTTTCAATTGCTTTTCAGTTTGGAAAATCATTCCATCAGCTTCATTGATCTTATCTGCTGTCTCTTTTGCTTTTTTATCGGCATCTGCATTTGCTTCTGCTTCTGCTTTCATTTTTGCAATTTCTTCTTCAGATAATCCAGAAGAAGCCTCGATACGAATATCCTGAGATTTTCCTGTCGCTTTATCTACTGCCGATACTTTAATGATTCCGTTAGCATCAATATCAAAGGTTACTTCAATTTGTGGTACCCCTCGCTGTGCCGGAGGAATATCTGTTAATTGAAAACGACCAATGGTTTTGTTGTCTGCCGCCATAGCACGTTCTCCTTGAAGTACGTGAATATCTACAGATGGCTGATTGTCTGCTGCCGTTGAAAATACTTGTGATTTCTTAGTAGGAATGGTTGTATTTGACTCAATAAGTTTTGTAAATACATTCCCCATTGTTTCAATACCTAAAGAAAGTGGTGTTACATCTAGAAGTAATACATCTTTTACATCTCCTGTAAGAACCCCTCCTTGTATCGCAGCTCCAATCGCTACAACCTCATCTGGGTTTACACCTTTTGAAGGTGCTTTTCCAAAGAACTTTTCTACAGCTTCTTGTACTGCAGGAATACGCGTTGACCCTCCTACTAGAATAATTTCATCAATATCTCCTGTGCTTAATCCAGCTGCTTTAAGTGCTGTTTGACAAGGCTCAATCGTTCTTTTTACTAAATCATCAATAAGAGCTTCAAACTTGGCACGGCTTAAGGTACGCACTAAGTGTTTTGGTCCGCTTGCCGTAGCAGTTACATACGGTAAGTTGATTTCTGTTTGCGTAGAAGAAGAAAGCTCAATTTTTGCTTTTTCTGCTGCTTCTTTAAGACGTTGTAAAGCCATTGGGTCTTTACGAAGATCCATATCCTCTTCAGCTTTGAACTCATCAGCAAGCCAGTTAATGATTTTTTGATCTACGTCATCTCCTCCTAAATGTGTATCTCCATCTGTTGAAAGTACTTCAAATACACCGTCTCCTAATTCTAGGATAGATACATCATGGGTTCCTCCTCCAAAGTCAAATACCACAATCTTCTGATCTGTATCTTTCTTATCAAGACCATATGCAAGTGCTGCTGCTGTAGGCTCATTAATAATACGCTCTACTTTAAGACCTGCAATTTCTCCTGCTTCTTTTGTTGCTTGACGCTGACTGTCATTAAAGTATGCAGGAACTGTAATTACAGCTCTTGTAACTTCTTGTCCTAAGTAATCCTCTGCCGTCTTCTTCATTTTTTGAAGGGTCATGGCAGATAGCTCTTGTGGCGTATATAAACGACCATCAATGTCTACTCTAGGCGTATCATTGTCTCCTTTTACTACTTTATAAGCAGAACGTTCTGCTTCTTTTGAGCTCTCGCTGTATTTATTCCCCATAAAACGCTTGATAGAAGCGATTGTTTTTGTTGGGTTTGTTACAGCTTGTCTTTTTGCTGGATCTCCTACTTTAATTTCTCCTCCTTCTACAAATGCAATTACAGATGGTGTCGTACGTTTACCCTCAGCATTAGGGATCACTGTAGGTTCGTTACCTTCCATAACAGCAACGCACGAATTGGTAGTTCCTAAGTCAATTCCTATTATTTTACTCATTATATATAGTGTTTAAGTGTTATTTAAAATTTTCTACACAACACAATAGTCAATCTTTATGCCACTACAAATAAGCTGACAAGCTGTCATTATTTTTATTACTATACTTCAAAAATAACTTTTGTATACGCTTTCGCGAAAGCGAGTTAGGGATACTGGAAACTGGCAGTTTATCTTTTAATAATCTAATTTACAATGTATAACAAAATAACAGCTACTCACGTCAATTAGGTGAATGTATAGAGGTATGCTATAGAGATGGAAGGCAGAAATTATAATATGAAAAGAAACCGAAGTCGAACCCATTAGATATTATAAAACCATTTTGAAAATAGCGTATTGTTCTATTTTATGCTACTGAAATAGGGCTTCAATACTATTTCATCGCTGCCTTTGACTCAGTCATTTCTTACTTCAAAAAGTTGAGTACTTATCAATTAAGACAAAAACTTATTAACTCCTTAACAAACGGCTCACTAACTCATTAAATCATTACTCTAGCATCCAGTAAGCAGTATTCAATAGCCAGTATTCCATTAAAATATTAACTCATTAACCCATTATACCATTAACCCATTATACCATTAACCCATTACACCAATGGCCAACAACTCTCGCCACTGTGTCGTATATCTAGGACTTCGCTCTTTTTTAACGAGTTCCCACTCCTTCACACGCGTGCCTATCATGGCAGAGGACACGGTTGTCTTGCCAAACTTTCTATTCAAAACATCAAGGGTTTGCATCAGTTTTGTGTCGGTGGTCTTCGTGGGTTTTTCAAAGAGATTCCCTTGTACATGAGATTGAGGAATCAACCCTGTCAGGTTTACAGCTACTTTTTTATATCGATATCCCGATTTATAGATTTGGTGCAACGCTTTACGTGCGTGGGTGATCAACGTAAATGTATCATGCGTAGGAATAGGCAATGTGATTGTGGTACGATTTGAATATTGCTTATCAATCGTACTGTGATAGTTGGTATAGAGCGCCACATGAATATAGGTCGCACACGATTTTTGAGCACGCAATACCTCAGCCACTTCTGTAATGTAATACGCACAGGCTTCTTCTATTCGACCTAGATCGGGTAGTTTCTGTCCAAATGACTTTGCAGTCCCAATCGCTTTTTTAGGATTCGGGATCTCCATAAATTCGATACAAGGAGTTCCTTGCAGTTCTTTCCATATACGCTCTCCTACGATGGTCATTTCTTTACGCACCCAAGCAAGGGGTAACTTCACAAAATCGATCGCTTTAAAAACACCAATAGCTTGAAGCCTCTTTCTATGTTTACTTCCTATGCCCCATATATCACCTATATCTGCCCATTCCAAGGCCGCTAGTCTTTTAGCGTCTGTATCCAAAACACATACATGATTATATTCCGGTAGTTTCTTTGACATCCGATTGGCCAACTTAGCTAATACTTTAGTCGGCGCAATCCCAACGCCTACGGGTAAGCCTGTGTATCTGTAAATACGCTCTTTTATGTCTGTCCCATATGCCCGCAAGTCAACATACGTAAACCCATGTACATCCAGAAAAGCTTCATCTATACTATAGACTTCTACGCTAGGAGAAAATGTTTCAAGTATATGCATCACTCGCTGTGACATCTCCCCATACAAAGTATAATTTGATGAAAAAAAAGTAACTTTATTTTCGATAAGAATATGCTTAATCTTAAAGACAGCCTCAAACATCGGAATATGCGTTAGCTGTTTTGCTTCCTTATTTGCTGCAATGATACATCCATCATTATTACTCAATACAACGACAGGTTTCCCCCATAAATCAGGCCGAAATACCTGCTCACAAGAAGCATAAAAGCTATTACAATCGACCATTGCTATCATCGTACGTCATGTATTATATACGTAATGACACCCCAAAGCACACAAGGTTCTTGCTTTTTATCAAAAGGAATACGCAATACATTAAAACGCCCTTCTTCTACCACCAAAGCCAATCCTTTAAAACCTAGTGTAAGAGAACGATCTATAATAAGGACATCCTTATCTAAAATGGCAAAATCTTTCCATGCATTCCCTTTTACTCTAATGTAAAAAGTAGCATCTTTATGAATAGAAAGCTCCTCATTGAGATCAATGGGTGCTTCCAAATAATGCGTAGCAGCACTCGGAAAACCTGTTTGCTTAGACACTTCTGCCTGATGACGGTCTGTCGTTGTCTTTATTTGTCCTGATGCGCTTATTTCCATACCTCAAAAATATGGAAATATTCCAATAAAACAACATAATTCCTACGTAACATTATCCTATTTTTGCCTACTAATTGTGAATAACTATCTAATTATATGACTTCGAGCCAAAAGACATTGCTGCTTTTTAAAACATTTTTTAAAATGTGGGGATTATACATCCTCTTTTTTATCACCCTAGGCATCCTTAGCTTGTGGATTCCTGAGCTCAAAGCAGGGGGGTATGAAGACACCACGCTCAAAGAACTCGTACAAAAAAGCCCCTTAAAGCTTTTTATTCTTGCCTGTATCTTTGCGCCTATTGTAGAAGAAATGATGTTTAGAACCCTTATTAAGCCCAATCACAACCATCTGATCTTGTTTATGTGTTCGTGGCCCGTTTTTATAGGACTTCGCTTTTTTCCTAAAGATATTCACTGGATCGCTATACTCGCCTTTACAGCAGTGCTTTTATTTGTTCTATTTTATATTGTAAAGCATCTCATTACAGAAACCACTACACAGCGATTACGTGCGTTTCTTCATAGACATGCAACGCTCGTATTAATCATTGTTTCTATTATATTTGGACTCGTACACATTAATAATTACGTAGATGACTTTGTGATCAATCTTGCGCTACTTACCCTTATTGTGCCTCGTATTATTTCTGGCTTTTTAATGGGGTGGATTAAGATTAAAAACGAAGGCCTTATCTGGTCTATGGGACTTCATTTTATGAACAATGCATTTGTAGTAGGCATCATCCTATTAACCAAATAACTCTCTACCCCATTAATTCATTAAAACATTAACCCATTATCACATTATCACATTAACCCATTATCTCATTACTCCATTGATCCATTTCACTCCCATTCAGCAAGAAGACATTCCCGTTTTACAAGCGCTGGCTACGCGTACCTATACGCATTCGTTTGCGCATAAAAATAAGCCAGGGGTATTGGAGGCGTATGTGGAGTCCGCTTTCGCGAAAGCGCACTTAGAAAAACAACTTGTAGAACCTCACTCCTTCTGGTATTTCATAAAAAATAACGATACCATTGTCGGATATCTCAAACTCAATACCGAAGAAGCACAAACAGAATTTAAACAGCCCGACGGACTCGAAATTGAGCGTATTTACATAGACGTACCTTACCTAGGCAAAGGATTTGGAAAAAAAGCAATAGATTTTGCTATTTCTGAAGCATTGAAACGGGAAAAAAGCTACATTTGGTTAGGTGTTTGGGAAGAAAACCCCGATGCCATTCGATTTTATAAAAAATGTGGTTTTACGATTACGGGAACACATCCATACGATATGATTGCCGAAATTCAGACAGATTACATCATGCAATATACGCTTACATGGAAGTAAAAGAAATAGAATGCATCTCAATATTTGATATGCTTAAAATAGGAGTAGGTCCTTCGAGTTCCCACACCTTAGGCCCTTGGCGTGCCGCTCGACGTTTTATAAAAAAACTGAAAGAAGAAAATCTATTTAACGCTGTAAACTCCTTGCGCGTTGATTTATATGGATCTTTGTCCCTCACAGGAAAAGGCCACGCGACTGATGTCGCCGTGATGATGGGACTTCTTGGAGAGGACCCTCAAACCTGTTCTATTGAGGCTATTCCTACAACGATTGCGAAGATTAAAGAAGAGAAGGTAATTACTTTTGACGGCGAACGTACCCTCCCATTTGACCCTGCAACATGTATAAAATTTAATCGCGAGTTTTTACCTTTTCATCCTAATGGAATTACCTTTAAAGCCCATATGGGAGACCAAGTCATAGAAGAAACTTTTTACTCCATCGGTGGCGGATTTGTGGTACAAGAAGAACGCAAACGCTCTGAATTAAAAGTACACCAATTTCACTGTTTTCCTAGACCTGTGGCGCTTGCAACAGACCTACTTACCTATTGCAAAAATGAAAACAAACCCATCTCACAAATCGTATTAGAAAACGAGCTATACCTCAACTCAGAAGAAGAGATTAACGAACGTCTCAAACAGATTTGGGATGTGATGCTCGATTCTATGTACACAGGTTGTCACACCGAAGGTACCCTTCCTGGCGGACTCAATGTGCGCCGTCGAGCCTATGATAGTCATCTCAAATTACAAAAAGGAGCTCCGTATACCAATAAATATGAATGGATAGAAGCGATCCGTGGGACAGAAGTCCGCTTTCGCGAAATATTAAAATGGGTCTCTTGCTTTGCCTTAGCAGTCAACGAAGTCAATGCCTCTCTGGGACGGGTCGTGACAGCACCTACCAATGGAAGTGCAGGTGTGATTCCTGCCGTGATGATGTATTATATGGTGATTGAAAATCATGATGCCAACTTTGAAGACATCCGAAAATTTATGCTCGTAGCGGGAGAAATAGGAAGCCTCTTTAAAAAAGGAGCCACCATTTCGGCCGCTATGGGAGGTTGCCAAGCAGAAATAGGAGTGTCAAGTGCGATGGCTGCTGGAGCGCTTACCGAGCTTATGGGAGGTACACCAGAACAAGTCCTTATGGCCGCAGAAATCGCCATGGAACATCACCTAGGACTCACCTGCGATCCTATCGGCGGACTCGTACAAATTCCGTGTATAGAGCGTAATGCCATGGGAGCCATCAAAGCCATCAATGCTTGCGAAATGGCCCTAGACACCGATGCCGCCAATGCCAAAGTCCCTCTTGATAAAGTCATCGAAACCATGTGGCAAACAGCGCAAGATATGAACACAAAATACAAGGAAACCAGTGAAGGTGGTCTTGCCATTAGTGTAGGAATGTCGGATTGTTAATTGCTGGGAGTAGGAAGTTGGAAGCGTGAAGTTGAAAGCGAAATTTATGATATAAACTCTTGAGATTCATGGGGTGCTGGATGCTAGAGTAATGGTTTAATGATTTAATCAGTTAATGGAATAATGGATACGGGATGCGGGATGTTAAAAGCTTGAAGTCAGAAGTATGAAGTGGGAAGTTGTTTTTATAATTTAAGATTTGAAACAAGAATCAAGGCGATTGAGTGATTTGATTTCGCCGAAAGGCAGAAAACAAATAGTATCGAAATCCCATTTTAAGAATAACTCACCCCCGTTTGACACCGCAATTCTCTCGATCTCGTGTATCTACGATATAAAATATTTTCCATGTACCATCACGCTTAAAAAGCTGAAAACTATTGGTGCCACAATGACTTAACTCCCCATTGACATAAAAAGAATAGGGGGTCCAAACATTTGCCATCGCCTTATTATCATCTATTTGGACTTTATAACTTTCAATACGTTCTTCAAACTTTGTATCGCCCGGAATCGAACAAATAGAAGTCAGAAAACCACTAAAGTCTTGTTTACTCAATACAACCTCGCCTGTTTGATTCTTACCAATTGACTGCATCAGGATTTTCTCATGAACAACACTTTTGATAATCGTAGAATCTTGTTTATGAAACCCTTCAAAGAAGCGTTCTACTAATTGTTTTACTTCGGTTTCTTCAGTTGATAGGGGATAACTTTGTGCGCTAGTCGCTTTCGCGAAAGCAAAAAAAACAAGTCCAAAAACAATTCCCCAAATAATATATTTCCCCTTCATACAAATCATGATTAATATAGATATCTAATTTACTACTTTTGTAGCTTAAAACATAACTTCATGTCTGTCGCAAAAAAAGAATATAAACGTATCACTGTCAAATCTCTTACGGAGATGAAAAAACGGGGTGAAAAAATCTCCATGCTTACTGCCTATGATTATACCATGGCAAGAATTGTAGATGGTGCGGGGATTGATGTCATTCTTGTGGGCGACAGTGCTTCTAATGTGATGGCAGGTCATGAAACCACCCTTCCGATTACCTTAGACCAAATGATATATCACGCTTCATCGGTAATACGTGCTATAGATCGTGCTTTAGTGGTGGTCGATCTTCCTTTTGGAAGTTACCAAAGTGATCCTAAAGAAGCCTTACGTTCTGCCATACGGATTATGAAAGAAAGTGGCGGACATGCCATCAAAGTAGAAGGCGGTAAAGAGATTAAAGAAAGTGTCAAACGTATTTTACATGCTGGAATTCCAGTAATGGGGCACTTAGGGCTTACTCCACAATCTATTTACAAATTCGGAACCTATACTGTGAGAGCCAAAGAAGAAGCAGAAGCAGCCAAGCTAAAAGAAGATGCGCTCATGCTCGAAAAAGCAGGTTGTTTTGCGATTGTTCTAGAAAAAGTACCCGCAAAATTAGCGCAAGAAGTTGCTGAAAGTTTAACCATTCCTATCATAGGGATTGGTGCTGGTGGTGGCGTTGATGGACAGGTATTAGTGACACATGACATGCTCGGGATGACCCATGAGTTTAATCCTCGTTTTTTACGAAGATACCTCGATATGCATACGGCCATGACCGAAGCTTTTGAGCAATATGCCGCCGATGTGAAGTCGCAAGATTTTCCTAATGAGTCGGAGCAGTATTAAAGAGCTGGTAGTCGGTAGCTGTTGGCCGTTCGTTTTTTTCGCTTTCGCGAAAATTTAAAAAAGTACCAAGACCATAAGTCATTAAAATCGTTTTGCGATTTTATAGTGTCTTGATTCCTGATTCCTGTAACGAGCAAAGCGAGTGATCCTGAATCTAGCTCCAACGTAATCTAAAAATGAACAAAATAATATCTACACCCACTAACTTGCGCGTTCTCTACGAGGACAATCATCTGATTGTGGTCAACAAACGTGCGGGAGATATTGTACAGGGCGATAAAACAGGAGATGCACCGCTCAGCGAAGTAGTGAAGCAATATATTGCCAAAAAGTATAATAAACCAGGTGCGGTGTATCTAGGGGTTGTTCACCGATTGGATCGTCCTACGAGTGGGATTGTGGTATTTGCGCGCACCAGCAAAGCCCTCACGCGTCTTAACAAATTATTTTCCGAACGCAAGACGCAAAAGACCTATTGGGCATTGGTCAAGCAGCATCCTACACCAGAAGCCGCAACCCTGACCCATTATCTAAAACGCAATACGAAGCAGAATAAAAGTTACGCTTTCGCGAAAGCGGTCCCAGATGCCAAAGAAGCGAGTCTCACCTACCGCGTCATTAAAAAATTAAAAACCTTTTCCCTTCTTGAAATCGATTTGCATACGGGAAGACACCATCAGATTCGGTGCCAATTGACCGCTATCGGGTGTCCGATACGCGGGGATTTAAAATACGGTTTTGACCGATCCAATAAAGACGGAAGCATCAGTCTACATGCTCGAAAACTCACCTTTGTACATCCTGTTCAAAAAGAAGAAATGACCTTTGTCGCTCCTGTTCCAGAAGGAGATCAAGTGTGGGAAGCCTGTGTGGATTGATTACTGTTTTTTCAAAATTAAAAAACTACCTGACTCATTTGGCCATAAAAGTTTATGACCTCTTACAATCAATTTTTCATCTTTTAGGAAAAGATAATCCATACTCGTTTCACAAAGCGCTACAATAAACCTATTAGATTTTGAATCTCTAATAGTATACATAGCAGTATGGTAGCCAATAAAACTTACTTCTATAGAATCTATCCTATCTGCACTATAAAACTCTGCAAGACCTGCTAGACTTGTGGAAATACCTCTCTTTTTCCCTTTTGAATATAAAATTATGTTTGCGCCAGGTAAAATCTCTTGTTCTTTTTTTTCAAAAACTTCAATAATAATTTCATTCCCTAGTTCTTGGTTTTCAATGACTTCAAAATCATTTTCATCTTGCTTTTCTGAAGTTAAACAAATCTCATTTGATGTATCCTTCACCCAGTTTCCAGTACTTTCATAAGATGACATATGTCCATCATATTTTAAGGAATATGTACCTCTCTCAAATAAAATAAGCTCAAAAAGCCCTAAATGTCCTTTAGGAGTATTTTTATAGTATCCGGAAGGTGTTTTATGAGTACCACAACTAAAGAGAAATAAAAATAGGAGTACTAAAGAAAAAATATACTTCATCCTATATAACATCATTCGCTAACTTTATTGTTTCACCACTTTTCGTGTCACGCTTTCCCCTTCTTTCTCTATCGTAAGAATGTAAAGCCCTTTTGCAAAACCTGAGACATCGATAGTTGTATTTTCATTTTGAATGTCTGCGTTGTACAATTCTTGTCCTGTCAACGAATACATGCGTGCTTTGGCACCTACAAATGCTGCGGGTACTCTTACGGATAAAGTATTGATTGCAGGATTAGGAAAAAGTTGTATCCCATTGGCAACGGTTACCTCTTCTACCGACAAGGTGGGGTCTTGAAAAACGCGTATGTAATCGATCTCTAGGGCACTTTCATCAAAAGCATCTGAGATATTGGGTAAAATAGCCACATTCAATAAGAAATATTGTGGTGCATCAAAAGGCCATGTAGCTGCATTCTGATTTGATGGATTGTAAGTATAATGTTCTACTCCATCTACTTTAAAAACCATCTGCTCAGGCGTCCACTCTAAAGAATAGATATGAAACGCTGAAGATACGGTTGGAATCACTTGCCCGCCTTTGTTTTGGGTATCGCCAAAACTCGAAGGCGTGTGCATGGCACTTTGTACAAAATTTTGATTATCTCCCCAATGTTCCATGATATCAATCTCTCCACATGCTGGCCAAGAAACGGTTCCCATCGTATCAGACCAATAACCACCTGTTTCTATAATATTTTGTCCCAAAGTCCACATAGCAGGCCAGGTACCTATACCTATCGGTAGCTTTGCTCGTATTTCTACATAGCCGTAGGTAAAGGCATATTTTGAATTTAAACGTGCCGAGGTATGTGTTTTGGTAACTCCCTGATCGGTGAAGTTTTCTGATTTGGCTACGATTTTTAACGTACCCTCACTGACAAAAGAATTTTCTGTGCGATTCGTGTAATGTTGTATTTCACCATTATACCAACTATCCCCATTGGGCAGTTGTGTTTGGTGATACCATTTAGTCGCATCAATAGCGCCATTTCCATTGAACTCATCAGCCCACACTAGTTCATAATTTTCCTGTTGTGCACTCATGGTTAGTCCCATGCCAAGAAAAAGCAATACCCTAAAAATTCTCATAGCTTCTTTTTTTTTGGAAAGATACAGGAATGCATTTTTTAATCATAAAAATACACCTATACATGAGTACAACATTTGAGATCGTAAGTCGTATTTGTTGGTTAACGTTAGTTTGATATACGTTCTTCTTCTTTTTCTCCAGTATACGACAGAACGTGAGTTCTGGGCGAGATGAAGCGATGGCTGTTTCCGTTAAAATTTTTTGAAGCCTTGGAAACAACAAAGCGCGAGCTTTGGGCGAGAAGAAGCGACGGAGGAAACTCCTTGCGGTTTTTCGCTTCAAGCGAAAAAATACCTAAGAAATCGAAGATTCATAAGTTCCAAAATTTAAAATAGAAATGACACGCATAAAAAGCGTCTTTTCCCTTCCTACCGGCAGACAGGTTTTGGTTCCGTTTTCATTGGACGAGCAAAGAAAATGAACAAATACGTCTATTTATGAGTTAGTTATATTAAATTTTAGTAAAACAACACTAAAAGATCAACTAATTATTTACGACGAACTCAGGTCAATTAAATTTACTGATGCATGCTTGCAAGGGCACACTGAAGCAGAGATATATACTGAGTTTATAGAACTACCATCTCCTACGTCTCAATACTCGCTGGCCATTGATGCAGTAGGGCAGCATTTTTATCACTATAACTCACAATAAACGCACCTACTTCTTCTCTGAATGCTTCTAGTGCTTTATTTCGAGGATCGTCTTTATCATCAAAATATAAGTTGGTGTCATTGCCAAAAAGTGGTAATAATGGTTCATAAGGTGCTGAGAAAATAAAGATATAATAGAACGTCATCATAGATCCTATCGTCCCTGTGTTAGGTAGATGCTTCAAAACATCACTGATTTTAAATGTTGAATCATCAGGCTTTACAATCGTTGCATCTTGAAGACAAGGCGGATAGTTTGCTACAAAAGATAGTGCAGGGCCCAAAGATCGCATTTGTCGCGAATTTCCGTGAGTCACCACTCTGTAAACCAAACTATAAAGCAGCGCTTTTAATTCTTTTTTACTACTCATCACAGGCAATCCTCTTACATTTCCTTTTTCTGGGTCGGAGGCGGCTTCTATCCAATTTTGTAATTCCGTATCATTGAATACGGCTTCATCATCTGCATACGTAGTATCTACAAAAACGTTGACCATTCTTTCGGATACTTCCCATAAATCCAATAATTGTTTTGCAATTGGAAAGCGATCCCAATCTTCTTTTTCTGAAAAATCTTCTTTATGTATTCCAAAAGCTGCCAACGTTACTTTCGGGTCATCATCAAAAAACTCTCGTCCAGTTGCAAACGCATTGGTCAGTTCTAAAAAGGAATCTGGTGTCGCAAAAGAAGTCGGCGGTCCGATGGTTTTCCAAAGCAACAATAAGGTGTCATTAAAGCCAATCAGTGATTTTGATTGCGGATCTAATAACTTTCTGAGATCGTGTGTTTCGGATATGTTATTAAACATGGTCATTTGCATAGAAGCCGATACGATATGCCAATGGTATACGTGCCCTAACCAAATTCCATAAACCGTCACAGCTGTTCTCGCTGCCGACAGCGCAAAAATCCACGTGGCATCTGTGGTATTCTCTCGTGTATAAATTTGCGTAGCACTGCTATCTTTCTTAGAAATTTGTACGCATATAGGGTGCAACTCTTTGGTCTTTTTATTCTGTTCTAACATTATAAAAGCACCAGGTGTCCACCGATCAAAACCTGCTACCTGACTCGCTTCAAACTGATTAAAAATAGTCAGATCAATCGCGTATAAAGCGCCATTTTCCTGAAGTGGTTTTAAAAGTCCTTCCCATTCTTTAGGAAAGGTTGCTTTTACCTTTTCTAAAATGTGCGCTCCTGCAACTTTTTGAAGAATTAATAAGTTATACGCCAATCCGTTTTCAGCGATCGTTGGCCAAAATTGTCGGGTCGCTTCGTCTGGGTTTGTTAGAATAGATGCATATGCTTTCTTGTGTTTTTTAACACTGTTTTTATAAATATCATAATAATTGGTCCAAGACATGGTAAAGTCTTCGGGGGTATTTAAAAAGAACTGTGTAAAGGTTTCTGATTTTTCTAGATGCTTGGGGAATTCGGCTCTTTTTAAATGCGAATTTAAAAGTGTTTTACTCAAAAACTCCTTTTCGCTAGACCGCTGCAATCGATCCAAGAGCGCTTCACGTTCTTCCTTGCCCGTATCGATAGGCGCATTGTCATACATAAACGTAAATGCGTTTTGTGTATGTACAACTCCTTTGTCATCTTTTAATGTGTAGGATCTATTAAGACCTGCTTTTGCCATCTTACACTCTTCGGTGCGCAATCCTAATTTTACGATGGTAGCGATGGTTTCTGAAAGAATAAAAGGAACGGCAGGCATGGCAGTCAATCCTTTTTCTCGGATTGGGAGATGGTGTACTTTTTCTATTTCTTTAACGAGTTTTTTTATGAGGTAGTAAACACCTGCAATGACTGCAATGAGTCCGATAACCATAAGTACGTAGTGCCAGATTTCCATGATATGATGTTTTAGTGGCACTAAACTAATACTCTTAACTATTGAATAACAGGGTATTTGTACTGGTTTTGAGATGTCTTTTTTATTTCACCGCTCTTCGACTCTCTATCAAAACACTCATTAAGATAAGAGTGCCTCCGATAATAGTGCGCACCTCAGGAATTTCATGGAGAAATAACATGCCTAATAAAATACCATAGATAGGTTGTGCACTGCTCATCAAACTCGCTGTCGTGACAGAAAAATAGCGAAAACTCGCTAAGAATAACGTATGCCCCAATGCGGTAGTGACCAACGCTAAAATGCCTATATACGGTAACTCGTTTACAAATCCATTGGTATCAAAAAGAAAGTAGGCAGGGATGAGCATAATTGCTATGACAAGCACTTGATACCACATCACCACAGAGCCATTGTAGGTAGTGATTTTTGTTTTCACTAGAAGATTTCGGATGGCATAGCATAGTGCAGAAAATAAACCCACCAAGATGGCTAAAAAATCATCATTGTCGGTATTAAATTCGGGAGCTAGGAAATATACTCCCAACAAAACTAAAAGTCCGAGAAGCACGTGCATCTTTGAGAATTTCGTTTTCAAGAATATGGGTTCTAAAAAACTGGTCATCACTGGATAGGTAAAGAGGGATAGCATCCCAATGGCGACATTGGATAATTGTAATGCATAAAAATAGGTCACCCAATGCATTCCCATTAGCACTCCCGAAAGGATAATGGCGGTCATATCTTTTCGCGCAAGCGTAAAAGAAAGCTGTTTCCACTGTATAAAAGTCCCTAAAAATGCCACGGCTCCAATCGCACGCAATCCAATAGTGACGGCGGGAGCGAGATCTATGTAACGCCCTAGCACGCCTGACGTACTAATGAATAGCATCGCCAGGTTAATTTCTAAAATAGACCCTAGGCTTGGTTTTTTATTCAATCTTTATCCAATTTGTTGATTTTGTCCCACACCTTCCTTGTCATAATAATTAACTGTTTTTCCTTCAAGTCAAATATACTTACATAAGAATCTGAGATGACAGTATGCTGTTTCCATTCAACATAAGGTTCATATAGCATTAATGTACAAATATCTGTAGCAGAAAGAATAGGATAGTCATCAATGATATGACTATGGACTACTTGTTTTAGTTTTTTATCTTCTCCTACGTACGGATACACCAAAAGGGTATTATGAATTTTTGATTTTGAAACGAACCTATCCTTTTTATCAAACTCAAATTTATAATCATTCCCAATCAGCACTTTCCCGGACTCTTGCGGACCTGAAATACTATACACCGTTACTTTATTATTCAGCAGTAACGGAACAAAATTCCATCCTACATTTTTATAATAACTAAAAAAGGAATCTTCGTTTTTCTGAACTACATCTCTTGCTTTTTCCCTAGTGGCTAGCAATCGATTTTCTAATTCCGTTGGCTTTCTTGGGATGGTATCTAGTTCATATACATCTTTTAATTTCAAAATTTGAGGATATCGCACCTCATACAACACATCCTTATCTTCAGACTGATCATAATAGATCGCGATGGTTTCATCATTTTCTGAATACGACAAATAGCCCCCTATGGTAGACATTGAACCTAATTTATCTACTAGAATATCTGTAGAATGCCAAGAAGCGAGCTCTGATTTGTATAACTCCATGGCAAGTGACATCGTCTCTTTTCTTAGGCGTTTTATTTTGCTTTGTTGGCTAAAACCAGCAGTGGTAGTTAGCAATGCGATAACGATTAGTAAAATTCTCATAGTGCAATTTTAAATATGGATTAGTTCACTCAAAAATAAAACAGTCATTATTTTCAAAAAATAACCCATGAGTGTTTGTGATTTCTCAATGAGGCAACAGTACTTGTTCCTAGTATTTCTGTAAAAATATACTTTTGCTAACTTGTCTGTATGCAGACAGAAGGGTAAAAACCACTACAATCATCATACTTCATTTTTAGTCTATATTCTATGCTCTATATTCTTTTTTCACCTCAACAATATTCAATCAACAATCAAAATCAACAATCAACAATCTGCGATCAAAAACCTCCTACCTTATCAACCCTTTTGCTTTTTCTTTAATCACCTCGGCAACAGGTCTGTTTTCAATTTTACTTTCTAGCCATGAGAGGAGATCAAGGTATAAAAACGCTCTTCGCTCATACGGATCGTTTTCATATTGCTTTAAGGTCGCATGTAATTTTTTAAATTCGTTTTTGAGTTCGTGAGGATAAATATCCCCTAGCCTACGGACAAATTTGATCATTTCCTTTTGTACCTCATGCAAATCATCCATTTTGATTAAAAACTTATAGGTACTTCTCAATAACGATTCTAAATGGTAATCTTGCCCCGCTTCATAGTGAGCGACCAGATTTAATATTCTGGCAAAACACATCAAATCTTCACGGGTTTTTAAGGAATTGGTATTGATGATTTTTTGGCAATATTCGATGCATTTCATATTGTCTCCTGCTCCAAAATACAGACTCGCGATTTTATAGTAAAAAATCATCACATGATGTTCATCAATACGATACTTGGGAGATTTCAACTCTTTTAACACTTCCGTTACTAAAGCATCTCCATCTTCAAATTGCCCAATCATAAATCGATAGTTAAAGATATTGCTGTACGTGTACAAAAAGAGAAGCGTATCAAGATTATCACCCACAGGAAAATTAGGATTCTTCTTCAGACCTTGCAGTTTATCAAGCGCTTCTTTAAACTTAGATTCATGCTTTAAATAAAAAAGGGATTCCAGTAAATAATGGATTCCTTTGAGATAAAAAACGGGGTTTTGCTTGATCATCACAGGGTGATCTTCAAACAAACGCACGTACCGATCTGCGTATTTATAGCAGGATAAAAAATCTTGAATTAAAAAACTATACCAGAGATGTGCTTTGTAGAGCCACAACTTCTCCCTAAAACCAAGATTATCATACTCATACACGGGTAAATGTGCTTCAAAATAATCTGTGATGCGTTGTTTTTCTTCGTCACTCTTCACATACCCTGTTTTCAGCATAATGCTATACAGTTGTAGGGATAAGTTGGACAATTTACTTGCCATCACATTTTGCTCACTCAGTTCTTTTGCTTGGACGGCTAGCTCATCGGCGCGGCTAGAGATACTTCGGGTGATGTACTGTGTTTCTATCACTTTTTCAAGTTCTACAATCTCATAAGCGACGTTCTTTTCTTCATTTTCTATCGCCATTATTTTTGCCTTATCGAGTACTTTAAGACTTTGCTTATACAATCCTTTTTGATATAATATGGTCGCAAAATCCAATTGTTCCCGTATTTGCACCCTGATGTTTCTATGTAAAGGTGTCAACCGAAGACTCACGAGAATTTGTCGGTATAAATGCGCTTTGAGGTTAGAGATTTGTTGTTTGGTAACGACTCCTTTTTTTATGATGACCTGCTCATCATATTCCTTCATTTTATCCAACACATCAAAAAGCGCCATAAATTTTGCATCTGTATTTCGTTCTAATCGTCCTACATACAGCTTAAATTGTCGTTTCTCACTTTTAGACAACGACTTTACTAACACAAAAAGAGCATCACTTTCTTCAATTGGCGTTGTAATGATTTTCCTCATAAAAAACTATAAAACAAATACTTATAAATTTCAAGAAGCCATTTAACATCGTAAAGAATCACATTTTGGATATCGCTTAGCTGTCTCCAATATATATATTCGTATTTAAAAAGGAATCATGTCAAGAGATAAAATTCAAATATTTGATACAACGCTTCGAGACGGAGAGCAAGTCCCTGGCTGTAAACTAGCGACCAAAGAAAAATTAGTCATCGCTGAACGTCTAGATCTTCTGGGCGTAAATGTCATTGAAGCAGGGTTTCCTATTTCCAGTCCTGGTGATTTTAACTCGGTCGAAGAAATTTCAAAATTGGTTAAAAATGCCACTGTTTGCGGATTGACAAGAGCTGTCGAGAAAGATATTGAAGTAGCTGCACAAGCGCTTAAATTTGCAAAATATCCGCGTATCCATACCGGAATTGGAACTAGCGAATCCCACATAAAATATAAATTCAATAGTACCCCAGAAAAAATCATTGAGCGTGCTATTCAAGCCACCGCTTACGCGAAAAGCTTTGTCGAAGATGTCGAATTTTATGCAGAGGACGCAGGCCGTACGGACAATGAATACCTAGCCAGAGTCTTAGAAGCTGTCATCAAAGCAGGCGCCACCGTACTTAATATTCCTGATACTACTGGATATTGTTTACCAGATGAATACGGAGCAAAAATGAAATACCTGCGCGAAAACGTAAAGGGCATTGAAAATGTCATCCTCTCGTGCCACTGTCATAACGATTTAGGTCTGGCAACGGCCAACTCCATTGCAGGGGTACAAAACGGAGCAAGACAAATAGAATGTACCATCAATGGAATTGGAGAGCGTGCTGGAAACACCTCACTCGAAGAAGTGGTCATGGTCTTAAAACAGCATCCATATCTTAATTTAGATACAAGTATTAACACCCAACTTTTATTTGACACCAGCCGTATGGTGAGTGAAAAAATGGGAATGCCGGTACAACCCAACAAAGCGATTGTAGGCGCTAATGCCTTTGCCCACAGTTCAGGAATTCATCAAGATGGGATGATCAAAAACAGAGAAACCTATGAAATTATGGATCCTGCCGATGTAGGCGTGACCGAAAGTGCCATTATCCTAACCGCTCGTAGCGGGCGTGCTGCCCTCGCCTACCGCTCTAAAAAAATTGGATACGAACTCACCAAAGATCAGCTTGATGTGGCGTACACTGAGTTCCTCTCTATTGCCGACCGTCAGAAAGAAGTGAAGGATGAAGACATTCACAACATTATGGAAACGTCAAATATTCAAGTGGGAGTGTTGGCGTAACGTAGCTGTTGGCTAGTAGCTAATAGTTATTAGTCGTTAGCTGGTAGTCGTTGGGATTTTGAGAATGTAAAAAGGAAGTAATAAACAGATTCTCGCATTCACGGGAATGAAAACAAAAACAAAGGCGGCTGAGTGTTTTTCGCGAAAGCGAAAAATGTACCGAAGCCCCGACTAGAAAAGAACAAAATATAAAAATAGAGTAGTACTCTAAAATAGAGTGTTACTCTATTTTTAAGAATATAACGTCATTTCGACAGAACGAGGAACGAGTGACGAGAAATCACATAACAGTAGGTATAACGTTCCGCTATCTATGTGATCTCTCCTTTTATTGATATGACTTAATAATTATGGTTGCATAAGTAAAAATGAGATTCCCGTCCCTTCCTACGGCAGGCAGGTTCACGGGAATGAAAATAAAAAACAAAGGACATTGAGTGATTTTAGTGTGAAGCGACAGCGGAATACTAAAATAGTATCGAAATGACCGACTCGTATTTTACTAATTAAAATACAGTAGTTTCAACACAACACACTCATAATCTAACAAATAGCATTAAAATTTACTGCTTTTATAGTAGTTAGTGATAACCAAAAGATTCCCCCCCCCCTGCCTACCGCAGGCAGGTTCTCGGGAATGAAATGAAAATAAAAACCCGCCTACGCGGGCACAAGCATGGGAAAAACCTTATTTGATAAAGTCTGGGACGCACATGTGGTCGATACGATCCCCGATGGTCCACAGATTTTGTATATAGACAAGCATTTAATTCACGAAGTTACCAGTCCGCAGGCGTTTAATGAGCTGGAAGCAAGAGGTATCCCCATTGCACGTCCTGATCAAACCGTTGCCACAGCAGATCATAATACACCGACTTTGAATCAACATTTACCGGTGAAAGACCCGCTTTCGCGAAATCAATTAGAGCAACTTTCTAAAAATTGCCAAAAGCACGGAATTACCTTATACGGTTTAGGCCACCAGTACAATGGCATTGTCCACGTCATGGCGCCCGAATTAGGCATTACACAACCTGGTATGACCATGGTATGCGGCGATAGCCATACCAGTACCCATGGTGCCTTTGGAAGTATTGCTTTTGGGATAGGAACGAGCCAAGTGGCACAAGTATTTGCCAGCCAAAGCCTCTTACTCACCAAGCCTAAAAGCCTTCGTGTGAATGTCAACGGTACGCTAGCCCCTGGTGTATTACCAAAGGATGTAATTTTGTATATCATTTCGCAAATCGGTACCAACTCAGGGACCGGGTATTTCTGTGAGTATGCCGGCAATGTCTTTGAAGAAATGTCCATGGAAGGCCGTATGACCGTCTGTAATATGAGTATTGAGATGGGCGCACGCGGTGGTATGATCGCGCCAGACCAAACCACGTTTGACTATATCAAAGGGAAGAAATTTGCGCCGCAAGGGGACGCTTTCGGGAAAGCGGTCTCCTACTGGAAAACATTGCCTACCGATGCCGATGCTACCTTTGACAAAGAATACCACTTTGACGCAGCAGACATCGCTCCGATGCTCACCTACGGAACCAATCCGGGCATGGGTATCAAAATCAATGAGCATATCCCAGAAACAGGTGATATGACCTTTGAAAAAGCTTTAGAATACATGAATTTTAAAGGCGGATCTCAATTGCTAGACACGCCCATTAACTATGTATTCATTGGAAGTTGCACCAACTCCCGAATCGAAGATTTTAGAGTGGCTGCCAGCTATGTAAAAGGAAAACAAAAAGCACCCAATGTAAATGCCTGGCTCGTGCCTGGCTCACAACAAGTGGTCAAACAACTGGAAGAAGAAGGGCTTGTGGCGATCTTTGAAAACGCAGGATTTACCTTAAGAGAACCCGGATGCTCCGCCTGTTTGGCGATGAATGATGACAAAATCCCCTCGGGCGAATATTGCGTCTCGACGTCCAACAGGAATTTTGAAGGACGCCAAGGACAAGGCGCGCGTACTATACTCGCCAGTCCGCTAGTCGCCGCAGCAACCGCCATTGAAGGAAAAATAGTAGACATCACAAAAACCGTATTTGCGTAATGGAAAAGTTTACAAAATTGACCACGACAGCCATTCCGTTACCTATAGAAAATGTAGATACCGATCAGATTATTCCGGCGCGCTTTTTAAAAGCTACCGATAAAAAAGGATTTGGCGATAACGTCTTTAGAGATTGGCGCTATGACAAGGAAGGAAATTTAATTTCAGATTTTCCGCTTAATGCACCGCAGTATGCAACTGCACAAATTTTAGTTGCAGGTGATAATTTTGGATGTGGTTCCAGTCGTGAGCACGCCGCATGGGCGATTGCTGGCTATGGGATCAAAGTGGTGATTTCAAGCTTCTTTGCAGATATCTTTAAAGGCAATGCACTCAATAACGGATTACTGCCAATTCAGGTAACGCCTGAGTTTTTGAAGCAGTTATTAGAAGCTGTTCAAGCCAACCCAGAAACAAAAATCACGATTGATTTAGAAAATCAGGTGGTTGAATATGTCGGAGTTGATGCTGAGCAAGGTCGAAGTACGAAAGCGGAATTTGACATAGACCCGTACAAAAAAGTATGCATGATCAATGGGTATGATGATATTGACTTTTTAGTCAGTAAAAAAGAAGCTATTGAAGCGTTTGAAAAGGAAAGAGTGGTTTTTTAAAGTACGAAGTTGGAAGTACGAGGGACGAGGAACGAAATACGAAAATTAGTTTGTGAAATATAAACGTTTAAACTTTTAAACATATAATCCAAGAGATTCCCGTCTGCACGGGAATGAAAAGAAAACAAAACAAAGGCGGCTGAGTGTTTTTCGCGAAAGCGAAAAATGTACCGAAGCCCCGACTAGAGAAGAACAAAACATAAAAATAGAGCAGTACTCTAAAATAGAGTAACACTCTATTTTGAGAATGATTGAGTTACTAAGAATGAGATTCCCGCCTTCGCGGGAATGAAAACTAGTTTATGAGAGATACAAACATGTAAACTCATAACCTTTTAAACATATAAACCAAGAGACCCCTGCTTCAGCAGGGAGTGAAATATGAAATACAACATTGCCATCATACCTGGAGACGGGATAGGACCCGAAGTGACAGCCCAAGCCAAGAAAGCGCTTGATGCTATTGCAGATACCTTTGATCATCATTTTACATATACCTATGCACAAATGGGTGCCTGCGCGATAGACGCGACTGGTAATCCGTTGCCGGAAGAAACGATTGCTGTTTGTGAAGCCTCAGATGCGATTCTTTTTGGCGCTATTGGAGATCCTAAATATGATAATGACCCGAATGCCAAAGTACGTCCAGAACAAGGGTTGTTGCGCTTGCGTAAATCGCTTGGGTTGTTTTGCAACGTGCGTCCTGTCAAGGCGTATGAGCAACTGATTGATCGATCCCCCTTAAAAAGGGAGCGGATTGAAGGGACGGATATTTCGATTTATCGCGAACTCACAGGTGGGATTTATTTTGGTGAAAAGCATTTAAGTGAGGATGGCCAAGTGGCCTCGGATGGATGTAGCTATTCGGTAGCAGAGATTAGCCGAATTGCGCATTTGGCATTTAAGGAAGCGCTTTCGCGAAATAAAAAACTCACCTTGGTCGATAAGGCAAATGTGCTAGAAACCTCACGTTTGTGGCGTAAAACGGTGACTGAAATTGCCAAAGACTATCCAGAGGTGGCGCTTGATTTTCTGTTTGTGGACAATGCCGCCATGCAAATGATCTTGAATCCGAAGCAGTTTGATGTGATTTTAACCGAAAATTTATTTGGAGATATCATCTCTGACGAAGCCAGTGTCATCGGCGGATCAATTGGTTTGCTAGCCTCTGCATCTGTAGGCACTGACAATGCGTTGTTTGAACCCATTCACGGGAGTTTCCCGCAAGCGACCGGCAAAGACATTGCTAACCCGCTGGCGAGTATTTTAAGTGCTGCCATGTTATTGCGTCATTTGAATTTACACAAAGAAGCCGAGCTGGTCGAAAAAGCCGTTGAGAAATCACTAGAGTTGAATTTTACTACTGAAGATATCAATCCTGAAAGTGCGTTTGGCACCTCTAAAGTAGGCGATTTTATCGCTGATTATATTTTAAATCCAACAGATCCCAACCGTAATTTTCAAAACATTTTCGTGGGGCAGAGTACGATTATATGACAAACTAAACGACATCCCCTAATGATTCTTAGCCAACCGCTAGGATATTAAAAAGTCAAACATGTAGTAGGTGTTTGGCTTTTTTTTGTGGGATGATTAGAAACTTCTCCTCTGTTACGGAAAACCGTAAGAAAAATTATATTAGATAAAGTAATTTACATTTAATAAATAGGTTAAAACTGGAATTACGTATTTAATTGTTTATCAAATATTTGAATTAAAAAATAAGTTAGATTTGTGATTGAACCTGTATGGAGTATAATAGCAATTGTTATTATATTGTTGCTATATGGCATATTAGGCTACTCATCAAAATTAAGATAAAACCCAATGTTCAATTTATTCAAGAAAAAAGAAAAAATAGAAAATCCGATTGAAATTACAATCAGCGGAATAAATCCTCAAACGGAAAATGAATTCCTTTTCTACAATTTTGTCCAATTTGAATTTGCACCTCATTTAGAAAAGTGGTATCAACAAGCCAAATTAAGTGGAATAGAATTTAAACCTCAATACGAGAAAGCAATTCTTAAAAAAATAAAAACTGGTGAGTTTAAAAACCCACATACTTTTCCGGAATATTTTGAAAATAAATTTGACTTTATAGCAATTGATTTTGAGACTGCTAATAAAAATAGAGTTAGTGCTTGTTCTTTAGGATTGGTATTTGTTAAAAATGATCGAATTGCATATCAAACAAGTTTTCACATAAAACCACCAAATGGCGAAAATTTCGAGTCAAGAAATATAGAAATTCACGGAATAACAATAGATGACGTTGATTATGCAATGACCTTTGATGAACTTTGGGAATTTGAGTTATCAAATTACTTTAATGATAGTTTAGTGATTTTCCACAACGCAAGTATGGATTTAAGCGTACTAAAAAACTTATTTGAGCATTACTCAATAACTGATTATGATATTGAATATTTAGACACAATGCGAATTGCAGAAAAATTGGGGATTCCAAAAAGACTTGAGGAATTAACGAAAAACTTCGACGTTGAATTTGAGAATAATCACGACCCAGAAAAAGATGCTAAAGCTTGTGCAATGATTTTTGGAGAATTAACAGAGCAATATCCAAACTACAAAGAATTAATAGGCAATTTAAATCATAAAGAACAGAAACAAAAAATACAGCGTAAACAAGAAACCGTAGAAATAAAGAATGAAAACCTTGATATAATTCAAACCTATTCCTTAACAAAGGAAGAAGTTGGGAAAATTGAAATTCAGGGAAAAGGTTTCGTATTTACAGGCGACATAACGACAGACAGAAACGTAGCTAAAGATTTTATTGTAGAAAATGGCGGAATAATAAAATCCGGAGTAACAAGTAAAGTAGATTTTGTGATCATTGGCTCGGATTTTGGCTGGTCGAAAATTCAAAAAGTTCATACCTTTAATCGAGATAAAGGGTACAAAATTAGGATTTTATCCAACGCAAATTTTGAGCAACTACGCGAAAAATACCCACACTAGTGCACGATTGTATTACGTTCCAAAAGCTGGTTTCCTGCTAACAAAAGATAACGAGGGTTCTATTAAAAGGTAGTTTGACATCAACCACACGATACCATCGTGCGGTAGCTAGGGCGCTATATGTGATCCATTAGATTTGTGGTTGAATATAGATGGATACAATAGCAATTGTTGTTATATTGTTGTTTTAGCGCAATTTAAACCCCAAGAATGAAATATGGAATATGAATTAAATCGACTGAATAGTGAATGGGTTTCGGTAAATGCTTTAAGAGAATTATTAAAAATTGCAACTCACGGTGATATAGGGAAATCAACCTATGATGAGGCTTTGGACTTGGGAGGAGAAATATACCCTGAACTTTTAGGCGAAGAAGTCAGCCTTATACGAAGAGAAAGACAAAGTGGAATCACTAAAGAATATAAACAAAAAGCTAAACTTTTAACTATAAGAGAGGGAAGTGAGTCTACTGCTATTGAATTGGTAAAACAAGACATTACAGATTTTGAATCTCTTATTGAACTTGAGGGAAAGAAAGGAAATGAACAACTAGTTAAAAGATTAAATTCTCTCTACATAGCTAAGGAAGAGCTGGAACCTTCTAAACATTCTGAAAACCAACTAATATTTCGAGATGCGTATAATGTAGATAGAAAACTGCTCGAATTAAGCATGGGGAAAGGTTCGAAAACTTTTCAACTACCAGGTGATAAAAATATAAAAATCAGAGTATTACACCCTGACAAACCTGAACATATAACTGGAGCAGATTTAATTTATGAATATCATGATAGAGAAAATGATCGGGTAAGCTTAGTTTTTATCCAATATAAAATTTGGGAAAAAAGAAAATTATATTTGTCCGATGAAAGACTTAAAAAACAGCTTGATAGATTAAAATCTTTTACTTGTTCTAGAGGGTTATGCGAATGTAATGATTCAAAAGAATTTTATAGGTTTCCATTCTGCACTAGTTTTTTAAGACCTACGGATGCTCTTCAAAATGCAGATCAAAAGTTAATTTCTACAGGAGAGCATTTGCCAATTTGTCAAATTGATAAAGTAAAAACTACTGGCCCAAAAGGAGGTGAATTCTTAGAATACAAAAATATTAGAAATGTCTCTTTATCGTCTATTCATTTCGAAGAACTCTTTAATACTGGAAAAATAGGTTCTAAAAGTATGACTTTTGACGAATTATCCGAGTTTTATAAAAGTTCGAAAATTATTGACTCAAATGAAACTGTTATAATATATGCTAGAGAGTCGTATTAACCCCGCTACTTCACGATTCTATAGTGTTCCAAAAGCTAACATACCTTTACATAGTCATTACTAAATAAAAGGCACTATGACATCAACCACACGATACCATCGTGCGGTAGCTAGTGTGGATAAATGAAATATATGTTCGATTTCAATAAAAACCTATGTTTATTTAAGAAATCATCAAATATAAAATTTGACGATTGTAGGAAAAAAGATAAAAGCAAAATATTATATTTGGCTTAATACCAAACCGAAACGTATTGCTTATCAACTGCCTTACGTTTCTTATACGAAACGTTACGTACAACCAAAAAAACAAAATAATGAGAAAAATAATTTTAGTATTTAGTCTGACATTATTGACGACAATTACCTACGGACAAAATACAACTGACGGTATAACTGCTGAATTCTTTAAAAAATATGAACAAGATACTGATGCAGCATTTGATTATATCTTTGGAACCAATAAATGGATGGTAGAGAACAAGGACGGAATAGAAAATGTAAAGTTCAAAATCCGAGAGTATAAAAATTTAATGGGCAAGTATATTGGATTTGAAAGATTAACAGACAAGCCACTCGGCGAAAGTCTAAAAGTTTCAGTTTATCTGATTAAATACGAAAGACAACCTCTAAGATTTATTTTTAAATATTACAAATCCAAAGATAAATGGATGCTCTATAATTTTAAATTTGACGAAAGCATTGATGATGATTTGGAGGAGATAATGAAATACGAATACCTAAATGAAAATTAAATCCAGTAGGTAACATTATATATGAAATTAGAGCAAAGTTGAGTACTAATCTGATGTTAACTTATTTTTACCTTAGTCCCAACTGCTGCGAAATTATATCGCGCTCCATCAACTAGCGTACCTTTACATTGTTTCCTACTCACAAAAGATAATAAATATTACTATTTAAAAGGTAGTGTGACATCAACCAGAGCAGACCATCGTGCGGAGCTAGGTGCTGGGTACACACCGTGTATAGCTTATTACGGCTAAATTCCTAATCGGAGTTCATTGCAATTTGCTATCTTTCGGTTACGGCGGAAAATCATAGCTGATTTCCCGCAACGAACCATACATAAAACTGTTGTGGTGCACTAAAAAATTCACGAGGGTCAAAATGGCTATTAAGAAAAAAGGACAATTAACTACCTCTTCTGAATGGGCTAAACATTTACGAAAGTATATGAAAAAGCAATTTTGGAAAGGAGAGCGAAATGCGGAAAAAAGATTGATTCACGAAGAGCTTTATAAAACTGATAATTTACTGTGGCAATTTAATGAATTAATCAAAAATCTGATTTCAATGTCAATGTCTCTAGAGAAACAAAATGATTTTTATGGGCTTGGGGCAACAGCCGACGAAATGTTAGAAGATTTCTACAGTTATTATACTTTAAATAAATCAAGATTTTTTGAGAAAGAACTCATCAATGAAGAAATAAAAAATTCTTTAGATAATATTGACAATCTGACTAACAAATGGACTTCTGAAAAAGATGAAGACTTTTGGTTTGAAATGGCTAAATATGAAAATTAGTGGAACATTTTGCGTGAAATGGCTAAATCGACTTTAAAACAAATGGGATTAGACAATTTGACTGTTGAAATAAAACATGAAAATGAGAGTAAAAACGGACAAATAATTATACAAAATACGAGAATTAAATTAATAGAAAAATAATGCCCCTAGCTGGTTCGCAATTACATCGCGCACTCAAAAGCCTGCACACCTTTACAAAGTTTCCTACTAACAAAAAAAACGAGCATTCTATTTAAAAGGTACTGTGACATCAACCACACGATACCATCGTGCGGTAGCTAGAGCTTACAAAAAGAAAATTGTAGTAAATAATGTGAAAAAAATCCAAAAGTAAGGTAACATTTTGCTCTGTAATGACACATGTAGTAAACATTGTACAACATTAGAACTCACTCAAAACAAAAAACACGTATGAATAAGACTAAATTATTAGTAGTAGTAATTGGGTTATTTTTCTCAATAAATTTAGATGCTCAAAACGATTTCAAAATTGGAATTAATGTTGGACTTAATTATCCCGATATAAGAGGAAATGAATTCGCAAAATTCAATAATTTTAAAGTTGGATATTTATTTGGTGTATCTTTAGATTACTATTTAAAAGAAAATCTATCTATAAAGGCAAATGTCAATTTTGAAACAAAAATCAGAGAGTTTGAATTAACTTTTTTTGACAACCAGGCTCAAGAAATTGGAACTCAAAATTATAATGAGGTTTTTGAATACATTAATATTCCCATCCTCTTAAAATATGAATTTGGAAATTCAAAATTTTTCGTAAATGGAGGTCCCTTTTTAAATTATCTCCTAAGTAACAAAATCGACGAAGATTATCCGAATGATGATAGCAGATTAGTCACACAGCAGAAAAAAATTGATTTTGGATTATCTGCCGGAATTGGAACTAATTTATCCCTTAACGAAAAGAATGATTTAGTAATTGAATTAAGAAACGATTTAGGAATTATCGATACTGGTGGAGTTCCAAATCAAGTAAACGGAACAATAAAAACAAATGCCATAAAATTAATGTTAGGCTGGAATTTAGGTATATAACGTTTGCCAATAACCCCCACTTGGTATACGATTGTATCGCGTTCCAAGAGGTAGACTTTATAAATGTTTGGTTTTTTATTGTTGTCAGTAATGGTACACAAAACCAAAACACGAAATATTCAGTACCTTAGGTTTTTGAATAAACCAACCAAACCTCCATACCATGCGCTTAAAACGATTCCTATTCCTACCCTTGCTATGTATCCTTCTTTTTCAAATCAGTTCGTGTAAAACATCGCGATCCATAGTAGCCACTCCCAACCAAGAAATTCAACCGCTCAAATTAAGTGGCGGTTTAAGCGGCATGGAACAAATTGATGACCAGTCTTATCTAGTGGTGTATGATATAAAAAAACACAAGGAAGGAACGCGACTCGCTATGGTACAGATTACAGATGAAACCATCCAAGTGTCTCCTATCCGTATTTCTGGATGGAATGAAGGTGGAAGATCAAATGATCTGGAAAGTATTTGTAAAATCCCAGGAACCACCAATGAATATTTGATGGCAGAATCTGGGAATTGGGAAGGAAAACTAGGGAGAATCTTTCATATCCGAGTGAACACAACCACACTATCTGCTCAAGTTTTAGGAACGACTCAACTACCGTATAAGGATATCAATACGCTTGAATTAGTGGGGGATCAATACGAATCTATGATGTGTCTACTGTATAGCGAGTCTGAAAGAATATTGATGTTAGCAGAACGCGGAGGCTCGGAGATCAATCCTAGAGGCAATATCAAATGGGGAATCTACAATCTATCGACACACAAATTAACCTTTAGTGATGCAGGAATAAAAGGCATCACCGTCAATGCACCTGGCAACTGGACTGATGAAAAGAATAAGCGAGATATTACAGACCTTCATATGGATGCTGAAGGGGGTATATGGGCTGCGGCCTCTGAAGATACTACAGATGTAGGGCCGTTCTATTCTGTCATTTATAAATTAGGGCAACTTACTACTTCAAATAAAAAGCAACCATTAACTGTTTATCCTGATTTCACACACTGGACACCTGTGGCTGGATTTAAAATCGAAGCTCTTTCTGGGCCTCCCAAAAACATAAACGCGACGCTTTCATTTGGTACCGAAGATGAGATTTTTGGAGGGGTGTGGAGACCCATATCTGTTGATTGAAATATGTATATAAATCTGTTGTGCATTTTGGCTAATCAGCAATTATAGCCTTAGAAAAAATGTTTTACAGTGCTCTTAGCAGAATATCTCAGATGGGAGAAGAAGAAAAATATAAAGATATAATTAACGATATATCGGATCTGGCCAGCGAATATAGAATTGAACTATATTCCTGAAAAAACAGAAAATGAATGCTGCGATACTGAACGAAGTATGGTCGTGTGCATGTATAATACCATTTACCAATTGAATTTACTGTAATAAAACACCCTTTTTCCCTTTCTATTTCACAAGAAAAAAGAAACCGTAGCTTAGGCTATGCTTTAGTTTTCTTTCTCATATAAAGAAAAAAATCATCCTTTTCTTTTCCAGTAAATTCAATTAATAACTGTTATAACTCCTGAGAAAGCTTTCGCGAAAGCGCACAAAAAAACACCCTAACCAAAAATAGGTAGGGTGTTTCTATTTCTAAAATAATCTTTTATATCACTTACTCAGAAGGACCAGCATTCTCTGTCACCTTTTTTCTGTTGTCACTACTACGGCGATCAATAAGTTTATTAAAGGGATCGACTCCTGCTTCTACCGGTTTTTCATCTACAATGATGTCAAAACTGTTATTGATGTCGGTTACTTTGAGTTTTTTGAGATACAAGACATTTTCGTTACCTGTCGTCTCATCCTTTTCTCCAAAGACACCTACCTCTATATAATCGGCAAGTGGCATAGAGACAATCGCATCTTCTTTGCCTTCTGGAGTGAACGTTAAACTATCGCCTTGTGGAGATTTGTAGTCTTTTTTTCCTTTTTCATAGGATCTATACTTACTCACTAGTGCTTTTATATTTACAGCATACGTTCCATCTGGTAATTCCGTATACATCGCATCTTTCACGCTATTATCGTATAAAGTGATGTTCTCAAACATATCCGTAATCAGGTATTGTAAAGAGTCTGGCGTCGCTTTCTTGATATCAGCTACAAATTCTGTTGCCACAGGATACGGACTTCCTTTAAATTGATATTTCTCTGCAAAATCTTTCGCGACAGCGTTAAAATTTTCTTCTCCTATATAATCACTAATCGCATATAACACAAGAGAGCCTTTTTGATAATGGATGTACAGCTGATTTTCATTATACATCAACGGTTGTTCTTTGATGCTTTCTGCTGTTCTCCCAGTTAAATATCCATTCATAGCTTCTTTCAAGAATCTACGCATTTGATTTTTTCCATATACTTTTTCAAGGACTTTTAAAGAGCTGTACTCAGACATACTTTCAGAAAGAAGGGTGGCGCCTTTGGCTTGTGCACCTATCACTTGATGTGCCCACCATTGGTGTGCCAATTCGTGGGCTGTAATGGCCAGCGGATAATCAACAGCATCTTGGTCTTCGTCATCTACATCGGCTATAAACCCGACACCTTCGCTAAAAGGGATGGTATTTGCAAATGCCTGTGCAAAACCTCCTTTTTGCTTTGGAAATTCAATTATACGCACTTGTCTATGTTGATAAGGGGTATAATTGGCGTTGTAATAATCCAGCCCTTCTTTCATGCCTTTCATCATACGATCCAAGTTATAGGTATGGTCAGGGTGATGGTAAATCTCCAGATTAATTCCTTTATAATTTTCTCGTACAACCGCATATTCCCCACTTAAGAAGGAGTAAAAATTCAACATCTTAGAATCCATCTTGTAATGGAAATACCTTCGGCCGTCTTCTTCCCATTCTTTAATGAGGTAGCCAGGTGCAATCGCAATCTGATCAGGAGATGTACTTAAGGTCGCTTCAAAATCAATCCAATCACTGTATCCACCCACATAATTACGATCTCTAGCGCCAGGTGCATCTGGATCTGGCAATCGGTCTTTAGGGGGCAAATTATACTTTTCGCGTACTTGTACGTTTTTAATTTCAAAAATGTCATTATACCCAACAGAAGGGAACATCTCAAAGGAGTTTACAAACGTACCATTGGTTGAAATCGGAGATTTATTATCTAGAAATCTGTTCGGTTTATTTTCTGTGGTAAACTTGAAAACCAGCGTATCACCGGGAAGCATTGGTTTTTCAAATTGATACATTCTATAATCGTAGTCCTCATTGTCGTACACTATTTTTGCCTCTCGATCTAACGTGATTTCTATGGGGTATTCCGTAAGATTGACATGCAATGTATCGATAGCGACACTATCTCTATTCACCATCACAAAAGTTGCACCCGCCTTAAAATTTCGTTCTTTTGTGTACATATCCATAAAGGTATTGACAGCGACAAGTCGTGGTTGTGGTATTCCTGCAAATTTCCCTAACTCGCGTTCGGTATTTACCTGTAGTTCTTCGCGTTCTTTTCCAGAGAGCATTTCATTTTCTACGTTATTGATGTACCAAGAGTAGCTTCCTATTCCTAAAAACACGATAAGACTAACCGCTGCAATGGCGATGATGGGGGTGTTGAGTCTCGCTTTCGCGAAAGCAAAACGCTGCTTCACACTCATACCTGCTCCCCGTCTATAAAATAGAATTGCGAGCATCAAGAGAATGAGACCAAAAGAAATCCAATAGGCTCTGAAGGTATAAAACCTTGGCAAACTTGTCCCATATCCATCAAAATCGGAAGGGCTTGGTGTCCCGCCTGAATTGAAATCATAAATTGCCTGCTCTACCCCTATGGCACTCTGCACCAAAGGAACCGCAATCGCTATAATTAATAAAACAACAAGCCCAATCCATTTATTTTTGATGAGTGTATGCACCAACAATGCAAGCAGAATCCATGGAATATAGCGCAACACATTGATGAAAAACGCTTGAAACAGGTAAATATCTATTTGATAATCGTAAAAGCCTTTCACAGTTTGAAAAGCGAGTCCACAAAGAATCAACACCAACTGTAAAAAAGCCGTCATGATAAAAAGTGCCCCTCCTTTTGAAACTAAAAATATCCAGCTTTTGGTAGGTGTCACATCTACGATTTGATTGAGATGCGCCATACGCGCCCGATCCATTAAAAAACCTGCATATAGGTGGATTAATAAAAAGGAAAACAAGACCATGTAGGTAGAAGGCTGTGCAAGCATGGCCCATGTTTTAGGCAAAATAGCTGTATTAAATATGAGCTGTGAAAAACTCATCATCACAAACGTCAAAACAATAGCCAAGAAAGTTATTATGATAAAAGGCCATCCAGTGATGATATAACGGGTGTCGTTTTTAATAAGATGCCATAGGGTTTTTAACTTTCCAGAAAAGGAAAAATCGGTTGCCACTTCTGGAATGACCACATGCTCTATCTTACTAAAATTATTTTTAACAGCTTTTACAGTTTTCTTTTTGAATGGGTTAAGCGAGGTCGCATTTTGCGAAAAATTAAAACGCCCTATGATTCCAAATAAGATGAGAAATGAAATCCCTCCCCAAAGAAGGCGGTTGTATAACAACGTGCCCGACATGGGAATAGTTCTTTCATTTTGTTCTACTGGTGTCCAGAACTCTGTTGCATCTGCTAGGGCTACATTTGCCATAGGGTCAAATACAGCATAATAGAATTTATCATCTGCATTATCGGAAGCACTTGTCGCAATCAACTGTATAATAATCATCGTAAGCACTGCCATAAAACCTATGTTTAGGTTACGGCTAAAAACGACAATAGCAAATACAATGGCACTGTAAAAAAGAACATTAGGAAATATAATAAAAGCAAACGGCTGAATATAATTCCACAGTTTAAATGGTCCCAACAATGATTCATTCACCCCTGGTAAAATAGAGCCAACAAGAAGTCCTAATATAATGGCGATAATAATCCCAAGGTTGATGGTAACTCCTGCGGCAAATTTTGCGAGTAAGTACTTGAACTTGGTCAAAGGATAGGAATACAATACGTTGTGCATATTGTTTTTAAAATCTCGGTATATCGTCCCTCCAGTAATGGAAGGAATCAGCAAATACGTGAGTATGGCTAGCTGTGATAAGATCCCTGTAATCGCCAGTGGGCTATTAAGGTATACATTACTGGTCACCGTAACATTATCGCTACTAAAAACGCCTAGCCCTAGAGCCATGATGAGGAGTCCAAGTAGAAACATAATAACGGTAAATATGTAAAACATAGGTTTCTTAAACCATGTTTTTATTTCGTGTAAATAGATGGTGCTAAACATAGGGATTAAAGAATCTCAGCGTGATTATTTTGATTAAGCGTGGTGAAGTACACATCTTCTAGTGTCGCCTCTACACTTTGAAATCCTGCTCCAGGAGACACATCGCTATACACACGTACATCAAGATCGTTTGCGTCATTAAAACTTGAAGAAATCACATTGTGCTCCAATTGTAAGCGCTCCATCGCTTCACGGTTTGTACTGATCTTCCAGATTTTCCCTTTTAATGTATGCACAAGTTCTTTAGGAGTACTCTGAGCAAGTAGCGTTCCGCCATTAAGAATGGCCATGTCTGTACATAGTTCTTTTACATCATCTACAATATGGGTAGAGAAAATAACAATATGATTGGTTCCAATCTCTCTCAATACATTTAAAAATCGATGGCGCTCTGCTGGATCAAGACCCGCTGTTGGCTCATCTACAATAATCAATTTAGGATTATTAAGAAGTAATTGTGCGATCCCAAAACGCTGCTTCATCCCACCAGAATATCCAGCTACATGTTTGGCACGAACATCACTGAGGTTGGTTACTTCTAGGGCTTTATCAACAATTAAATTTCGTTCACTTTTGTTTGTAATTCCTTTTAAACTCGCAAAATAATGTAGCAAGTCACTAGCACTCATTTTTGGATAGACTCCAAATTCTTGTGGCAGATATCCCAATTGCTTTCTGAACTCGATTTTATTATTGAGAATGTCTAAATCGTTAAAATGTATTTCTCCAGTATCTGGTGCTTGTAATGTGGCAATGGTACGCATTAAGGAAGACTTTCCTGCGCCATTAGGCCCCAGAAGCCCAAACATTCCTGCTTTGATATCAATAGTGACATCATCTAGTGCTTTTACTCCGTTACTGTATGTTTTTGAAACGTTTTTTAAACTAAGAATCATAAAGGGAATTTTTAAGTTGTACCATTAGTGTACGATCAATTTAGGTTGTTACAGATTTTAGCGTAAATAATGGTAATTACTATTTATTTTATTTTAAAAGTGCGTCTATATTAGTATAAAATAGCCGTCTTGGCAAAATACTACTAATTAGTATGTAAAATACCCTGCTTTGACAGATTCTATGTACGCTTTCGCGAAAGCGCATAAAAAAACACCCTAACCAAAAAAGCTAGGGTGTTTGTTACATACATTGACATAAAACTTATGCTACATCAAAACGATCTGCATTCATCACTTTTACAAAAGCTCTTACGAAGTCACGAACAAATAAGGGCTCGCCATCATTAGCTCCATATACTTCGGCAACTGCTCTTAACTCTGTGTTAGAACCAAAAATAAGGTCGACACGAGATCCTGTAAATTTCATTTCACCTGTACGACGATCTGTTCCTGAGAAAAGCGAATCATCAGATGATAGCGCTTTCCATGTGTAGGTAAAGTCTAATAAGTTCTCAAAGAAATCATTAGTAAGCGCACCTACTCTATCTGTAAACACACCAACTTTAGATCCGTTGTAATTAGCTCCTAATACACGAAGCCCTCCAACCAATGCAGTCATTTCTGGAATAGAAAGTCCTAGTAATTGTGCTTTGTCAATTAATAATTCTTCTGGAGCGGTTTTCATTCCTTTTTTGATGTAGTTTCTAAACCCATCAGCTCTTGGCTCTAGGTATCCAAAAGAATCAATATCAGTTTGCTCTGGCGTTGCATCGGTACGTCCTGGTGTAAAAGGCACCGTAATATCGTGACCGGCATTTTTGGCAGCACGTTCTACTCCCACAGAACCAGCCAATACAATTAAATCTGCCATAGAAACGGCAAAATCTGCATTATTTTGTACCTCTTTTAAGGCATTTAATACTTTTCTAAGCTGTGTTGGATTATTTACTTCCCAATTATTTTGAGGAGCTAAACGGATACGTCCACCATTGGCGCCTCCACGCTTATCAGAGTTTCTAAAGGTTGATGCAGAAGCCCAAGCGACTGATACCATTTCTGTAGCAGAAAGGTCTGTTGCATCTATAGCTTCTTTTAGTGTGTTTACTTGACTATCAGAAAGTGTGTATCCATTTGCTGCTGGAATCGGATCCTGCCACAATAGCTCTTCTGTAGGTACTTCTGGTCCTAAATAACGAGAAATAGGTCCCATATCACGGTGCGTTAACTTGTACCAAGCTCTGGCAAAAGCATCTTCAAATGCTTTATGGTCTTTGTGGAACTTTTCAGAAATCTTGCGATATGCTGGATCCATTTTAAGCGCCATATCTGCAGTAGACATCATTAACGCTTGTGTCCCTTTTCCTCCTGCTGCAGGCGCTTGTGGTGCATCTGGATTAGATGGTGTCCATTGGTAGGCTCCTGCTGGACTTTTAGTCAACTCCCAATCAAGGTTTAAAAGTACATCAAAGTATTCGGTATCCCAACGTGTTGGATGTGGTGTCCACGCCCCTTCCAATCCTGAAGTGATGGTATCATCCAATACTCCAGTACCAAAACTGTTTTTCCACCCCGTACTCATTTCTTCTATGCTAGCACCATGAGGCTCTGCTCCTACATACTTGTCTGGATCTGCAGCTCCGTGTGCCTTTCCAAAGGTATGACCTCCTGCAACCAATGCTACAGTCTCTTCATCATTCATTGCCATACGTCCAAAAGTCTCTCTGATATCATAGGCACTTCCAAGCGGATCTGGTTTTCCACTAGGTCCTTCTGGATTTACATAAATAAGTCCCATGTGTGTCGCTCCTAAAAAGCCTTTCAGCTCTCTATCGCCTTCGTGACGATCTTGCTCTCCTAACCATTCATTCTCATATCCCCAGTTAATGTCTTGCTCTGGCTCCCAAATATCCTCACGTCCTCCCGCAAATCCAAAGGTTTTGAATCCCATAGACTCTAACGCTGCATTTCCTGCAAGGATAAATAAATCTGCCCACGATAAGCTCTTACCATATTTCTTTTTGATAGGCCACAATAATAAACGTGCCTTATCTAAGTTTCCGTTATCTGGCCAACTATTTAAAGGCGCAAAACGCTGAGATCCTGAACTAGATCCACCACGACCATCTCCTATTCTGTAAGTACCTGCACTATGCCATGCCATACGAATCATAAACGGTCCGTAGTGTCCATAATCTGCCGGCCACCAGTCTTGAGAGTCGGTCATCAAGTCAATAACCTCTTGCTTTAACGTTGGATAGTCAATACTTTTGAAAGCTTCTGCATAGTTAAAATCCTTTCCAATTGGGTCATTATCTACCCCATTTTGGCGCATGATATTCAACTTCAACTCATTAGGCCACCAATCTCTGTTGGTCGTTCCAAGACCTGCAACGATCTGATCAGGGTTTCCTAAAAAAGGACATTTGGCGACAGCTTCTGGGTCATTGATATCCCAGACATTGGTATGTTTAGTATCCATAATATATATATTTTGATTTTTTTCAAATAGATTCTCCCAAAATTACAGCTATTATACGTGAATTACTCATAAGATTTATCTATTTGATTTATCAACGCATTGTCAAAGCTTATAGTCGAGTCGTAATTTTACTATTCCTGAGTCTGCTCCTGCCTGGCGGCAGGCAGGTTCGCGAAACTTGCGCTGAGCGTAGTCGAAGTAGTACGTATAAAAAAATCTAAACGCAAAAAAGTAAAGAAAACCAACTAGTTGATTCGTATCATCATCAAACATACATAATCCTCAAGGCAAGCCCACGAGGTATTTAACGGAACATATTTTTTAATTTCCTAAACTAGCTTTGAGGTATTAAATCTTAGATCCCGCTGAAAAATCAGGATTAACCTGCCTGACGGCATAGGTAGGTTCAACTAGTTATTTTAAATTTGTTGTTTGACAACTCTTTAAAACAACGTTTCACTAATAAATATCTTGCACCCATTATGAAAAATACATTTATAAAGATTGCGGGGATTGTCATTATTGTCGGAGCGCTTATTTGGGGCGGACTGAATCTTCTTATCAATGCAAAATCAAGCATCCCTGAACTAGTCACTACGGCTCCTATTACTGAAGCAGAAGGTAAAAAGGAAGTCGATGCTTGGTTAACTACCTTAAAATCTGAAGGGAAATTTAATGGAGGTGTTTTGATGGTGAAAGACGGAGTTCCTATTTTTATGGACACCTACGGCTATACCGATCATACACGTACACAACAACTCACGACACAATCGTCTTTTAGACTAGCCTCGGTATCTAAGCAGTTTACCGCTTTTGGAATCATGCTTCTTGAAAACAAAGGATTACTAGACTATGATACGCCTGTGACGACGTATATTCCTGAATTCCCCTATCCTCGTGTAACGGTTCGGCACTTACTCAATATGACCTCTGGTATTCCTGATGGTTATTTACAACTTGCCGAAAAATATAAAAGCACCCTAGGAGACGAATTAAGTATTCAAGAAGCTGTGCAGTTACTGTGTGACTATCCCTCCAAAGCAGCCCCACCGAATAGTTGGTTCAAATATTCGAATTCCAATTATATTTTGCTCGCTGGTATTGTAGAGAATGTTTCTGGGCAGTCTTTTGAGACCTATATGCAAGAAGCGATTTTTAATCCGCTTAACATGCAAAATGCACGGGTTTGGAATCTGCTTTCTAAAGACAAAACATTCCCAAATAAGACACTAGGTTTTGAAAAACAAGACGAGAACTATATTCCGATGTATCCTACGTTTATAGACGGTGTTTCTGGCGATGGGGGTGTTTTTGCAAGTTTGGAAGATTTTGTGATTTGGGATACAGCATTGTATGGTACTTCGCTCCTTCCCCAAGAAAAACTACAAGAAGCCTTTAAAACACCAACGCTTACCAATGGTACCGTTTCTACCTATGGTTTTGGCTGGTCTGTCGATGATGAGGTCATGCAACATTCTGGAGGTTGGTTAGCGGCACGAACGTATATCTACAGAAATACAAAAACAAAAACCTGTTTGGTGATTTTAGATAATTCGGCTAACAACTGGCATTTTGTGAGTATTCAGGAACGACTAATTAGTCTTATAGAAAAATTATAGTGGTTATAAATTATATCAAATCAAAAAGACTATCTACCGCAGGATATCGCTCTACCGTAAAACCTTCGGCATAATCGGTGCCTATGAGTCTGCCTAAATCTCTTGCTCTGTAATTGATACTTTCCTTAAAGGTAAGACTTGAAATCGGCGTATTGTCATCTGGAGAATTAGGATCAAAAAACTGGGTTTTATAGGCAAAGACTGCCTCACATTTTTTTTCAATAAATCCACTAACATCCACCACAATATCAGGTGTGATATTTTCCCATTGTATGTAATGATAGACGGTTTTAGGGCGCCATTTTTCTTGGACCACTCCATCCCGTTTTGTCTCAATTTTCACAAGTCCACTTAAAAAGCACGCATCACTTGCCAGCTTACTTCCTTTTCCGTGATCAATATGTCGATCTTGAATCGCGTTGCAAAGTACCATTTCGGGTTGGTAGGCGCGTATGACCTCGATGATCTTCAACTGACTCTCTGTATCATTTTGAAAAAAACCATCGGCGAGTCCGATGTTTTCACGAACGCTTACGCCTAGTATACCTGCCGCACTGGCGGCTTCTTCTTTTCGAGTTTGTGCCGTCCCTCGGGTGCCTAATTCGCCCCTTGTTAAATCAAGGATACCTACTTTTTTCCCTCTGGCAATTTCTTTGGCGATGGTCGCTCCACAGCCTAATTCTACATCATCGGGGTGTGCGCCTATGGCGAGTATATCTAATTTCATGAATGGTTTTTTGTTCTTTCTCTACGGTGTCGTGTATTTCCTGATATTATAACACAGGCTCCTCCAATTGCGCCATGACCGTTAATAACGCTTGCTGGATATCTTCAATAAGATCTTCTTTGTCTTCAATGCCTACCGAAAAACGAATCAATCCTTCGGCAATGCCTTGATTGGCTCTCTCTTCTTCCCCTAATAAAAAATGAGACGTTTGCGCTGGGCATAGCATCGTACTTTCCACTCCTGCTAAGCTCATGGAAGGTTTAATGAGTTGCAACGACTTCTGAAACACCTCCGGATCCAATCCTTCAGCAAGTTCAAAAGAAAGCATTCCACCGTAGCCACGCATCTGCGCTTTGGCCAATAAATGATCTGGATGTGACTTTAACCCTGGATAATACACCTTATTGATCGCTCCATTTTTATCGAGCCATTTGGCTAACTTTTTGGCATTTCTATTTTGTGCTTTGACACGTATCGCCATGGTTTTCATACTGCGTTCCAGCAACCAAACGGTCATATCGCTCAAGCTTCCGCCTAGATTTTTTCCTAAATTCCAAATGCGGTCAATATGCTCTTCACTCGCCGCGACAGCACCTGCACAAATATCACTGTGCCCGCCCATATATTTGGTGGCACTATGAATGATGATATCAATGCCAAATTTCAACGGATTCTGATTAATGGGCGACGCAAAAGTATTATCAATCATGGTGACAATGCCTTTTTCTTTTGCCAGATCTGACACCATCTGCATATCCGTAATGGTCATTAACGGATTGGAAGGGGTCTCAATGTATAACACTTTTGTTTGGGGTGTAATCGCTTTCGCGAAAGCGGTCTTATCCAAACCATCCGTAAACGTGTAGTCAATTCCGTATTTGGCAAACTCCTCAACCACGAGATTATACGTTCCGCCATACAAGGTTTTTTGTAAGACAACATGATCTCCTTTTTGTAAAAAGGCAAGTAAGGTCGTACTCACGGCTGCCATCCCACTTCCAAAAATCATGGCCGCTTCAGTTCCTTCTAAAGCGGCAATTTTTTTACATAAAGCCTCTTGATTAGGGGTGTTGAAATATCGAGGATAACGTTTTATATCTACATCCATAAAGGCATAAGACGATGACATGAAGATAGGCGAAACGGCTCCTTTAAACTGTTCATCTGTCACTTCCCCTACATGGGTACAAATGGTATTAACTCCTTTTTTATGATGATTCATGAGCTTACTTTTTTATCCCATAAAAATACAAAAAACAATTCCTTAATTTTGTTATATAAGCGATAAAGTACCTACCTTTATTTTTTATGAAACTTATTACCAACATACATCAATTACTCGTTACTGGAGAATTCACTGGGCCTGTCTGTGGGAAAGCCATGTCCCAAATGCCTTACATCACTAATGCATACCTCATTATAGAAGAAGATCGGATTTACGACTTTGGTCCTATGGAGGATCTTCCCCCTGTTGCTGCAGTGGAGATTATAGATGCTACTGGAAAAATCATCTTACCAATGTGGTGCGATTCTCATACACATCTTGTATATGCGACAGGCAGGGAAGATGAATTTGTAGATCGAATCAATGGCTTGTCTTATGAAGAAATAGCCAATCGTGGCGGTGGTATTTTAAACTCTGTAGCACGTTTACGATCCATGTCGGAAGATGCCTTGTACGAAGACGCATTAAAACGGTTACAACAGCTTATTGCACTCGGTACTGGTGCCATCGAAATTAAAAGTGGGTATGGCCTTTCGGTAGCAGCAGAAAAGAAAATGCTTCGTGTGATTGCCCGATTGAAAGCAGCCGTTGACATTCCGATCAAAGCTACCTTACTCGCTGCGCATGCTATTCCTACTGAATATAAGGAGAATCGAGCTGGCTATGTCCAACTGATTATAGAAGAGATGATTCCCGCTTTCGCGAAAGCAAAATTATGCGATTTTATAGATGTATTTTGTGAATCTGGCTACTTTACAGTTGCCGAAATGGAAGCGATTCTCACCGCTGGAAAACAACACGGTTTACGTCCCAAAGTGCATGTCAACCAGTTTAATGCTATTGGAGGCATTGCTGCCGCGGTTAATCATGATGCCCTTTCGGTAGATCATCTAGAAGAATTGGCACAGGAAGACATCGAAGCCTTACAAGGAAGCAATACCATTCCCGTGGCATTGCCTGGATGCTCCTTCTTTCTAAGTATTCCTTATACCCCTGCAAGACGTCTGATAGACGCAGGTCTTCCTCTTGCCATCGCTACCGACTACAATCCAGGCTCGGCACCAAGTGGAAATATGAATTTCACCGTCGCACAAGCAAGTATTCAACTGCGCATGACACCCGAAGAAGCGATTATTGCCGCCACGATTAATGGAGCATTTGCCATGGATGTCGCTTCTAAGGTCGGGAGTATTACCAAAGGAAAGAAAGCCAATCTTATCATAACCACCCCTCAAAAATCATATAATACCCTTCCCTACAGGTTTGGATACCATCAAATTGATCAACTCATCTTAAACGGAGAATTGTTATGAGTCTACCTAACTTTAATCTCACTGAAGGATCACCTGTCTCAGATGCCTTTTTAAAAAAAGACATCAAGACATTTCACGGTGCCGTACGTTATATACACAATCTCCCTTATGGTCGTAATAAAGATCCTAAAAACATGGCTAGTATTATTCAAGAAGGCGTAGGCACCTGTTCTACAAAACACGCTTGTTTAAAAACGCTTGCCGAAGAAAACGAAATTCATAGCATACAATTAAATCTGTGTATATTTTCTATGAACAAGAAAAACACACCTGGCATAGAAAAAGTACTGGATACATATCGCTTATCCTACATACTTGAAGCCCATATTTGCTTGAGTTATGACCATGAGCGGTATGATTTTACGTTTCCTGGAGTTTCTAAAAAATCATGGGAACCCGATATTCTTATAGAGACTACGATCGATGCAGACCAAATATTTGACTATAAAGTTTCCTATCACAAATCTATTCTTGAAGATTGGATTCAACGTGATAACTTTCCCTATAGCCTAGAAAAAGTATGGGAAATTCGAGAGGAATGTATCCAAGCGTTAACAAATGACTAACCCATGATTCAGCTTCATATCCAATCAAAAGAAACACTTGATGAGCTTATCTCCAAAAGAGAAGGGGAAACTAAGCTTGGAGAAACAGTTCAATTTTGCCATAGCCTTGAAGGCATTGAAGAAAGTAATGCCCGCTATGTTATTTTTGGAATCGCCGAAGATTTTGGGGTACGTGCTAATTACGGGAGACGTGGCACTGCCAAAGCATGGAATGCATTTCTACAATCCTTTGTAAACATCCAAGAAAACCAATATAACTCAGGAGAAAACATCTTACTATTAGGCTATATTTCTGTCACTCCCGACGATATCAAATACACCTCACCCAAAGAAGTTTTAGGTGATATTGTCACTAGAATTGATAAAAAAGTGGCGTTTATCGTAAAAACCATTGTCGCTGCCGGTAAGATTCCTGTCATTATTGGTGGAGGACACAACAATGCCTATGGCAATATAAAAGGTACCTCGCAAGCTCTGCAAGAAACCATTAATGTAATAAATATAGATGCGCATACAGACCTACGCACCACTGATTACAGGCATAGTGGTAACGGTTTTTCGTATGCACTTTCCTTAAATGATCCTCAGGAGGCTTCGCTAGACAGATATACTGTGTTTGGGTTGCATAAAAATTACACCCCGCAATACATCTACGATTTGTTTGAAAAACGCAGAGATCGTTTGCGGTATTATCATTTGGAAGAGCTGTGGCCTCGTAATATTCCAGTATCTAAACAGTTTAAAACCGCGCTAGATTTTGTCGCTCAAAAATCATTTGGACTCGAATTAGATTGCGATGCAATTACTAATTTTCCAAGTAGTGCACAAACCCCTAGTGGTTTTGACATTAGCGACGTGCGCCAATTTATAATGCATGCCGCTTCCAAAAAGCAATGCTGCTATTTTCATATATGCGAGGCTTCGCCGGGAAGAAAAAAAGCAGGGCAAGTAGGAAAAGCGATTAGTTATTTTGTGACCGATTTTATCCGAACACACCATGCAAATTATTAATTACAATCCTTTATATGCGCCAGATTTTAGAGCACTCAATATAGATTGGTTAGAAACTTATTTCTATGTAGAGCCCTATGACAACGAAGTCTTGAGCAATCCAGAAACCTACATTATATCGAAAGGTGGTCATATCTTTTTTGCGATTCTGGAAGAAAAAGTAGTAGGCACGGTTGCCTTGATGCCTACAAAAATAGCCCACGTGTACGAACTCACTAAAATGGCAGTAGATCCGTCCGTACGCAGTCAGGGAATTGGACAGAAATTGATAGCGCATTGTATCGCTTTCGCGAAAGCGGAAAAAGCCCCAAAACTTATATTATACTCAAATACACTTCTTGAAAATGCCATCTACATCTACCGAAAATGGGGATTTGTCGAGATTCCTTTAGAAAAAGATGTATATTATGACAGAGCCAATATTAAAATGGAATTACTATTAAATAAAAAATAATGAAAAAGATCTTACTCCTGATACTCGCCTGTATCACCGTACTTAGTTGTAAAGAAAAACAAGCCGAAACCGCTACAGCAACTTCTGAAGAAGTTACAAAGACTGTTGAGACAAAGAACGAACTTCCTTTTAAAGTCAATCCTATTAGTCATGCGACCATGGTATTGCAATGGGGTGATACTACGATATATGTTGATCCTGTAGGCGGTGCTGATGCTTTTGCAGCTCATCCAACTCCAGACCTCATTTTAATTACAGACATACATGGTGATCATTTGAATGTGGAAACCTTAGAAGGCCTTGATACCTCAAACGCAAAAATTATCGCTCCACAAGCGGTAGCCGATAAAATGCCCGAAGCGTTTGTACCACTGCTTGATGTTTTAAATAATGGGGACAGTAAAGAGCGTTTTGGTTTTGTTGTCGAAGCTATCCCAATGTATAATTTACGAGAAGAAGCCTTAAAGTTTCACACCAAAGGACGTGGTAACGGCTATGTGATTGAAAAAGATGACACCCGTGTCTATATTTCTGGTGACACCGAAGACATTCCAGAAATGCGTGCACTTACCGACATAGATGCTGCATTTGTATGCATGAACCTGCCATACACCATGACGGAGGTCAGCGCTGCCGATGCTGTGCTGGACTTTGCGCCTGCTAATATCTACCCCTATCATTACCGTGGTTCGGAAGGTCTTAGTGACGTAGCGAATTTTAAAACCATTGTCAATAAAGGAAATCCTGACATCAACGTGGTGCAATTAGATTGGTATGGGGGAAAGGAGTAGTTGAGAGTTATCTAAAACCATCATCAAAAAGTCGTACGCTACTAAGACATACGACCGATTCGCTGTTGGACATAAGACGTAAGACCTGGTTTTTGATGACTTGAAAGCTAATCATACTATGCTTATGTAAATTTTAATCGGTTATCAGTGATTGAAAAATAAAAATATGATTTATAAAAATATCCTATTAAGCATTCTTACCGTGGTTATTCTAGGCTGTACCTCAAAAAAAAAGCAGACCTCATCACCTGAGACGTATGACGACATTAGGGTTGTTGGTGCTATGAAAAATGTAATGTGGAAAGGAGAGTTAGCTGGTACGATTCATCTAGATACCATTGCTACTAAACAAGGGCTCTACGGTCTCGGGCCCGAGCGTTTTCTTACAGGAGAACTTCTTATTAACAATGGGAAGAGTTATGTCTCTAGGGTGACTTCCGATTCGACAATGGTGGTAGAGAAAACCTTTGATGTTTCAGCCCCTTTTTTTGTGTATGCCAACGTTCAAGAATGGGACACCGTCCCTTTACCTACTACCATCAAAACAATTAAAGAGCTAGAAACCTTTATAAATTCAAAAACCACGGACTACAAACGCCCTTTTGCGTTCAAACTAAACGGGAATGTAAAACAAGCCAACTTACACGTTCAAAATCTTCCTGAAGGCACGAGCGTTTCTTCGCCCGATGAAGCCCACCAAGGACAAGTGAATTATACTCTAGAAAATGAAGCCGTGGACATTGTTGGATTTTTCTCTACGGCACATAAAGGTATTTTTACGCATCATGATTCCTTTGTACACATGCACATCATCACAAAAGATGAACGTATGATGGGACACTTGGATGCTGTAGCCATAGAGAAAATGGTATTGTATTTGCCGAAGCGGTAGTTCAAAAATGTTATCCAAAAGAAAAACAATGGAATAAATGACTACCAACCAATCCATAAAAATATTTACAGGTATCTGGATATTTGTGATTTTCACGATATCTATTATACTTGGTAAAATCTTTGTGGATATATTCAATATCAATCAAACGATTGGATGGGCTTTAGATTTCATGGGAGATCAATCTTGGATTACAGATCTATTCTATTATCCATCTTGTGTTTATGCTGTATTGTACTGGTTTATTTTCACTTTAAACAAGAAAGAGACTAACGTATTTATATCAAAAGTCCATATACTAATTACTGCTATTTGTGGTTTTTTATTGAGTTTTGTTGAGCTTGACCTAAGGATTCTTTTATTTTTTATAGCGTTTTCATCGGTGATGTTTTTTACAAATCTTTATGTTTCATTATCCGTTAAAATGAAGTAATCATAAAGTAACTAGTACATTCAATTGATGTAAAAACATTCTGTTATGATTTTTTAGCTTATATGCTTTCACAAACCTGCCCTCCACTATACAAAAGCCTCCCCACCCTACAACAACAAAGATACATGCCCAATCACCACACGGTCATTGGTGGTGATTTCATACCAATAATCATCGGGAGGTAATAACCTGCCTCTATAGGTTCCATCCCATGCAAATGTGAGTCCGTTGCCACTAGCGAGTAACTTTCCAAAACGATCAAATACGCGCACAAAACTAGAAGAGAAGAAAGTCGCATCTGGAAGTGCAAAAAAGTCATTGATCCCGTCATTGTTCGGCGTGAAATAGGTTGGGATATTAAAATGATAAAAGGAAGTAATCACGGGAAGACATCCGTTGGCTGTTCTCACAAATACCGTTTGTAAGCCTCCAGGGATATTTCTTAAAACAGGGGAACTCGTATAAGAAATCCCATTTAAAGAATATTCAAAATCACCTTCACTGGCTACTTCTATGACAATGTTTTCACCCTGAGACGTAATACTCGCAATTTCTGGAATAGCAATCCCTTCTACTTGAAAGGTTTTGGTAGCACTACATCCATTGGTATTGGTCACCGTCACCGAATATACGCCGCCTGTCATAATTACAATAGAAGGTGTGGTTTCTCCTGTGGACCATGCATACGTCACATTGGCAATTCCCGCCGAAAGGATTCTCGATTCTTGGTCATTACATATTTGTGACGTCTCCAGAGGGTTGACAAATGAAGGAGATACCACTTGACTGATTGACACTGCTGTTCTTATCGTGCTTCCACACTCGGTGCCTATAGCAAAAGCCTGCGCATAATACGTTCCTGCGGTTTCTGGAGTGAAGTTGGTTCCCGTTGCCAATACCTCGGTACTTGTTTCTGAAGCATACCAACGAACCTCAGCTCCTTGCGACACACTTACTGAAATTCCAGATAACATAACGTTATCACAGGCAACCACATCTCCGTTGCTGATAGGTGGATCAGGCCCCTCTACAAAATCAATTAAAAACGAATCTGAAAAAAAGGAGCAAAATACATCCCCTAAATTATCAGGGTCTGTTGCAGTATTCACTCTATAAAACGTAGTGGTTGTAATCCCTTCCGTGGTGTATTCCTCTGAATTGGCACCCGCAATATTCATCCAGTTTTGACCGTCATCACTTTGTTGCCATTGTATAAAAACATCGGGCGTTGTGGTAACGGTAAGGATGGTATCTAAAGACGATTGATTGTTGCACAGGATCAAATCCTCTTCTCCTGAAATCTCTGAGGTGATGGTGGTAATATCACCGCAGGCTCTAAACACAATATCATCAATCGCAAGATCATTCCCACACCCTCCATTTCCGTTATTAATCATTTTTAGGATCACCTCTGTCTGCCCTACACCAGTTTCAAAAACAAGCCCGTAACGATTCCAAACCGGTGTAGGCGTCCCATTAATATCGCCCGTATCTCCAGAAGTAAGCAAAACCGTATCGGTACTATCCCATATTTGAAAACGTACATTTACAGGAATTCCTGTATTCGCACAAACATTACTTGCACTATTGTATAGGTTGAGAAGAAACGCAGAAAACTCATAAGAGGTGTTTTCACAAAGCCCTTGTATGGTTCGGTTATAGAATTGATCGGCTGTAAAGCTTGCATTCACAATAAAAGCACGTCCATTGACATCTCCTGGGGTATTATCTAAGCCTGAGTGGAAAGCACCTAACTGTTGCAGGTTGGAGGAGATGGTATAGAACCCATCTTCGGGAGCATTATTTACGTAGGTATAGGTCGTGACCGAAGGATCTAACGCAGGCCCATTGGTAGTTCCTGTTCCAAAATCTTCTGTAAAAATGGGATCCCCGAGATCACCTTCACAAAACCCCAACTGACCATAGGCCGCACTAAATGAAATGATACAGCACAAAAAAGTAAGTCCTCTTTGTATGGTTTTAAGCATTTCTTTCAAAGATAGGGGAACACATTGGTCGCTTCCAAACGAAATCTACTGATTTCATAAAGTGTTAGCTGTTTGCGAACTAATCATTGCAAATCCAAAAAAAGCAACTCACAAGCGATCAAAATAGGAGTCTGACTCATTTGTATAATCGTTTTTTTTCGCTTTAAGCGAAAAATGTACCATTCAAAATCGACGTATAATGAATCTCTAGGTATGCTCAATTTGTTATATTTGCCCATATTTTTTGAGAAAATCAATACTATGAAAACAGCCTTTTTAGTTTTAGTCACGGCATTCACCTTTTTTAGTTGTAAAGAGCATCAAAATACCTCACAAAGTCTTGTTGAAGAAAATGAGCCTACAGGAGTTAACAATGTTGCCTATAAGTGGGGAAAAATGGCATTAACGGCCACAGCAAATGACACCGAGCGATTTTTACCTAGACCTACCATTACCTCAAGATACCTAGGGTTGATCTCTATATCTATTTTTGATGCATGGTCAAGGTATGACGAAAAATCAATTCCCGTATATTTAGAAAATGTAGAAAGACGACCTGCAGATGAACATACCTTAAAAAATAAGGAAATTGCCATAAGCTATGCGGCTTTTACAACAATGAGCGAATATTATTATGAGGACACTCCCCTATTTGCAGACTTCATGAAAGAATTAGGCTTAGACCCAACCAACGAATCCTTAGATCCTAATACTCCAGAAGGCATTGGGAATTTAGCGGCAAAAGCAGTTATTGAAGCCCGAAGAGGAGACGGTTCAAATCAGTATGGAGAAGAGAAAGGTTCTAATGGCACTTCATATTTTAATTATACAGGGTATCAACCTTTAAACTCGGCAGACACCAATGTAGATCCTAACCGCTGGCAACCTAAATATTTTTCAGATGGAAAGGGAGGAAAATTTGCCCCTGAATGTTTAACTCCTTTTTGGGATAAAGTCACGCCTGTGGCATTAACATCGGGAGATCAATTTCGTCCAGGTCCACCGCCTATGATCGGCTCGGAACAATTGGAAAAAGAAGTACAGGAGGTTATTGAGATGCAAGCCAACTTGACCGATTATCAAAAAGCGCTTGTAGAGTTTATGAGAGATGGTCCGCAGTCGGTTCAACAAGCAGGGCACTGGCTTAAGTTTGCACAAGATGTTTCTCGGAGAGATCAACACACACTGGATCAGGATGTGAAAATGTACTTTTACAATCAAGTCGTGGCTATGGATGCTTTTATTGCTTCTTGGGATGCTAAAATGTTTTATGACTATGCACGACCCTATGCCTTAGTACATGAATATTACCGAGATCAAAAAATCAAAGCGTGGGGAGGTGAAGGCAAAGGAATGATAGAAGTTGACGGAAGCCAATGGAGACCCTACTCACCTGAAACTTTTTTATGTCCGCCTTTTCCTAGTTATGTTTCTGGTCATAGCACTATAAGTGGAGGTTGCGCCGAAGCTTTAAAAATATGGACAGGTAGTGATACCTTTGGCTCAGAAGCACAACTCGTTGCTGGTGCGATGACAGAGCCTGGTTATAAAGGGGATACAATTACTTTAAAATTCCCAACATTTACAGAGACAGCAGAAATGGCTGGAATTTCTAGAGTACTTGGAGGCTATCACATTCAAGCAGATAATGTAGCAGGACTAGCATTAGGAAGAAATGTAGCCAAAGAAGCTTGGAAATTTTATAAGAAGCATATTGGAGAAGAATAAAGGGTATTAAAGCCCAGGGCAAGTCCTGGAGCCTAAAAAACCGACCCAAGGGTCGAGGTATTAAACCATAGATCCCGCTAAAAAGCGGGATTAGTTCAACTAACTATTTTGAATGCGTCTTTCAGACTTTACAAAACAGCGTTTCACTAATAACTACGGTAGTGTATACTAACAACTATAACTAAAAAATTCCGCGAGGACTGTAAAGTCACATCGCGGAATCTTCCTTCAAAAGTGTACTATCTTCACTAAGATGCGGGTCTTACTTTAATGTAAACGTAGTTTGAGCAATTAATACTCCTTGGTCAAAAACATTTACTTTGTAAACACCTTCTGCAAAACCTTCCCCTTTAGCTGGTATATTTTCGCAAATATCTAGTGCTGTATTTTCATAATAGAATTTAGAAATTTTACTGTACGTAATCGTCTCTTCGGTTTCTTCGGTCTCGTCTACAAAGGTAATCGTTTCATTAGCGCCTAAAATTGCATTGGTAGGATCGATTACTTGTACGTAAAGAACTCTGTCTCCTGCCTCAGCAAGTCTGTTTTGAGGTACAGTAAAACAAGCACGTACTTTATCAACTCGGCGCGCACGATCATTTTCAACTAATTTTCCAGAAGAACGCTCTATCACACCCACTGCTTTTAATTTGTTAGCAGCAAGGGCTGCTCCTAACTCTACGCGTTCTGCCAATTTATTATTTTCGAGGAATAAAGAATCTCCTACCCCACGTTGTACTTCTAGTTCATAGCTTGTACTATCTACCCGCATTGCCAAAAGTTTATTGGTGCCACGTAGAGAATCATTTTGAGCAAACAAGAAATCACGTTCTTTACGAAGTTTAAAAACCTCAGCTCTATACTTTCCTAAGCTAGAAATAGTCACTTCTTTCTCATTTATATCATCAATAAGGGCTTGTATTCTATCACGTGCGTCGTTAAGTTCTGTATCTTTTAGATTGTTTTCTTCAATCACGACATCATATTTATCATTCATCTCTCTTAAGTTGGCAAGTACCACCGACTTTTCTTTTGTGAGCTCTGCTTTTGTTTCTTTTTCTTGGTTATAGAATTTGAAAGCAATTGCACCAGCAACAACTAAAAGCACAGCGAGAATTCCTGTAATGATTTTTATTCCTATACTATTCTTTTGGTTTTCCATGGTTTTTAAAATTTATGTTTAATGGTTATACGTACAACGACTGTATTTGGATTTTGGTGTTTTTGTTTTCACGAAAGTAAACACATTTAAAATACAATTAACATAGTTTACTAAACTTTCACAAAGTTTCCCTAAAATTAATTAGTTGCTAAATTTTTTGAACCAAGCCAACGTATGGCTTATAAAAGATTCAAACGCTTTGGGTTGTTGTGCAAAGACAGTGCTACACACAAAAAACACAAGACAAAGTATATTGTATTTCATGAGTTGGATGTACTAATTTCTATTTGTTAGAAAACTCTAAAATAATAAATCTAGCACAGCTACTATAATTCCTTACGAGAATAGATACCGATTGTAAATAGTCAATTTTACTAAAAACAAAAACGTTTCTAGTCTTTTTTTTATAAATAGCACAGTCTAAACATACAAAATAGCATCTAAGAAAGTCAAACATCGAGACTTTCTAATCAATCATCGAATATATTAAAATCATATACGCAAAGTCTGGGTATACTATTTTAAAAAGTATACATTTATAATTGACTATACGCCCATATAGTAGTAAAAATTAGTAAAACCCAACTTAATATGTACGATGATGATGATGATGACAACCACAACTATGATATAGAATCTTGGAGAAAGCTCCCTGTCTTTATTCAGGCTGAAGTGATCTTAAAGCTCGTAGAACATATCGTGGATTGTATTCCTAAAGAAGACAGTAATGCGTCTTCTGATTATGAGTATGCTCTTTTTGATCATCATACAAGTAGCATGATGGAAAACGCACTCATTATTCCTGCTAAAATTGCAGGGATTCACGGAGTAGAGCTGTATGACATAAAAATGGAAAATGCAGTAATGATCCGCAAAGCAGCGCATGAAATTATTATAAGTTTACGAGGACTACAAATCGCTGGTTTTAAAGAAATAGAATACTTAGAATTATTACGTAAAGAAATTGAAATTTTACGCCCTCTATTTGCCGAGTGGGTAAAAACGTTCGATCCATACGATTACATCATAGACCGTTGGGGATTATTCAATCCACCAGGTGTAGAATATAACGATAGCATACCTGGAGACGATTTACCCTATGATAACAATCCCTCCCATGACGATTTTGATACTGAAGAAGATTGATTTTTGTCTTTAAAAGGGTGTAGGCTGATATACGCTCCTGCCTTCCAGCAGGCAGGTTCGCGAAAGCGTAAACAACTTACTTTAACTTAAGAATAGGATTATATCGCACTACTTGAGAAAGCACTATCTGTGTTTTAGACTCCCCGTAACTTATAATCTGATCTATGAATCTTTCTAGATGTTGCTGATTGTGCAAGACTACTTCCATGACTATATTTTCATTTCCTGTAATACGGTAGCAATTCACCACTTCATCCCAGGTCTTTACGATTTCTAAGAAAGGCTTTAATTTTCCCATAAAAGCGCGTAATGTGATAATAGCTTTAAACTGATACCCTAATTCAAAAGGAGATACAATAGCTTTAAATCCTGTAATGACCCCCATATCCTCCATCTTCTTAATACGTTCAGAAACTGCGGGAGAGCTAATACCTACTTGTCTCCCAATGGACGCATTAGACTGTCTTGCATTGTGCTGTAAGCATTTTAGGATTTTAAGATTTAAGTCGTCTACCATATATTTTAAAATTTTAAGCTAAAAATACATCATTTTTAAAGACAAAATACATTTTTACTTTAAAATCAAAAGTTAGATTATCTCTTATGATTGTAACTTTGTTTATATATAAAATGGCAAAAGCACCACATTTCATATCGCAAAACGAGATCTCACTTAGAGACACACTACTGTATAACAAGGCGTTAGATATTTACACACTATCTAGATCTATTACTTCACATTTGACAGATGATAAAACAGCAAAAGCTTTGTATCACTCTGAAGATGATTCTGAGAATACGCTAGAAGAAATTGTGATCAGTGCGGTTACATTACCATCTAAAATTGCCATAGCACAAACCACAAAAAATTTGCGCCTCCGACTTGATTCTGCAAATAGTATCACACATCACATAGATAAGATACGCGAGAATTGTAAAAAGTTGAGAAAAGCGTCTAAGCGCAACAGAGAACATATGCGTGTTTTATCTTCCGAAATTTTAAAATTTAAGAAGATGTACAGACAGTGGAATATTGCGATCACACAACAAAACTAAATCAGCAACTCTTTGTTAAAAAAGCGAAGTTTCCTATACTTTAAATCAGGTAAGTCTATATCGTTTTTAAAAGTGAATATATAGATCTATTTTAATTATAACTTTTAAAAATAGATTGATCATCCAACTATTATTCTCTAAAAATTATTTTTTACTGTAAGTTCTTGAAAGAAAAATAGACCATTGTTTTCATGAAGAAACAATTTTCAGAATTTACCACCAGTGCCATTTTTTATTATGGGGATCAAGAACTACTCATTCCTTATTCTGAAACAAAGCCTTTAGCACTCTATACATTTATTTGGGCTCAGAATAGCACTGTTTCCTTTAAGTTAGATCAGGTGCATTTTACACTTCAACCTGGTCAAATTATTGCACTTACGCCTTTACATCATTTAGAGTATATTCAAGGAAGTGCCATTGTATATCAATTTAATAGAGAGTTTTACTGTATTAAAGATCATGACAAGGAAGTAGGCTGCGTAGGAATTCTGTTCTATGGAAACTCAGAAGTACCTGTGGTCACTCTAGAAGAAGACCAAAAACGAAAACTCCATGCATTACATGAAGTATTTTTAGAAGAATTAGAAACTAAGGATAGTATTCAAGCAGAAATGTTACGTTTATTAATGGCCCGTTTTATTATTAAAATCACACGTCTTATAAAATTACAAGGGAGTTATGGACAAGTACACGATGAAAAACTAGAGATCATACGCATGTTTACATTTCTAGTGGAATGGCATTTTAGAAAAGAACATTCGGTGTCTTTTTATGCTGCTGAATTAAATAAATCTCCAAAAACAATATCAAATTATTTTTCAAAATTTGATAAGACTCCTTTACAAATTATTCACGATAGAATTGTTCTTGAAGCAAAAAGACTCCTTATCTATACAGATAAATCTGCAAAGGAAATCGCCTTTGAAGTTGGCTTTAACGATGCTTCTCATTTAAGCAGACTCTTTAAAAAGCAAACAGGAGAATCTCCCTCTTCATTCAAAAATAAATCAAAACAACCCATCACTTATTAATTTGGTCTCCTAAGACATTCTTACTATTCCAATTTCTTTGTATTTTTCTAGAAAGAAATAGAAACATGTCAAATACGGGGTTAATTATAGAAGAACGAAGTCGAGATATAGGAGATTTCCTTGTAGGGCGCTTAATTCCTTTTCGAAAAAAGAGAATGGTCGGTCCTTTTATTTTTATAGATCATATGGGTCCCACAACGTTAGGGCCTGGTCATTATATGGATGTAGATCAACATCCCCATATAGGAATAGCGACACTTACCTATTTATTAGAAGGTAAATTAACCCATGAAGACAGCATAGGATCCCATCAGGTGATTCAACCTGGTTCTGTGAACTGGATGGTGGCTGGGAAGGGATGTACTCATACAGAACGCACACCACAAGAAGCTAGAAATCATCAAGAGGTTTTTACGATGCATGGGTATCAAATTTGGGTAGCACTCCCTAAGGATCTGGAAGACATGGAACCTGAATTTCATCACATAGAAGCCAGTGCATTACCTCGTTGGACAGTGCAAGGAGCAAGCTACACGCTGGTTGCTGGCCAAGCATTTAATAAAACCGCACCTGTACCTGTACATTCTGATTTATTTATGATGGCGATCACAACCACAGAAGCACATACTTTTGAAGCTAAAGGAGCCATAAAAGGAGAAATAGGCGTTTGTATTGTAAGCGGAAGTATTAGGGCCTGCGATCAAACTATAAACGAAGGGAATATGCTGGTAAGTAAAGCTGAAGATGTATGTAGCATTGAAATTAATGCTAACAGTCATATCCTGCTTTTTGGCGGAGAACCCTTCCCAGAAGAGCGCCATATTTTTTGGAATTTTGTAAGCCACTCGAAAGAAAAAATTGAACGCGCCAAAGAAAATTGGAGAACTAAACGTTTCCCAAATATGACTAATGACACCTCTTATGTCCCATTACCAGAACCTCCTACTTTTAAAAAATAACATATATTGCAACTTAAAATATCATAAACTAAATTAGGAATACCCTTGAAAAATATCCTCCTCCTTACGTGCTGCTTTTTTACACTTGCGTGTTTCAGTCAAAAAAATGCGCTAACATCAAAACAACAAGATACTTTAAGTATTTGGCAGCTTGCCAAATACGATGGAGCCTCTGCTTTTGGAGGATTAAAACACGCCTATACTCGCCCTTTACACTGGGATGGAGAAGATTGGGCCACCTTTGGTTTTGTTGTGGGAGGCACTGCCCTATTATATTTTGTAGATGATGAGACCAGTAACTTTTTTTTGAGACAAGACGGAAGTTCTCCCAATATTGCAAAAGAATTTGGAGAGCGATTTGGAAGTCCGCAAGTAGCTTACGGAATCACAGGATCTGTCTATTTATTTGGGCTTCTCACAAAAAATGAACGTGTTAGAGAAACAGGTGTTTTGTTAATCTCTTCAGCTACGGCCGTTGGATTAATTCAAACAGTATTAAAAACAACCGTTGGCAGGTCTAGACCCCAAAACGGAGAGGGAAAATTTGCTTTTAAACCTTTTAGTGGGGAATCAGGCTTTAGATCATTCCCTTCTGGACATACCATCCTATCCTTTACAACAGCCTATGCTATCTCAAAACAGTTCAAAAATCCTTGGGTAAAAGCAGGTATCTACACGGTAGGAATGATCTCTCCTATATCAAGGATTGTCAATGGAGCTCATTGGCTTACCGATGTGGTTTTAAGTCTTGCCATAAGTGTCGCTACAGTAGATGCTATAGATAATTACTTGAATGGCAAAAACCGATACCCAAACGATAAAAACAAAAAAGGGATCACTTGGAATGTCAACTTCGGAGTTGGTAGTATGGGCATTGTAGGTCGGTTCTAAAAAGAGTCGTCAAATATGCCTTACGCCTTTTTTATAGAATGGTTATATCCACTCCCACTGGAACATAAAAAAATGTTTGGCACAGATACCTTTTATCTTGAAGATAAAATCGTTTTTGCATTGTGCAAAAACTCCAACTACCCGCTTGATCATGGTATTTGGATTGCCACCAAAAAACAACATCACCAAAAGCTAAGGCACCAACTTAAAAGCGTTAGACCGCTCATTTCTATTGGTATTAAAACATGGCTGATCCTACCAGAAGATCATGACGCCTTCGAAGAAGATGCAAACACACTCGTGTCACTCATAAAATCTGGAAGTCCCCTCGTAGGAAATATCCCCAAAAAAAGAAAACCCTAGAAATAACTTCCTAGGGTTTTCAGCATCAAATTGGGGGAAAGACATATCAAGAGCAATATGACTTAGCAGACCTGTCATTAATACGTAACCATTCCGTATAGGTCTGCTTGCTATGATATACGTATAAACAGTCGTTTTTAGATGTTATCCCTTTCATTTTTTAAAGCTTTCGCAAAAAAAAATATTTTCCATCTCATTTAGGTACTATTGACAATCATTCAGGAAGTAATGACTAGTCAATCGCTGTAAGACGCTAGCAACTCCTTAGACCAAGTCATCAAATAAAAATAACGATGACAACAAAACACATCTCCGTATTAAATCTTATTACTGTTTTCACAAAAGGGAAAGCTAAGATCACAGAAGCATTAAACGCTAAATTATATTGTTCAGAAAAACACCTACACGATTATTATTGTGACCGTGAAGCTTCCTAAAAAATAAAACACGTACAACACGTACACCAAATATAAAATCAATACACCAAATAATTAAAAACAGAAATTATGAGCACATTTAATGTTCCAACAAAAGACCAAGTAAACGATACTAACAAAGCGATATTTGAAAAATTAGAAGGAGCTTTAGGATTTGTCCCCAATCTTTATGCAACCTATGCACACTCTACTAATGCACTCGCAAATTACTTAACCTTTGCCAATGCTCCTACTTCGCTTAAAGCGAAAGAAAAAGAAGTAGTCAATCTTGCTGTAAGTGAAGTAAACGCCTGTAACTACTGCCTTTCTGCACACACTGCCATAGGTAAAATGAATGGATTTACAGACGAACAAATCTTAGAAGTAAGAGCTGGAAATGCATCTTTTGATTCAAAACTTGACGCCCTCGCAAAATTGGCTAAGAATATTACAGAAAATAGAGGTCGTGCCGAAGCCACTGTTGTAGAGAACTTCCTAAACGAAGGCTGGTCAAATGAGAACTTAATCGACGCGATTGTATTGGTAGGAGAAAAAACAATTTCAAACTACATACACAACACCACACAAGTGCCTATTGATTTTCCTGTAGCACAACCTTTAAACGCTGTAACAGCTTAATTTAAACCAAATAACATACTAAATTAAAAACAATGAAAAAAGTAATCGCATTATTCGTACTCGTATTGACCGTATCATTTGCTGCACAAGCACAAGATAAAATGATGAAAGATACCCCTGCAAAAACAATCACATTAGAGCAGACTAAAGGAGAATTTACACAAAAGCAATTAACGGTAACTGCAGGAACCTATATTTTTGAAATCGATAATAATAATGTAGGACACAAAGTAGGCTTTGTATTAGTTCCAAAAGGAAAGGATCTTTCTAATCCAGAAAACCATATCAAAACAGCATATGTAACCGCTGCCGTTGAGAATAACACCACAGGAAATTCTAAGCCAACTACCTTAACAAAAGGAGAATATGTATATTTCTGCCCGTTGAATCCGACATCTACAGATAATATTCTTACCGTGAAGTAAGAACACATCATACAGCATAACACTTTAAAAAGACCGTCTCTAGAGATGGTCTTTTTATATATACATATCATATATTCCTATTCTTTCTGTACTTTTGAAACAAAATCAAAACTATGAAAACCATCTATCTCGTTGCTTTTTTATGTACATTCATAATGAGTTGTAAAAATGACACGACACCCACAAAAGAAACGGCAACCGAAGAAGCAACTGAAGTACAAAAAGAACGTACTGAAGCAGAACAGATTGCCTACAAAAACGGACTTAAACATTGGAAAGATGTCTCTCAAATAGATTTTACATTTAATGTAGACCGTGGGGGTAAAAATGTAGCCAAACGATCTTGGTCTTGGAAACCAAAAACCAACGAAGTTACGATGACGAGCGGAGATAACGTAGTATCTTATAATAGAGCTTCTTTAGATAGTATTTCAAGACAAGCAGATCAAGGGTTTGTCAATGACAAATTTTGGTTATTGGCTCCGTTTCAATTGGTTTGGGATGAAGGCACCAACATTACCGTTCAGGATACAGCGACGGCACCACTTTCGCAAAAGCGAACCAAAAAATTAACCATTGTATATGGTACTGAAGGCGGTTACACTCCAGGAGATGCGTATGATTTTTATTATGACGAAGATTATATTGTAGATGAGTGGGTATACAGACGTGCAAATACACCAGAACCCTCTATGATCACTACCTTTTCTGACTATCAAGATTTCGGCGGCCTCAACATCGCCACTTCACACTCAGATAAAGAGGGGAGTTTTAAGTTATACTTTACGGATATAAAAGTGGTCAAGTAACTTACCGCTTCACCGCAATCACTTCAATTTCAATCTTTGCCCCTGCGGCTAATGCTTCGGCGGCAAAGGTTGTTCGTGCTGGTTTTTGAGGTAAATACGTTTTATAAATAGCATTAAACGCTGCAAAATCCTCAATATCATCTAGAATCACGAGAGATTTTACTACATGGCTCATATCCATATCGTGATGGGCTAACACCGCTTTGATATTTTCTAGCGTCTGCTTGGTTTCAGCCTCAATTCCACCTTCCACCAACGTTCGGGTGCTTTGATCCATTCCGATTTGTCCAGATAAAAAATACATATCCCCTACTTGTACGGCATCAGAAAAAGGGGCTGTTGCCTTTTTAGGTTCGTGAGAGGCGTGATAGGTTACTGTTGATTTGGCTTTAGTAATTGTTTTTTCATCGTCGGTTGCTACAGAAGTGGTAACTTTTGTTTCGCATGAAAGAAAGAAAACTGCAAGTAAAAGTGTAGATAAAAGGTTCGTTTTCATAGATACATTGTTTTTGATGAGATAAATGTAACAGATAATTATCGCTTTTTTATGGGATTGTTTATTTTTATGCTTTCGCGAAAGCGTATACTCGCAAACACACAATACAACACATACGCTTTACAATCAATACATTATGGATACTAAACAAGAATTTTTTGATTTTATAAATGCTGGAAATACGTTTAAAGGTGACTTTATTACGATGGGAGCAGCGATGCTAGAAGGAGAAACAATCACAAATGCACACGTAAAAGTACCTTTAAAAACCCTAAATCGCCACGGATTGATAGCCGGAGCGACGGGAACTGGAAAAACAAAAACACTTCAAGTCCTTGCTGAAAATTTATCGGATCAAGGAATTCCTGTCCTGATGATGGATATGAAAGGAGATCTTTCGGGTATTGCCAAAGCAAGTCCTGGACATCCAAAAATTGATGAACGTCATGAGAAAATTGGCGTTCCTTTTGAAGCTAAAGATTTCCCTGTTGAAATTCTCACGCTATCCGAACAAAATGGCGTACGTCTTCGAGCGACGGTCAGCGAATTTGGCCCCGTGCTATTTTCTCGTATTATAGATGCGACAGATGCACAATCGGGGATTATCTCTATCTTATTTAAGTATAGTGATGACAACAAATTACCCTTGTTAGATCTGAAGGATTTTAAAAAAATATTACAATATGCTACCCAAGAAGGAAAAGATGAGATTGCAGAGAATTACGGACGTATCTCCCCTTCTTCTTCTGGATCTATCCTTCGTAAAATTGTAGAGTTAGAGCAACAAGGCGCCGATATTTTCTTTGGAGAAAAATCATTTGAAACAGACGACTTAACGCGTATTACACGTGATGGGCGAGGGATCATTAACATTGTACGACTTACAGACATACAAGATCGTCCGGGCTTATTTTCCACATTTATGTTAAGCCTTCTGGCAGAAATTTATGCCACCTTTCCTGAGCAAGGAGATAGCGGGCGTCCAGAGCTTGTCATCTTTATAGATGAGGCACATTTAATTTTTAAAGAAGCCTCCAAAGCACTTCATAGCCAGATAGAAAGCATTGTAAAACTGATCCGTTCTAAAGGGGTTGGTTTGTATTTTGTCACACAAAACCCTACCGATATTCCAGAAGGCGTTTTAAGTCAGTTAGGATTAAAAATCCAACATGCACTGCGTGCGTTTACAGCAAAAGATCGTAAAGCCATTAAATTGACAGCCGAAAATTATCCAGATTCACCCTATTATGATACCAAAACGGTATTGACTTCGTTAGGAATAGGAGAGGCTCTTATCTCTGCGCTTGATGAAAAAGGGCGTCCTACCCCACTCGCAGCCACCATGCTCCGAGCCCCTATGTCCCGTATGGATATCCTCTCACAGGAAGAACTAGACGAGATCAATACCAACTCAAAATTGGTAAAAAAATACAGCGAAGTCATAGACAGAGATAGTGCCTACGAACTCTTAAACAAAAAAATTGAAAAGGCCAATGAAGAAGAAGCTAAAGCCAAGGCACAAGAAGAACGTGCCAAAGCCTCAACATCGTCTTCAAGTACGCGAAGACGTTCTTCCAGACAGCCTGCACAAAGTGCTACCTCAAAAGCCATCATTAAAGTACTGACCAGTGCGACGGTAATCCGTAGTGTTTTCGGAATTTTAGGAAAAATGCTTAAATAATATTATTAAAAATAAACCCATGAATCGTATTTATATTCTATTACTCATCCTCACCTTATCTATAGTGTCTTGTTCAAAAAAAGACACTACATTCTCTGTTACTAATGAAGCTGTTGGTCCCGTTACAAAAGCGACCAAAATGAGTGATCTTGAAACTATTTTTTCAGGACCTAATGACAGTCTTGTAAAAACAGAAGCTGGCAACTATATCCTTTATGAAAAAGGAGGCAACGATTTAATGAAGCTGTCTGCAAAAAAGAATGATAAAGAAGTGATTGATCACATTCAGTTTTATGATGACCGGTACACTACTGACAAAGGTATTTCTTTAAAAAGTACCTATCAAGATATTCAGAATGCATATACGGTAAAGAAAATCAATAATATGATTGACTTTGTGATTGTTCTTGTGGAAGAGAGTGAAATGTATTTTATTATTGACAAAAAGCATCTAGCCTCTGAGGTTCGTTTTAGTACGAGTAGTCGATTAGAGCCTATGCAAGTACCCGGAGAAGCCCCTATCAAACACTTTATGTTTGCGTGGCCTTTATAAGGATATGTCGCTTTTTCTTTAAAAAGTAAAAGATATTAAACTCTAAGCAAAGCCTTAGAACTTGATAATCAACCAAAAGAGCGAGGTATTAAACAAAAGATCCCGCTGAAAAAGCGGGATTAGTCTGCCTGCCGGCATAGGCAGGTTCAACTAGCCATTTTGAATTCGTCCTTTTGACTTTTCAAAATAGCGTTTCACTAATAAACAACTATGAAGAAATCATATCAGATTCAAAATGCACCCTTTGTTGTCCCGACGACTGATGGTAAAGTGATTGAAGAACACTGGGGGCGTGCTACCGATGGTAATACAGCTATAAGCATCGCACATATGATTGCCCCTCCAGGCTGGAGCGAACCGTTTCAAACCCCCGAATTTGATGAATACACCTATATCATAAAAGGAAAAAAACAATTTATTATTGAAGGAGAAAAGGTCATTCTCGAAGCAGGTCAATCGATAAAAATTGATAAAAATACAAGAATCCGATACAGCAACCCGTTTGAGGAAGCTTGTGAGTATATCGCTATTTGTACACCTGCATTTTCACCAGATACGGTACATAGAGAAGAATAAATATTTTGAAAAAACTACTCATCAAAATACTGCCTAAGATCATAGGAGCGCAAATTAATATCATGTCACTATGGTCTAAAAAAGCAGCTGCCCGTAAAGCTTTTCATATCTTTTGTACCCCAAGAGCGGGTCGAGTGAAGGAAGATCAAACAGCATTTTTGAATACTGCCAAAGATATGCAGCTTCGTGTAAACGATACTGTTAACGTTCAAACCTATAGATGGGAAGGAACAGGCCCCACCGTTTTATTAATACATGGCTGGGAAAGTAATGCCCACAGATGGTGGCGACTCATCGAGGTATTGCAGAAACTCAACTACAACATTATCAGTTTTGATGCGCCTGCCCATGGGAATTCTACAGGAAACATTCTGAATGTACCGTTGTATACAGAAAGTCTTGAGATGGTAACGCAACACTATCAACCGAGTATTCACATAGGACATTCTGTAGGTGGACTAACAACTATTTTTCACTACTATAAACACCAACCTAAGCACATAAAAAAAATAGTAAGCTTAGGAGCTCCCTCAGAGCTTTCTGAAATCATGAAAGATTACCAACGCATTCTAAGCATGAATACTACAGTCATGAAAGGCCTAGATCTACTTGTACAAAAACGCTTTGGGTTTTCTATTGATGATTTTTCTGGGTATCAGTTTGCAAAATCTATTGATGTCCCTGGATTGATTATACATGATGTTTATGACAGTATCACCCCTGTCGAAGCTTCTAGAGGAATTCATAAAAACTGGAAAAACAGCACCTATATAGAAACTTCAGGGCTTGGACATTCTTTATACCAAGACGAAGTTCGCAACCATATTATTAAATATATAAAGAAAGACTCATGAGCACTCTAAGACCATTTCACCTTGCCATCCCTGTAGATCACCTAGAAAAAGCGAGAGTTTTCTACCGTGATATTTTACAATTAGAAGAAGGAAGAAGTAGCGATCATTGGGTAGATTTTAATTTTTTTGGACACCAACTGGTGATTCATTATAAAGAAAAATCTGAAACTGATGTACATCATAATGAAGTTGATGGTAAAGCGGTGCCCGTACCTCACTTTGGAGTCATCCTTGGGTGGAAGGATTTTCACGCTTTCGCGAAAGCGATCACACCTCACATCACCTTTGTGATAGAACCATATATTCGATTTGAAGGATTGGCAGGAGAGCAAGCGACCCTATTTTTTTATGATCCATGCGGAAATGCGCTTGAATTCAAGTCCTTTAAAGACGATAATCAGATATTTGCAAAATAAGAGCACTCGATCTTAGCGTACAAGGCTCCTGTTTTCGTTGGAATTATTGCTTAAATACACTCCATATTTAGCTAAAATAGTTATCTTGGGGCGATTCAAAAAAAGAAAACTCCATGCATATTTTAGGCATCGACATAGGGGGTACGGGTATAAAAGGTGCTCCCGTAGACTTAGAAAACGAAGATTATTTAGGGGAACGTTTCAGAATCCCTACGCCACAGCCCGCGACTCCAGAAGCAGTGGCAGAATGTGTACAACAGCTCGTAGATCATTTTAATTGGAAAGGACCCGTAGGAGTTGGTTTTCCTACAGTGATTGTAAACGGACAAGCAAAAGCGTATGGAAATATGCACAAAAGCTGGCTTAACGTACAAATAGATAAACTTTTTGAAGAAAAGACAGGACTTCCCTTTACGGTAATTAATGATGCCGATGCTGCAGCACTTGCAGAAATGCGTTTTGGCATTGGTAAAGATAAAAAGGGACTTGTTGCTGTAATCACCGTAGGCACAGGAATAGGAAGTGGTTTATTTTACAATGGTACACTCATTCCTAATTTTGAATTAGGACGCATGCAGTATAAGAAAAAACCTATTGAGCTATATGCTGCCAACTCTGCCAGAAAAAGAGAAGGACTTTCTTATGAAGAATGGGCAGAACGTTTTGATTTTTTCTTAAAACGATTAGAAATTATCTGTACTCCCGATCACTATATTTTAGGTGGTGGGATTAGTAAACATATAGGTACTTTCAAACACATCCTCACCACTAAGGTTCCCTTAGTAGCGGCAAAAACAAAGAACCACGCAGGACTCATAGGAGCCGCTTTTGCAGCGATGGAAGCTTCTGAAAAGTAAAAAATAACTAACTCACTGCCAAAGAATTAACTATGAAATTAAAACTACTCTCTCTACTATTACTAATAACAACAATATCAAAAGCACAAGAAATATTTTCTACTGCTTTTCAAGGTAATTCGCCATTACCTTTAGTGACCATTGGAGATGAGTTATTTGTGAGTGTTTTTGGGGATAATAATGAAAGAGTTGCTGGGGTGTATAAACTTCCTTTTGATAACCCTAGTGCTATAGAGACTGTAAGTGAAGCATCCATCCAACCTGGTCTTGGCTCATTATATTTGGCTCACGATCCAGAATTAAATTTTTTATTTGCAACACTGCCTAATCTCATCAAAATAGATCTTAATCAAGGATTACCTGCAACAGATGAAGTTTTTGTTGATGGCACATCTTTAAACATAGGTACTAACAATGGTCTTATTTATCACGAAGGCTTTATCTACTTTCCCGTTCTAACTTCAGACAATTGGATAATCTATAGAGCAGATACGCTAGGAGCTTCTGCTCCTGAGCTATTTTTCACAGTTCCTTTTGCTGACAATGGTTTAGTGATAACTCAAATTATTAATAATGAGTTATATTACTTTAAATACAATAGTAACGATGACGCTGATCTTTTAAAAATTGACCTCACTAATCCTACCTCAGAAACGCTCGTTTCTATTGTAGATGATTTTGGACAGTTGTTTGTACAGAGTAGTCACTATGTAAATAACACCCTCTTTGTAGGTCTTGAAACAAACTCTTCAAATCCATCTATTATAAAATTTGATTTATCAGAAAACCTTCCAATTACAGCAGAGCCCATTGAAGCATCTATAACAGCATCTTCAGTTCTTGGAATTACGAGTTATGAAAATGACCTTTACTATACAAATACTGGAGATCAAACTATTGTCAGATTAGAAAATGGCGCTCTCAATGTTTCAGATTTTGAAGACATAGAATTGTCTGTTTTTCCAAATCCTACTTCTGACAAACTTTTTATTAAAGGCGCTATCAAAAACCAACTTGACTATCAAATTATTGATGTTCTTGGAAAAAGAATAAATGAAGGCATTTATACTGCTGAAGGAATAGATCTCTCGAGACTTGACACTGGCATCTATTTTGTAAAACTTACAGACGCTAATGGAAGTATGACGACGCAAAAAATAGTCAAAAACTAAGGATCACACCAAACTCATAAGCGCTGATTTTGCGGCAATGGAGGCTTCTGAAAAATAAAAAATCCAGTCAACCATTTGTGCAGACTAGATTTTTTATTATGTGGTGTTTACAAAAAGAATATTTACTTAATCAACAAAGTAACACCTCTATTAAGAATTTATCATTCTATGACGATCTCTTGCTAAAAGCGTATTTTTAAGTAACATCGCAATCGTCATAGGACCTACTCCACCTGGAACAGGCGTAATATAAGATGCCTTTTTACTAACCGCTTCATAATCTACATCACCAGTAATGTAATACCCACGTTCTCTGGTTTCGTCTGGTACACGCGTAATACCTACATCAATAATAACGGCGTCGTCTTTGACCATTTCTGCTTTTAAGAATCCTGGAACTCCTAATGCGGTGATAATAATATCTGCTTGTGATGTGATTTGTGTTATATTTTTGGTGTGGCTATGTGTAAGGGTTACGGTTGAATTACCTGGAAATCCTTTACGTCCCATCAAAATACTCATAGGACGGCCTACAATATGGCTACGACCGATCACCACCGTATGTTTTCCTTTGGTCGAGACATCATAACGCTCTAATAATTCTAAAATCCCAAACGGAGTCGCAGGAATAAACGTACTCATATCTAATGCCATTTTTCCAAAATTAGTAGGATGAAAACCGTCTACATCTTTATCAGGGTCTACAGCTAAAAGCACTTTTTGTGTATCTATTTGTGGAGGTAATGGCAATTGTACAATAAAACCGTCAATATTTGAATCTTTGTTGAGCTCTTCTATCTTATCTAATAATTCAATCTCACTAGTGGTACTTGACATCTTCACAAGCGTAGACTCAAAACCAACACGTTCACATGCGCGCACTTTACTTCCTACATAGGTAAGACTCGCTCCGTCGTTTCCTACAATGATAGCAGCTAGATGAGGAACTTTCTCCCCATTTGCTTTCATCTTATCAACTTCGGCTTTGATTTCGTTTTTTATATCATTTGAAGTTTTCTTACCGTCGAGGATTGTCATAATGTTAGTTTGATATTTATTGAATAATTACTGCTTACTGTTAACCGCTAACTGCTTACTAAAACCTACTTCTGCATTCTGCTCATTGCCTGCATCATCTTACGGCCTCCGCCACCTTGCATCATTTTCATCATTTTACTCATTTGATTAAACTGTTTGAGTAACTGGTTTACTTGCTGTACAGAAGTTCCAGATCCTTTTCCTATTCGTTTTTTACGGCTTGAGTTAATGACTCCAGGATTGGTACGCTCTTCTACAGTCATCGAGTGAATAATGGCTTCTATGTGTTTAAAAGCATCATCATCAATATCAACTCCTTTAAGCATTTTCCCAGCCCCAGGAATCATTCCCATGAGGTCCTTCATGTTCCCCATTTTCTTTACTTGCTGGATTTGCTTTAAGAAATCATCAAAACCAAATTGGTTTTTAGCAATTTTCTTTTGCAGTTTACGCGCTTCCTCTTCATCAAACTGTTCTTGCGCACGCTCTACAAGAGATACAACATCTCCCATCCCAAGAATACGATCTGCCATACGAGAAGGATAGAATACATCTATCGCTTCCATTTTTTCTCCAGTTCCTATGAATTTAATAGGCTTATCTACAACAGACTTAATCGAGATCGCTGCTCCACCTCGTGTATCCCCGTCTAATTTTGTGAGGATAACTCCATCAAAATTTAGGATATCATTAAAGGCTTTAGCGGTATTGACAGCATCTTGTCCTGTCATTGCATCCACCACAAATAATGTTTCTTGTGGTTGGATGGCTTTGTGAATGTTTGCAATCTCATTCATCATCTCTGTATCTACAGCAAGACGACCTGCGGTATCGACAATCACAACGTTATGTCCGTTTGCTTTCGCGAAAGCGACCCCTGCCTGAGCAATGGCTACTGGATCTGTATTATCTCTATCTGAAAAGACATCTACTTTTATAGCATCTCCCACCACATGCAACTGATCTATCGCTGCAGGGCGGTATACATCACAAGCTACGAGTAATGGTTTCTTTGTTTTTTTTGTTTTTAAGAAGTTGGCTAACTTTCCAGAGAATGTGGTTTTACCAGATCCTTGAAGACCGGACATTAAAATTACACTTGGATTTCCTGAAAGATTCACTCCAGAAGCGTCACCTCCCATCAATTCTGTAAGCTCATCTTTTACCAACTTAACCATGAGTTGGCCAGGTTGCAAGGTGGTCAGCACGTTTTGTCCTAACGCTTTTTCCTTCACTCTGTTGGTGAAATCTTTGGCAATTTTAAAGTTAACATCGGCATCAATAAGCGCTCTTCGCACTTCTTTAAGTGTCTCTGCAACATTTACTTCTGTAATACTTCCGTGCCCTTTAAGAACGTGGAGGGCTTTATCTAACTTATCGCTTAAATTATCAAACATATCTTACTACTGAAAAATTGAACTTCGATTTCGATTATCGAGGTTGCAAATTTAATGATTTGAAGCGTATATACATAGTCGTAGCCTAAGGTATTCTCTCCATATACCTATAAAATAGCATAGATATGTTCAAAAAAATGACCATACTATAAAAATAATATGGTCATTGCGTTTATTTATATAAACATGAAGGAATTATTCCTCACACGCTTCTGACAACAGTGTGATTAGGGTTGTCGTAAATTCTAAGGTTTCAGGATTTTCAATACGAACAAATACTTCTTGGAAATCTGTCTCAATAGCTACATCGGTAGGAATTGAATTTACACTTGCATCGGCATCTTCTTGTGTATTATAAAAAGTTAGTATCCAATCAATAGGATCAGGTAATTCACCCATCTCATTTACTTCAGGTTGTGGCGCTGCCATTACAATGATACACTCTATATAGTTTTCTAGTATAAAAGAAGCTATGCCCGGTATCTCTTCGAGTTCGCATTCTTCAAAAAATAAGGTGGTACAGTAATTTTCTTCTTCACATTCTTTTTGAAGAATAAAGCGCGTATCCTCATCAATCTGAAAATCTATTATTTGATTTGTTATTAAATTCACTTTCCAATCAAAATTCCAATCCTCACCTACAACCTCTTCTGTATCTAAGTTGATGTTGATATGAAGCTCATCTTCAATAAAATATAAAATCCATGTCCCTCCGTAGGTTTCACCTCTATAATAGAAGACGACAATACCATCAGGATTTACACGAAAAACTGCATCGGTATACGTACTAAAAATCACATCGTCTGGAATTTGAACTTCCCATACACATTCAATTAATATATCCGTTCCATTTCCAACAGCTTGTATTTGCTCTTCTTCGATACAGGCATCTATAGCGGCTCTTAATTCGTCTTTATTGGCAATAACAAGGGAGGTTCCATCAGCAAGCGTACTTGATATAGGAAAACTTACATTTATAAATTGACCTTCACTTACCAAACCTAATACTTCACTAAACTCTGCATCATTATTGACAACTCTAGAGGATTGAAGATCTACATCTTCATTATAAATCACCACTGTAAAGGAATATATAAAGTCAATACAGGTAACATCTGTAGCACTAGGATCATCGGTGGTAATGCGATCTAAAAGAGAAAATAAATCAGATTCTTCTGCAATAAGATCGGCTTCTGTAATTTGAAAAAGGTCATCTATATCTTCATTTTCACAACTTGTCAAACAAAAAAGGACGCATATACCTAAAAGGAAGTTTCTAAATTTCATAAAAAAGGGTATTTATACTATTATACTGAGTTATAATTAAAAATTGTGTTTTCTGTATACGCTTTCGCGAAAGCGTATAAACAAAGTGAACTATTTATTTTTAATCTTATACTCTATAGTCTGTGCGTCGCTAAAAAGGTTGCGTACTACATTCGATAAATACAACATGTATAGACATAAAAAAAGACTAACATCGCTGTTAGTCTTTTTTTATATATTCTAATAATCAGTTGATTATTCGTCTCTTTTAGCTTTACGAGCCTCCATTTTTTCTTTTACCATTTCTACGATAGATCCTCCTACCCAGTAAGGGATCACGAACGTTAATAAAAATATCATCAACCAAAAACCAATTGTTAATATGGTTAAGAAGGCAAGAAATCCTAAATATTGATCAAAATCAAACATGAGTGCTGTGTTTTCTAAATTTTGGTCAAAGATACCGCATTAAAATGTATTTTCACAATAGAAATTTCAGATTTATTGACAGGTTATTGACAGTAAAGTTGAAGCGTAAATTTGTAAATTTGCTTTTCAAAAAACAATTTTAAATGAAATATAGAATTGAGAAAGACACCATGGGGGAAGTTCAAGTTCCCGCAGATAAATTATGGGGAGCTCAGACAGAGAGATCTCGCAATAATTTTAAAATAGGAGCGCCTGCTTCTATGCCTTTAGAAATTATTTATGGCTTTGCTATTCTTAAAAAAGCAGCTGCATTTACTAATTGTGAACTAGGAGGGCTTCCGATAGAAAAGAGAGATCTCATTGCGCAAGTATGTGATGAAATTTTAGAAGGAAAACACGACGATCAGTTTCCTTTAGTAATATGGCAAACAGGATCAGGTACGCAAAGTAATATGAATGTCAATGAGGTCATTGCTAACCGTGCCCATCAACTGGCTGGAAAAGTAATTGGTGAAGGTGAGAAAACATTACAACCCAATGATGATGTTAACAAATCTCAATCCTCTAATGACACATTTCCAACAGGAATGCACATTGCAGGCTACAAGAAAATTGTTGAAATTACGATCCCTGGTGTAAAAAAACTTAGGAATACTTTAAAAGAAAAAGCTACTGCCTTTAAAAAAGTAGTGAAAATAGGTCGTACACACCTTATGGATGCGACCCCTCTAACACTAGGGCAAGAATTTTCTGGGTATGTATCTCAATTAGACCACGGACTAAAAGCTTTAGAAAACACTTTAGATCATCTTGCAGAACTCGCCTTAGGAGGTACTGCTGTAGGTACTGGACTAAACACCCCTAAAGGATATGCGAAACGTGTATCTGAATATATGTCACAGTTTTCTGGCCTGCCTTTTCGTACTGCAGAAAATAAATTTGAAGCACTTGCAGCGCATGATGCTTTTGTAGAAACACACGGAGCCCTGAAACAACTAGCCGTATCGCTAAATAAAATAGCAAACGATATACGCTTAATGGCATCTGGTCCACGAAGCGGTATTGGAGAAATTACTATTCCTGCTAATGAACCTGGATCGTCGATCATGCCAGGTAAGGTAAATCCTACGCAATGCGAAGCTTTGACGATGGTGTGTGCCCAAGTAATAGGAAACGATGTCGCAATAAGTGTAGGGGGACTACAGGGGCATTATGAACTCAATGTATTTAAACCCGTGATGGCTTCCAACTTACTTCAATCTGCTCAACTGATTGGAGATGCATGCGTTTCATTTTCTGATCATTGTGCTTCAGGAATAGAACCTAATGAAAAGAGAATTAAAGAATTACTAGACAATTCACTAATGCTTGTTACAGCTCTTAACACCAAGATAGGCTACTACAAGGCAGCCGAAATTGCCAATACGGCTCACGCAAATGGCACCACATTAAAAGAGGAGGCTGTAAATTTAGGCTATGTCACCCCTGAAGAATTCGATGAATGGGTGAAACCTGAAGACATGGTAGGAGGACTCTAAAATTCTTACAAAGAATTACATTAAAACAGTCAAAATACACAAAAACACCGATTAAAAGTTGCTTTATGTATTTATATTAGTATATTTACACTTTATAATTTGTGTAAATGCGCTTGATATTTTTTATTGTTGCTTTTTTTTGTGTAATGACAGGTTTTTCACAGGAAACCGTTTCCTATTATAAACCTGCTACAGGCCACGAGATCACCGTTGCAGATCTTAAAGAGGTTACATTCTCTCCCATTGAAGATATAAATCACGGTACAAATAATGGCATCTATTGGTTTAAAATAGATGCCATTGATTTACCTAGAGCAATTATAGAACTTCAAAATGCTCACTCCAAAGAGACATCACTTTACGATATTAATGGAAAGGAAATTGCTTTGATGGCTGATACGCGATACCCCTCTTTCTTTGTTCTCAACAAAATAGTAGAGTTTCCTTTATTCCTCAAGGCTGATTTCCCTCTAGAAGCTTATTTCCCAATCCATATAAAAGACGAAGCTACCTTTGCGAAAAATGAAAAAAATAGCCTTTTAGGCATTGGCTTTTTTTATGGAACCGCTTTATCACTGTTATTAGCTACGATTATATTTCTTATTGTAACAAAAAATAGAGTATTTCTCTTTTATGGTATTGTTATTACAGCTGTCTGTATTTCTATTATGTCAAGAGATAATATTTTATACTTCTTTAATGCAAAACCTACTATTGTAAGTAGTATAGAATTATTTGGTCATTTTCTAGTGGGCTTATGTGCTACAGGGTATATATTTAATTATGTGAAATTCAAAAAGAAGAAACAACCTATACAGTATATCTTTATTACACTAAGCGCTTTTTCAACTATCTTTTTGTGCACGTATTGGATATTTAACACGCATTGGAGTTTCTTATTAACCGATATCACCGCCATATTGAGTGTACTACTATTATGGTGTATCACACTATACAACGCTAAAAACACTCGATATCTTCCTTTAATGATTACTATCTATACCATAGATATTCTCATTTTGAGTGATGCTTTTATATTGCATGGTTTAGGTATTAGTATTCTTAATCTTTCCTCGTTTCAACTCAGCATTGCTTCACTTATCAACTTCACATTAATTGCACTTTCATTAATTGTTAGTTTTAGAAAAATACAAGGGAAGACCGTTATTATGAAGCATCAAATAAAGATGCACTTAGAAAGCCTCTCGCTTTTGGATCGTTATAAAAATGTTCAAGATTCTAACGATCAGTACTTGGAATCTTTGATTCAGCAATTTGAATTGGAGAATATTGAAATTAAAGTATTAGATAGTATCTCTAAGGGGTTGACAAATGAACGTATTGCCACTAAGTATAATCTATCTACAGAAAAACTGAAAACAGTGACTTCCAATCTTTACCAAAAACTTGGTATTGAATCAGATCAAGAAGCTACAGGACTATTCACGAGTTAAGATTTCTTATAATAAGTAGCATATTTACGATAGGACAAAAACCCTAATATCGCAATGAAAGCTGCACTTATGATAATTTTTTCATTCGCTATATCACCTCCACTCTGGTAGGCATGTAATCCTGATAAATAAAAATTCACACCAAAATACGTGAAGAGTATACTCCCAAGCGCAATAATTGACAACAAGTTAAATAACCATTTACCACGCAATCCTGGAATGAGTCGCATGTGAATCACAAAAGCATATACGATCAGAGAGATCAACGCCCACGTTTCTTTTGGATCCCAACCCCAATAACGACCCCAGCTTTCATTAGCCCATTGACCTCCTAAAAATGTACCTATGGCGAGCAATACCATTCCAACGGTAAGTGCCATCTCATTAATGACAGTAAGTTCCTTGATATTGAGATCCATTTTCACCTTATTCTTCTTTGTGGTGAAAATCATTAAGAATAGAGATACAATCCCTAAAATAGCGCCTAATGCGAAAGGACCATAGCTCGCTACAATTACGGCTGTATGGATCATTAACCAATAGCTATTAAGCACCGCTTGTAAATTCTCTATCTCTGGGTTCATCCAGTTCATACTCGCAGCCCACAAGATAAACCCAGTCACAAACGCAGTACTGGCTACCGTTAAACTGGACCCTTTTTTTCCAAATAAAATATCTCCCAGAGAGGCCACTCCTGCTCCAATGATGGCAAAGGGTAAAAGAATCTTACTCACTTTTTGAATACTATATATTTTCTGTGTTGCCACCCAGTTCTGAATGGAAATAGAAAGACCAAAAAACATCGTTGCCCAACCTACATATAATACAGACTCATACGCATTTGACCAAGGAGCATGCCCTGAGATATACCAACGCCATATAAGCGACCCTGTGTGTAGTAAAAATAAAATCGTTACTAAAATTGTTCCTAATTGTACCATAAAAGACACAAACTTACTAGGACTAAAGATTTCTGTAATCACAAAAATCATCATAAAAAGCGCCGCTAGCATATAGAGCCAATACAGTTTTGTAAAAGGATCATTATTGTTATACAAAATTTCTGCGTCTATCTTTTCGGCAGTTGGCATGATATCATTACTGACACGTCTTTGAAATTTTTCAATACCCGCTAAAATTTTATCCGCATCTGAGTAATCTCCATCTAATCTCGCTTTACGAAGACTCAATAAGTACGCTGGAAATATTTGATTAGCGATAACAGAATCGGTAGCTCGATATCCGACATCTTTAACTTCTATTGGAGAGATCCACGTATTATTTTGATCATTAGGCTTTGGAAGAATTTTCAAGTTTGCCTTAGATAATGTTCTATTTAACAATCCTAATCTCAAAGAAACATCTCTAAATTCTTTATCAATTATACTAGGTGTTGCCTCACTAAAAGCACGATCTAAATAAGGTTCTAATTTATATTGAAAATCATCTGTAAAGAAATCTAGTACTTTAAAGTTCTTAACATCACTAGGCACCCCAATTACATTACGGATACTGTCATTCCCTTTTTTCAGATACAGAATTTCTGCTGAATTCCAGATAAAAGGATTCTCCATCATAGACAGTAACACTTGATCTGCATTTAATCCTGCATAATTATCACTACGACTAATTTTACGCAACAATAAACTTGCATAGGTATTAATAGGCATCATACGACCTCCCCCATCTTGAACGACCATTCGGCCAAATTTAGCTGCGTGCTCAGCCGGTACTGCATTTGCTATAATCAAAGAATCTATTTGAAACTTTGTAAGCGGTCTATTTTTATCTTCGTGCGCATCATCAGAAGAAGGAATAGCAATAATAGGCTCTTCTGTTAAATCTACCGTAGGTATGGAGTCTTGAACAACTACTGCCGAGGTATTAATGTCTTGTGAAAAAGCTGTTTCCGCTTTCGCGAAAGCGAATAATACAAGAATCATAGCCAGTTTAGACTTTTTAGACTTGATCTTATCCAAGGTTTTTTTGAGTTCTCCAAAACGAGACCCTTTGTCAAATAAAATAAGCATCATCCCTAGATATAATAAAAAATAGCCAATATAAGTTACCCAAGTACCCCAAAAATCATGACTTACCGATAGAATTGTGGTACGCTCTTCATCTTTAAAACTCGCCTGAAAAAAGCGATACCCCTTGTGATCTAACACATGGTTCATATAAATATCGTAGTCAAAAGACTCCTCGTCTTCCACTGTGATTTTACTGGTAAACGAAGCGTAGCTGCTCTCCGTACCAGGATATTTTTCTGCAATAAAATCTTTCAACTTAATCCCAAAAGGAAGTGGTATTGACTTACTACCATAAGATAAATACATTTTGTATCCTCCTACTTCTATCAGTTTTTTATCATTGCTGTAGCCTTTTCCACCTAGTAATCCTACGGTTTTGGTTTCTCCATTGGCCGTAACATCTACAAACAAGGCATCCTGCTCGTTTTTTTGTTTGATGGCTTTTTCTACAATCCCTATTTTTCCTTTTACAGCGGGTTCTGGAATCACAAATAACAATCCTTGTAAATTGTATAAGGAGCGTAATTGTAGAGGCTGTACACTGTCTTTTACAAAAGGGTAATCAGTTTGCGTAGCCATTACTTTATACTCTCCCTCAAAAGGAGAACGTATGGTATAGTTTTCACCATCATATCCTATATTAATGGCACCATCTGTAGGCTTATTGAACGCATAAAGGACATTGTGCATATTTACCAATTCGCCCTCTTCAAGATAATGCTCATGTCTTCCTCCACCGTCACCTGTCTCCACTATTTTAAGGTGGTATTTCCCTGTTTCATCTTCTATTAATCCTTCTTCGGCTCCTCCTATAAATTTATTGAACTTTACTTCTATCGGATTGTTATTAAAATCAGTATCCCAGGTGAAGTTATTATTGAGTCTCGTTGAGAGCATTAATTCTTTATCCAAGGTTCGTTGCATAGGTTGCCCATCAATTTCTCCTTGTACCAATAGCTCTAGATATGTTTTCTCACTTAAAAAAGTAGTTGCTGTTTCTCCTTCAGAAATAGGCATGACCCCTTCAAAACTAATATATCGGGTAATCCCTGCACCAATAAGAATAAGTATAAAGGAAACGTGAAAGATAAGAGTTGTTATTTTTTCTTTTCGCAACAGCTTAAAGCGAAAAATATTACCCAAAAAGTTGATGACAAACAAAATATGAATTAAGCTAAACCACCAAGAATTATACACCCAAACACGAGAATACGGTGTAGGAGACGTTTCTTGTGCATAGTCTAAAAAAGTACCTACCGCCATCGCGACAAAATAGGTTATAAAAAGGAGTCCCATCAAACGAGTGGAGAACAAAATATTTACAAGTTTCTTTTGCATAGCGTTCGGCCATTTTTTCGAGTGCAAAGATAACCCACAGAAGGCAAATAACCCTACAACTCCCCTTGTTAATATTCGTTAAGAAATTACCCCTTATTCAAGATCGCAGTATCTTACCTATGGTTCCAAAAGCTACTTTTTAAATAAGTATAATAACATCCTGATAAGACCCGCATAAAAGACGCCAAAAAGCGTTATTTTTACCCTGATGATAACGATCAATTTAATCGGAACTGGAAACGTAGCCTGGCACTTGGCAGACCACTTTGCAAAAGTTAGTGGATGCGAGCTTCAGCAAATCGCTGGGCGCTCCAAAGAGAAGCTCCAAGATTTTGCTCCTTTTACCAAAAACCTTGTTACAATCAGCGAACTCCGCCCAGCCAATATCACCATCATTGCCGTATCAGATAAAGCCATAGCAGCGGTAGCCTCACAAATACCTTATAAGCATAGTTTGGTTGTACATACCGCAGGAAGTATGGACATGGGAATACTGCCGCAAGATCGTAAAGGCGTCTTTTATCCGTTGCAAAGTTTTTCAAAAAACGATCAAGTTGATTTTACTAAGATTCCTATTTGTATAGAAGCTTCTCACGAAGAGGATCTTCAACAATTACAAAAGTTAGCAACACGCATCACTACTAAAATCCATCATCTAGATAGTTCGCAACGCAAGCAAGCGCATCTCGCCGCTGTATTTGTCAATAATTTCACAAATCATTGCTATACCATTGCAGAGGAGATATGCAATACCGAGAATATTCCGTTTGAATTGTTACATGCATTACTAGAAAAAACAGCACAAAAAGCAGTAGCGCATGCACCTAGTGATGTTCAAACAGGCCCTGCTAAACGTAACGATACCACTGTTATCAATGAGCATCTGGACATGCTTAAAAAAGAAAATTACAAATCAATATATAAAACACTTACCGCCTCTATTATTACACATTATGGAAAAAAGCTATAAAGAATACCTTCATCAAATCACCACCTTTGTTTTTGACGTAGACGGCGTCCTTACCGATGGCACGCTAAAAATCACCACCGACGGACAAATGCATCGCGAGATGAATACAAAAGACGGCTATGCCTTAAAAACGGCACTGAATGAAGGGTTTCACATGTGTATTATCTCTGGAGGAACCGACGAAGGTGTACGTCATCGCCTGCAAGCACTTGGCGTTAAAAATGTGTATTTGGGAGCGCATCAAAAAATGACGCAGCTCAAAGCATATATTAATGAGCATAACATCCAAACAGAAAATATCTTGTACATGGGTGACGACCTTCCTGATTATCCTGTGATGAAAATGGTCGGACTCCCCACTTGTCCGCAGGATGCAGTGAAAGAAATTAAAGAAATCTCCAAATACATCTCGCATAAAAATGGTGGTAAAGGCTGTGTTCGTGATGTGATTGAGCAAGTCCTTAAAGTACAAGGCAAATGGATGCGGGAGTTTGATGCGGGGAGTCATTAAGCACGATTAAAGTCGCAGAGCTAGCCTTTTTTACCATAACCCACCTAAAATTGGTCAACTATAGCTAGGAATGCATAGAAACGGTACATCTAAATTCTTTTTTCTATATTTCATTATCTTACAAGAAACGTAACAAAAAGCCTATATATCGTACATATAACTAAAGACACCATCCAACCATGACATTAGAAATCATCATCTTTATACTTTCCATTCTTTTTGGAATTGCATTATACTGGAGAGAATCCAAAAGCAATGCAATTTATAGATTCATCAATAAGCTCACACACAATGATGAGCTCCAAATGAAACCCGACAATCGCAAAGGGTTTATACACTTACAGCCCTTTTTAATGCGGCTCGTATATGTGAGTTTATTATTTATCATTGCTGCTGTTATCCTTCAATATGCGACACCCATTCAAGCGTTTGTACAATATTTTGTTTCGGCGATTGTAGGCACTATGGTTGGAACCTATATCGCTTCGGCGTTTTTGTTTGCACGAAATAGCACCAAGAAAGAAACCATTGAAAAAGTATTTGATAAAGGAAAAGAAATGGTACACGAATTTACCGAAGATGTAAAAGAAACCTTTGAATCTAAAGAACAACCTGCTCCAGAAACCAAAGAAACCCCAAAAAACACCGCTGAAGAAACTCCTAAAAAAAGCGCGAGAGATCGCTTTAAGGATAAAGGGATGATAAAATAAATTGGAGATTGGTGATTTTTAATTAACGACAATGAGATACCCGCCAGAGTTTATCCTTAGCGATAGTCGAAGGGCGGGTATGAAATGGGAGATGATTGAGTGGTTTTCGCTTTCGCGAAAAAGTATACCGAAAATACCGATTGTTGAAGTAAAAACTAAGAGGTAAGAGTTTCCCCTTTAGAAAGAGGGGATTAAGGGGTGTGTTAGCGCTGAGTGAACTTTAATTTAAAACAGAATAAGTCCGCTTTCGCGAAAGCGAGAACAATAATTCAAAAAACATGAGATATCCGCCTTCGCGGATATGATATAAAATATCGCTAGCGCGGGTAAAACAAACAACCATGATAAAATCATACTGGCAAAAAGGAGGCAAACAAAAACGGATTGTGATCATCAGTGCAGTCGTGTTAATCTTACTATTATTCTTCCTAAGAGATGACTATCAACCCGCATTATTGTTTGTCCGCAAGTATGTGTTTATCATTCTAATCAGTCTCCTGTTTTTGTGGTGGATTCTTAGAAAATTTCGCGCAAGCGCACACACGGGAAAACGTGTTTTATATCTCGTTGGGATTGCTGCCTTTTTTGGTATCTTATGGTTTGCAGGTTGGAAAACAGGATTGTACCAATACATGCAAACCTATAATGTCTACAAAAATCTAAATCTCGTCGAGATTCACGAACTTCCACTCACTCAAAACGAACGGATTCAACCATACAATAATATTGTCACGATGGCCTATGAGTCTATTGGAGAAACCCAAGAGGTATCGCCTCCACAATTAGTGCGAATTGATACAGTGAATCAGTGGACGATGGCGGTGCAACCTGCAAAGGAATATATGTTCCAACGAATGAATGACAACACAGAAGAGCTTTTTACCGTAGAAAGCACCTCCCCTTTCCCTCGTTTTGCCGATAAAAACAGGGTTCCTGTGACCTTCTCCATTGGAGAATCACTAGCCTTTAGTCGAAATACGTATAATGCCGTGGTGCAACGTTTTAATTTCTTTCAATTATTTACATTAGAACCTAGCCAAGTGTATTATATGAAAAACGACGAAGGCAAATGGGTACAAGTCGTCAACCTCATTAAATGGAAGGGTTTCTTTTTTCCATACCCATCTTACGGTGGGGTGATGATTATTGAAGCTGGAGAACACACCGCTGCTGATTATATAGAGCGTATTACCATCGGAAAAGGAACTTATGTATCGCCCGAGGAAACGCAAAATTATCCATTTTTAACCAAGCAAAATACACTGAGTGAAAAAGTATCTCGATTACAAGCGAAATCGCTTCAGTTTTTAGGTGGCTTTACAGATCCGTTACCATGGAATATGGAAACAGCTGTAAAAATACCAGATCTCAAAGATGATGAAAATCAGCAGCCTTTTGTCACTGATTTTAATTGGAGTGGTATTGAAACACAAGCTTACAGTGGCTTGTATCATTGGTTTGGATTAGAACCTATCGGAGAAGAACGTACAAGCCTGTCTTTTAGTGTATTAATTCCTGGAGACGGAACCGACAAATTATATTACTATAACCATGCGGCCAAAAAAGAAGGACTTGCAGGGGTTTCTGCCATGCCCCTTAAGGTGGTTGAGTCTCGCAAAGAATATGATTGGTCTGTAAATAAACCCGTCGAATTTAGACCGTTTGTCAAACACATAGGCGGACGTAAACGCATGTTTGTGATTAGTACCATCGCTGCCAAACGGGATGACAGTAAAAAATTTGATGGGGCAGCCACACCCGATCTTGCGTTAATTGATGTAGAGTATCGCGATGTGATTTGGGTCGATGCCAAACACCCATCCCAATGGGAAGAAACCATCTTACGACAATTAGGCGAAACATGGAAAACTTCAGAAGGATTGACAGATGAAGACCTTTATCCTAATAAAAATGATATAGATATGGAAGGGATGAGGGATTTGACAACCATCATAGAAGCCACTCAAAACACCATTAAAGATACAACAAGCACCAGAATAGATACGATCATTACTGAAATAAAGGAGGTTGTACAGGATTCTTTATAGGTCATTATAGAAGTCAACTAATGAGCTAATTACAACTTACTGACGTTAAAAACTCACAAGTTTTTTTATACTCTAGTTAATTTCCCTTACTTTGTTATTTATACACCACACAGACCTAACTTAAGTGAAGTATTTACGTCTCATCCGTTTTCCTAATTTGATAATGGTTATTGCCACGCAATGTATCATCTTGTATGCCTTTTTTAAACCTTTTGATATTGACGTAACATTAAGTCGACTAGGGTTTATTTTTTTAGTCATAGCGACAGTGTGTATCGCTGCTGGAGGGTACATCATAAATGATATTATTGATGTCACCGCAGACAAAATCAATAAACCAAAAAAAAGAACTGTCGGCGTTTCAATTGACGAAAAGCAAGCTAAACTTCTCTATTACTTATTTACATTTATAGGAATTGGTTTTGGTTTTATATTATGTGCGGTTCACAAAAAACCCTTCTACTTTCTTATTTTCGCAGGGTCTGCATTTGCGTTATACATGTACTCTAGGTTTTTAAGGAAAATTGCCTTGGTTGGGAATTTACTCGTTAGCCTAACCGTAGCTTTAACCATCATAACGGTTGGTATTTTTGAGTTATTTCCAGCTGAAACTGTCATCATCGATGAGTTTAAAATGTTCTTGCTAGATATCATCATAGATTTTTCTATTGCTGCATTTTTGATTAATCTCATTCGAGAAATTGTAAAAGATGTAGAAGATATCCAAGGAGATCATGTGGCAAGGTATAGGACATTACCCATAGTCCTTGGTGCAAAACGAACCGCTCGGGTTGCCTCGGTACTTAGTTTACTCACCATGACCCTTATTTCTTGGTATACCTTTACATTTTTATATGAAGACAAACTTACTGTAGGCATCTTATTTTTTGGAGTGATCGCACCGCTGGGATATGTAGCCACCCAATTATGGGAAGCCGATAAGAAAAGTCAGTTTTCAAGATTATCTATCGTCTTAAAGATCATTATGTTTATAGGTATTATCTCCATTCCATTCATATCACACGCCATCGAAAATGCTATCTAACCGATTACAGCATAAACAGATCATTCTTGCTTCTGGATCCCCTCGTAGACAACTCTTTTTTAAAGAACTTGGAGTAGAGTTTACGATCCAACTCAAACCCATTGACGAAGTATTTCCCGACCATTATAAAGGAGCGGAAATCACAGATTATCTCGCCCAAGCAAAAGCGGCTGCTTTTAATAACCTTAAAGAGAATGATATCCTCATAACCAGTGACACCATCGTTTGGTTTCAAGATAAAGCCCTCAATAAACCCGAAGATCGAGACCATGCATTTGACATGATTTCAAGTCTTTCTGGAAACACACATCAAGTCATTACCAGTGTATGTTTTACAACGCCTGAAAAACAAATCACCATACACGATACCACCCAAGTTACCTTTAAACCCCTTACTACAGAAGAAATCAATTATTACATAGATAACTTCCAGCCATACGATAAAGCCGGCGGTTACGGGATACAAGAATGGTTTGGCTACATTGCTGTCACCCGACTAGAAGGTTCCTATTTTAATGTGATGGGATTGCCCACACATAAAGTATATGAAACGTTAATGCAACTTGCCAACTCTTGAATTTTTAGTAATTTTAACTAAAATTCAAGCTATGTCATTCCGAATAAAAAAAATCAAACTCAAAAGTACATCACTCCTTTTAATGATTGCTGTGGCAATCACTACAATTATTGCTAGTTGTAAAGAACCAATAAAAGCTACAGAAAACGCAGGAATGACCACTGCCAATAGTACACTAGAGATCACTAAGAAAAGAAACATCTCACAAGAATTTAAAGACTATTGGTATGCTGGAAAAGCAGAAATTTCTTCCTACAAACTAGAGCAAGCACGCTATGGTGAAATGCGCGATGGTACCGCAGCGCTTATTTTTGTCACCGAAGATTTCCTGCCAGAAATACAAGTAAAAGCCGACCGTCAAAACGAAGCAAACATTCCCGTTTTAAAAGTAAACATGACAAAAAACTTCAACACAGGTATCTATCCCTATTCGGTCATGACGAGTACATTTTATCCCGTATTTGAAGAAAAACATGCCATCAAAGTATCACAAAGCATGCAAGAATGGTGCGGTCACCAATACGCGCAAATCAATAACCGTGGTCAGTATGAAGTGAAATCTCACTCCTATTTTGAAGGAGAAGCCGATCAAAACTTTACCCTCGCAAAAGACGTGCTCGAAAACGAATTATGGACGCAACTCCGCATAGATCCTAAAGCCCTTCCAACAGGAAACTTTAATGCCATTCCTGACTTTTCGTTTACACGTATGAAACACATTCCACTCAAAGCCTATCAAGCAAAAGGTACGTTAACGGCTACATCGTACACGCTAGAATACCCAGAAATAGCACGGACACTAGTGATCAATTTTTCAGAAGCCTTTCCCTATACCATCGAAAGTTGGGAAGATACGTATGTAGATGGCTACGGAGCCAATGGCAAAGCACTTACCACCAAAGCTATCCGCATCAAAACTATCAAAAGCGCGTATTGGTCTAAAAACAGTAATGCAGATGCTGGTTTACGCACAGAACTTGGATTGGAATGAATTGAATAAGGCACGAGATTGGAAGTACGAGGTTGGAAGTACCAGCGACGAATTCTGAAGTGTGAAGTATGAAGTGTGAAGTGTGAAGTGTGAAGTGTGAAGTGTGAAGTAAATATCGAATAAAAAATATCGAATGATGAAGTGACAAAAGGTGATTGAGTGATTTTCGCTTTTCGCGAAAATCGTATCGAAATTACCGCTTAATTATCCAATGCTCCCCTCCGTCTGTATGTCGTACCTCCATATATCCACCTCCCCTCGATGAGGTGAAGAGCTAAGATTTAGGTAATTAGTAGCTTTTCTTTTAGTTGTTCACTTTCACAGTCTTATATTTTAAAATAGCCAACAGCTAAGAGCTACCGACCAAAAGTTAAAAGTTAAAGAAACTCTAAAGGATTCCTGCACGCATCCATTTTGGTTATATTTGAAAATACTCAATACACCAAAACACAATGCGTACTATTACTTTTGTAGCTACACTACTTATTTGTTCGCTTTGCGCGAAAATCAACGCACAAGGAATCACTGTACAACCCAAGAAACCAACATCCTCAGAGATCTTTGAAGGAATTAAAAAACTCAACTTTTTAGGATCAGTTTTATATGTTGCCGCACATCCAGATGATGAGAACACCACAGCTATTTCTTATTTTGCAAACACCGTAAAAGCTCGTACTGCCTATCTTTCGCTTACACGCGGTGATGGAGGGCAGAATATCATAGGTCCAGAACTCCGCGAACTCCTCGGTGTGATTCGTACGCAAGAACTTCTGGCTGCGCGTGCTACTGATGGAGGTGAACAGCGTTTTACAAGAGCCAATGATTTTGGCTACTCAAAACATCCCGATGAGACCCTTGCGATTTGGAATAAAGATGAAGTCTTAAGCGATGTCGTTTGGGCGATGCGAACCTTCAAACCTGATGTGATCATCAACCGTTTCGACCACAGATCCCCAGGTTCCACACATGGGCATCATACTTCAAGCGCGATGCTAAGTGTCGAAGCTTTCGATCTTGTGAATGACCCAACCAAATATCCCGATCAATTGCAATATACAGAGACATGGCAACCGCAACGCCAATTTTTCAATACTAGCTGGTGGTTTTATGGGAGTCAGGACGCTTTCGCGAAAGCGGACAAATCCAATCTCGTCAAAGTAGATGTAGGCACCTATTACCCTGCTTACGGAATGTCAAATACCGAAATCTCTTCGCTGAGTCGGAGTCAACATAAATCACAAGGATTTGGAAATACAGGATCCCGCGGAAGCAATGAAACGTATTTTGAATTATTACGCGGCATCATGCCCACCAACAATGATGTTTTCCAAGGCATAGATACTACTTGGGGACGTGTCAAAGGAAGTTCTACAGTCGCTGCACTCTTACAAGCTGTCGAAAAAAACTTTGACCACGCACATCCAGAAAAAAGTGTTCCCAAACTTGCACAAGCCTACGCAGCACTTCAAAAACTAGACGATCAGCACTGGAAAACGATAAAAAGTAAAGAAATTAAAGACCTCATCGCTGCCTGTACTGGATTGTATTTGGAAGCCGTTGCCAACACGCAAACCGCCACCATAGGTGAAGAAGTCACTTTAAAACTGGAAGCTATTAACAGAACTGATGTTGCTATGACACTGAATAGCATTGCAGTACCTTCTCAAAAAAGTAAGCTACTAGGAGAAATGTTACTCAATAATAACAGATATCAAGGAGAAGAAAAAGTCACCATATCTAATGCCTTTGCCGCTACCAATGCGTATTGGTTAGAAAACCCAGGTACCCTCGGAATGTATCGCGTAGATGACCGCCGACTCATCGGAAAACCGGAGACTCCAAGAACAAACGTAGTTACATTTGAAATTATGATTGAAGGGATTCCTTTCAATTTTGACAAAGCGATCGTTTATAAATACAATGACCGTGTTAAAGGCGAAGTATATGAACCTTTTGAAATCGTTCCAGAAGCCTCTACGAGTATTAAGGATAAAGTACTCATTTTTGCTAATGCAGACACCAAACAAATTCCTGTAACTGTTACAGCACATAAAAATGAACTTTCAGGTACGCTACAATTACACATCCCAAAAGGTTGGAAAGTCTCACCTCAGAGTGCTCCTATAAACATTGCGACCAAAGGACAACAAGAAACTGTTTCTTTTACGGTGACGCCACCTGCCAATCAAGATGAAGGCGTGATTACGCCAAAAATCACAATCGGCTCGACCACCTATGATAAAGAATTGGTGAAAATTGATTACAGCCATATCCCCTTACAATCCTTATTTCTTCCTGCACAAGCAAAAGTCGTCCGATTGGATATAGAACGTAGAGGGGATTATATAGGCTACATCCAAGGGGCTGGCGATGCGGTACCTCAAAACCTAGAGCAAATAGGCTATCAAGTGGCCATTATCAAACCAGAAGAAATTACCAAAGAACGATTAGCACAGTTTGATGCCGTGGTTGTGGGTATTCGAGCATACAATGTCGTTGACGAATTACAAAGCAAACAACCTACCCTTCTAGAATATGTAAAAGAAGGAGGTACTTTGATTGCACAATACAACACAAGTGGCCGTTGGGGCAATACCAAAATTGGAGCGCCCTATCCTATGAAACTCTCTCGTGATCGTGTAACAGATGAGTACAGTGATGTAAAAATCCTTGCCGAAGATCATCCGCTCATGAATTTCCCAAATAAGATTACCCAAAAAGATTTTGAAGGCTGGACCCAAGAACGTGGGCTTTATTTCCCTAACGAGTGGTCTAGTGAATATACTCCTATTCTATCCATGCAAGACAAAGGAGAAACGGCTAAAGAAGGAAGCTTACTTGTTGCGCCTTACGGGGAAGGGCATTATATCTATACAGGATTGAGTTTCTTTAGAGAACTTCCAGCAGGCGTTTCTGGTGCCTATCGCCTATTCTCAAATATGCTATCAATAGGAAAAGAAACACCCAAAAAAGTAAAAGGATAACACGATGGATAAAGAACCTAAATATGTTTGGAAAAAATCGTACACCCTTGTATTACTAGCCAACGTGATCTATTTTATATTATTCTATTTTTTAATGAGACAATACGTTTAATATGGAAATTATTGATTGGATTGTTCTTGGCGCTACTCTTGTTTTTATAGTGCTTTATGGTGTTTACAAAACACAGGGAAGTAAAAATGTAGAAGACTATATACGCGGAGGGAACACCTCCAAATGGTGGACCGTAGGACTCTCTGTCATGGCAACTCAAGCGAGTGCGATCACCTTCTTATCGACGACAGGACAAGGATTTTATAGCGGAATGGGATTTGTCCAATTTTATTTTGGCCTTCCCCTTGCCATGGTCATTATCTGTCTGGTGTTTATTCCTATTTATCATCGGCTTAAAGTTTTTACCGCCTATGAGTATTTAGAAAGCAGGTTTGATCTTAAAACCAGATCGCTTGCTGCTATTCTATTTTTAACACAACGAAGCCTAGCCGCAGGAATCACGATTTATGCGCCTGCCATTATCTTATCGGCAGTATTAGGTTGGAATCTAACTATGCTCAATATTGTCATTGGAATCGTTGTTATTATTTATACCGTTTCTGGAGGAACCAAAGCAGTAAGTGTCACCCAAAAACAACAAATGGGGGTTATCTTTATTGGGATGTTCATTGCCTTCTTTTTAATTATAGATTATCTCCCAGAAGAGGTTTCTTTCTCAGACGCACTAAGCATTGCAGGAGCAGGAGATAAAATGGAATTACTCGATTTCTCTTTTGATTTTGATAATCGGTACACCGTATGGAGTGGTATTATAGGAGGTACCTTTTTAATGCTTTCCTATTTTGGAACCGATCAGAGTCAAGTACAACGTTATTTGTCTGGAAAGAATATTCGTGAGATGCAGCTTGGGCTTATTTTTAATGGTGTCCTAAAAATCCCTATGCAATTCTTTATCCTGTTAGTGGGTGTTATGGTATTTGTTTTTTATCAGTTCAATGCAACGCCTTTAAACTTTAACCCAGCAGCTACAGAAGCCGTATATGCCTCTGAATATGCTGATGAGTACAAAGCCATCGAAAAACGATTAGAAAGAAATCACAAATATCAAAAAGGTGCTGCCTATAATTTTGCAAAAGATCCTGCAAATGATCGGTTTATAGAAAACGGAGAGGAATACTCGTATATAGAAAAATTTGAAGATGTTGATAAAAACCTCCGATCAGAGGCCAAAGAACTCATTAAAAAAGCCAGTGATACAGTAGAAAGTAACGATAAAGATTATGTCTTTATCCACTTTATCTTAAACAACCTCCCTAAAGGACTAATCGGATTATTATTGGCCGTGATTCTCTCAGCGGCAATGTCATCTACGGCTTCAGAACTCAATGCCCTTGGAGCTACCACGGCTATCGATTTATACAAGCGAAATGTAAAAGACGAAAAAGACGAGCAGCATTATGTAAATGCGACCAAATTATTTACGTTGGGATGGGGTGTACTCGCCATTATTGTCGCCTGTACCGCTAGTCTTTTTGAAAACCTGATTCAGTTGGTCAACATCATAGGATCTATTTTTTACGGAAACATCCTAGGCATCTTCTTGCTCGCATTTTTCATTAAATATGTTCGCAGTAATGCTGTTTTTATCGCTGCATTAATCACACAAGCGATTGTGCTTGTAGGTTATTTTAGTGATTGGATGCCCTATTTATGGCTCAACCTCTTTGGTTGTGCTTTGGTGATGCTAATTGCAACAGGAATAGAAACCTTTTTTAGACTTAACACCTCAGAAAATGCATAATACGAATTGGGCTATTTTGGGATGTGGGAGTATTGCCCACAAATTTGCAGAAGATGTCCTAGCGACAGAAGGTGCAGTACTTTATGCCGTAGGGAGTCGGTCGCAAGAAAAGGCAGAAAACTTTAGACAGCACCACAACGCTCAAAAGGCTTATGGAACCTATGAAGCATTGGTCAAAGACCCTAACGTAGACATCGTATACATCGCAACGCCGCATACCTTTCACAAGGAGGTCACATTGCTTTGCTTAGCGCATAAAAAAGCGGTTTTATGTGAGAAGCCTTTTGCCATGAATCAAGAAGAGGTGGAGGAAATGATCGCTTTCGCGAAAGCGGAAAACACCTTCCTCATGGAGGCATTATGGACCTATTTTGTGCCACATTATCAATTTGCCCTACAAACGGCACATTCAGGCGAATTAGGAGCGATTAATAGTTTGAAAGCCGATTTTGGGATTGATGTCCCCAAAAATCCATCGCATCGATTGTACAATAAAAACTTAGGAGGCGGAAGCCTTTTGGACGTAGGCATCTACCCCCTATTTGCCGCGCTAACAATGTTAGGAATTCCAGAAACCATCGAAGCTAAAGCAACCCTAGACACCAATGGAATCGACCTCAACTGTGACATGGAACTCACCTATGCAAATCAGGTAAAAGCACACTTATTCTCTGCCATCGATACACAAACAGATACGACCTGCCGTATCGAATTGGAAAAAGGAACGATCCTGATCAACAGCCGTTTTCATGATCCTACCAACGTTACCATCACCAAAAACGGCATCACAGAAACCCTTGACTTTCCAGTCTCGGTACACGGGTATCATTACGAGATTGTACATTGTCAAGAAATGCTCGCGCAAGGCAAAACAGAAAGCGATATCATGACGTTTGAAAAAAGTCTACAACTGATCTCTCTACTTGATCAAGTGCGTAAGAAGATTGGATTAACCTATGATTAAATACTAGGAGGCTAAGCGTATCGTGTTTTACCGATTATCTTTGAAATGCTAGAATTCTATATCTTTAAAAGATGAAAGAAGTAAAATACAAAGAGACACAAACTATGTATTGGTTTGTTTCACTATTCGTGCTTATTACTGCATTTATAGTGCTTGCTACCTATTTCAAATGGGGCAATAGACCTATTGTTTCTTGGCTATATGCTATTCCGCTAGTGATTATTAATTGCCTACCTATAGTGGCTTTCTACAATATGACCATTACTATTAACACAGAAGTAGCAAGCGTCACATTTGGCATCGGACTTATTAAAAGACAAATTCCTGTAGACGATCTTGATCTCAGTACGGCAGAAATTGTACACTTACCTTGGTATGCAGGGATAGGTTATAGAATAAGTCGCAAAGGAACCTTCTTTAACACAAAACCTGGTCCTGCCCTACTGATCAAAACAAAAAATAGAAATACAGAGTTTTTTGTAGGCTCCAAACACGGTAAAAAAATCATTGCTATTTTAGAAGACATTCAAAAACAAGCAAACTTAAAAGCATAAAAAAACACCTTCTTTCAAAGGTGTTTTTTTTTTATAGAGTAAGCAACTTACATCGCTCCCCATTCTTTTAAAGAGTCGGTATTCATCTTTATGTAATCTGCATTACCTGCTTCTTTTGCTCCTGCTAATGATGCTTGAGCTGCTTTGATCGCTCCTTTTTTGTCACCACTTTTTGCAAGGATTAATGACTGCTGACGTAATTGCCAAAAAGCTGGCTTTTCTGTCATAGCCATTGCTTTATCCATGTATTCTTTAGCTTTCTTGATGTCTTTATCACTATCAGCTAGATATACTGCAGCTGCATAATAATCTCCAGCACCTGGTCCAGCCATTACTTTTTCGATTTGTGCAGAAACCATTTTCTCTGTAGGAACTCCAAAAGGAACCGCTACATATACATCTGCCCAAAGGATTCCTAGGTTTGCGCCATTGTTTGTAAGATCGTCAATCGTGATCGTGAATGACTCCACCATCATTGGCATTTTCTGTACAGGTACATTGACCATCGCAGCTACTTTAGCGTCATCCCACTCTCTTGGTGCTCCGCCTCCTTGATACTCTGTATAAAAATATACATCCCAAGAAGCTGCTTCTGGTTTTGTGAAAATAGCGTACGTTCCTGCTTTAAGTTCTTTTCCTCCTACAGTAACAGGCGTAGAAAATGTAATCTTAGTACGTTGGTTTGCTCCTGTTCTCCAGATTTTACCATAAGGCACTAAGTTTCCAAAAATCGTTCTTCCACGCATTGCTGGACGTGAATATTCTAAGCTGACATCGGTCAATCCTACTACTTGCTCCATTTTTGAAAACGGACTTGGTGCAGGCGTGTTAATTTGTGCGTATGATCCTACGGTTAATAGGCTCACAAAAGCAACTAAAAGTAATTTCTTCATGATCATTTAGTTTTAAATGTGTTATCTAATTTTATGTAATGATAGCTCTCATATCTACTTGAATTGTTTACCAAGTTGGATATCCTTACAAAAATACCATTCCCTTGCCTAGTAAACGTTAACAAAATCTTAATATCGTACACTGTATCTTTGTTCAAAATTCAAAATACATGAAGCGATATATCGCCGAGCTTATTGGTACCTTCTCTATGGTTTTTTGTGGCTGTGGAGCTATGACTGTTAATGAGATTACAAATGGAGCTGTCACTCATCCTGGTATTGCTATTACGTGGGGACTCATCGTGATGGGAATGATATATGCTTTTGGAGATATTTCTGGAGCACATTTTAACCCTGCTGTGACGGTTGCTTTTGCTTACGCGAAAAAATTCTCTTGGCGTGAAGTACCTAAATATATCGTAGCACAAGTCCTAGGAGCTACATTAGCAGCAGCAATCCTCTGGTTTTTATTCCCCGAAAGTGAATTTCTAGGAAGTACCGTCCCTTCATTTGAACACTATAAAGCCTTTGTATTAGAGATCTTACTCACCTTTTTCTTAATGCTTGTGATTATTAATGTCTCTACGGGCTCAAAAGAAATAGGCGTCATCGCCGGAATCGCTATCGGTGGAATTGTCCTCTTAGAAGCGATGTTTGCAGGCCCTATGACCAATGCGTCTATGAATCCAGCACGTTCTATCGGCCCCGCCATTTTCTCGGGACAGTGGGAACCTATGTGGTTATATGTCACCGCCCCGTTTATCGGAGCTATCCTCGCTGTGATGAGTTGCAAACTAGTAAAGGATGATCAATGTTGCGATGATGTTTGTTGATTGCTGATTTTTAAAAAGAAGTAAGGTGATTGTGTGATTTTACAACGTAACGTAGTGAAGTTTTAAAATAGCGTTGCATTGAGCCTGCCGAAATGTACCGAAATTACCGCTTACTATTCAAGTAATTTTACTCAAATAGAAACTCGATACAAATCAGTTGCATTTTTCTCCTTTCCCTTTCCTTTGATAAAGAATGCAATTTACAGACAAGATACATGAGCGTAGAGAACACAGTATGGATTTTCGCTTTAAGCGAAAAAAAGCTACCTTTCTATTCACTTCTTAAAAATTGAGTTATGAATAGGAGAACCTTTAACACCCAACTATCCAAAGCCGTTGGTGGTGTAGCCTTACTAAGTAATATCCCACTAGCATGTGCTTTTGAAAACTCAGAAAATAAAAAAAGCCTTGGCATTGCCTTGGTGGGGCTTGGTACGTATAGCACCTACGAATTGGCGCCTTCACTTCTAGAAACTAAGCACTGTCATCTTGCAGGGATTGTGACAGGAACTCCAGAAAAAGAAAAAATTTGGGCAGAGAAATATAACATCCCAAAAGAGAATATATACAACTACGAAACCTTTGATACGATTGTCAACAATGATGCAATAGATATTGTCTACGTCGTTCTTCCCAACGCCATGCATGCCGATTTTTGTATCCGAGCGGCGAAAGCTGGAAAGCATGTGATCTGTGAAAAACCCATGGCAGTCAGCGTTGCTGAATGTCAGGCGATTATTGACGCTTGCGCGAAAGCAAATGTAAAATTAAGCGTTGGGTATCGATTACACTCCGAACCCCATACGCAAGAAATCCAGCGGATGGTCCGTGAGAAAACATTTGGAAACGTACAATACATAGCTACAGGAGCGGGCTACCCATCACATGGAAACCCAAATCCTAACCAATGGCGTCTCAACAAAGCCTTATCTGGTGGAGGCGCACTGATGAATATGGGGGTGTATGCCATACAAGGTGCTATTTATGGAACTGGCGAACTCCCGATCTCAGTAACTGCGCAGGAATTTAGCACCAAACCCGAATATTTTAAAGACACGGACGAGACCATTACTGCTCAATTTGAATTTCCAAGTGGTGCGATGGGTTCTATATTTACATCACACAATGCCAAAGCAGATCGATTGTATGCTTCTTGTGATAAAGGATGGTATGAACTAGATGTGGCTTTTTCTTACGGTCCCTTGCACGGACGTACCTCCAACGGAAACGAAATTTCATTTCCTCACAAAAGACAGCAAGCGCTACAAATGGATGACTTTGCGTTGCATATCACTCAAGGAACCCCTAATAAAGTGCCTGGAAGTATGGGACTTAGAGATCTTAAAATAGTAGAAGCCATCTATCAATCAATTAAAGAAGGGGGGCGCAAAATAGCTTTAGATGTATAACATTACTAAATTTTAGATTTTGTTTAACCAAATATCTTTTATTCTTAAACAAAATAGCAATACTTTTATCATCTTAAAGTAGACTATGAAAATATACACCTTTCACGCCAAACAAAATTTACCCATCACTTTAGATGAGGCTTGGCAATTACTTTCTGATCCAAAAAATCTAAAAACCATTACTCCAGATTATATGGGTTTTGAAATTCTTTCTGGAGCAGATAGACCCATGTATCCCGGACAGATCATTCAATATATAGTAACACCGGTTTTAGGGATTAAAACTAAATGGGTGACAGAAATCACACACGTACAGGATCACACCTATTTTGTAGATGAGCAACGTTTTGGTCCTTATGCACTTTGGCATCATAAACATTTTATCAAAGAAATTCCAGGTGGTGTAGAAATGGAGGATATTGTGGACTACAAGGTGCCTCTTGGAATTTTAGGTCAGCTTGTACATCCCGTACTTGTAAAGCCAAAACTCAATGAGATTTTTGAATACAGAAAAAAGAAATTAGTAGAATTATACGGTGAATACAAAGCACCCATATCATAAATTATAACACAAAAAACATGGCAAAAAATATACTCTTAATAGGCGGTAGTCACGGAATTGGTTTTGAAATTGCTACAAAACTACATACTAAACATACACTTTATGTCGCATCAAGAACCAATGAAAACATAGGAAATCTAGATGTAAATTACATTAAGTATGACGCAGAAAAAGACGAATTAGATTTAAACGATTTACCCGATCATCTAGATGGTTTTGTGTATTGCCCAGGCACCATCAATTTAAAGCCTTTCAAAATGCTTTCTACAGATACCTTTAGGGATGATATGGAACTTAATTTTTTAAGTATGGTAAAAATCCTACATCAAGTTATGGAGCTTCTTAAAAAATCAGATCAGGCAAGTCTTGTCTTTTTTAGCACCGTAGCCGTAAAAGTTGGAATGCCTTTTCATACAAGCGTTGCTGCTGCAAAAGGCGCCATTGAAGGTTTCGCTAAAGCATTAGCTGCAGAGTATGCCCCAAAAATACGCGTAAACGTAGTTGCACCATCACTTACGGATACGCCGCTAGCGAAACGTCTTTTAAGCAATGACAAGAAAAAAGAGATGATGGATGCTAGACACCCTCTCAAACGTGTTGGGACCGCAGATGATATCGCAAATGTAGCTGCTTTTTTACTCAGTGATGAGAGTAGCTGGATCACAGGTCAGGTGATAGGCGTAGATGGCGGGATGAGCACCTTGAATGTTAATTAACGTTGAGTACGCTTCCAAGGTGTATAATTATAAATAAATTTATGGAGTATACGCTTTCGCGAAAGCATATAAAAAATAAAAACTCCGCTCTCTAGTAATATCACGATGTTTAAGCCACAACAAGTGTCACGCCAAGCTGGTCGAAATGACATATGAAGACACGAAAGCGTATATTACAGATGAGAGCATGAGATTTTTACTTAGAAAGTAAGGAATCTCAATTTTAAAAATAATGAGATTTCCACTTAGAAAGTAAGGAGTCTCCATCTTAAAACCATGAGATTTCCGTCGGAATTTACGCTGAGCGTAGTCGAAGTGCGGAAATGACAGTATATATGAAGAAAGTAACTATTTTTTGGTTTAGACGTGACTTGCGTTGGTATGATAATGTAGGATTGTATGAAGCATTGCAAGGAGAGTTCCCTGTGCTCCCTATTTTTATTTTTGACAAGGATATTCTAGATAAGCTTCCAGAAGACGACGCAAGGGTGACATTTATTTTTGGGACGTTACAAGAAATGCGTAATGAGGTGCAAGATAAACACAGTAGCTCATTAGCGATGTATCATGACACTCCTGAGCGTGTATTTAAGCATCTCATAGAGGAATATGATGTAGCGTCAGTCTATACAAACCATGACTATGAGCCTTATGCAAGAGAGAGAGATGAGAAAATTGCGTCACTTTTGAAGAAAAAGGATATTGCCTTTAATACCTTTAAAGATCAGGTAATATTTGAAAAAGATGAGGTGGTTAAAAATGGCGGAGATCCGTATGTGGTGTATACCCCTTACAAAAACAAATGGAAAGAACATTTTGATGCTGATAAAGATCTTACCGTTCATTATTCACACAGGACCTTGCAAAATCTTATAGAGCATACACGACTTCCCAATGTTACATTGAGTGATATGGGCTTTAAAAAGTCTTCTATTAAAGTTCCAGATTATACAGTAACAGCGCATCTTATTGAAAATTATGAAGACACGCGTAATTTTCCAGCAAAAAAACATGGCACTTCCAGACTAGGTCCACATCTTCGGTTTGGTACGGTAAGCATTCGTAAAATGGTAAGAAAAGCCATCGCAGAAAAGAATGAAGTGTTTTGGAGCGAACTCATATGGAGAGAGTTTTTTATGCAAATTCTTTGGCATTTCCCACATACGAAAGACAAAGCATTCAGATCAAAATACGATCGTATTGAATGGCGCAATAACGAAGATGAATTTAAAAAATGGTGTGAAGGAAATACAGGATATGCCTTTGTAGATGCAGGAATGCGTGAACTTAACAATACAGGTTTTATGCATAATCGCGTGCGAATGCTTGTCGCTAGTTTTTTATGCAAACACCTATTGATCGACTGGCGATGGGGAGAGGCATATTTCGCTGAAAAGCTATTAGACTATGACATGAGTGCCAACGTTGGTAACTGGCAATGGGCGGCGGGTTCTGGCGTAGATGCCGCTCCGTATTTTAGAATCTTTAATCCCATGACACAGATTGATAAGTTTGACAAACAGAAAGAATACATCAACAAGTGGATTCCCGAACTTGGAGATTCCTCTTATCCAGATAAAATGGTCGATCATAAAGAAGCACGAGAACGTTGTTTAAAAGTGTATAAAGAAGCCGTAGGATAACGTACCTATTTTGTCTGCCTCTTTTTGTATTGTATCCTAACCTATTAGAAAGTGGTATCCACGTATACGATGGTCCCTACGTAAACAAACTTTATTTAAAAATGATTTTTATCAAAAACTAGTCATTCTCTTTTTGTTAATTTAGTGGGCAAGGCTTTTCAGCCTTAAAAAACACTTCATATCAATTAATATGGGAGATCATAAAGTAAATGTAAAGACTGATAATCGTGCGAAAATTGATTTTTTGAGTCATTTGATGGACGACATTAAAAGTCTTGAATATATGTTTAAAGAAGGTATGATAGAAGACGATATCATACGCATTGGAGCTGAACAAGAATTTTGTCTTGTCAATAAAGAGTGGCGGCCAGATACAAATTCACTAAAAGTTCTTGAAGAAATTAATGACCCACATTTTACAACAGAGTTAGCTCGTTACAATTTAGAAATTAATTTAGATCCTATTCAGCTTTCTGGTGATGCTTTCGCGAAAGTGGAACATCAGATCAGATCACTTTTAGAAAAAGCAAAAGTAGTCGCCAACAAAAATGATAGTAAGATTATACTTACGGGTATACTTCCCAGTATTTCAAAGCATGAGTTGGGGATAGAGTACATGACTCCTTTTGATCGCTACTACGCTTTAAATGAGTTGTTCAAAGAAGCAAGAGGTGGAGAATTCAAATTACATCTTCTAGGAGTTGATGAACTATCTATATTGCATAATTCAGTCATGTTTGAAGCGTGTAATACCAGTTTTCAAATGCATTTGCAAATTGACCCAAAAGATTTTATGTCCAGTTATAATTGGGCGCAAGCAATTGCAGGTCCTGTGCTAGGTGCCTGTGTAAACTCACCTATGTTATTAGGAAAAGAGCTTTGGAGTGAGACTCGCATCGCTTTGTTTCAACAGAGTATTGATACACGTGCAGTATCAATGGCTCAAACAGAACAAGAATCTAGAGTCTCTTTTGGACATGATTGGATGAGAGGTAGTATTGTTGACTACTACAAAAATGAAATGTCTCATTTTAAGACCTTACTTACTAAAGAGATTGAGAAAAGCTCTTTGGAAGAATTGAAAGAAGGTAAAATTCCTAAACTAAGCGCGCTTAATTTGCTTAACGGAACCATCTACAGATGGAACCGACCTTGTTATGGGGTCGGAAATGGGAAACCTCATATTAGAATTGAAAACCGATATATTCCATCGGGTCCTACAGTACTAGACGAAATGGCAAATTTTGCCTTTTGGATTGGACTCATGAGAGGTAGGCCTACAGCATTTGATGATCTTCCAAGAATTATGGATTTTAGAGACGTAAGATCCAACTTCATACGAGCAGCTCGAACAGGTTGTGAGTCTGTGATGAACTGGATGGGCAAACCCATACCGATAGACGAATTAATACTCGACGAACTTTTGCCTATTTCTAGAAAAGGCTTAGAAAAAATGGAAATTGACCCAAAAGATATCAATCGATATTTGAATGTCATCAAAGCAAGAGTTCAGAAACAAACAGGATCACGTTGGATGATTCGAAATTATCGAAATATCAAAGAAAAACTAAAACCTAATGATGCTTTAATGGCGCTTACCGAAGCCATGCATCACCATCAATCTTCTGAAAACCCTGTGAGCGAATGGCCAGTACTACACGACTTTACGTCTTTTACCTCTACAGCAAGCAAAGTTGGGCATATTATGACTACAGATTTGGTGACCGCTTGCGAGACGGATTTGGCAATTTTGACCTTGAAATTCATGAAGTGGAATCATATCCATCACTTGCCTGTTGTTGACAATAAGCAGACCCTCGTTGGATTAATTACTTCACAACATTTAAAAAAATATTGGGATCAGGTACACGATACTGATCATTTATCAAGCGCTCGAGAAATCATGGTCAAAGAGGTGATTACTGTTAAAACTACGACCCCGATTAAAGAAGCCATACAACTCATGAGAAAACACGAAATAGGTTGCCTACCTGTATTAGAAGACACGCAATTGGTTGGGATTATTACTATTAAAGATATAGCCCATTTAGAGGATGTCGAAAATTTATAGTAAAGCACTGAATGAAAGCATTAACGTTCATCGAATTATCGGACGCGTTGATGGTGAAAAACAAGGCCCTTGCCTGCTTTTTTTTGGAGGGATTCACGGAAATGAACCTTCTGGAGTCTTTGCGCTACATCAGGTAATTCAAGAGTTAGAAACTAAAAAAGAAGCACTCTCTGGGTCCTGCATCGCGATCAGTGGAAACCTTTGGGCACTTGAAAGAGGAGTACGGTACCAAGAAGCTGATCTAAATCGATTATGGACATCAGCCACTGTAGACGCGATAAAAAAAGGAGACTTTATACCAAAAAACGAAGATGAAAAAGAACAAATTGCTATTTTCAACACACTACAGGATATTTTGACTTCCGAAACAGGCCCTTTTTATTTTTTTGACCTTCATACCACCTCTAGTCATACGATTCCATTTATCACCGTAAATGATAGCCTATTAAACAGAGCCTTTACAAATCAATATCCGATTCCGCTTATTCTAGGCATTGAAGAATACCTCAACGGTCCACTTTTAAGTTACATTAATGAATTAGGATACGTTTCTTTTGGTTTTGAAGCGGGACAACACGACGAACTCAGTGCTATAGAAAATCATAAAATATTTATCTATTTATCACTCGTTTTTTCTGGAGCTTTAGATCAAAGTGTTATAGCATACAAAGAATACCTCAAAAAATGGTCTTTATTACAACCTCAACATCAAGCATTTTATGAAATCTACCATCGGTTTCAACTAAAGAAAAAGGATGATTTCACCATGAAACCTGGTTTTTCAAATTTTCAATCAGTGCAAAGAAATACAGCACTAGCAACGCTTAATGGAAAAACGGTGTATGCTAAAAAGAAAGCTATCATTTTTATGCCTTTGTATCAAAATCAAGGCGATGACGGCTATTTCTTAATCCGGAAAATACCTCCCTTCTTTTTATGGCTTTCAAAATTTGTTCGTAAGTACGCGATAGATCGCCTCTTTGTGTTTCTCCCTGGCATCAGATGGGCTTCAGATAAAAAAGAAACGATGATTGTAGATCTTCGTATTGCAAAATTCATCTCCAAACAACTCTTTCACCTTTTTGGATACCGAAGTAAACAGATAGATAAGAATCACCTACTGATAAAAAATAGAGAGTACCAGTCAAGAAAACAAGAATACGCTAATGAAAACTGGTACAAGAAATACTCCTAGCTTTTCCTTATCTTAGAGGCCACCATTAACTCAAGCTTCTTATGAAACACTTTTATCTTATCGCATGTGCGCTTCTCATCACCTTTGGAGCCACCGCACAAAAACTATCGAAAAACAAAAAAGCCATCATTGCTTCTGTCGAGAAACACGAGCAAGCGCTTATTGAAATTTCAAATAATATCTGGGCACTTGCCGAAACGGCTTTTGAAGAAACCCAATCTAGTAAAATCCTAGCAGATTATGCCGAAAAACAAGGCTTTACGGTAGAAAGAGGGGTGGCAGGAATGCCAACTGCCTTTGTCGCTACCTACGGATCGGGAAGCCCTGTTATTAGTGTTTTAGGAGAATTTGATGCCTTACCAGGAATCTCTCAAAAAGCACAACCTACTAAAGAAGCCCTGAATGAAGGTGCCGCTGGACATGGGTGTGGTCATAATCTTTTTGGCGCAGGAAGCCTTGGTGCGGCAATCGCCATCAAAGAACTGATCGAAGCCGGAAAAATAAAAGGAACGGTTAAATTCATGGGAACCCCATCAGAAGAGAAATTCTTCGGTAAAATATGGATGGTTCGCGAAGGTATTTGGGACGGTGTAGACGCCAATGTCTCTTGGCATCCATCGGCAGCGACAAAGGCAGATGTACAAAGTTCACTAGCGCTTGTGGATTTTAAAATCGAATTTTACGGTCAAGCTGCACACGCCAGCGCCGATCCATGGAACGGACGTAGTGCTTCTGATGCTTTAGAATTATACACCACAGGAATCAATTACTACAGAGAGCACGTAAAACCAACCGTACGCATGCATTACCACATCCAAGATGGTGGGCAAGTCGTCAATGTTGTACCCGATTACGCACGTTTATGGATGCGTGTACGTGATACCAAACGTGAAGGTATGATGCCCGTTTATGAACGTGTTCAAAAAATGGCAGAAGGTGCAGCCATCATGGCAAATGTAGATTATAAAGTCTCTTTAATTTCAGGAATTTATGAAGTGCTTGTTAATAGAGCGGGTGGAGAAGCCATGCAGAAAAACTTAGAATTATTAGGTCCCATTACCTACACTCCCGAAGAAGAAGCTTTTGGTAAAAAAATCCAAGAAGTGACTGGAAAACCACAAGTGGGAATGGACAGCAAGATCAATCCGTTGGAAGAGACGAGAGAGCACCCAGGGGGTGGAAGCACCGATGTAGGAGATGTTAGTTGGAATGTTCCTAATATCAATTTAGGCGTGACCACCGCACCTAAAGATACGCCTTGGCATTCTTGGGCGGTTGTTGCTTGTGGCGGAATGTCTATTGGCCATAAAGGAATGACATATGCAAGCAAGGCCATGGCGATGACCATGTTGGACCTGTTTGAAGACCCTACTCTTTTACAAAACGTAAAAGACGAGTATAAAGAGCGTAAAGGCGATACCGTCTACGAAGCGATTGTCCCAGATGGACCACCACCTATCAGTGGGAATTAAAAACAATTAACACAAAACTACACACAAATAAATCCTATAGTTATGAATAAAAAATTATGTTCCCTAGCAGCGATGCTTCTGGTGTTCGCTTTCGCGAAAGCGCAAGTAACCTTCACAGATGCTACCAATCTATTAGTAAATCAAAGCCTTTCTAGCGGAGTCGCCATGGCGGTAACCGATATGAATAATGACAAACTTGATGACATCATTCGAATAGATAATGGGGTGAATCTGCAAATAGAATACCAACAACCCGATGGAAGTTTTGAACGACTCATTATCGGAAATGTGGCAAATCCTTGGGGGATGTCTATTGCCGACGTGGATGAAAACGGATTTAATGATATTATCTTAGGCGGTGCTTATGATGGAGTTCGTAGGATAATTGCCAATGATGAGGGTACTAGCTTTTCCTTAGAACTATTAGACGGTCCAAATATCTTTGTGCAAAACACCAATTTTGCAGATATTAATAATGATGGCGCCATTGATTTTTTTGCATGTCATGATGATGGGGTTTCTTCTCCGTATAGGAATGATGGTAGTGGAGAATTTACCTATGACCTCAACTTGATTAATGCGGTGAGCGCAGGAGATTCTGATAATTCTGGAAATTATGGATCTATCTGGACCGATTATGATAATGATGGGGATTTAGATCTTTTTATCTCCAAATGTAGACTACAAGCTGCTGGAAACCCTGATGATCCGCGTCGCTTAAATGTATTATACCAAAATGATGGATCAAATAATTTTACAGAAGTAGCTGAAGAAGCCGGTTTACGACCAAGAAGACAGACATGGTCTACCAATTTTGAAGATATTGATAATGATGGAGATTTTGATGCCGTGATGGTCAATCACGATTTACCAAGTCAGATTTTTGAAAATAATGGGGATGGTACATTTACAGACATTAGCTCAAGTTCAGGAGTCGCTGGTATCTTAAGTTCGATGGGACTCGGGATTCAAGTGATGATGGAAGATTTTAATAATGATACGTTTATTGATATCATCTTAACGTCTACAAATCAAAATCACCAACTGTTATTAAATGACGGTGACAATACATTTACAGTCGTTTCAAATCCGTTTCCTGCAAGTAATGATGAGATTCAAAGTGCCGCTGTGGGAGATCTAAATAATGATGGTTTTATTGATGTGATTGCTGGATATGCGACTGGATTTAACAACTCATCTAACATTGACGATCAAGTATTTTTAAACGATGGAAACAACAATAATTGGACAAGAATACATCTAGATGGTGTTGAGAGTAATGTAAATGGAATCGGAGCTCGTGTAGAAATACAAGGCGCTTGGGGATCACAGGTGCGTGAAGTACGTGCAGGTGAAAGTTATGGAACTCAAAACGCGCTTGCTTCTCATTTTGGATTAGGTACTGCCACCGAAATAGAAACGATTATTGTTAGCTGGCCTTCTGGTATTGTAGATACCATTGAGAATCCAGAGATCAATACAAATCTTAGGGTGATAGAAGGACAAGGATTATTAAGTGTAGATGACATTGCCAGTACAGAGGCATTTACCGTATTTCCTAACCCAGCTTCTACGCAAATCAACTTCACATTGAATCCTACGGAGACAGTAACAACCATTTATGTATATGATCTATTAGGAAGACAAGTCCTTTCCCAACAAACGCAACCTAGCGGAACACAATCTGTAGATATATCAAAATTAAACACAGGGGTTTACTTTGTATCTGTAGGAACAACCGTTCAAAAATTTATTAAAAAATAATGAAAAAACTATCTATTTTCATCTTGCTCATCAGTGCTATCTTCAGTTCTTATGGGCAAGATAAAAACCCAGACATGAAATTCTCCATAGACCATTACGCCATTAATGTTACCAATTTACAACGCAGTGTTGATTATTATCAAAATGTTTTTGGGATCAAAGAAATATATAATGGTACACAGCTCGAACATATCAAATGGTTTCGGTTGGGAGAACGTCAAGAACTTCATATTATTAGTGTAGAGGATCTCAAATTAGACATTCCTAAAGGAGTGCATCTCGCACTGACTACTGCAAATTTGTCTGTATTTATAGATCACTTAAATCGTTTGGAGATTTCTTATTATGATTGGCCTGGAGAAAAAAGTGCCGTCTCCATACGACCTGACCGTGTGGAACAAATCTATATTCAAGATCCTGATGGCTATTGGATTGAAATAAACGATGGTGAAAAACGATTTCAAGAGTAATATACAATGACTGAACAACGAGTAGCTACAAATTTCAAATCTTTTTTAAGAACGCTTACAGTTATTCATTTTGCGATGATAGGTGGTCTTATTATGATGACCGTAGTTTTTATGACTTCTAATAAATTAGGCTCATTATCATTTACACAAGAGCCTTTTGAATTTTTGATCCCTGCATTACTCATAGGCGGTATTTTTATAGGAAAATTTATAGCTAAAGTGATACTCACCAAAGAGATTCAAAATAAGGTCTTACGGCAGAAATTAGGTATCTATCAAACCGCACATATTGTTCGTGTTGCTCCTATTGAGGGCATTGGTTTTTTCGCAGCAATCACCTACTCGACTACAAACAATCTATTTTTCTTACTTATTGCAGGAATCGCTATACTTATTATGTTTACACTTATCCCAACCAAAGAAAAAATTGAAAATGCAATACCTATAAGCGCCGAGGATCAAGTGTATTTACGAAATCCTGAAAAGAATTTTGAATAACTATTTATTTGATAATCAATTTCAAAGACTCAATGTTATTTTGAGTGACTACTTTCAAAACATAAAAACCAGGAGACAATCCTTGTACATTAAATTGTGAAGAAACTCCGTTTATCGAAGAGTGTAACACTTCTTTTCCTGTAGTATCATATAAAGTAAGAGCTGCTTCCATTGGATTTTTGCTTTTTAAGAAAAATGTCCCGTCAGAGTTGACTGGATTAGGAAATAAGACAAAATCATTTGCAATCGGTGGTTCTTCAATATTGAGCGCTTGTCCCTCAACAATGGTTAACGACAGATTTACATCTATATCTTCATAAAAATCTACTTGACCACTTAACCAAGTAACTTCTATAAAATCGATGGTGGTAGCGTCACCAAGTCCAAAAAACTCATACGCACTATTTTGTCCTAAAAAACCTTCACCACAAAGCGTGTAATGATATTGTTCTTGACCCCCTGCACTGATACGGATCCAAGAACCTATTCCCATGCGGTTACTTTCTGTTCCTTCCAGTTTCACTTTTAACCAGTTATTATCTTGTGGAGTTTCATTTTTCCAAACATAAATTTCTTCAAATCCACTATTCATAACGATAATTTCTGGGTACCCGTCATTATCTACATCACCTATAGCGTTAGAATAACTTGTCCCGTTGTCTCCCTCAAATCCGGCAGTCTCAGGAATTAAAAAAGTATTATCGCTCTGATTTTCATAAAAAGCGGCTTCCAAAAAATCACTCTGATCGCTAATATTTCCACTAACATATAAGTCATGATGTGTATCATTATCTGCATCTAGAAAAACGGCTCCCCAGCCTACACTGTCAAATCGAGTTCCGTTTTCTCCTGCAACGTTTGTAAAAGTGCCATCCCCATTATTACGCAAAAATGCATTCCCTTCAACACCATTTTCAGGTTCAGGTTCTGGTGGATAAAAATTGGTTACATAAATATCTAACCATCCATCATTGTTATAATCATCTATGGTCGTAGACATAGCCCCCATGTATAAGTCGGCTCCTGTTGCTACTCCCACACTTTCAAAAGTACCGTCACCATTGTTTCTGTACAGTAGATTAGGCGTAAAAAATTTATCATTAGCTACATAAATATCCTGAAAACCATCTTTGTCGTAATCGAAAAAAGCGCTACAAAAAGATAAAAAGCCTGTAAGATCTAGCCCCGCTTCTTCAGTAACATCTGTAAACGTTCCGTCGCCATTATTTTTGTATAAAAAATTAGCCGTTACCTGATTAGGATCTCTTACACTCAAGAATACATCCAGAAAACTATCATTATTATAATCACCCCAAGAAGCTCCAAAGAATTGTAACGTAGTTTGTGGGATTCCGCTACTTGAACTCACATCAGTATACACCCCGTCACCATCATTACGATACAGACGGCACTTACTATTATCATTTGCTGAGAAAAAATCGGCATCTCCATCATTATCATAATCAACCCAAATCACTTGTTTAGCGCGTGCCCCACCATTGGATATATCTAAATCATCTTCTACAAAAAAGCCTCCTTCATTTCTTAGAAATTTGTGATTATTATCAAAGGAAGAAGCCAGTGTAATATCATCTAGACCATCGCCATTGTAATCATAAAAAGAGATTCCTGCTCCTAAAACATTGCCCTCGTACACAATATCTGCCCCCATTGCTGAAGATTGGTTTTCAAAAAAAACTTGTCCGTAAGAAATACAACCAAAGAGTAGGCTGCTAGAAAAGAGTATTAGTTTCTTCATGTCTTAGATTTAAAGAAGGGAAGTTACTAAATTATCCTTGAAATAAGAACAGGCTTATTATCAACAAAGCTACACCTGGCAGACCTATAACCACAACAAACGTATTTGCAACAGATTACATAGGTTTCATGCAAAAGTGATCTTCTTAAATTATCATAAGCATATGTTTTGCAAGGATTATTTCCCTATCAAATCCATTTCTTTTAAGTTTTCGATACGATTACGTTTTAGGAAATCATCAATGGTTTCAAAATGCTCAATCACGCGTTTTTCTTTAAACTCAAATACTTTTTTGGATAATCCTTGTAAAAAGGCACGGTCGTGAGAAACGAGTATTAAAGTACCATCAAAACTCTCTAAGGCTTCTTTCAGCACATCTTTGGATTTGATATCTAGGTGGTTGGTGGGTTCATCAAGAATGAGAAGGTTTACGGGCTCTAGTAATAATTTCACCATCGCTAAGCGTGTTTTTTCTCCTCCTGACAAGACGCTGACTTTCTTATCAATATCATCGCCTGCAAACATAAATCGCCCTAGAATATTTTTGATTTGTGTGCGGACATCGCCTTTGGCAACCTCATCAACCGTTTGGAAAACGGTCAAATCAGGATCTAGCAAAGCCGCTTGATTTTGGGCGAAGTAGCCTACTTTGACATTATGACCTAGTTCGCAGCTTCCCTCATACTCGATTTCTCCCATAATGGCTTTGATCATAGTGGATTTCCCTTCTCCGTTTCGACCCACGAAGGAGACCTTTTCGCCTCGAGCGATAGACATATTGGCATCTTTAAAAACCACATGATCATCATACACTTTGGTCAATCCTTCTACTTTCACAGGATAATCTCCCGAACGCATGGCTGGGGGAAAACGTAACTTTAATGCAGCCGTTTCAATCTCATCAATCTCAATGATTTGAAGCTTTTCTAACATACGCTCACGAGAAGACACTTGATTGGTTTTGGAATACGTTCCCTTAAAGCGTTCTATAAACGCCCTATTATCGGCAATAAATTTTTGTTGTTCTTGATAGGCTTTTATTTGATGTGAACGACGATCTGCGCGAAGTTCTAAGTAATGTGAATAGTTGGCTTTGTAATCATAAATCCGTCCCATCGTGACTTCGATGGTGCGGTTGGTGATGTTGTCAATAAACGTTTTATCGTGAGAGATTACGATCACAGCTTTTGCTTTATTCACTAAGAAATCCTCAAGCCAAATCACCGATTCGATATCTACGTGGTTGGTGGGCTCATCCAATAAAATAAGATCAGGTTTTTGAAGTAAAATTTTAGCCAACTCAATCCGCATACGCCATCCGCCACTAAATTCGCTAGTGGGTCTTGTAAAATCAGTTCGTTTAAATCCTAATCCGCGGAGTGCTTTTTCGACCTCTTCTTCATAATTGGTATCTTCAATAGCATAAAACTTCTCTCCGAGGTCTGATACTTGGGTAATAATATCCATATACGCATCCGACTCGTAATCGGTGCGGGTTTCTAGTTCGGTATTTAAGCGATCCATCTCCGCTTTCATTTCAAAAACATGCGCAAAAGCTTTAGAAGCTTCTTCCATGACGGTGCAATCATCATCGGTGAGTAAATGCTGTGGCAAGTAGGCAATCACCGCATCTTTAGGGTAGCGCACATTTCCTTTGGTTGCTTTTTGAACTCCTGCAATGATTTTCATCATCGTCGATTTTCCAGCACCATTCTTCCCCATTAGCGCAATTTTATCATGCTCATTAATCGAAAAAGACACATTACTAAACAAGGTATCGCCACTAAATTCTACGGCTAAATTATCTACTGCAATCATGGATGTATTTTAGGTGTATTTTAAGGGTGCAAAAATAGGGAAAAGCTTTCTTAGATGAGTATCACTCCCTCCCCAAACGATCGACTTCTTTCAACAATGTAGGAAACCGATATTCCCCATGCATTTCTTGGATATGAGCAGCCGCTTGCTGTAGATTCATTCCTTTCGCCGTGATGTATAATGGTTTTTGGCTATCACCCCTAAGTATAGGGATTTTCAAGGTTTTGATCTTTGCGAAGTTGTTTTTAGCCACACCAATCACAGGAATCTTTTGATCTAAGGCTTCGTACAAATATCCGCCTAATCCTAACGAACCTTCATCATCTAATACGACAAATCCGTCGACGATAATCGCGTCAATCTTAGTAAGATCCATTTGTTTCAATAGGCTTAAAATACACGGAAGTTCCCGTTTGTAAAACGATCCAGATTCGTAGGGTTGAATGCCTTCTAGCGTTTCTTCGTAGACATGAGAAGGAAATTCATCCGTCCAATGTTCAAATTGAATGGCAACGGTTTTTGCTTTATCTTCAAAGTAATGGGTGTCAAAAGCGAGGATCATGGGATTGTAGTACAAGGATTAACTTAGAAAAGTATTTTTTTTTATATGCTTCCGCGAAAAGTGTGCTCATTTTAATTCATATAAAAACTCACTCAGCTTTAACACACCCCTTACTCCCCTCTCTAGAGGGGAAACCAGACCTTCACTTCATATCCGCGAAGGCGGATATCTAAAAAATCAAAAACCAACAATCTCCAATCTCTTCCTTCAGTGTTCGGTCTTCATTATTCAAAAATAGAGTAACACTCTAAATTAGAGTAGTACTCTATTTTAAGTCTATACTCTATACTCTATGCTCTATGCTCTATATTCTATATTCTATACTCTATACTCTATGCTCTATCCTCTATACTCTATACTCTATACTCTATACTCTATATTCTTTTATCTTTTAAAGTACTACGCCGTTCGAATAATCTTGGCTCCGATGGCACGAAGGCGCTCATCTATGTTTTCATACCCACGATCAATTTGCTCGATATTGTGAATGACAGACGTCCCTTTGGCACTCAAAGCAGCGATAAGCAAGGAAATTCCGGCGCGTATGTCTGGAGACACCATTGTGGTAGCTTTAAGCGTTGACTTAAAGTTATGTCCAATAATGGTAGCACGATGCGGATCACACAAAATAATTTTGGCGCCCATATCGATCAGTTTATCGGTAAAGAACAAACGGCTTTCAAACATCTTTTGATGTACCATCACTTCGCCTTTAGCTTGGGTAGCAACCACTAGGACAATACTTAATAAATCAGGTGTAAATCCTGGCCACGGAGCATCGGCAATGGTCATAAAAGAACCATCAATATAGCTTTCTATTTGGTAGCCATTGGTATGCGCAGGAATGTAAATATCATCCCCTTTACGCTCAAGCGTTATGCCTAGTTTTCTAAACGTATTTGGAATCACACCCAAGTCGTCCCAGCTCACATTTTTTATAGTGATTTCGCTTTTGGTCATGGCAGCAAGTCCGATCCACGAACCAATCTCAATCATATCGGGTAAAATACGGTGCTCACAACCGCCTAAAGCTTCTACACCTTCTATATGAAGCATATTAGAGCCTACGCCCGTAATTTTGGCGCCCATACGATTCAACATCTTACAAAGCTGTTGTAAATACGGCTCGCAAGCAGCATTATAAATCGTTGTTTTGCCTTTGGCAAGTACCGCGGCCATCACAATATTTGCAGTTCCTGTCACCGATGCTTCATCTAGAAGCATGTAGGTTCCTGTAAGTCCGTTAGGCGCTTCTACACCATAAAAACGCTCTTCTTTATTGTATCTAAACGCCGCACCAAGTTTAATAAAACCTTCAAAGTGCGTATCTAATCTACGACGACCAATTTTGTCTCCTCCTGGACGTGGAATGTATCCTTTTCCAAAACGAGCTAATAAAGGACCTACTATCATAATAGAACCACGCAGGCCACTCCCCTCTTCTTTAAAAAGTTCGCTCTCTAAGTATTCTAATTTTAGCTCATCGCTTTTAAAGCTATAGGCTCCTTTTCCTAATTTTTGAGTTTTCACTCCTAAATTTCCTAGGATATGGATGAGTTTATTGACATCTAAGATATCTGGGATATTGGTGATTGTGACTTTTTCAGAGGTCAGTAAAACGGCACATAAGATTTGTAGTGCTTCGTTTTTAGCTCCTTGTGGTTGGATTTCACCTTTTAATTGATGACCTCCTTCTATTTGAAATGTACCCATGTAGTGTGTAAAAAAAGGGAGTTAGTATCGTTTTTTACGAGTGTAATTACTTTTTGATTTCTTAATCGGATGATCAGATGCCTTTGCTTTTTTGGTCGCTCTGATGAGTTTTTCAGAATCGCGTAATGTCTCTTCCTTTTCGCGAAGGTTAATTTGTCCTTGGCTCAACTCAAAAAGATGGTCAAAAATCACATCATCATCTACGGTATCTTTGTTCCAGTTAAGGAAACATTTTTTCATGTGTATCGCAATGGTGTACTCAAGGGCTTCGCGCATATCGCCTTCTTCCCATTTTACAGCAACATCAATCATACGTTTGATGTTATTTCCGTAAAATCGGTATTTAGGAAAATTTTGAGGATATTCTAAAGGTTCAGGGCGTTCGGCAAGTTCTTCTCTAGAAGGCTTACCAAAAGGAGAATCTACATCTAGTGCAAAATCAGACATAATAAATAACTGGTCCCAAAGTTTGTGCTGAAAATCAGGTACGTCTCTTAAATGCGGTTGTAAATTACCCATTACTGCAATAATAGCTTTGGCAACTTTATTACGCTCTTCGCGGTCTTCTATAGCGATGGCTTGATCTACCATTTTCTGAATATGGCGTCCATATTCTGGAATGATCAAATGATCTCTCTCTGTGTTGTATTCTAATTGATCTATCAATTGTAAAAAATTAAGTGAAGTTTGTTTACATTACGTAAACTGTTGCAAAATACTAAAAATTGTGCAAACTCTTGTTTATTTTTACTCAATGAAAATAAAAGGGGATCATTATATATTCTCTGCACAATTACAATTTTATTAATAGTCCTTAATATATTTTTAGAATATATAACTACAAAGGAATTGGTAAAACATATAACAGTAAGCCTTATTGTTTCGTTTTTTGCAGCTTATGGTCTCATTTGCAAGGAAGTACATTTTTTAAAGAAATTTATATATTTAAATTGTTTATGCTTATTACCAGCAAATTTGGAGCCCATCATTCATTTAATTTCCGATACAGTATAGGTATTCTAATGAGTGTATCATTTTACACGCTTTCGCGAAAGCGAACTCATTACTTTTTAAAAGGTATGCAATATTGACACCCCCCTTAGTCCCCTCTTTCTAGATGGGAAACGCTTCTCTTTTTTATATTTTCTTCGCTCCTACCTGCCGGCAAGGGAGGTTCGCGAAAAAATATATAGTACCATTTTAGACGTGTTTACGTGTTTCCGTACGGTTTTGTGTTTGAGAGTGGGTACATTTCGTTCCAATTACAAACGTTATACATATTTGAAGTCGTTTGTAAACGGTAGAAGCAGTTTAAAATCAAACAAAGCACCTAAATAACAGCAAACTACAGTCCTATTATTTAAAAATTCAATTACATTTGAGAAAAAATAGCCTTCTATCAAATTAGGATAGAGGTAATGATATATACTAGTTAGGCATAATTAAAACAAACTATGGAGAACAAAGAACAACTTTTTGAGAAAATATTCAAACAGCATTTAAAAATTGAAACTTATTCTCAATCGATTGATAGTTTATATAGTCCTCGACTTAAAAACAGAATTGATTATAAACCGTACTATCAAAGAAATTATGTTTGGGATAATAATAAAGCCACATACTTCATCGAAAGTATTTTAATTGGAACAGAAGTTCCGCCTTTAATTTTCTTTGATAATAATAAAAATATTGAAATAATTGATGGAAGACAGAGGTTCGAGACTATCCTTAGGTTTATGGATAATCAATTTTCATTAAGCACAAAAGGCTTAAAAATATTAAGACAATTAGGAAAAAAAACATTTAGTGAATTAGCAAAAACTGATAACGAAATTTTAGACAACTTTCTTGATGCAAAAATTAGGATAATAAACTTCACTCTTGTCAATGAACCACCTTTAGACGACTATTTAGCTGATAGAGTAAAAAAAGAAATTTTTTCAAGGTATAATACTGGTATAACACCTCTAAAGAAATCAGAAGTTGATAATGCAAAATATGACGAAGATGAACTTTCAAATGAATTTAAGGATATCTTAAATAATGACTTAGCATTACGGAAAAAAATATATAATACCTTTTTTAAACCAACAAAAAATAAAAAAGACAATCCACCGGTTGAGGATATTATGTCATTTATAAGAAGATTTTTAATTCTTCCAATGTACCCAATAAAGTCCTATGCTAGTGGTGGTGGGAGAACTGAGATTTTGACTTTACTTTATGAAGTGTTTTCAAATAACACTGACGATTGCAAATTAGTTATTTCAGATTTTCTAAAAAAATTAGATTACATTTCAAAAATTAAAGAATATTCTGAAAACAATCATTTAAAAAATAATAGACTTGCTCTAGAAACAATTCTTTGGGGTTTAGGTGTTTTAGACCAGGAGAATATTAGTATTAATTTTGACAACGACTTTATAGTAAAAGCTTCAAATTATATTAATGAACATATATCAGAATACTCAACAGAAGATTATCAATTCAATAAAATAGTTTTAGCAAGATTTAATGCTACAACAAATTTTTTAAGTCAATTTTCCAAAAAAAATCTTGACATTTATATTGTTGCAGATTCAGATAAGAAAGAAGAGCTTAAAGAACTTAGAAAGCCTAAAGACACAACAACGGCATTGTCTGAATTAGAAAGTTTAAGGTTAAATAAACCAGAGCCTTCTAGAAATTCGATTGATGATATTGTAAGAACAATGCAACGTAGAAGATTCCTTGTAAGACCATCTTATCAAAGGCAAGAAGTCATTAATCCAACAAAAGCTTCTTCAATAATAGAGAGTATATTATTAGATATTAAACTTCCACCAATATTTGTATTTAAGAGAAATGATGGTATAAATGAAGTAATTGATGGACAGCAAAGACTTTTAACTATTTTAGGTTTTATTGGCGAAAAATATTTGAGTGAAAATGACGAATTAACAGTTTCTAAAAACCATAGCTTCTACCTTAGAAAACTTAGGATTTTAAAAGAATTAGATGGTAGTAAATTCTCAGACCTTACAGATGAACAACAAGGGAAAATTCTTGATTTTCAATTGTACATTATAGAGATAGACGAAAACCAAAACCCTCATTTTGACCCAATTGATTTATTTATAAGACTAAATGACAAACCATATCCAATTAGAGTAAACTCATTTGAGATGTGGAACAGTTGGGTTGATAACTCAATAATTGATGAAATTAAAAAATTAACTTCTGACTTAAAACCTTGGTTTTATTTAAAACAACTATCCAGAAAATCAGATAGAGATAGAATGGAAAGTGAAGAACTATTAACTTCCTTAATTTATTTGGACTATTCATTGAATCATTCAAATTCTTATAAAGGTTTAGATATCTTTCAAAAAACTGACCGTATAAATGCTAGAATCGGTAATAAAGCAACAATTACTTCAGTCTTTCAAGAAGTAAGCGAAAATGATGATGCTAAAAAAAATTACTTTAAATCAGTTAAAAATATTAAATCTTTTGTCAAAAAGGTGAAATTCGTTCTTATTGATAGAGATGTGGATGTTGAAATACAAGAATTTCTTAAAGCTGAATTAGATACTCTTTTTAAAGCTAATAAAGAAAATAAGTTCTTTAGACGAACAATGCAAGACTTCTATATTTTATGGTTTGTCTTAAACGATATTAATTTTGAAATGGTCAAACATCATAGAATTAATTTGAAAAATGAAATTATTGACATTTTCTCTTATATGAAAGACATTCCACTAGAAAATCAAGAAAAGAATAATGGCTTTGAAGTTTTCAGCAAAATGATTTCAGACTTAAAGGATAAATATAAAAAGCAGGAGAGAAAATTAAAATTAACCGAAAAAGAAAAAAGAGAATTTATAAAAGAACAAAATAATATTAGTCCTTTTTCTGGTGCACCTGTTTTTGTTGGAGATGATATTGAAGTTGACCATATTGACTCATTAGCAACAGGTGGAGATGATGAAAAAAATAATCTTCAGATATTGCATAAAGACGAGAATAGAGAAAAAAGTGCAAAATAACTATTGCCAACAATGGTAACCGTTGCACAAGTACATAATTCTGATAAAAACGACTCACTATAAGCCTCGCTACCGAGGCTTTTTTTACGCCATCTCGTATTCAGTCCTGGTTTTAAAAACGTTTATATCAACCCAAAATCGTTTATCAAAAGTGATTTTATAAAACACAGACAAAATCCCCATTCCTACCCCACTTTTCACTTTTTTTTGAGTGAATTTGAGATACTTCTTCAGATGATACGCCATGGCTGAGAGGGGCATGACTTTATTGGCTTGTTGGATACCTATGGTATTGATCTTCTTAAGCCCCATAAACTACGTTAGGGTTCCAAAAACAGGTTCGACTCTACTCTGACGTTTGTAATTCATACAATGACCTTTTTCTAGGGAAGCTTACAGTATAACACCAAAAATAAATTTGCATCTAGCTAATAATAAACCAATTCAAAATTTTACGTATACTTGCAAATGAACTTCATTCGCCATACACATAGAACGTTGTGCGTAATAAAAACACCCGTTTCCTCTGAAAAAATAACTGCAACGTTAAATAAAAAAGAGATAAAAAACATTTCGGAGCGAAAATTGTAGTACATTTAAAATATATTATTAAATTAATATGAACAGAAAAAAAGAACATATAGACAAAAGGGTTATTACCCTCAGACATTCTGACTCAGCTCTAACAAGTAAAAGAGTTAGTATCATTATTAGTAGTCCAAAAGATTCTGTCAAATTAGCTAGAGCTGTTCGTGCAATACGAAATACTGGTAAAACTTCATTTAAATTGTCTGCTGAAACAGAAAAAAAAATAGAATTGGCAACTAAGAAACTAGAAAACGCTTAGTGAGTATAGCTTTATCTACATTAGTTTTATTCTTTTTATTAGTACCTGGCATTTTATTTAGAAGATTTTACTATTCTGAAGAATTTTCAAAAGAATATTTTAAGGAAACATTTTTTGGAGTTTTTATATCAACTATTTTACCGAGTTTATTCTTTCACTTTGTATGGTACTTTATAGTTAAAATATTCGGGCAACAAGTAGACCTTTTTGTTTTGGGCGATATAGTTTCGCAACAACCTTCAAGTATATCTTTTCAAAATTTACAAGATAATTCCGTAAAAATACTGTTTTATAATCTCACAATGTTTATTGTCGCTGGAGCAGGTGGCTATTGGCTCAAAAAGATTGTTAGAAAGGAAAAGTGGGATAGGTTATATAAGTTTTTCAGATTTCAAAATTCTTGGCATTACATTTTAAAAGGAGAGTTTTTTGACTTTCCGAGAGCAGAGATAACATTAGATGAGGATACAGTTGAGGATATAGAACTTGTTTTTGTAGATGCAATAATAGAAATCAATGGATTTTCATATTTGTATGATGGAATTTTAGTTGACTATGAACTTAATGGAAACAATGGACTTGAGACCATTAGTTTAACCAATGCGCAAAGACGAAAACTAAATGACGATAGTGTTATAAGTAAAAAAGGCAAGAAAAAGGATAACTCAAAAAAATATTATCCTATAGATGGCCATATAATTGTGTTGAAATATTGTGAATTAAAAAATCTCAATTTCACTTATTTAACTTTAGATAATGATGGTGATTCTTTTACGCCAAGACTGGTCGAATAAAACACTACGCACAACAACGGTAACCGTTGCACAAGTCCATAATTCTGATAAAAATGACGCATTATAAGCCTCGCTACCGAGGCTTTTTTTACGCCATCTCGTATTAAGTCCTGGTTTTAAAAACGTTTATATCAACCCAAAATCGCTTATCACAAGTGATTTTGTAAAATCCAGATAAAAGTCTCTTTCCTACCCCACTTTTTACGCGTTTTTGAGTGAATTTGAGATATTTCTTCAAATGATACGCCATGGCGAAAGGTGCATTACTTTTATTCGCTTGTTGGATACTTATCGTATTAATCTTTCTAAAGTGTTAAGGTGCCAAAAACAGGCTCAACCGTACTTTAACACTGTAATTTTAGTGTCTTGCAGGTAGGAGCAGAAACCCAATAACCAAAAGCTCTCACAGCGGTTATCACAACGCCCCGAATCAAATTTTTACTTAAAAATGTAACAAATAGTTGAATGTTACGTCTATTAATTAGATATTTGTCTAAATACTTAATTACGTGAATAAACTATTTAAAGCACTCAATGATGAAACCCGACGAGAGATTCTCCAACTCTTAAAAGAAAAGGATCTGACCGCCGGAGAGATTGCCGAATCTTTTGATATTTCAAAACCCAGTATCTCACATCATCTTGATTTATTAAAACAAGCCAATCTCGTAAGCAGTGTAAAAAAAGGGCAATATGTCACATATAGTCTTAACACCACGATTTTGGAAGAAGTCATGCAATGGATTATACACTTAAAAAACTAACCAATTAAAGACTATGATTATGAATGTACGTAAAGAAATTCCGCTGCTTGTTATTGTTATCTTACCGTTCCTTTATTTAGGATATTTGTATGCCGATTTACCTGAAACCGTGCCTACGCACTGGAATTTACAAGGAGAAATAGACGGTTGGGGATCAAAAAATATGCTTTGGATTATTCCGTTTGCCACTGGATTTTTAGGATATGTATTATTGAGTCTTGTTCCTAAAATTGACCCTAAAGGGCAAATCAAACAAATGGGAGCTAAGTTTTACCAGCTTAAGTTTATCACAGTGTTATTTTTAACCACATTAGGATTATATATTTTGTACGCATCACAGCAACAATCCATGTCAAGCCCTAAAATCCTCTTTATCTTATTAGGGGTGTTTTTTACTGCTTTAGGAAATTATTTACCCTCCGTAAAGCCCAATTATTTTGTAGGATTGCGTACACCTTGGACGTTAGAAAATACGACCGTGTGGAAAAAAACGCATCGTCTTGCAGGAAAATTATGGGTTGGTGGCGGATTGTTGATTATCGTATCCACCCTTTTACTCGCACAATCCCAAAACTTTATTGTATTTTTTGTGATCACCGCCATTATTACGATTATACCGCTTGTATATTCATACATCTGGTATAAACAGGAGAAGGTGAAGGTGGGTTAGAAAATCAGAGACAAATTTGATTCTGCTAAAATATGTTCTTTAGTGGTGGCCTGTGTAAAACCACTCTTTTCAGCTTTTGTAAAAATAATTTGTTTTATTATAACACAAAAAAAGCAGGTGTCGTTGTTAACGACACCTGCTTATATATCTAAAAAATAAGGTTATAAAGAAATCACCCCTTCTACCTCTCCTACTTCCTTATACTTTGCAATCACGGCATCGGGATCTTTCATACGTACATTTACAGAAACACTGGTGTATTTTCCTGTACGAGATTGCTTTCTATTAATCACAGCACCTGTGTGATCAAAAATATCTTCTATTTGTTTGATTTTTGCAGCATCAGAAGGCACTATAAACTTATACAAATAAGGACCTGGCCATATAGAGGTATCGCTCAGTTGCTCTTTTAATTTTTTGTAAAATGCGTCGGTTTTATTATCTGGACTCATATCCTGTAGTTAAGTTAGCAAAGATAAGACATCATATAAATTTGTTGTTCGTCTTGGTTTGCCTAATTTTGTGCAAATTAGTACCATTTTTATGCCAAAAAGCATTTTACTCATAGGGGGGCCATCCACGGGAAAAACAACCCTGATCAACCACCTAAAAACACTCGGATATCCTTGCCTAGATGAAATCTCTAGACACGTCATAAAAAAGGCACAAAGTGAGGGTATAGATCAACTTTTTCTTGAAAAGCCGCTATTGTTCAGTCAGTTATTAAAAGACGCTCGTATACAGCAACATCAAGAAGTAACTACGTTTGATACCGAATATGTATTCTTAGACCGAGGCATTCCTGACACTGTGGCATACATGGATTATATTGGACAGACCTACACACAAGAGTTTATAAACGACTGTAAAAACTATAGGTACGACCTTGTTTTTGTATTGCCTGTATGGCAAGAAATCCACGAGACCGATGCAGAGCGGTATGAAAGTTTTGAGCAAGCTCAAAAAATTCAAGAATATTTGCTAGCCACCTATCATACCTATGGCTACACACCTATCGAGGTTCCAAAAAATGATGTTGCCACAAGAGCTGAATTTATTATAAATACATTAAAGGATTGATACAATCCCCAAAAGACATATTAAAAACCTATTGGGGTTTTGACTCCTTTAGACCTTTACAGGAAGATAGTATACAGAGTGTTTTAAACGGCAAAGACACCATTGCATTACTGCCTACTGGTGGAGGAAAATCCCTATGCTATCAAATCCCAGCCATCGCCAAAGAAGGTATTGCTATTGTCGTATCCCCGCTTATTGCGCTCATGAAAGATCAAGTGCTTAACCTTCAAGAAAAAGGCATCAAAGCCCTTGCGATTACAAGCGGCATCAAATACAGCGACCTAGACGCTCTCTTGGATAATTGTATTTATGGTAATTACAAACTTTTGTATGTATCGCCAGAACGGCTTCAGCAAGAACTCGTAGTAGAACGCATCAAACAAATGAATGTCTCCCTGATTGCCGTAGATGAGGCACATTGTATCTCACAATGGGGGCATGATTTTAGACCTGCCTATTGTAAAATTGCCCGCTTACGCGAAATAAAACCCAACGCTCCCATCATAGCGCTCACGGCAACCGCTACCCCCAAAGTGATGCAAGACATTACCGAACAATTACAACTCACCGATCCGTTACTCTGCAAAGGGTCGTACCACAGAGAAAACCTAACCTATACCCTTATTCATAGTACAGATAAAAATTTTCGCCTTGAGCAAATCCTAAAAAAAACGACTCGAAGTGCTATTATCTATGTTCGTAATAGAAAAGCAACCATCGCAACCGCTCAATTTTTAAAAAGCCGAGGGATGACCGCTACATTTTATCATGGAGGGATGTCCCGAGAAGACAGACACAAACATTATAAAGACTGGCGTGATAATAAAACTCAAATTATGGTGAGCACCAATGCCTTTGGCATGGGCATCGATAAAGCAGATGTAGATACTGTAGTACATTTAGAAATTCCTGATAGTCTCGAAAACTACTTTCAGGAATCAGGACGTGCCGGACGAAGCGGACAACCCGCACAAGCTGTCCTTATATATAATGAGAATGACATCATCCGATTGAACAATCAGTTTTTGCAGGTGATTCCTACCGTTTCGTTTGTCAAAGAAATCTACAATCGGTTAAATAACTACTTCCAAATTCCCTACGGAGAAGGAGAAGAAAGTGATCATCGGTTTAATTTTAGTCATTTCTGTCAGACCTATTCCCTGCCTACCATGCGAACGTATAATGCGCTATTAGCCCTAGATCGTAATAGCGTGATTAGCCTGTCACAAGAATTTACAAAAAAAGCCACCGTTACCTTTAATGTCACAGATATTGCCCTGACGTATTATCTAATTAAAAACCCACAATGGGACACGATTGTAAAAACGATCCTCCGTACCTACGGCGGTATTTTTGAACAAGTCGTTACGATTAATTATAGTGTGATTGCTAATAAATCAGGTAGCTCAATAGATAAGGTACATGATGCATTGCTAATGCTTGCCAAAGATGACATCATCACCTACGAGCATCAGAGTTATGATACAGCACTCACTTTTTTAGTTCCCAGAGAAGACGACCGTACCATTCATGTGATTGCAGGCAATATAAAGATACAAGCTACTTTTAAAAAGCAACAAATAGAAACCATCAAAAACTATGTAAACAATAATAAGGTGTGCAGAACCATTCAATTGCTTGCTTATTTTGAAGAAGACGCGACAATCCCTTGTGGCAGATGCGATGTCTGTCTCACACAAAACACCCATAACAAACCAGCGGTTTCGGTAACGCAAGCCATTTTGGATTCGCTTTCGCGAAAGCAACAAAACTCTCGCCAACTCTGTGATCTGCCTTATCCAGAAACCGAAATAATTACGGCACTGCAATTGCTTTTAGACCAGAAAAAGATTACACTTACGTCTACAAATACCTATACATTATTATGAGAGATATACGCATTGTTTTTATGGGCACTCCCGACTTTGCCGCTACGATATTAGAAACCTTAGTGACCCAAGAATACAACATTGTAGGGGTTATTACCGCACCAGATCGACCTGCAGGACGCGGTCAGAAATTGCGTAAGAGCGCTGTCAAAGTATATGCTGAATCCCAAGGATTGACCATCTTACAACCGACCAATCTTAAAAATAAAGACTTCTTGAAGGAATTAGAAGCCTTACAAGCCAATCTGCAAATCGTAGTGGCGTTTCGTATGTTGCCTGCCGCAGTTTGGCAAATGCCAGAATATGGTACATTTAATCTCCATGCATCCCTCCTTCCGCAATATCGCGGTGCCGCTCCTATTAATTGGGCGATTATGAACGGAGAAAAAGAAACAGGCGTAACGACCTTCTTTATAGATGAAAAAATAGATACGGGCGCTGTGATTTTTCAAGAACGTCTTGCGATAGGCGAAAACGAAAACGCAGGCAGCCTACATGATCGGTTGATGCATCTTGGAGCAGGATTGGTTACTAAGACGGTCGACGCCATTGCACAAAATCAGGTCACGACACACATACAACCACAATCGGGCGATCTGAAAACAGCATATAAACTGTATCCAGAAAATACAAAAATAGATTGGGAAGCTCCAATCCAAACCATTCATAATCATATCCGAGGTTTGAGTCCCTATCCAGGAGCTTGGTGCTACCTCATCAACCAAGATAAAGAAGAGCGTATTAAAATTTATGGTGCTGAAGTTTATGCTCAGGGACACACTGAGCCTGTCGAAGCGCCAAGTCAAAACACAAAAGCAGAATCCCAAATCGTAGATAAAGTAGAAGAAACAGTTGCAACATCCTCTTTAGGAACCATTCAAATAGAAGACGGAAACCTAAAAGTCACTACCTTAAATGGATACCTAATAATTACCGAAATACAACTTCCTGGGAAGCGAAAAATGGATGTAAAGGCACTTTTAAACGGGTATCATTTTGACGAAAATGCTAAAATGCGCTAAACCCGCACTATCATTGGGCTAACAGAATACCCCAAAAAGTACCCTCTTTATTAACAATCGCCCTGATTTATTAACAAAATCACTGATTTCCCTTGCTATTACTTGCATGAGTGGATATTACGTATAAATTTGTTACAGAATTAAACACACAGTTTAACTAACAATAATTAATTAAAATTTACATTATGAACAAATCAGAATTAATTGATGGAATGGCGGAGCACGCAGGAATTACAAAAGCAGCTGCAAAAAAAGCATTAGAGTCTTTCTTAGGAAACGTTGAAGGAACACTTAAAGAAGGAGGACGTGTTTCTCTAGTAGGTTTTGGATCTTGGTCTGTATCTAAGCGTAACGCTCGTGAAGGAAGAAATCCACAAACTGGTAAAACTATCAAAATTGCTGCTAAAAATGTAGTAAAATTCAAAGCTGGTTCTGAGTTAGGAAACGCAGTAAACTAATTAAGTTTTGATATAGTATATGTATAAGGCTACTATACCTTATATGTGTATAAACAAAAAGCTCAGCATCATCATGCTGAGCTTTTTTTAATCTAAAACTAGGCATTATTTAATCTTTTAGAAAAAGAATCTCTTCACAATTGAATTACATTTGTGATAAAGTTACAAACGTATGAACCCATCTGCCCTAGGCTGGATAAAAAAACATTTACCCTACTTCATCTCGTTTATGAAGGCACATCCCATGGATGAGGCGGAAATGTATTACCAGCTTAGAATGAATGGTTTTATATATGGTACTTCTATCAAAACCTTATGTGATGAGGAGAGCGAGCAGCTTAAATGGACCGAAGAAGAGAAAACAAAAGTTAACCTTTTTGACGCCTTAACATTTACCTATTTTGATTGTATAGAAAATGGGAGTGCTACAGATGCTATCAAGAGTATGATTTCTTTTTATAGCGAACTTAATAAAAAGCAAGGAGGTCCTCCTATACAATTAGGTAGTTCTACAGATGCTAACTATAGAATCCTAGAGAAGATCATCCAAGAACGGATTCAAACGAATGAGACGCTCTTTAAAAAGAATTTTAGCCATATTATTACCAATGCACTCTTATTTATAGATGTACTGAGCTTTGATCATTACCTCATTTCAGGAGAAGACCCGTTGCCGTATGCAATTGATCTAGAAAAGAACCTTACGCAGATTGTCTGGCTCGCCTTAAAACAAAAAGAAAACAAAGATCATTACAACGAGCTTTTGATTAAGCTTTTTGAAAGCTCTATCCGATACAATACTACTATAAAAAGTGATGCTCGTACTTTAAAAGACATACAAAATGCTGTTGTGTCACAACCGTTAGAGCAACTCTATCTACTAGACCTGTGTGCTTTATCCCTATGGGATGATGAGCAAATAGACCCGCATGAGGAAGTATTTATGAACGAGGTATCCCAAATTCTTCGGATTCCTAACGATAGTAAGGAAGCTTCCTTAAAAGCTGTAGCTACTTTTATCTCAGAACATAAAGAAGATATTGCATATCTTAATTACAGTAATCCGGTGATGCATTTTTATAATCAAACCACGCGAACGGTGTCTACATTGATCCTACGTAATAAAAAACGCCTGATCAAAGAGATTACACAAAGTAAGGATTTGGTGATTTTATTAGGCAATTCCACTGTACGCGACCTTACTGAAGATGAGAAAAAAGTGGTTAAAAACCAATTGCTAGACATTTGCAAAACCGTGCCTTCATTAGCTATTTTCTTGCTTCCGGGTGGTACCATCTTACTTCCTATTTTGGTGAAATTTATCCCCAAATTACTCCCAAGTGCATTTAATGAAAATCAGATGGATTGAGGATTAACGATTTTTGATTGGGGATTGGAGATTTCTGATTCTATTTTAAAAACCTCAAATCACTAGCTCCAAATCTCAATAACTTAATCGCCAAATCCTCTCTATCTCTAGACAATCTCTGAATAAACTTTAATAAGGATCTCTAAAGCAACTATTTTAAGTTTCAACTTCAAATTCGATTTTGATTTTGATTTTGATTTCAGAATACATCTCTCCTGCCTTTTTAAGCTTTCTAAGAACACGGTGACGCAGAAGTTTATACTGAGCTAGGCCAAAGTATGAAAGCAAAAAACAACACTCCACTACGAAAGCAATACACCTGTCTTTTATAATCTAGTGATTTAATAAATATATAATACCACTATCGTATGAATAAAAGCTTAATTCATATGATAACAGAAGGATACATCCAAACGCGTATTCAAAAAAGAAATAAAAAAAATCGAAATAGAAAGTAATTTTTCAATTTGATTTTATAACTTTACCGTACCACAACAGAACAGTATAGCTTAAAAGAAATAAAAACTACTTAAAAAAAATCAAACAGTATGAAAAAGTATTACTACACCCTCATCCTTGCAGGGATGTTTAGTCTGTTCACAAACGCTCAAGTCATTTACAGTGATCAATTCGATGGCGTGCTGACCACTGAGTCCAACAGTGCCTACGACGTAAGTCTTGAAAATGGAAATCTTAAAATTGTTGGAAATGGTACCGCAGGGGCCTTTAATGCCTTTCAGTATAACGTACATGATGCAGGAACTCCTACCACTTTTAACATGACCTCTAGTCCACAGATGTATATAAAAGCAAGAGCCAATGGACCTGGCGTATTACGAATAGACGTAAAAGATGCTGGAGGCTATGTAACGAATCTTTCCGCAAATTTTGCTTCTCTAACGGAAGATTTTGCTATTTATACACTTGATTTTACAGGCGATTTTAGTGATGGCGGTTTTGGAGGTAGTCCATGTGAAGCTGCAGATGCTCCTTGTCCTGTTGATCCATCAACTATAACAAATCTTGTGTTTTTTGTAAATGATGCTACAGGAGGCTATAATGGAACTATTGAAATCGACTGGATTTCGATAGGAGAACCTCTGGAAGAGGAAGATACTGATCTGTTATACAGTGACCAATTTGATGACTTTCTGACTACAGAGTCAAATGGAGCCTACACGTCTAGCCTAGTAGATGGCAATTTAAATATTGTAGGAAATGGCACGGCAGGGGCTTTCAATGCGTTTGAATATGACTTACACGACATGGGCGTATTACAAGATTTTGATCTTTCTTCAAATCCGCAATTGTATATAAAAGCAAGAGGCACCAATACACCCTCGTTTCGAATAGATATGAGAGACGCAGCCGGCTATGTAACAAATCTACAAGCCAATGCTGTGACTTTAGATGATAGTTTTGGCATCTACGCATTAGATTTTACAGGTGATTTTTTAGATGGAGGTTATGGAGGTAGCCCTTGTGAATCAGCAGATGCACCATGCCCCGTAGATCCATCTACCATTGCTAATCTTGTATTCTTCGTTAACGATGCTACGGGTGGTTATGATGGAACGATTGAAATTGATTGGATCTCTGTAGGGGAACCTTTGGAAGCCCAAGAAGAAGCAGCACTTTTATACAGTGATCAATTTGATGACTTTTTAACAACAGAGTCAAATGATGCGTACACTGTATCTCTTGTAGACAGCCATTTGAATATTGTTGCCAATGGTACGGCTGGAGCTTATAATGCGTTTGAATACAGTTTACACGAAATGGGTGTGGCCATGTCATTTGATCTTTCTTCGGCTCCACAACTCTATATCAAAGCAAAAGCTACCAATATGCCTTCGTTTCGAATTGACATGAAAGATGCCGCAGGTTATGTAACCAATCTGCAAGCAAGTGCAGCGACCTTTACAGAAGATTATTTTATTTATACATTAGATTTTGATGGAGATTTTCTAGATGGAGGATTTGGCGGAACGCCTTGCGATGCAGCAGATGCGCCTTGTGCGGTAGATCCTACAACAATCACCAATCTCTTATTTTATGTAAACGATGCCACAGGGGGGTATGAAGGGGTGATTGATATTGATTGGATATCCATAGGACAACCGCTAGAAGATGCACTTCCAGCAGGAAAAAATATACGATACAATCAAGTTGGATACCACTTAAATAGAGAAAAACTAATCAACCTCACCTCTGCAACGGATTTCGATCCATTACCCTATACCGTATTTGATGCTGATGGAGAAACTGTGGCTTCTGGAATGACCTCTACAACACAACTTTGGAATGAATCTCAAGAGTATGTCGCAACCATAGATGTTTCAGAAATTAGTACAGAAGGTACTTATGTGATTGTAGTTGACGAGAAAGAAGCTGAATTTAGCGTAAGCGAAAATGTATATGAAGCCTTAAGCGAAGCCGCCTTTAAGTATTATTACTACAACAGAGCTTCTACAGAAATCACTACGCAATATGGAGGTGACTATGCAAGACCACTTGGCTTACCAGATACAGAAGTCTTAGTTCATTCTTCGGCAGCATCAGATGCACGTCCTGAAGGGACTATTCTATCTGCTCCAAAAGGATGGTATGATGCAGGAGATTATAATAAATATATTGTCAATAGCGGTATCAGTACCTATACACTCCTTGCTGCCTTTGAGCATTACCCTGATTATTTTGAAACAAAAGCCTATGATATTCCTGAAACCTCTAATGATATTCCGGATATTTTAGATGAAATAAAATGGAATTTAGACTGGATGTTAGCCATGCAAGATCCTAATGATGGAGGGGTATATCACAAACTCACAGGATTAAACTTTCAAGGAATCATTATGCCAGCAGAGTATACTGCAGATCGATATGTAGTTCAGAAATCAACGGCAGCTGCGCTCAATTTTGCAGCCGTCACTGCCATGGCATCACGCATCTATGCGCAATACGAAGCACAACTCCCAGGGTATAGCGCACAACTTATCGCTGCATCAGAAAGTGCCTATAGTTGGGCGCAAGCTAATCCTACAGTGTATTATGATCAACCTGATGATGTATTTACAGGAGAATATGGAGATACCAATGTAACAGATGAGTTTCAATGGGCAGCCGTAGAACTTTTCATTACGACAAATGATCAAATATATGCAAACGATATTGACGTAGAAGCCATAGGCAACGGTATCCCTTTTTGGGGCTATACAGCACCACTAGCACTTATTTCTATCATTGCCAATGGAGATCAACTTGCTGAAGACGTAGATGTCGATGGGGCTACTGCAAAGTTTTTAGAAACAGCCAATGAATTAAAAGATAAAGTCAATAACAGTGCTATGCGTGTTGCGATGGGCGCTGGTGATTATAACTGGGGAAGTAATGGCCAAGCTGGAAATCAAATGATGTTATTACTACTAGCGTATCAAATTGATGGAGATGAGAGTTTTCTGGATGCCGCATTTACAGCCTCAGATTATTTATTAGGGCGTAATGCGACGGGCTACTGTTTTGTGAGTGGTTTTGGCGACCTATCCATGAACCATCCACATCATAGGATTTCTGAAGCAGATACGGTAGCAGATGCTGTACCTGGCATGCTTGCTGGAGGTCCGCATTCAGGACAACAAGATGGCTGCCCTGGCTATCCAAGCACCGATCCTGCTCGTTCGTATGTAGATACCTGGTGTTCATACTCTTCCAATGAAGTAACGATTAATTGGAATGCTCCATTATTCTACTCGACGGCGGCACTTTACAGAATTCAAGAAGAAAGCCTTTCGGTAGAAGATCTTGATATCCCAACGGCAAATCCGTTGCAGTTGTACCCTAATCCTTCTACAGATTTTATTACGATTAATTTAGAAAACGCATCTAATCTATCTGTAAAAGTGTTTGCAATCGATGGTAAACTGATTATGACCAAAAAACTTGAATCTTCAACATCCCTCAATATTAGTTCCCTTTCAAAAGGAATGTATTTCATGCAAGTAGAAAGTGAAGGAGAAAAACATGTCGCTAAGTTTTTTAAAATCTAATATTTTGAAATTCTATTCAGAAAAGGTGCTTGTTATGAGCACCTTTTTTTTATGATTTTTCCTCACTACTTCTTAAACCCGCAGTATACATTAGAACCTCGTAATGTATAATGCGGGTTAAATCCATCTTGACCTTCTCTATAACAAATCAATGAAGAACAATATTTTGAGACCCTATATAATACCGTTTACACCTTACTTATGAAATAGATTTATTTTACGCTTTCGCGAAAGCGCATACCTAGAAATCTACCATCGTCTACATGCTCTTTTTTCAATTCCTTTTCCCTAAATTAGTACTAAAATAACGTATGAATCAAACATGGTGGAAAGAAGGCATTGTCTATCAAATATATCCTAGGAGTTTTAAGGATACGACTGGAAATGGGATAGGCGACTTACAGGGAATTATTGAAAAACTAGATTACATCGCAAGTTTGGGTGTTGATATTATTTGGCTCAATCCCGTGTATGATTCGCCCAATGATGATAATGGTTATGACATTCGAGACTATCGTACCATCATGACTGAGTTTGGCACCATGGCTGATTTTGACCAACTACTTGCGGGCATGAAAGCTCTCAACCTGCGTCTAGTCATGGATTTGGTTGTAAACCATTGTAGTGATGAACACGAATGGTTTCAACAATCTCGATCCTCGCGTGAAAATCCATATCGTGATTATTTTCACTGGTGGCCCGCTGAAAAAGGGACGCCTCCCAAACGATGGAGCTATTTTGATGTAGAAGAAAATGCCTGGCAATACGATGCCCAAACCGATGCCTATTACTTACATTATTTCGCTGTAAAGCAACCCGACCTTAAGTGGGAAAATCCGCAGGTACGCAGCGAAATTTACGAAATGATGCATTTCTGGTTTCAAAAAGGCGTGGATGGTTTCCGTATGGATGTGATCCCGTTTATAAGCAAGGATACCACCTATCCAGAAATTGACGCCACCGAACCTCATGAGTTTATTGCCTATTACGCCAACGGTCCTAAAGTGCATGAATACCTCAACGAACTCAACCGCGAAGTGATCTCCAAATACGATGCATTTACTGTGGGCGAAGGCCCTGGTATTCATATCGATCAGGCATTGGATTTTGTGCATGAAGACCGCAAAGAGATGGATATGTTTTTCCACTTTGACCTGATGTCTCTAGACCGTAAACCAGGTGAGGTGTTTACTATGAGAGAGGATAGATGGAAACTCTCAGAATTTAAAAAAGTATTTAGTGATTGGGATGCCGCTTTCGCGAAAGCGGGATGGGGCAGCTTATTTCTGGCAAACCACGATTTTCCTAGGTCTGTGAGTCGCTGGGGAAATGACAGTCCCGAACATTGGAAAAATAGCGCTACCCTACTTCACACCTTTTTATTAACCATGCGCGGCACGCCTTATTTTTATCAAGGTGACGAAATCGGAATGACTAATGTCCGTTTTACCGATATTCAGGATTATCGAGATATCAATACTATCAATCGGTATGAAAATGTAAAAAATAACGGAGGTGATCTAAATGCCTTTATGGAAAGTGAGCAACACGCTGCCAGAGAAAACGCGCGAACTCCCATGCATTGGGACATCACTCCAAATGCTGGCTTCACAAAAGCTACCCCATGGATACGCGTGAATCCGAACTACAAAAACGGCGTTTCTGTGGCGCATCAGGAAGATGAAGAATATTCGGTGCTTTCTTATTTTAGAAAAATCACAATCGTTAGGAAATCAAACCCTGCGCTAGTTTATGGTGCATATGAATGTCTAGATCTGGATCATGAGCAGATATATGCCTACACCCGAACACTGGGTAATGATCGGTTTTTGATCTTACTTAATTTTAGTGATGACACTGTAAATTACACGGTACCATCGCATATCACCTACAACAGAAAAGTGAAAGTAATTGCTAACGGACGTATCTTAGATGATCAAACCTACAGAGAGTTTATGCTCGGAGCTTGGCAAGCAGTGGTGTACAAGATTGAAGATTAACGATTCTTGTTATCTAAAAAACATAGTACGTATCAAACACAAATTATAACGCATGAACACAAACGCTTGGAACACTTTTATTCAAGATACACAACAATTGACCAAACCTGCAAGAGCAACACAATTAATTCCAAAAACAGCTATCATCGAGATTAAGCAATTGATTATAGAGGTGTTACAAGGGTTTCTGAATAAAGAAGAGCTTCACATGGGTTTAAAAGTCTATATCGATCACAAGCTCAGAAATGATATGATTGAGAAAATGGCTGCGAATCCGCCTACCTTAGACTGTGATCTTGAGGAGTGGTCAGAACAGATTTTTGGTGACCAGAAGTTTGGTATGGTACTGATTGGTTTAGAACAATACAGCAATGCCTTTGCAGAAAAAGCAGCAACCACTGTTCATCCTTTATTAGAAATGGCTGGATTACCACTTCATGGGTTGTCTTTTCTCTTTTTTATGGGAAATTATGGCTTTACGCCTTTCGGAATCCATAAAGAGGCTACGGGAGAGGATGGTATTTTATTTCATCTAGGCCCTGGAAATAAACAATTCTACACCTGGGATGATCCTAAATACAATGCGATAGAACACAACTCGGAAGTTTTTCATAACATCTCTGAGATGCTCCCAAAAGGAGAGGTCTATGCATTAGCCCCTGGAGATGCCATGTTTATTCCGCATTATGTCTATCATGTTGGTAATACCCCTGAGTTTTCTTTGAGTTTTGTATTGGATTATATCAATCCGCCTAAAGACCGGTTTGAAAATGAACTGATAAAAGAAACATCAGAAGAAGCGCTTCATACACAAACGGAGTACACAAATCCTATAACCTTAGATACATCTTTTCAAGAACTCAGCTCCGTAATTGATTATCAATCAATTCAGCAAAAAATAGCGATTTCATTTGCAAGAAAAATAATGCGATTAAAAAGTAACGGAGGGATCCGAAGGAAATCAAATATGATAAGAACTGTCATCCCTCCTACAGAAAATTTCTCCATCAAAGGTAAAAAAGCATTCCCTATCTATCTGGATGAACAAGACCCAAAAGAGACCTTACTCTTTGCAAGAGGGCATCGTTTAATGGTAAAAAAACACCCTATGCTTTCACAATTGATTGAGCAGTTAAACAAAGAAAGTGCCATTAGCATAACAATGATAAGACAGCAAATGGAACCTGAGTGGGACCTCATAGAGGTGTTGGGTTTTGTACAAGAACTTTTGAGTATAGAAGCTGTCCTATTAGAAGAGAATTAATAACAAAGAATGCCCTAGTACCAATAGCACATCTTTCAACAATTTTGTATCTTTATATCAAACTTTTTGAATGAATATTCCCACTATCGATTTGCCTAGAATCGTTGTTATCGGGGCAGGATTTGCAGGGCTTCAAGTTGCAAAAAAGATAGATACGACCCGGTATCAACTCATCATCATTGACAAAAACAATTATCACACCTTTCAACCGCTTTTATACCAAGTATCATCTGCTGGATTAGAGCCAGATTCCATCGCCTACCCAATTCGGAAAGTCTTACAAAAAAAACAGAATGCCTACTACAGACTTGCTAATGTTACTCGTGTAGACTCCCAAAACTCCTGTATTAAGACAGACATAGGAGATTTAAAATATGATACGTTGGTTATTGCTACTGGCGCTACCAATAATTTCTTCGGGAATGATGCTATTGCAAAGGAATCACTTCCTATGAAATCGCTTACAGACGCATTGGACTTACGTTCTAAAATTCTAGGTAATTTCGAAAAAGCCTTAAACAGCACTAATCTTGATAAACGGGAAGAACTCATGAATTTTGTAATTGTAGGCGCTGGTCCAACAGGTGTTGAACTTGCAGGAGCGCTGGCCGAACTCAAAAACAAAATCCTTCCTAAAGATTTTCCTGACCTCGATTTACGGCTCATGAAAATACACCTCATAGAAGCCTCAGATGCTGTCCTAGCAACGATGCACGAAGAATCTTCAGAAAGAGCGTTTGCAGATCTCAAAAAATTGGGCGTTCATATCTGGACAAAAACTTCTGTAAAGGATTACAAAGACAATCTCGTAACTACAGATGGTGACCAATCGTTTAAAACCGACACGCTTATCTGGGCAGCAGGGGTTAAAGGAGATTTTCCAGAAGGGATTACTGCAGATGTAGGCAAAGGAAATCGGATTATCGTTGATGATTTCTGTAAAATAAAAGATGTAGAAAACATATACATCCTTGGTGATGCTGGACTCATTAAATCTGAACGCTATCCAGAAGGCTTACCCATGCTAGCCGCTGTGGCAATGCAACAAGGCACCTATCTTGCAAAAACATTGAATCGCTTGGCGCAAAATAAAGAAGCAACGCCTTTCATATACAACGATAAAGGATCGATGGCGACTATAGGGCGTAATAAAGCTGTCGTAGAAGTTGGAAAATTTAGATTTCAAGGAATCTTTGCGTGGCTCGTTTGGATGTTTGTACATCTTATGCTACTCGTTGGCTTTAGAAACCGAGTCGTTGTTTTCATTAATTGGTTGTGGAATTACATTAGATATAATAATGGCCTACGACTTATTGTGAGACCTTATAAAAATGCTTCAAAAACATAACTTTTTTATTAAAAGATTCTGTAAAATCAGTAAATAGAACACATTTTTTTAGTCGCTATAGAAGCTGATGTACAGGTGTGTATTTCTTGTAAAAAGATCCACGGTATCTTCTCATGAGTTCAAATTTAATTTTTAATTATTCTTTATACGCTTTCGCGAAAGCGTATAGAAAAATGTCCCTTCATATCCCAAAATAGTTAGCACTTTTTACTTTCAATAACGCATCGTATATTCTTGAATGGCGCTTGCAATCCCCTTTCCACAAAAGAACATCTTCAAAACACAAATAAAACTGCAATAGCTTCATTAAAAGTAACTTACATTTTAATTTTTAAATTTTACAAACTACTGAAACTACGGATTCAATCCTGAAAAAGTAGCATAATTCTTCCTTATCTGACCTACTTTTACTCTGTAATTTATGATGAAACACATCATAATAACACGTGCTGATACTAGTAAGGGACGTGTGCCAATTAATTAATTTAAATCAAAAAAAATGAACAATTACAGAAGAAAAGAAGCGTTGGCAAAACGAAAAGAAGCCGCGCAACTTGCGTTTGATCGGGAACATCCATCACATATAAGTAATGGTGATGAGCAAAGTTTTAGACACAAGCAAGAAACTGCTGAAAGTCATGGGATTTCAAAAGGAGAGTCGTCGTATTTAATGACGTTTACCAAAGGAATGCCGCACAATGAAAAAACAGGATTGGTAAACACGCCTGATAATGTGCAAAAATTTATTAGAGCTATAGATAGTGGTGACGTAAGAGATTTTAGAGATACGCCATTAGGGAGTGAAGAAAATGTGGGAGACAATTGTGTAGTTCCTGATTGGTTATCAGTAAAAGCACAAACAGGAAACAATGGACGACCAGTAGGTTTACGTGCTTGGGAAAGCCAAAGTGCAGGACTTGCATTTGACCTTGAAGGACCAGATGCACAAGCAGTAACCATGCCTCCTGCTCCTGCTCTTGGAAGTGAAGAATTAGAAGGTGAAATGGCAGAGGTATATACCCAAGCTTTATTGAGAGATATCCCTTTTCATGCATTTAGTAATGGAGTTATGGGATTAGGAACTGGTCAAGATCCTAAAAAAGATATCTCTCCTGATTTTATACTTAAAGCTTTTGATACAAATCTTGATGCAGTAAAAACAGTAAACGAACTTACTAAGAGACTACAAAAACTTGATTGGTTCAATGAAAAAATACCATTAAAATTAAATGATCAGGAAGAAATTCGTAGATGTGATCGTTTTTGCCCTACACCTGCCACTGGATATAGAGGGATTACTCCTGGTGATGATATAGGACCGTATATTTCTCAATTCCTTTTAGTAGGAAATACAGGAATTAACGGAAATGATGCAGAGCGTTTAAGCAGAGATGGATTGATCACATATGGAGGTATTTCTGTAGATCAACGTGTGCGAACTGCAACCCCAGGACAAGATTATATGCAAACTTGGGAAGAGTGGTTAGATGTACAAAATGGAGCTGCGGTAGGCGCTCTCGAAACGTATCTTCCGGGAAATCTTCCTGAAGGCCGTCGTTTTATCTACACACCTCGTGATCTTGCTACGTATGTGCATTATGATGCTTTATACGAAGCCTACTTAAATGCATGTTTGATTCTTCTTGGTAATGGTACACCATTTGATCCGGGAATCCCTTTCCAAGCAAGTGATAAAGTAGATCACCAACAAGGATTTGCTCATTTTGGAGGGCCACACATCTTGTCATTAGTAACAGAGGTAGCCACACGTGCATTAAAAGCCGTGCGTTTCCAAAAGTATAATGTACACAGACGTTTACGTCCAGAAGCATTAGCAGCAAGATTTTTTAGAATCAATGAATTAGAACACATGGCTCCAGATTTAAGAGAAATGTTTGATAATTTAGAAGCATGTGATATCCTTAAAGCTGTTGAAGATAGAAACGGAGAGGCAGGTAATTACTTATTACCAATGCCTTTCTGTGAAGGATCACCTATGCACCCTGCCTATGGAGCAGGTCACGCAACAGTCGCTGGTGCTTGTGTTACCATACTTAAAGCATTTTTTGATCACAGTCATAAGCTTGAAGTAGTACCTAAAAGTGAGTTAGAAGGTGAGATTGTAGAAGTTTTCAACATTGTAAAACCAGGAATCACAGATGATAAGATTCACTCATCAAATCTTGCCTACGTATCTGTAGAGAAAGGACAAAAACTAGATGTCGTTCCTGTATTAGATAGTAATAACAAAATTGCAAGTCTTACGGTAGAAGGAGAACTTAATAAATTATGTTCTAACATATCTATTGGACGTGATTGGGCAGGAGTACATTACTTTACAGATTATTATGAGTCTATATTAATGGGTGAGCAAATTGCCCTTGGTATTCTTGAAGAGCAAAAATTAACGTTCGGAGAGAATTTCTCAATGACAGTACCATTATTTAATGGAGAGTCAAGAAGAATATAAGTATTTATAGTGTCTTAATTGATAAAGTGCCACTCATTTCTGAGTGGCACTTTTTTTACATCTCATTTTTATAATTTTCTCCTATTGAGATATTTTTTAAAGTATCATAATTAGCCAAACAACTTTACACTAAAGGGGCAAACACCCCTATTAAATTAGTAATCAACACTATAATTTTACACTGTTATAAAATAACACATGGGGAATTACTAATTTAAATCAAAAAAAAATGAACAATTACAGAAGGAAAGAAGCGCTTGAAAGAAGACAAAAAGCAGCACAACTCGCGTTCGATCGAGAGCATCCGCAGCACATAAGTAATGGAGATGAGCAAAGTTTTAGACACGATCAAAATACTGCTGATAGTCATGGAATCTCAAAAGGAGAATCTTCTTACTTAATGACTTTCACTAAAGGGATGCCTCACAATGAAAAAACAGGATTGGTCAACACACCACTTAATGTGCAAAAATTTATTAATGCCATTGATAGTGGTGATGAAAGAGATTTTAGAGATACACCCTTAGGGCGTGAAGAAAATGTAGGTTATGAATGCAAGCTTCCAGATTGGTTATCAGAAAAGGCAAAAACAGGTAATAATGGGGGACCTGTTGGATTACGTGCTTGGGAAAGTCAAAGTGCGGGACTTGCCTTTGATCTTGAAGGACCAGATGCTCAGGCAGTCACAATGCCTCCTGCTCCTCGCTTAGGAAGTGAAGAACTGGAAGGTGAAATGGCGGAGGTATATACTCAAGCTTTATTAAGAGATGTTCCTTTTCATGCATTTTCAAATGGTGTAATGGGATGTGGTGCTGGATTAGATCCCAAAAAAGACATCTCTCCTAATGCTGTTTTGAATGCTTTTGACACAACGCTTGCCGATGTAAAGAAAGTGAAGGAATTAACAAGTAGATTACAAAAATTGGATTGGTTTAATGAAAAAATACCTTTAAAATTAAACGAACAGGAAGAGATTCGTAGATGTGATCGTTTTTGTCCTACTCCTGCAACTGGCTACAGAGGTATCACCCCTGGTGATGACATAGGACCTTACATTTCTCAATTCCTTTTAGTAGGAAACACAGGAATTAATGGAAATGATGCAGAACGTAAAACAAGAGATGGATTGATCACATATGGAGGTATTTCTGTAAATCAGCGTGTGCGTACCGCAACGCCTGGACAGGATTATATGCAAACTTGGGAGGAATGGTTAGATGTTCAAAATGCTGCCGCTGTTGGAGCTCTTGAGACGTACCTTCCTGGAAATACACCTGCAGGTCGTCGATTTATTTATACACCACGTGATCTTGCTACATATGTGCATTATGATGCTTTATATGAAGCCTATTTGAATGCCTGTTTAATTCTTCTTGGAAATGGTACTCCATTTGATCCGGGAATTCCTTTCCAAGGAAATGACAAAATTGATCATCAACAAGGATTTGCGCATTTTGGAGGTCCACATATCTTATCATTAGTCACTGAGGTAGCTACACGTGCATTAAAAGCCGTACGTTTCCAAAAATATAATGTCCACAGACGTTTACGTCCAGAAGCATTAGCTGCTAGATTGTTTAAAATTGATACATTACAACATATGGCTCCAGATTTAAGAGAGCTATTTGATAACCTAAAAGATTGCAAAATTTTAGATGCTGTAGCAGATAGGAATGGAGAGGCAGGAAATTATTTATTACCGATGCCTTTCTGTGAAGGATCTCCGATGCATCCTGCCTATGGAGCAGGTCACGCAACAGTCGCTGGAGCTTGTGTCACCATCCTTAAAGCATTCTTTGATCATAGTCATCTTCTTGAAGTAGTGCCTAAAGATGAATTATTGAAAGAAGATTTTAATGTACTTAAAAAAGTAAAGCCAGGGCTTACAATAGATAAAGTTCATTCATCAAATCTTGCCTATGTATCTGTAGATAATGGTCAATCATTAAGTGTAGTACCCGTATTAGACAGTAATAATGACATTGCAAAACTTACAGTAGAAGGAGAACTTAACAAGTTATGTTCTAATATTTCTATAGGACGTGATTGGGCTGGAGTACATTACTTCACTGACTATTATGAGTCAATACTTATGGGAGAAGAAATTGCCCTTGGTATTCTTGAAGAGCAGAAATTAACGTTTGGAGAGAATTTCTCAATGACTGTTCCATTATTTAATGGAGAGTCAAGAAGAATATAAGCATTATCACATGCTTACATAATAAAGCGTCACTCAATAATGAGTGGCGCTTTTTCTATATATAAATTCCCTAAATAACCAGATCTACTAGCTATTATCTAATCTTATGATTTTCTTCTATGACGACTTTGAGTATTCTTAGCACGGCTACTACCTCCGCCTCCTTTTGGAGCACCTTGTCCTTGTTTAGTACCTCTAGACTGTCTGTGATTTCGTTTATTTTCGGCTGCCTGTGCTTTTAGCTGTTCAATGGTATCTGTGGGTTCAAAACCTGGCACTACGCTACTTGGTAAGCGCTCACCTAGTAATTTTTCAATACCGCGCACGTACTCTGTTTCATCTACACCCACAAAGGAGATTGCGTTACCGCTAGCACCTGCTCGCCCAGTACGTCCAATACGATGCACGTAATCTTCAGGTACATTAGGAAGCTCATAATTAATCACATACGGCAGTAACGGAATATCGAGACCACGTGCCGCAATATCTGTTGCCACAAGCACTCTAATCTTTCCCTTTTTAAAACCATCTAACGCCCTTGTTCGTGCATTTTGGGTTTTATTTCCATGAATCGCCGCCGATGTAATTCCCGCTTTATCCAATTTCTGACTTAGTCTATTAGCGCCATGTTTGGTGCGTGTAAACACCAATACCTGATCCCAGTTACCATCATCAATTAATTTGGTAACAAGTGCTGTTTTCTTAGATTTATCAACGCGATAGGTAGTTTGATCTACTTTTTCGGCAGTCGTATTTTCTGGGGTTGCCTCTACGAGTATTGGATTCTTAAGCATACTGCTGGCCAATGCTTTAATCTCTTTAGAGAACGTGGCACTAAACAATAAGGTTTGTCTGTTTTTAGGTACTAGTGAAATCACTTTCTTAATATCCCTCACAAATCCCATATCTAGCATACGATCTGCTTCATCTAATACGAGAAACTCTATTTTAGACAGTGATAATTCGCCTTGATTGATCAAATCCAATAAACGCCCTGGCGTAGCAATCAAAATATCGACCCCTTGTCGTAAGGTACGTACCTGTGGATTCTGATTTACTCCCCCAAAAATAACGGTAGATTTCATATCTAAAAACGCACTGTATTCTTTTACGTTGTCGTACACCTGTGCTGCGAGTTCGCGCGTGGGTGTGAGCACTAATGCTCGTATAGGACGTCTGCGTTGCGCAGGTGTTTTGGTTAATAATTGCAACATCGGTAAAGTAAACCCTGCTGTTTTCCCAGTTCCTGTTTGCGCAGAAGCAAGCACATCTTTTCCCTCTAATATAGGAGGAATGGCTTTTTCTTGAATAGGAGAAGGAGTTGTGTATCCTTTTTTACTCACTGCTTTGAGTAGGGCATCAGATAAGCCCAATGATTGAAATGACATAAATAAGTCTTAAGATAAGAAATGACTTTTAGTGTATGATGTCATTTCGTGTATGATGCAAAGGTACGTTTATTTTAAGGGATAAAAGATTTTATGATTTCTGTGTCCGCTTTCGCGAAAGCATATAAAGAAAGATTCCCATAGTAAACACTTCTTCTATTATCTAGGAGCGCTTCCAGAATTTAAGTTTTTTCTTGAGTCGTTTCTTTCTATGAAATCCTTTTTGAAACTCTTGAATCTCTTGCCACATGGCAATAAACACGGTATCTGGGTCTTCACCACTGGCGCTGGCATAGGCCGTTGCCATGATTCGCACTTGAGATTCAATAGCCGATAAACGCCTGAAGTTTGCCATACGGGTTTTAAAATCCATAGGGCCAAATTCCATTCGGTTGAGATCTACTAGGTAAAAATCGTATCCATTTTCTTTGATGTTGATGAGGGTATTCCCAGGAGAGTGATCTAGAAAATGAATATTTTTTTGATGTAAACCTTGGGTAAATTTCGCGAAAGCGGACAACATTTCTTCATTACCTGCATACTCCGAGTCACGTATGAGTTCGCGATACGTCAAGTCATACGACAAATGTTTACTCACGTAATAACTTCGCCCAAAGAACCATCCGCGTTCTTCAAAATACGCAATAGGCGCTGGGGTAAGCACTCCTTTTTCCAACAACCGATGGGCATATTCAAAAGACCGACGTGCTTTGGAGGTTCTAAAATACCGATAGGCAATCTTATTAATCAGATTAGGCACCTTAAACGATTTCACATTAATGGTTTCTCCGTCAAGGTCAAACAGCTTGAGGGAATTGCGATTACGCTCATCAAAATTTTCACCTCGAGACTCAAAATGAGTCACGATATCCAAAATACGATCTGCCTGATCTTGATATGTAGACGCTATATGATACTTCACTCTGCAAAACTACTGAAACTACCGTTTATAAAATAATGAACAATCAGGAGTTTTCATTTATCTTTGCCATCATGTCTAGTATCCCAACTGTTTTTTTAGAAAGCCATAATATCAAAAACCTAAAAACAGGTTTTGGACAGTTTAATTATCACTTGATTAAAGGAATTTACGAAGCACAAGAGACAGACCTACGTTGTACCCTATATGCTAAGAATCCAACACCACTTCAGGAAGAATTTGGCGATTATTTTGATTACAAAAAATACTACACCCTGCATAGACGGGCTCCTTTTAGAATCCGCAAAAAGTATGATGTATGGCATTCACTTAATCAAAATGTAAAAATAGAACCGCATCATGATCTTCCATATGTGCTTACGGTGCACGACGTGAATTTTATAGATGAAGTCTCTACAGATTTGAACCATGAGAGCAATCAGCGGTTTCAGGCAAAACTAGATCGGAGTCATGCCATTACGTACATTTCTAAATATTCTCAAGCATCTACACACAAGTATTTTAAGGTACCCAATGTGCCTGAGCATATCATTTATAATGGGAATACTCTAGAGATCATTACATTGCCTAAAGACCATCATCCGAAGGTAGCGATTGAGGGTCCTTTTTTGTTTAGTATTGGAGAATTTAGTACTCGCAAAAACTTCCATTCACTGGTGGAGATGCTCGCATTGGTTCCTGAATACAAACTCGTTCTTTCGGGAAATAGCGGCACCGACTATGCAAAAACCACCTTACAAGCGTCTATAGAGAAACACGGACTCCAAGACAGGGTGATCATTACAGGAAAAATCTCTGAATTTGACAAACAATATTACCTAAAACACTGCACCGCTTTTGTCTTTCCATCGTTACGAGAAGGCTTTGGAATTCCACCGATAGAAGCCATGCGATTTGGAAAGCCTGTATTTATATCTAATAACACCTCCTTACCTGAAGTAGGTGGAACCCACGCTTTTTATTGGGATCATTATGATCCTGAATATATGGCAACGGTATTAAAAGAAGGGTTAGCGATGTATTTTAAAAATCAAGAAGCGCTTTCAAAGGCATATATTGAACATACAAAACAATTTAGTTGGGCGCGTGCCGCACAACACTATATAGACGTTTATAAAAGTCTTACATTTTAGATAGCTTATACTATGAGAGAAGAACACGAAAAAGCCATTGCTACCCTTAAAAGAGGAGGTCTTATCCTCTACCCGACTGATACGGTTTGGGGCATAGGATGTGATGCCACAAATGCAGAAGCCATCGAAAAGGTGTATCGACTAAAAAAACGAGCAGCAAACAAGTCTTTAATCTGTTTGGTAAGTGATTTTAAAATGCTACAACAATATGTTGAAGATATTCCTGAAGTAGCATACGATATTTTAAAATACGCTGTAAAACCTACCACCATCATTTACGATGATCCGATTCGTATTTCTGAAAATCTCATTGCACCAGACAATACGCTGGGCTTTCGGGTATGCCGAAACAAATTTTGTAATATTCTGCTCAAGAAATTTAGAAAACCCATTGTTTCGACCAGTGCCAATGTAGAAGGTGCTCCTACGCCTAAAAGATTCAGTGAGATCGATCCTGTGATTTTGGAAGGCGTCGACTATATTGTAAATTTGGATCGAGATAAGAAAAGTCTTCCGCCATCTGCTATCATTAAGCTGAGTAATGATGGAAAAGTCACGATTATTAGAAAATAAAGAGTCATAAATCATAGATCCCGCTGAAAAAGCGGGATTAGCCTGCCTGCATAGGCAGGTTCAACTAGCTATTTTGAATTCGTCTTTGGGCTTTTCAAAACAGCGTTACGTTAAAATAAAAAAGACCCGATTAAACTTATACGAATGCCTAATTACCAAAACGCTTTATCTGAACCTATTTTTAAAACCATCTCTCAGGCAGCTGATGCACTAAACCTCGAGACCTATGTGATTGGTGGTTTTGTGAGAGATTATATCTTACAACGAGGAACCGCAAAAGATATTGATGTAGTTGCTGTAGGAAGTGGTATTGCGCTTGCGCGAAAGGTTTCCGAGCTCCTTCCCAACAAGCCAAAGATTCAGGTGTTTAAAACCTACGGAACCGCCATGCTCAAAAGCGGTCAAATTGAAGTAGAGTTTGTGGGTGCCCGAAAAGAATCCTATACTAAAGATAGCCGAAATCCTATTGTAGAAGACGGAAGTTTACAAGATGATCAAAACCGTCGAGATTTTACGATCAATGCCCTTGCTATTCGATTGAATGATGCCCATTATGGAGAACTTGTAGATCCGTTTGGAGGTATTGAAGACCTGAAAAAAAGAATCATCAGAACCCCACTAGACCCGGATATCACGTATAGTGACGACCCATTGCGGATGATGCGAGGGATTCGGTTTGCTTCACAACTCAACTTTACGATTGAAAAAGAATCCTTGGCTTCTATCAAGCGTAATGCAGATCGCATCAAGATCATTACCAAAGAGCGTATAGTCGTCGAACTTCATAAAATCATGGGCAGCCCAACACCTTCAAAAGGGTTCTTACTTCTAGAAAAAACAGGCTTATTACCCTATATTCTTCCTGAATTAATGGCGCTAAAAGGCATCGACGAAGTGGAAGGTCAAAAGCATAAAGATAATTTTTATCATACGTTGGAAGTGGTTGATAATATTTCTAAAAACACCGATGATTTATGGTTGCGATGGGCTGCTTTATTGCATGACATTGGGAAAGCACCCACCAAAAAATTCAGTAAAAAAGTCGGTTGGACCTTTCACGGTCATGAATTTGTAGGTTCCAAAATGGTGTACAAGTTATTTAAGCGTCTCAAAATGCCGCTGAATGATAAGATGAAGTTCGTGCAGAAAATGGTGTTAATGAGTTCGCGACCCATCGTGATCTCTGAAGATCATGTAACCGATAGTGCTGTGCGAAGATTGGTATTTGATGCTGGCGATTATATTGAAGATCTCATGACCTTATGTGAAGCCGATATTACCACTAAAAACCCCAGACGTTTTAAACGCTATCACAACAATTTTAAAGTAGTCCGCAGTAAAATTAAAGAGGTCGAAGAGCGTGATCATATCCGTAATTTTCAACCGCCTGTTTCTGGTGAGGAGATCATGGAAACCTTTGGGCTTTCTCCAGGACGAGAAATTGGGATTATCAAAGAAGCCATTAAAGAAGCAATTCTAGAAGGCGTGATTCCTAATGAACATGAGGCTGCGCATGCGTTTATGATTGAAAAGGGAAAAGAAATTGGGCTTAGTTTGAAGTGAAATTTCTAAACTTCCCATCGGTGATTTCGGTACAATTTTAAAACTTCACTACGTTACGTATTAAAATCACTCAATCTCCTTACATCTTTTTTAAGTTTAAGAACCTTCAATCGGTAATTTCGATACTATTTTCGCGAAAAGCGAAAATCACTCAATCACCTTATATTCTTAATTCAATATTCGGAGTTGGGCGTTTATTATTAGATTTTTAACCAGAAAAGATCAAAACAAAAACAGCAGATTGTACGTTTACAATCTGCTGTTTTTAGTATAAAATATAATGTTGTCTAACCATTATGCGACCCATCGCAATACGGTGGATTCTTAGTCAGTTTACAGGTACACAAATACGCTGTTTTTGTTTCTGTTGCTTCAAAACGTAAACTAGGGGTGCTTTCGGCAGCTTTGTGAGATCCATCACAAAAAGGCTGATTCTCACTATGCCCACAGGTACACCATGAATATTTTTTTCCTGCTTCTACGTCACATGCAATAGGAGCATCTCCTCCTCTTTTTTTATTGTCTTCCATATCTTTCTCATTTCCGTGTACACGGAAATCACATTTTTTTAAGTTACTATTATTGCTCTAAGATATATATAAAGACTTTTGGAATTATTCTAAATTATGACTATAATCTGTCGTATCATCAGAAAATAATTCAATGGTATAATCTAGTAAACGGGCATCCCCTTTACCACCATGTCCTGGAATCACCACTTGCACCTCTGGATAGGCTTCTTTTATTTTGCCAACCGTTTCTGGCCATTGCTGAACGTAGGCATCTTCAAGATTTCCTTTTCCTGCATACAATGATTTTATCATACATCCACCGTATAATAAATGTTCATCAGGAATATAAGAGACGATATTATCTTGTGTATGCGCAGGTCCAAAATAGGTATTTTCTACAACGGTGCTTCCTACTTTAAGTTCTTGTTTTGTTTCAAAAGGATAGGTAATCTCTACAGCATCATTATGTAGTATTTGAGCGGTTATACTGGATGCGTATGAAGGTATATTTGCTTTCGCGAAAGCTTCTAATCCGCCTGCTGCATCTGCATGAAAGTGATTTACAATCACTCCCTTCAATTCTACTTTCAGCTCGTTTTGTAAAAAATGAATAAGTTGTGAAGCGCTCGTTTCATCTATAGGAGAATCAAACACAACGGCTTCTCCATCAGATATATACACATATCCGTTGCATGGATAAAAATTTGATTGACTCAGCTTTAAATACGAGATGTATTGATAATTATTTTCCGATAGTTTGACAATTTCTAAAGGTCTCACGTAGGCATCTGGATCAAATTCAGTTCTTTCTACACAAGAAGATACGCATACTGTAAAAACACAAAAAACAATCCATTTAAAGAGAACCTTTTTTATCATTTTCGCTTATTTCGTTTGTTATAGTTTTTATCTCCTCTAGTTTTAGGTTTTTTATATTTTTGCTTGATTGTTCTGCTATAAGATCCGCCTAAATTAACTTTTTTGTTTTTTTCCTTCTTTTCGTGAAACGCTGGACCAGGAGCATCTTCATCACTATTCTTTCTGTTTAAAGGATTATAAATTTCTTTTGCTTCTGGGCGTTCTTCTGGAGCGAGTTCATCAGATATTTCAATAGCATCTGACAAGACTTTTTGCGGAACTTTATACTGCATTAATTCCTCAATTTCTTCTAAAAATTTCTCTTCTTGAGGGGTGGTCAGAACGATGGCTGTTCCTTGTCGTTGTGCACGCCCTGTTCTACCAATACGATGTAGGTAGTTTTCAGGATAGCTTGGCGTATCTACATTAATCACATGAGAGATATCGTCTATATCGAGTCCTCTCGCCATCACATCGGTGGCCACAAGAATACGCACGACACCTTCTTCAAAATCTTTAATACTATTGAGGCGGTAGTTTTGAGTTTTATTAGAATGAATGACTTCACATTGTTGTGGGAATGCTTCGTCTAGTCTTTTAAAGAGGCGGTCAGCCATCCGTTTGTCTCTTGTAAAGAGGAGTGCTTTTGGGTACGCTTTCGCGGAAGCGAGCTCTGCTAAAAGAAAGTTCACTTTAGTATAAAAGTTAGGAATCTTGTAGCCTATTTGCGTGATATTCTCCAAAGGCGTACCACTACGAGCGACAGAAATACGCTGAGGGTTTTGGAAAAAATCAGTAATTAGTGCATCGACATCATCTGTCATCGTTGCAGAAAACATAATGTTTTGTCTGCGTGGAGGTAAGACATCAAAGATATTCATCAACTGAGGTCTGAATCCTAGATCTAGCATCACATCTACCTCATCAATGACTAATTTCTGGATGGTCTTAAGTTGTAATACCCTACTTACAGCAAGATCAAACAATCGACCTGGAGTGGCAACAATAATATCCTGTCCCTCTGCAATACGTTTTTTCTGTGTGTTGATGTTTGCTCCTCCATATACACCTGCCACACGGACTTCTAGATATTTGGAGAGTTTCTCTATTTCGTCAACTACCTGAACTACCAATTCTCGTGTGGGGACTAGTATTAACACTCTGGGTGTTTCTTGACGAGAATGTGTCAAAACTCGTAGGATTGGGAGCATATATGCATACGTTTTTCCCGTACCTGTTTGTGCAATACCTACCACATCTCTACCCGACATGACGGGAGAAAAAGCAAGTTCTTGAATAGACGTAGCTTCTGAAAAACCAAGGTCTTCCAGTGCATTCCATAAGGAATTATTAAGATTAAGTTCTCTAAAAATCATAGTGTTAGAAGGATCGCACAAAGCTAGTGAATTTTAACAGACTTTTGTAAGAAATTCTTATCAACGATTTGTGTGCTAAAATCATTTTAGATGATACCCCTTTTTTATTTTACAATACTAAGAAGTATTAAATCTAGATCCCGCCAGATACTGAAACGAGTTCAGCAAACAGCGGGATTCCCGCCTGCCGGACGGGCAGGAGTTCACCTTACAATTTTAACCCGCATTATGCATTAGAAAATCTATTACAACGTAAATAAGCATCATTACGAAGTTCTAATGCATAATGCGGGTTTAAGTACGTCTTGCAGACTTCTTATAATTGAATTTCACTAAGAAATTCTCGCTATCGGTTTAAGTACACCCAACCGACTCGATCTTCAAAATTAGGGTCGCCTAATTTTAAGACCCAAAAGTACACCCCAGTGGGGGCTTCACTTCCTCCAATCCCCTCATTTGGAGTTCCATCCCAAAACGGAATGCTGGGATCTCCTCTATAAATAAGGTTCCCTAATCTAGAATAAATGGTAAGTTCATAGTCAAATATATCTTTGAGCCCGCTAATTTCAAACGTATCGTTGATGGAGTCTCCGTTTGGAGAAAAGCCTTCGGGCACAAAGGGAGGACAATTCTCTATAGACAATGATACTATTGCTAGGTTGTAACATGTATTACTATCTAGACTATCGGTGCGAATAAAAATCGTCTGGGGATTGGTAGTGTTGGTATAAGAAAACGGATCTGTAATTTGATTTTCTTCATTAAAAGCATCGTCTGCATTTCGGTAATATCCCGTGATCGTTTCCCCATCTAGTAATACAATCGCTTCTGCGGCAGTAACCAAATCAAAAACAGCCATCTCAAAGCCTTCATTACAAGAGATAATTTCCGGCAATACTTGAGGTGTTGCAATGGTTTGTGCCTCTAGAGAAAAGATGCCTAAGTCAAAACAACTGGTATTGCTAGGATTCTCTAATCGTACATAGATGTTTTGAGGGTTGGTTGTATTTTGAAAACTCTCCGGGTTTTGAATGTTTCCAATACCTAGCTCTGCATCTTCTATGGTTGTATGATACGTAATCACAACTTCTTCTTGACCCGCGAGAAGTATACTTTCTTGCTGGGTAAGATCAAATAGTAAAATACCATCATTACTACTATCATCACAAGCAACAAAATCTTCTAAAACAGGAACGATCGGTTGATTAAACACCTCTAATGCAAAGGAGTCAGTTGTAACACAGATCAAGTCGTCATCTTGTACGATACGCACATATATAGTTTGTGGGGATGTGGTATTCTCAAAGCTATCTGGATTAGGAATAGAATTTACTCCGTCTATTGCATCTTGTTCTGTGATATGAAAACTTACTGATACGTCTGTTTGACTTCCTACGGAAAGGGTTTCATTGATGGTAAAGTCAAAAGTAAATACACCATCATTTCCTTGATCGTCACAGACTAGAAAACTTTCTAGGGGATTTGCAATCACAGGCACATCTTCTACGTCAAGTTGAAAAGAAGCGACATCAAAACAAACAGATGCTAAGGTATTGGTCAGTCGTACAAAAATGGATTGTGTATTGGATGTATTTTGAAAAGCTTCAGGCGTCACAATAGGATTGGTTGCTGTCGATGCATCTTCAAAGCTTGTAAAGAATTGGATAGTTACATTTGTTTGCGTTCCTATAATAAGCGCGTTTTGGAATGTCAAATCAAAAGTAGCAACTCCATCATTACTCACATCATCACATACAGTGATATCATCTAACAGAGGAATGACTGGCGCTGCGATGACCTCTATTATAAATGACTCGATACGGACACATAATGGGTCTACTTCTAAACTAAACCTTACGAATACTTCTTGAGGATTAGATATATTAACATACGTCTCTGGGGTTAAAATAGGATTATCTCCTGTCATCGCATCTTGTGGTGTCTCATGATAGGTGACTATAATTCCTGTTTGTCCATTTATGGCTGCGTCACCATTTACAGTAAGATCAAAAATAGCCACTCCATCGTTGGTCTCATCATCACAAACACTCAAGTTTTCTAGAGGGGTTACGATATCTATTACATTGAGATTGACTGTAACACTTGCCGACTCATTATTCACTTCATTTGTTTCTGTGACGATACCATTTCCAGTTCCATCATCATCGATCACTGCGATTAGGTTAAAAACGTCAGGAATCCCGTTAGGGATTGTAAGTGTACTAGTTTCTGTTAGCGATTCATTGGGAAGTATCGCTATTGTAGTTGTGGTTGTCCCTACAAGTATTCCATCTGCATAAAATGCAATAGGTGTTCCTGAGGGTAATGGATCTGTGCCTAGATTTGATACGGTATAACTCACGGCTATATCTCTGCTTCCACAGGTAACATCAGACGTATCTACAGTAATTACACCATCAGGTAGCTGACTATTTAATACGGTGATGATATTGTTAATCATCACAAAATCCTGTCCGGACGTCAGCATAATAGTAGCAGAGGTATCTCCTATGTTGATATTATTTTCGATATTATAAAAATCGATATCCATATTAAACAAATCATCTTGCCCTGTAAAGCTATTGGTGCCATTAAATTGATTATCGGCTGGATTTAGAGGAGGGTTGCTTAGAATATTACCGTTGATAGATAAGGTTTCATTTACTGCAATTCCTGCATCGCCTTCCCAGGCGATAAAACCGATACGTGCATTTTCATTGTCTAAAACGTTGAGGTTTTCTAATTCGATGGTGAGTTCATTGTTAAACTGAGAGACATTTTCAAGTCCATCAAATACATTGACAAGATTGAGTGGCAGATCTGGGTCTTCAAAAATCACGGTGATTGCCCACCCAGCAAAGTTGGTGCCTGTGGGACAAAAAGGCGGAATCACATCGGTTAAATCTAAATCGCCGAAGGTATACTCTCCTGCCCCAGTCTCTTGGACAATGGCGGTGACGTCTACAAACCCAGCAAAAAACACACGATCTTCATCTATTTGATCTGCAAACGTACGCTCTGCGGTAAGGGGAATATCATTGAGCGTAATATCAAAATCGCCTGTTCCTGAACCTGCCCAATACAAATACGCGGCTTCTACGGTTTGGTCTGGCTCAAGCGTTAAGGTAGCACTACTTTCAGTAAGGATTTCGCAAGGAGCATTTACCCCATTTTCTCCAGTATTGAGCGTGTTTCCTATTGCAGTATAATCAAAACGACCTGCAAATACGGTAAACTGCGCGATTTCTTGTGCCCCCATCCAAGAAGTCATCAAAAGAAAAAAGAGTAGGATGATCGTGTAGTTTTTTTGCATAACTGCCTCGTATCCTATAAATGTAAGATTTCTTTTTTGGATATACTATACCAGAACCTCCTCAATCATAAAGAAGCATGTAGTGTACGCTTTCGCGAAAGCGTACACACAAAGAACATACGCACAAAAAAGAGTCAAGACTTTATAGTGAAATCTTGACTCTTGTATATTTTATTGTTTGATTCTTTTTATGCTTTCGCGAAAGCATAAAACTATTTATAAATCACGCTTTTTCAATAATGCAAAAGACCCATAAATAAATAAGAAAATCCATACCGATACAATGGCAATTTCATACCAATGTACTGCGTAATCAAATCCTATATCAGTTTGTAATTGATTAGCCGCAGACTGGATAACATTTAATCGTGTAAAAGGTTGCTCAATAAGATTACTCATAGATTCTAGTGGCAAGAACTGGACTACGGAGGAACGTAATCCTTCCATATCGTACTTGTTTTCAAAATATAACATAATCAGTTGTACGATTCCTTCTATAAAGTACCAGAAAAGTAAAAATCCTATGGCAAATGCCGATCGCTTTATTAATATTCCTAGGAATAAACAGAAAGAGAAAAAGCCAACTAGTTTTAAGAAAAATGCAAATAGATATTCTAAATCTTGCGTAATAATACTGAACTCATTAAAGTCTGAAAAAGATAATCCTAATAACAAGCTCACAACAAAAATAAAAACAGTAGAGATCGCAGAAAAAACGATCACCGTAATAAATTTGGATAAAATAAATTCTTTTTTACTCAATCCATCTATCAGGTTTTGTTTAAGTGTTCTGTTACTATATTCATTGGCTGTCATCGATACAATCACAACGGCTAAGAAAAATTTGAGAATAGCCGCTATATATGTGTTAAAATGCCATATATAGGGGAAATTAAAAATGCCTTGATCTGCTAGGCGGAACTCAGCTCCAAAAAGATTAAATTTTATAGAGGCCAAAAGTGCAATCGCAGAAAGTAATATAAAGTAACCCAAGATCAATACTCTTGAGGTTTTATTGTGTTTAAGCTTGTAATATTCTATGGTTAAAAGTCGTAACATGGTGGTTTAGTTTAGGTTGTTAGTCAATTGTAAAAACTGCTCTTCTAAGCTTTCTTTACGTTGTACAAGATGGCTAAGAACAATGCCTTGCGCATGAAGTTGGCTGTTTAATTCTTTCGCGCTAAGCGGTGTTTTTAAAAATCCTGTCACCAAATCACCTTCTGTTTTAACCTCTCCAAACATAGGATTGCTTTTAAGGTAGGTTACAAGTTTCTTAGTATCATCACACTTAAGTTCAAAGAAACCATGACTTGCATTCATGGCATCTACACGACCTGAATACAACATGACACCCTTACGTAAAATTACCACATGTGAACAGACCTTCTCTACCTCATCAAGTAAGTGAGAGGCTAATAAAATAGTTGTTCCAGTCGCTGCAATTTTTTTTATAATCTCCCGGATTTGATGTATTCCCTGAGGATCTAAACCATTGGTAGGCTCGTCAAGTATTAAAATTTCAGGATCATTCAATAAAGCCGATGCAATGGCAAGACGTTGTTTCATTCCTAAAGAATAGGTTCTAAATTTACTATCCTTACGATCTAATAAACCAACGATTTCTAGTTTTTCGTCTATTTTATCTTTAGACACTCCTTTTATTTGGCATACCAACCCAAGGTTTTGACTTGCAGTCATATAGGGGTAAAAATTAGGACGTTCAATAATAGCGCCTACCTTTTTAAGAGCGTTATGTGTAGAGTCAGATCCATCAAACCAATGATAGCTGCCTCTTGTAGCGTTTACAACATTAAGCACCATTCCTAAAGTGGTTGATTTTCCACTTCCGTTAGGCCCTAAGATACCGTATACATTACCCTTTTCTATAGTAAATGAAAGATCATTTACTGCACGTACCGCACCATAATGTTTGGTAAGTTTATTTAATGTGAGTATAGTTTCCAAGAAGTTATTATTTTTTAGGTTGTGTTATGTAAACAAGACGTTAAAGCCTAGCAATTGTTACATCACTTTCTTATATTGTGTTTTAAACCTACGCTATGGAAGAAAAATTAATGTCTAAAAAGAAGCCTGCCTACCCTGTTAATCAAAAACTTCATGATTTTTTAAAAAAATACAATAGGGATATTAAAATATCTGTCTCTTATGATGACCTTTTACGTTTTACAGGAGGAGTGAATCTTTATGATCAACAAGATAATGACACGTTGTGGATTAGTGTGTACTATGCTGAGCATGAGAGAGAAGAGATCATGGATAGTTTAAAGCGTGTATATGCGGTACTTCACTCAGATGGAAATGAGCAGATTCTTCCCTTTCTAGAAGTAGCCTCTATAGATTATTGCTCTTTTGGAAATTCAAAACCCTTCCGAATAAAAATTAAAAACATCTATAACGATAACTACACCTACTTTTATGTAAAAAGAGCTGATGCGAGTAGAATTTATGGTTTAGAGCTTGAACATATATTATCTCCTAACAGAATTAACTTTCTAGTGTATACAGATACACTTATAGAAGAACATATTGCTGGAATTCCAGGAGATGAGTTTATCGCAAATTACCTTGACAAATGTGATGAAGTAGGAAGAGCACAAATTGCCAAAGAGTTTGTTAAATTTAATGAGCGATGTACCATTGTGCTACTAGGAGATATGCGTTCTTATAACTATGTGGTGATTCCAACGCATGATTTTGACCATATTAAATATAAAATACGCGCTATTGATTTTGATCAGCAATGTTATGAAGGAAAACTTAAAGTATATAAACCTCATATCTTTAAGGAAAATTTTAGGATGGTTGACTTGGTTTCAAAAATGTTAAGTGCTAGCGTTATTGAACTCTATCAAAAAGAAGAGCGTGCCGTCCTCGCAAAACGTGTTATTGCTTCCCGCACTCGGCTTAAAAGGCTAATGAGTTGTATGACCACAGATAAAATTTCGACCCAAGAAAACTTATCCCAATTGCGATCTGAATTATATGACTATACGAAAGATATGAAGTTTAAACGCTCCAGATCTATGGGACAAATTGTAAAGAATGCCCTCGAGTTTGTAAGCCGTAATTACGAAGATGTAAGTCTTAAAAGGTTAATGCAAGAATCCCCTTAATTTTCCTTATTGAAATACACGAGATAGTAATACATCTGCTTCTCTTCATCCCAACCTTTTTCCACAAACTTTTCTGCACTCTCAGGGTTTATAAAATCAAGTTTAATTTGAATGTTAGTATCTAATTGAATTAAGTTTTTGATTTTTTTGCGTTGAGAGCTTACCGCCTTATTACTAATAGGAAAATCGGTAAGATCCTCTATTTTATATTTAGGCGCTTGTTCCGTTTTGTAATGATTAAATTCTGGGATCAAATCAGGATTCTCCAAGACTTCATTCATAAACGCACTTTCATTAAAAGCATCATTCTTTGCAAAATGATTCACAGCACGGTTCATAAACAACACCTCTTCTCTTTTATCTTCTGCAGGAAGAACAACATCTTTTGCAAAGTCTTGACAAAACTTCAAATACTTTTTGGTGTAAAAATTATCATCTTCAAAAATCTCTACTCCCAAGAAATTTTCAAGCCAGTATTTAGTATCATACCGATTAGAATCTACCGAAAGGATTTTATATCCTTCTTCTGCTTTATGATTAATAATCAAGCACCCTTTATCTAATTTATTAAGATTGATCCCTTGCTCTAAAAGCATTTCTAAGTTAGATCCGCTTTCGCGAAATTGCAAAAAGTCTTGCTTTAACTCGCTTTTAAAAATACCAATCGCATCTGTTTTTTGATTATCGATCATGACATTTTCTAAATGAGCGATATATAACTCTCCTGCCTTGATATGCGGATGCTCACTTTGCTCATACAGATGTTTTGCAATCTCTTCAGATAATAAGTGTGTCGCGCTAGGGTTTTCAAAAACTTTTTGAACAATTCCAAATAAGGTGTGAAATTCTAAATCAGTCTCATGATCAAAACGATAGTAATTCTCTTCTTTTTCTCTAAAAGGCTTAAAGAAAAATTCCTTGATCAAAGGCGTAATTTCATCACTTAACGGATACGGGTCATTAGACACAAAAAGACCCTCTGCTTTACTTTTATTTCCTACTCTATGAATAGAAAGCGACTCTATTTGCGTGTTGTATAAGTTAATCATGAGGCAGTTGTATTGTTGGTTGCATCTATAAGTAATTCTGATATTGTTTAAAATATCATCATCTTAGATGAATAAAATAATGTGTTATTTCTTTAGAGATATGACTAATTCCAGTTTTGGTCAAAATTAAGGTCATCAAGATCGTCTATATCCAAACCATCTTCAAACTCTATATCATCATCACTCTCTTCGGCTTCAAAAGCAATCTCTGGAGCCTGGTCAGGAATTTGTCCGTGTACAAACATAAGATTGGGATAAGTAATACCCTCTTCACGTTCGGCAATTTCTCCAAGTTCTACCATAAAACGCCACATACTAAGAAAATCATATACATATAGCATACGAGTTTCTGCTTCACTAATCACATCCTCTATTAAGGTTTCACTCATTAAGCGTACATCCGTGGTGCCATCACTCATATCAAAAAGAGAAATTTCCTGTCCTTGATTCCACTGGTCATCGCTTCTATAAAAAGAAGCCATCTCCCCACCATCAAATCCAAAAGACTGATTGATAGCATTATGCAAATCCTCAAGACTCGCCTGCTGATCAATCTCTAAGTCTCTAAACACATCTTCTTCGGTATCTAGAATGACTCTAAAACGATATATCATATCCTACAAATTTTTGGTCTGTAAAGATACTAATACCTTTATGAGTATACGCAAGCTTTGAATAAGAAGTTATCAAAAGCTATTTTCTTTCTATATAATAAACATATGGCTATTTTTATTTCCCAAAAAATTAATGGCCAAGAATACTTTCTCTAAATAGCGTATCAATGATGTAGTATTTCATCTGTATTAATCCATATACTTTCTGGAGCACTCATAGACGATTTGGATGATGATGATTAAAATACATAAAATAGTAATCAAATGGCAAGCATATCACTATTTACGGAGATTTAGGTAAACAACTATCCTAGATCCATGGTTCATAGTACGTGAAATACGCAATAATATTGTAAGAATTAACTTACCTGTAAATTATTATTTTATCGCTGAATTACACAAAAAACACTATATTTGTGATCCCCAAATCAATATGTTATGAAATTGTCTAAAGTTTACAAGTATGCCGCATTCCTATTACTTTTTATTGTACTCTCCTGTTATGACGATGGTATCGAAGAAGAGCCACCTGTCAATGAAATTAATATTCTAACCATAGGAGATTCTAGAGTTCAAGGAAATAGACCATATCATGAAAGTTATCGTTATGAGCTGTGGAAAAGTCTAATTGAAAGCGACTGGACCGTTGACTTTCTAGGTCCTAATACGGATCAAGCTGAATATCCAGAATTTTTAGGTTTAGAATTTGATAAAAATCATGCCGCCGTAGGCGGATACACCACAAAAAATGTATTAACCACCATAGAGGCAACACTCGCTGATATAGAAGTACCTGATGTAATTTTAATGGGTATAGGGGGGATTGATCTCATCAGAGATAATTCTTATGACCAGGCTATTGCCAATATGCATGTTATTATTGATATTCTACAAGAAAACAATCCAGATGTTACTATTTTCATGGAACAAATAGCACCTGCTATTTCTGATATATACACAGATGAAAATATTTTGATATTTGAAGGTTTTAATGACGCTATTTTAACTGTTTCTGAAGAGCGTACAACTGAGGATTCTAAAGTGGTTGCTGTAGATATGGCAGAAGGATGGCAAGATCTATTTTTAGCAGATGATCTCCACTACAATGCTATTGGAGCTAAAATTGTAGCTGATAGATATTTTGACGCGATAGAAGAGCACGTAGAATAATACAACCCAAGCATTAAAAAATTAGTCTTTCTATCGAAAAACCTATCAAAATGCAATTTTTCGACTTGTAAGAATAATCTGTTAAAAATTTAGAATATATTTTTAATTAGCTATAAATCAACGTAGTTTTGCGCCTTTATAATTTTTAAAGGTTCTTTATGTCTAAATTTACAAGAATAGCGTTTGCTGCATTATTAATACATATAATTTTTTCTTGTACAGAAGACGATTCTGACTACATAAATCCACCTGATTACGAAGTAATTATACTTCCCATAGGAGATTCTAGGGTTGCTGGGGATCGCCCTGTGCATGAAAGCTATCGCTATGATCTTTGGAAAAACCTAATAGACAACAATTGGGATTTTGACTTTGTGGGGTCTGAAACAGATGCGAGTGAATATCCTACATATTCAGGAGAAATATTCGATAAAGAACACGCTGGCGTAGGAGGTCATACAACCAAGGATGTATTAATTTCATTAGAGAGTACACTTTCTGTCGTTGAAACACCAGATATTGTCTTATTAGGTATTGGAGGAAATGATTTAGTAAGAACAAATTCCTATGAGGAAGCGATACAAAATATAAACAGTATCATCGATATTTTACAAGATCATAATCCTGAGGTGACTATTTTTTTAGAGCAAATAGCTCCTGGAAATTCGAGTTCGTTCTCTGAAGAAAATTTAGAACTTTTTGAAAATTTTCAAAACGCCATTCTTACTATTTCTGAAGAGCGTTCTACAGAAGACTCCAATGTAATTACTGTAGATATGGCAATGGGATGGACAGATATTTTATTAATAGATGATGTTCATTATAATATTTACGGTGCGAAAGTTGTGGGAAACAGATATTTTGATGCTATTGATTTGTATTTTGAGAGATAAATAAGCTACAGCCATTTTGAATATTGACGGTCTAAAATTTACGTTAGAAGAACAAGGAAGTGCTATTTTAGATAGTGTATACACAACCCTAGAACTTCAACAAATCGTTGCTTGTATTAAGGAAGCTTCTCAAAACGATGATAACCTTCCAAAAACAAAAGACCTGTTCGCCATTAGGCAGCTTTTAAATACGATACCTCAACTTAAAAAATTTCTGTTTAATCAGAAGCTCCTCTCGATATTATCTAATATTTATTCAACTCCCTATTTTTTAACTAAAGCTATTTATTTTGATAAACCGAGTACATCTAACTGGTTTGTGCCCTATCATCAAGACTTAAGTATTTCTGTGAATCAAAAAACGGATTCATCAGATTATACACATTGGACATACAAAAGAGGTCAATATGGCGTACAGCCACCCTTATCCATTTTAGAGAATACGACTACCGTTAGAATACATTTGGATGACACTAATGCCCATAATGGTGCCTTGAGAGTGATTCCCACATCACACCTAAAAGGGGTTATTCGTGTAGATAAAAGAGAATGGAACATACAAGAAGAGTATATATGTAATGTCAAAAAGGGAGGTGTTATGTTTATGAAACCATTGACACTACACGCGTCAAATAGAACGACAAATAATAAACAACGAAGAGTCATTCATTTAGAGTTTTGCAACCAGATGTTAGTATCTCCACTAGAATGGTTAGAGTATCAAAAAATCTAAGTTTATTTAGACAAGAACGTTAAACCTATTTTAAAATTTCTAGGTATCCTTTAGAGGTAGTATCTTAGACATGTTCTCTATAAACGTATTTCGATGTATAAAAAAGTACTCCTTCTAAGTCTGTGTCTGTGTATTTTTTCGCTTCAAGCGCAAAACCTTTCATTTGAAGAATATAATCCTACCTCTACCCTTGTTGTTCCCGGAGAGGTTATAGAGAAAGCTAAGTTCCCTTTTATAGATGTGCATGGACATCAATACCGTATGCCTAATCAGGATCTTGCACCAGTCATTGCTGCCATGGACACCCTTAACATGGGGATTATGGTCAACTTAAGTGGTCGCTCTGGAGACGACTTACAAAAATCAGTTCAAAATATTGCGGATCATTATCCTAATCGCTTTGTGGTGTTTGCTAATATTAATTTTGAAGGTGTTGGTAGTCCTGAATGGACAGAAAAAACAGTTGCACAATTAGAAAAAGATGTGCAAAACGGAGCTAGAGGTTTAAAAATTTATAAAAGTTTAGGATTACGATACAAAGATATAAACGGCAAGCGGCTTGCGGTAGATGACTCAAGGCTTGATGCTATATGGGCCACTTGCGGAAAATTGGGGATCCCAGTTTTAATTCATACCGCAGACCCTAAACCCTTCTGGGATGAATTTAATGGTGACAATGAGCGTTGGTTAGAATTAAAAACACGTCCAAATAGAAAAAGAGATGCTAACAATCCTGCGCCTTGGGAAACGCTCATTGCAGAGCAACACCGCATGTTTAAAAAACATCCAAACACGACCTTTATCAACGCACACATGGGGTGGTATGCAAACAATCTTCCTAAACTAAGTCAATTACTAGATGAAATGCCTAATATGAATGTGGGAATTGGCGCTATTATTGCCGAACTTGGACGACAGCCGCGACAAGCTAGAGCATTCTTTATTAAATACCAAGATCGTATCTTATTTGGAAAAGACAGCTGGAAACCAGAAGAATTCCCTACGTATTTTAGAGTATTAGAAAGTGATGATGAGTATTTCCCATACCATAAAAAGTATCATGCTTTTTGGGCAATGTACGGACTAGACTTACCCGATGATGTTCTAAAAAAAGTATATTATAAAAATGCATTGCGTATTGTTCCAGGACTTGATAAAACTCTATTTCCAGAATAATATTTTGTTAAACTTATTTTAATAATAATTAAACAATAATTAAATTTCATAGTTTAGAGGAATAAAATTATCTCATCATGGAATTTTCAAAGATTACATTTCGCTTTCTAAGTATATATCTGACCACTACACTACTCCTTATTTCTTGTGGTTCTGATGATACAGATTCAGTAACGGAAACCATAGACCCCGTAACTCCACAAGCACAACGTACCTTGATTCCAGACCCAGCGTTTGAAGCTGCTCTTATAGAATTAAATTTAGATAATGAATTAGATGGTTCTGTTTTATCAGATAATATTGATGAAGTTATGGATCTTATACTCAATGAAAAAGGGATATCTGATCTTACAGGTATAGAAGGGTTTACAAATCTGTATAACTTATGGTTAAATGACAATGCTATTTCTGAGATTGACTTGTCTCAAAATAACATGGTGAAATTTATTTTTATAGAAAACAATAATCTTTCTGAAATTCAGGTGAGTACTATGCCTAATTTGGAAAAACTAGAGTTAAGCGGAAACGCTATTTCTGCTTTGGATGTGAGTAATAACCAACAGCTACAGTTTTTAATCTTAGACGATAATACCATTACCGCATTAGATGTTTCTAACAACCCTGAACTCTTCACGCTAGAAGTTCGCAACAACCCACTGGATTGTATCAAAGTGAGCCAATCTCAACTCGATAATACTCCTACCAATTGGGTAATCGACGAGAATGACACTTTATCTCTTGAGTGTAATTAAAACCCTACCAGTGAAAATCACGATCCTCTACGCGTAAGTCTTCCCGTACCAAATAATCAGTAATTCTAAGTCGCTTATTAAACTGCTTATGAACATAAGAGAGTGTCAGAGAATCATTGCTTAAGTACAGAATCTTAAAGAATTTCTCCTTTGACTCTTGCCCTAACAATTCAGGAATCTGATCACTTGTTAATTTCAAATAAGAATCTCCCTTATCAGACGTTGTGATTTCCCATCTGGCTTCCAAGCTTGGTCCGCAATTTCTTAATTCGCCATTGTTATCCCTCACTTGTCCGCTGGAGTTTACACTGAGCGCTGCCGAAGTGCGAAAGCGTTGCCTGTATCCCAAAAAGCAATCTCCCATATTCATGCGTGTCTTACCATTATAACGTCTTGCAATTTTCCACGACTTTATAGAATCTGCAGTTAATAGTGTCACTGCATTTTTAGGAATACTATATGGAGGTGTGGGCTCATCCTTACAAGAAATGATTCCAATAACTAAAAGTGCATATAAAATAATGATCTTATTCATTCATCTAAAATAAACATTCTATACATTTGAAAAGTATCAATGTATAACATACTACATATTCTTTTTAATATTATATCTTAAATAATTATAGTTATGATAAAATTAGTAGGTTTTATCCTATTGGTGTGTATATCCCTAAGTTGTCAAAAAAACAGATCGCAAAAATCAAATATGATCACAACAACTTCTGGATTACAGTATAAAATTCTTAAAGAAGGTCGTGGTGAAGGAGCAAAAATAGGTCAAGATGTAAAAATACACGAAAGTACTTCCTATCGAGACGGAACGCTTATTTTCACTTCAAAAGATATGCAACCTATACAGTTTATGCCTGGGTCTAAAACAGTTATCCAGGGTGTAGATGAAGGAGTTCGCGGTATGAAAAAAGGAGAAGTCCGTAAGCTCATCGTTCCGGCTTCCCTTAGCAAGAGATCTAGCTACCCTCCTATTTTATCTAAAGATTCTATTTTGGTCTATAGAATAGAACTTGTTGATATTTTAGAATAATTAAAAATAAGATATTAACATTGTTTAACATAAAGATAGTAGGAATACACATAATTGAAATGTTTTGTACTAAAGAAATCATCAATTAAAAAACAATCATTTATGAAAAAATCCCTCTTTATATTATTCGCCTTCTCGCTACTTCTTATGTCATTTCAATGTGATGACGAACCAAGTGAGGTTATTATAAATAATAATTTTGAAGCTACTGTATCAAATGGAAGTATTACTTTAAACGATACTTTATGGATTACTGGTAGAGTGTCCTCACAAGCTTTTAATGAAACCCTTGGAGACTCGATCCCTTCTGATTTTAACAGAGATTTAATTTCTATTTACAGACTAAGATCTGCAGATAATCAAAGTAATAGTGTGGATGCTATCAATAATTTTGAAATTATTGAAAAAGTGGGACAAACGTCTCCTTTGGGCGCATGTCCTAACGGTGGATTATCTATCGAAGGCATACTTTCTGATGATAGCTCAGAATATATCTATAGAATAGGTCTAAAACCAACTATTGAAGGAGACTTTGTACTAAATTGGGATTTTGACACTAGTCTTACAAATATAGACAGAAATACAGAAATCCTCTCTAATTATCCCGTTGACGGAAACCCAAATACTATCGAATTTGATAATTGTGGTATCGTTTCAACACTACCTAACATAGACACTTCTGATCAATTGTATTTCTTTTCTGTAGAATAATATATAGTGAACCATTTTAAAGACGCATTCTAAAAGCAGATACCTACTTTTAGAATGCGTCTTTAGTTGAATACGGTTTTAAAATTGTAACTTTAATTTCACTTAAAACGATATCACTTGAACATTATTGAAACTTTCTACACAGCTTTTGCTGCAAAAGATCCTGATGCAATGACGGCTTGTTACCATAAAGACATTCATTTTGAAGACCCCGCTTTTGGTGTGCTTAAAGGAGAAAAAGCAGGACAGATGTGGCATATGCTATGCAACTCTCAAAAAGGAAAAGAGTTCCACATTTCATTTTCTAATATTACCTGCCAAGAAGATAAAGGGACAGCTCATTGGGAAGCGCAGTACGAATTTAGTGCTACTGGAAGAAAAGTACATAATAAAATAAAAGCATCTTTTGAGTTTAAAGAGGGTAAGATTAGTAAGCACGTTGACTCTTTTAGCCTTCGTACTTGGGCGAGTCAAGCGATGGGCTTTAAAGGTTTTTTAATAGGAGGCACTCGCTTTTTTAAGAAAAAGCTACAAGAAAAAACGAAGCATGCATTAGAGACGTATATGTCAAAACAAAAAGAATCATGACATATTCTAGGATATACATAAAGAATCTACTACTCATTTTTGGTTTCTCTTTATTAGTCACAAGCTGTAAACATACTCCTGAAACATTAGTAATTAAAAACCCTGAGATTGCGGTCATAAACGATAGTCTTTTCTCAAAGACACTCAACAAATATGTACAGTATCACTATAGTCTTCCTCAAAATTATAACGAATCTCTCAGCTATCCAATCATCTATTTACTACATGGACATGGAGGAAGCTCACAAGACTGGTTTACTACTGAAGGAGGTAATGCCGCAGTAACTCTTAGTGAAATGGCAAAGAATACCGGTATACCCCCTATGATTGGGGTAAGTATGAGCGCGGGTAATTCTTGGTATGTAAACAGTGTAGAGGATTGGGAGTCTTTCTACATCAAAGAGTTTATACCCCATTTTGAATCTATTGTTACTACTAGTGATTATCCTACAGGTAGGCATATAGCAGGACTCTCCGCAGGAGGATTTGGTGCTTTGCGTTTTTCCTTAAAATTTCCTTCGCTATTTCAAAATGTAATTCTATTAAGCCCTGCTTCTTATGATCCTTTACCTCCTCTCAATTCGTCTTCTAGAAAAGTAGCTGCTTTTGCCGTGGATGGTGTTTTTAGTGACTCTCTTTGGTCAACATTTTCATACAAGCATCTGCAACAAGATTTTTTAAAAAGTACGCAGCGACCAAAATTCCATATTTCCGTTGGCGATGATGATGTATTTAATATTGTCCCCGTGGTAACTGATTTACAACAGTTTTTCCTTAAAAATGATGTCACAAATGAACTACGCATTACAAATGGAGGACATGATTGGGAATGCTGGAATACGAATTTCAAAGAAGCTCTTTCAGTCTTGTTTATACCCAAATAAATAAACTAAGCATGCGATGCGTTGGAGCCCTCTATTTGGTAAAACAAAATAGCTAGTCAATTGTCGACTAGCTATTTCTTTATATTGTACTATACGCTTTCGCGAAACGAAGTAAAGCAGAAGTTTATACTGAGCGATAGTCGAAGTACGAAAGCGGACTCTTTTATCTACTATAATTAGGTGATTCTTTAGTGATCGTTACATCATGCGGATGGCTTTCATTAATTCCACTTGCAGTAATTTTTATAAAACGTCCATTTTCTTTTAACGCATCTACGGTACCTGCACCACAATAGCCCATTCCTGCTCTTAATCCGCCAACAAATTGGTGGATACTTTCATTTAACTCTCCTTTATAAGGTACGCGTCCTACAATTCCTTCTGGCACCAATTTTTTGATATCATCTTCTACATCTTGAAAATACCGATCTTTTGATCCTTGCTTCATCGCTTCGACAGATCCCATACCACGATAGGATTTAAACTTACGTCCCTCATAAATAATGGTTTCTCCTGGAGATTCTTTGGTTCCTGCAAGTAATGATCCTAACATCACACAATCGGCTCCTGCGGCGATGGCTTTCGGAATATCTCCTGTATACCGAATCCCACCATCAGCAATAACAGGAACGCCAGACCCTTTAATGGCTGCTGCACATTCTAGTACTGCAGAAAATTGAGGAAACCCAACCCCAGCCACCACACGTGTGGTACAGATAGATCCTGGTCCTATACCTACTTTTACAGCATCGGCGCCTGCTTCTACTAGGTACTTGGCTGCTTCACCAGTAGCAATATTACCCACCACACAATCTAAATTTGGATATACCTTCTTGACTGCTTTAAGGACAGAAACAACTCCTTTGGTATGTCCATGTGCAGTATCAATGACAATGGCATCGACCCCTGCGTTGACCAAAGCACCAGCACGCTCTACGGCATCTCCTGTCACTCCAATAGCAGCCGCTACACGCAAACGACCGTACGAATCTTTATTAGCATTTGGTTTTAGTGTAAGCTTTGTAATATCTCTAAAGGTTATAAGACCTACTAAAGTATTATCATCTGTAACGACGGGTAGTTTTTCTATTTTATGGTCTTGTAAAATCTCTTCTGCTTGTGCGAGTGATGTCCCTTCTGCGGCAGTGACTAGATTTTCAGAAGTCATCACCTCTGACACTGGGCGATCGTTATTTTTTTCAAAACGAAGATCTCGATTGGTGACAATTCCTAATAATTTTCCTGCGTCATCTACAATAGGAATTCCCCCTATACTATGCTCACGCATCGCATTTTTTGCATCTAGCACGATAGAACTTAACGGCAAGGTCACTGGATCAATGATCATCCCACTTTCTGCACGCTTTACTTTACGTACTTTCATGGCTTGCTCCTCTATCGTCATATTTTTATGAAGTACGCCTATACCTCCTTCTTGAGCCATAGCAATCGCCATACGACTTTCTGTTACCGTATCCATCGCCGCAGAGATGATAGGCACATTAAGCGTAATATTTTTGGTGAATTTTGATTGTATACTTACTTCTCTTGGGAGTACTTCAGAAAAAGCGGGAACAAGAAGTACATCATCATACGTGAGTCCTTCTCCTAAGATTTTATTCTCGTGTGCAGTCATTGCAATTATGTTTTATCGTTCGCTAAGTATTTATATGCTTTCGCGAAAGCGTAAAAACCAAGAAAAGTTTCTACTAGTTAACATTTAATTGCGTGCAAAGATACATATAAATTAACTAGTATTTTGTAACATCGTATTTATTTCAAAAAGTTAATTAACCTCTAATTTTAACCATGCTCCATAAAAATTTAAAATTATAAACGTTTTACAACGATCCATGTATATAACAACTCGTAGTATGATACTAAAGAAGTTGTCAAATGATTATTCTAAAAAAATAATTAACATTACATATTGAAAAATGATGCTATTATGATTAAAGAAGTAGAAATGTATTGTCGCAATTTATTACATACCACGAGATGTAAAACATTGCCTTTTCATAATCTTACACATACGGAGGAAGTTGTTCTGCATGTAAATCATATCTGCAACGCCATGGATGTTGACCAAAAAGACAAAGAATTAGTAATCACGGCTGCTTGGTTCCACGATACCGGTTTTTCAAAAACCTACAAAGGACACGAAGAGGAGAGTAAAAATATTGCCATTCAATTTCTTTCAGAGTTAGGCACCGAAGAAGAAGTAATCAAAAACATATGCGTTTGTATTGAGGCTACCAAAATACCCCAGACTCCAACCACAACACTAGCAGAAATACTGTGTGATGCAGATATATTTCATATAAGCACTCCTCACTTTTATTATCGGAAAATTTTATTACGTAGAGAATGGGAGGTGTATTGCAACATGAGTATGACCGATAAAGAATGGCATGAACTCAATCTTGACTTTTTAAAAAACATCCATTTTAAAAGTACCTATGGAAAAGAAATTCTTGAAAAAGGAAAGCAAGAAAACATAAAAAAAGTACAACAAATCTTAGCCTATTATGATAGAGAATGAATTTCTATACAAAAGATATGATTTTGACAATCAAGACTTATTCTCTGGATTACCCGACGCTATTTGTGAAAAAATAACTACTTATAGAATCACAAAACAGTATCAAGCTGGACAATCCATCTTTATAGAAGGCGAAGTCCCTATGGGTGTTTACAGAGTTAAAAAAGGAAAGGTTAAAAAATTCACAGAAACCAACTTTGGAACCGAACATATTTTTTACATCTGTAAAGAAGGGGAGTACTTAGGATACCATGCGCTTTTAGGAGAAGAAGTATATGCCGATGCAGCGTCTGCTTTGACAGATTGTGAGATTGAGTTTATTCCAAAAAAAGATTTTTGTGAGGCTTTAGAAACGTCACATATACTGTCTAAACGACTATTAAAAAGCCTAGGGCACGAATTTAGTGTTTTTATAAACGCTACCAAATTACTAGCAAAATACACTGTTAGAGAGCGCGCAGCTTTAAATCTTTTAATTCTTGAAAGCAAATTCAGAGAAAATACTCACCGTGAAACTGAAATTATCATTAACAGAGATGACTTTGCTAGCATGGTAGGCACAGCAAAAGAATCTTTGGTACGCATGTTAAAAGATTTTAAAGAAGAAAATCTCATCGTTACCAGAGGAAGGGTAATTATCATTAAGGATCTTAAAGGGCTTGTAAAAGTTTCCAACTTTCGTTAAGTCACCCATATAATCCTAGCTAGAATTGATAAATATCAATGTAAGTTTTTTTGTCAAACAGCGTTTAAGGAGTAATTATGTAATATAATCTATGAAAAAAATACTGCCTATACTGCTGTTGTTTTTAGCAACCTATACTACCGTTCAATCTCAAGAATGGAATACCAATTTTGCAGCCGCCCAAAAGAGAGCGACCAAAGAACACAAAACCATCATCCTTGTCTTTCAAGGTTCTGACTGGTGTGCACCCTGCATTAAACTGGATCGTGCAATTTGGAGCACTGAAACCTTTAAAAAATATGCGAAAGATCATTTTGTGATGGTACAAGCTGATTTTCCTAGAAAAAAGAAAAACGAACTTCCTGCGGCTTTAAAAGCACACAACGAAAAGCTTGCAGATACGTATAACAAACAAGGAATTTTTCCATTTGTTGTTGTCATGACTCCTGAGGGAAAAGTACTAGGCCAAGCTACCTATCAAAAAGCAACACCAGAAGAATACATAAAAATGCTAACCGACTTTGAAGGGTAATTCTATATACGTACTGAGCATTGTATGTATGCTCTCTTTTTCGCTTGAAGCGAAAGCACAAGACACTTACAAGCGCACTTTAAAAATGATGGGCTCCCGTTTTGATATTACCGTAGTGGCCCAAAACGGAACCGAAGGACAAGGCTTTATCGATGACGCTGTTGCAGAAATTACCCGTATAGAAACCCTTATTTCCTCATGGGATGCAAATTCACAAACATCCCTTATTAATAAAAATGCAGGAATCAAACCAGTTCCCGTAGACAAGGAGTTGTATGATCTTATAGAACGTGCCTTAAAAATATCAAAGCTCACCAATGGCGCTTTTGACATCTCATACGCTTCTATGGATCGTATTTGGAAGTTTGATGGATCTATGACTGTCATGCCATCTCCAGAAGAGATTAAAAAATCGGTAGCAAAAGTAGGATATAAAAACATCCTTTTGAATCCAGAAAACCATAGTGTTTTCTTAACTCAAAGAGGAATGAAAATAGGATTTGGGGCGATTGGAAAAGGATATGCGGCAGACAAAGCTAAAGCGCTTCTTATAAAAAAAGGAGTGATTGCAGGAATCATAAATGCTTCTGGAGATTTGACCACCTGGGGACAACAACCCGATGGAAAAGATTGGATGGTCGCTATTACCAACCCGTTGAATAAAGAAAAAGCCTTCTCGTGGCTCCCTGTAAAAAATAGTGCCGTAGTCACCTCTGGTAACTATGAAAAATTTGTCAAGTTTGACAACACCCGATATTCTCATATTATAGATCCAAGAACAGGATACCCAAGTACAGGGATCATCAGTGCTAGTATTTTTACCAAAAATGCAGAACTCGCCGATGCACTTGCTACTTCGATTTTTGTAATGGGCACAGACGTAGGACTGGATTTTATAAATCAATTGAAAGGGGTAGAATGCGTGATTGTAGATGAAGAAAACAAAGTTCACACCTCAAAAAACATCGACTTAAAAACACTCGAATAAATATGTATAAATATATGATCTGTGCCTTTGTATGCCTTTGCTCCCTGCAGTCTTGTGTGGTGGTAAAAGAATACGAAAAAGTAAACATAAACGACCCAGATATGGCATTGGCGAGTCGGAAAATAGAAAAAGGACTGAATACATTTCATTCCTACAGAGAGGCTTCTTCGGGTGCAAACGGAGGAAAAACAGGCGGAGGTTGCGGCTGTAACTAAAAGCTCACAACCTAACTATTAAAAATAACTAGATGAAATTTATATATAAGCTTCTTTACAGGGTTCTCTTCCTTATTCCAATGGGAATGGTGGCGCAACAAACACAAGACGCTACTACTGTTTTTAAGAAAAGAGTCCTGGAAACTACCGAGGTAGATTTTTTAGCGAGTTATTACTCGCAAGATGGGAATAATGCTGCCGTTAGTGGCGGTATTGGTACCGAAGAACTCACCGACATAGCTCCTACAATCATTGTGTCAGTTCCTTTAAATGAGGATGATGTACTTACAGTCGAATTAGGAGTCTCAGCATATACATCGGCATCATCTAGTAACGTAAACCCTTTTGATGATTCTGGCTCAGCAGATCCTTTTCAAGCATCTTCTGGCGCTTCCGGTTCTGATGTATGGACCAATCTAACCGCAAGCTATTCTCATAGTTCTGATGACAGAAACACCCTTTGGAGCGGGAACATATCCGTTTCTAGCGAATACGACTATTTTTCGGCAGGTGCAGGAGGAAGCTACACACGTCTCTTTAATGAAAAAAATACAGAATTTAGCATAAAAGCCAATGTCTTTATAGATACATGGAATGCGATTTACCCGTCAGAATTAAGACCATTTGGTGAAGGCGGCAATGGACTTTCTAATGCATTATTCACTCAAAATACCATTACAGGAAACCCAAACTACAACCCTACGTTTACAAAGTTTCAGGACGAAGGACGTAATTCGTATTCGGTAGGACTCGGGTTTTCTCAAATTCTATCCAAAAACCTGCAAGGATCTTTATCACTAGATTTTGTACAACAACAAGGGTTATTATCTACGCCATTTCAAAGAGTCTATTTTGCAGATGTGGCAGATTCCTTTATTGAAAATTTTCAACTGGCAGATGATATTGAACGCTTACCCGATACCCGATTTAAAATTGCTGTGGGCGGACGCTTGCATTATTACATTAATGAGATTTTTGCGCTTCGCTCCTTTTATAGATATTACACAGATGACTTTGGCATACAATCTCATACCGCAAGTCTAGAAGTTCCTGTCAAAATCTCAGATAAGTTTACTCTCTATCCCTCCTATCGCTATTATACACAAACTGCTGCAGATTATTTTGCACCTGCAGAGCAACATCTCTCTACTCAAGAGTTTTATACCTCAGATTTTGATCTTTCAGAGTATGTTGCCAATCAGTTTGGATTTGGAATCCGCTATAACGATTTGTTTGCCAACACTCATATTTGGAAACTAGGCATTAAAAGCGTAGACCTTCAATACAACACCTATGCGCGCGACTCGGGCTTACAATCCAACCTTATCAGTTTCGGTATGGGGTTTGTGATGGATTGAGCAGGAGTACGCTTTCGCGAACCTGCCTCACCGGCAGGCAGGAGCGTGTAAAGGACGGAATACGGAAATTAAAAAATCGATTGGAAAAATAGTATGTTCAATCGATTTTTATACTGTCTTTTACAACTTCAACTGCAAAGTGGTATAAAAAGCAAGGGGTTCGGCAGGGATAATTCCGGGTCCAGGATATCCTGTCGCTCGTCGGGTAAAATAAGACTCATCCAACGCATTGTTAATCCCTGCTTCGAGTTTCCAACGTTTGTACGTATATGCCGCCGAAATATCTAAAATCCCATAGGACGGAATCGTTCCTTCAATCCCTCGCTGATTGTCATTGACATCTTGAGGCGCATTGGTCGCGTCTGTAAATTGCTCTGTAAGGTAGGTATATTGAATACTTGCGGTTAGATTTTTATACCCAAAATTAATCCCTGTTTTTAAGTTTACGTCAGGGATAAATTCTACTTGATTACCTTCTACCCCAATTTCTTCAGAGCGGGTATACTCAGATTCTGTGAGGGCGAGATTGACGAACACATTCAATTTCATATTCTCTTTTTCTTCAAAAAATGTATTTCTCAGATTCCAATCGCCAAAAAATTCAAGCCCATAAATAAAGGCATCCCCTATATTGCCTCGTCGTCTTTTAAGACTCCCATCAGCATCTTCAAATAAAACTTCTCCAAGACGTTGATCATAACGCACGCCAAACAGACTTACATCATATGAGAGTTGATTATCAAGACGACCTCGCGCACCAATATCTACCGTAAAGCCTTCTTCATCGGTGATATTTTCATCAATCACAAAGGAAGGGTTGACGACTCTGATATCATTAAAAGTCACCGAACGGTAATTCTGACTGATATTTCCATACAACTCTATCCCCCTTTGTAATCTATAGGTAATTCCTGTTCCAAGTAACACAAAGTCTCTCTCAAAGGTTCTATTGTCTGGCACCTCTTCATTTAATAAAGGGTTTCCTGCAAGGTCTAATACAATGTTTTTAAAAGCCCCTTCACTTTCGGTTTTGATGTATTCAAAACGAAACCCTGGTGTAATCGTGAGTTTATCAGTGATATTAAAAATATTTTCACCAAAAACAGCTAAATTTCTATTTGGAAAATCAAATTGTGCTTGGCGTTCATAATTTGGAAATTGATCCTCTGCAAAGGAAAAATCAGCATTAGCCGCTGTGGTCCCCGGTCCTTGTCGCTGATTATTATTGGCATCATAATACTTAGAACCTATAAGAAGAACTGCATTTTGTTTTCCAATCTTATAACGAGTTAACAATCTTGCTTCTGCACCCCAGTTGGTAAAATTGTCAACGAGCACTTCTCGTGGTTCTTCTAGGTCGTCAGGTTGTGAGACTCGGTTGGTACGAAATCCAACCGCACTTCGTTGAGCATCCAGCCCAAAAAGATTCAAACTAAAATTAGTTTTCTGACTGAACTTATGATCCAATCGTACCGAGTACACTTTCCAATCGATATCAAACCAATTACGATCCCTATTACTAAAATCCGGATCATCCAGAAATTGAGCGTCTGTAAGCCCACCCGCTTGCTTGGCGAGGTAATTAAACAGGGTTAATTCTCCTGTAATCGTGGTTTTATCACTCAATTGATAGCCTACCTGTGCAAAATAATTTCGACTATTAAACTGAGAATTCGGTCGGAAGCCATCACCTTCTTTGTAATTAAAATAGGTGTAATAACTCACCTTTCCTACCGTTCCACTCAGGCTATTAAAAGAAGTTCGTAGCCCAAACGAACCTACGGTTTGACGAGAAATCAGCTCTATTTTCTTAGCTGCGTTTGGTTTTTTAAACTTGAAATTAATGAGCCCGCCAAACTGTGTCCCATACTGTAAAGAAGCGGCACCGCGCACCACTTGGATTTCGCTTAATGCCTCGGCAGGAGGTGTGTAGTAACTTTCGGGATAGCCTAACACATCAGCACTGATATCATAATTATTCTGACGAATATTAAAGTTTGCCGATCGGTTGGGGTCTAGTCCTCTTCCGCCAATGTTCAATTGCAAACCTGCGTCACCATTTTCATAGATATTTAGACCCACAACTTGACTGTAGATTTGGCGAGGCGCATTGGCTGCCAGATTTCCCGTGATTTGATCCAAAAGCACTACCTCACTTTTTTTACCTGCATAAATTGCAGTTCCTTCCACTTTTTTAAGAGACCGCAATGCAAATATTTTCTCTTGACGCGTTGTTAAAATCACTTCAGAAAGCGCTTCTCCTAAGGGAAACAAACGATAGTTCTTTTGCATATCACTTGTAATGGTGAGAGGCTCTTCTTGCAACTGATACGACAATCCGAAAATCGTAAGCACATACGATCCTTCTTTTATATTTTCAAAAATATAGGCTCCTTGTGCATCGGTTGTTGTGATCTGATTTCCGCCTTGTAAATAGATTTCTACACCTTGTAATGGCACGTTCCCATCATCTGTAACAGTTCCAGAGAGGGTGTATTGCGCTTGCGCGAAAAACGGTATAAGAAAGAAAACAAGTAAACTATAAACCTTTAATTTCATCGTTGAAGGGTTTGATCCAATTTTTATGTGAAAATGATTCGTTGATTTCAGCCAGATTAACGTCTGGATCTATAAATGTGGTGCTCAACCGACCATTAAGTGCCACGTACGATTCTACATACACCTCGACATTTTGATGTCCTTGTGCTGCAAAATGATCTCGTAAATAGTGTGCGTATTCCAATATAAAGTCGGGTTGAAAACTCATTTGCTTTTCTTGTAATGGTGTCAGAAAATCAGCATTATTGACGTAAAATCGTTTTCCGGTGACTCCATCTTTAATTTTAAATTGTGCATAGCCCGATTTTTCCATGAGCATTACACGCCATGAAAAACGATACCCTTCCTCGGTCCAGAAAAGTTCGCCAGGATACAGTAAATATCGCCATGGTAGCAATAATTGTATACCAAAGAAAACACCTACAACCCATAATGAGACCTTGTATTTTTTTACAGAAACGGGTTTCCATATCCGAGATGATTCTAGTAATTCTTTAGGATATTTTACTGCTTTCGCGAAAGCGTATACCACCCTCTTATGCAAACGTGCATCAAAAAATATAAGTGCACTCACAATCATAATGTACGGAAACATCCCGATAGGAAATAATACACGAGTGAGTATATGAAAAATCACCACCGCTCCAAAAGCAAACGTACGGGTGGGTTTCCAAAGTAATAAAAACGGAATAAACAAGTCGTATCCTGCGCCTATCCAACTAAAGGCGTATTGCACCCATTCTTGGCCCAACAAGTTCCCTATCAAAGGAATATCAAACTTGGAGGGCAACCAGATTTTAAGGGGCATGGCATTGAGTAACCAATCGCTATTTAATTTGGCGAGGCCGGCATATACATACACAATCCCCAAGAGTAATTTGATACTATCGATGGTCCAGCGCGGTACAAATCCGATGACGTTTGAGGTAGCAGTGGGATTATTGTTTTTATGCTTTCGCGAAAGCGTATCTAGAGAAAAATAATGCCCTGCTGGTAAAAAGATGAGTAAAAAACTGAGAATGGATATAAAATAATAATGATTCAGATAGGTGGTTTTATCCATCAATTCGATGTAGGTAAAACTCAAAAAGAAGGTAATCATCGCCAAACGATACTTCCATCCTAGGGTAATCATGATCGTACTTAGGGCACAAATAGCAAATAAGAGATAGGTCCACTCACCAAGCGGACGTACCCAACTAAAGCCATAAAACGTAAAATGAAATTCGGGTGCGATGTAAAATTTTTCGATCCATCCGTAACTCCAAAACCGAAGAATACTAACCAACATTAACAAACCAAAAAACACACGAAAGACCGCTAGTGGAGCGGCCTCTGTGTGGCTATTCAAATAGGTTTGTAATTTATTAATCATAAATTCTTAATCTCCGTCTGCATCTGCAAAATCAATACTGATACTTAGGGCGCTGACAGCATCTACTTTTAAGAGAGGAACGATACGTTGTACCTCATCATAGGCGTTTAAAAAGGTAACAGGCGGATTATTTTGGAGTTCTTGTTCAAAACTTCCTAATCCTTGTACTGCTTCTCGTGCTGCATTAAATTGGCTGTTAATGATCACGTTTAGATCGGCGCCATCTTTGATGACATTTAAAGCGTCGAGGTAACTATTCAAGCTTTCGCCTTGAGCGTTGCCATTGTATGCACGCCCATTAAAGAAATCCTGAACGGCGTCCAGTCCTTCTAAAAAGAGTTGCTTTGAAAGGTTTCCTGCGTATAAGGCTTCTATATTTCCTGCTTCTACAGAACCCGAGAAGATGCCCCCTGGGATTCCCATTTTGCCCGCTCTTAGAAATTTTTCGTAATAAAAGATATAATCATTAACCATTCGATCTACAGAGGCAGTTGCAGAAGAACCATTATTATTAACGAAGGTGTCTCTAAAGCCATTTTGCCATTCATTAAGTACAGTTGTAGTGAGTGTTTGCATATCTGCCACTACATCTTGAAGGTATTGTAAGTATTGTGTTCCTTGTGCGCCAGTATAGATAGCTAGAATTGCTACATCATCTGTAGCGATACCATGTAAGAGATAATCTAAAGCAGGAAAGCCTTTGGCAGATCTATTGGAAGACAACGTAAGGTTGTAGGTTCCGTTTGTGATATTATCTTCTATGTTGGTGACGTTGGCAGGGAATATATTGACATTTAATCTGAGTCCTACGGTTTCGGCAGGTCCTATCTCAAACATAGAGACTCGTTGCCAAGTTGTGTAAGCATCTAACCAAGAAACTCTGAGCGCTTCAAGATTTGACTCCGTAGGCTGATTGCTAAAAAGAAGGGTATTACTTTCTAAAGCAGCTACTTTTGAATCAAAATCAACATAACCAGGAACAATGATGTTATCTGCCCAATTTTCTAATAAAGCAGTTCTATCAAAAGAGGAAGGTGTAGGTCCTTGATCTTCTGGTGAACTATCATCACTAGAACACGCATAGGCTACTAAAACTACGAATACAATTCCTAAAATCTTTTTCATGTGTATTGTTTCTTTTTCAATATTAACTAATGTGCAAAATTTTACTATGCCAATCTTTCTTTACAACTTTTAATTTATCGTTGCCGCTTGAGTTACTGTAAAGTTGAATCGATCTGCAATGGCATTTGAAATTTCATCTAAGGTCGCTGGCGTTACGTCCCAAAATCCGTTGCCTGCGGTCAACTGATCAATAAATCCTTGGACCTCATCTGCTGAGAAATAAGGTGTATTGGTTTGTGGGTTTCTAGTAAATTGTAAGCTAAAGATGAATCCATATCCTTCTGATAAATCATGTAATGCGGCTCCAAAATCATTAGATTCAATCCCATTTTTACCTTGTTGCAAATAATACACTGCACGGATTCCTACAATTTCAGAAATGAGTGTTCTTAAAATAGCCGCTTGTGCATCTCTTACTTCATAGTTTTTAGCCACAATGGCAGCGCGTCCTAATTTGAAGGCATTAAAGATCTCTTCTGCAATGCCTGCAAAATCACTATCACTTTCTACTCTTCCTATATATTTATTCAAGAAAAGATCATCTTGACCAATGGTTAGATTTGGATTGGCCGTATTTGCTGACGTCCCATAGGCATATCCATACGCTTCATCCCATTTGTGCTCCATATCTGTGTACGACTCTCCATCTACAAGTAAGTCGTTATCGTTATCTTCTTGATTGGTCCCTGCGTCAAGTACTGCTGTTCCTAGATAATTATTAAGCGTTTGATCTACCATTAATGAACCTATCAATCCTATGATCACGGCTTGATCATATTCTAATCCTTGTGGGTTTACATAACGGGTGGCTTCTCCATCGGCTATTTGACCTGCAACACCAGCAGAGGCTGCTGTATTTTGAGCTGGAATTAATTCGTTTACGTTTGCCGAAAGCCACGCTTCAAATTGGGCTTTAATAGTTGCTGATGCTGCACTGTTGATGCTAAAATAATCTTGAGAAGCAGCTACTTTGCTACGTATATTTTTTGTAGAAGCATTCAAATCATCACTAGAAAAGGGAGTATTTTCATTTGCATACATATCTAACAATAATGATTCTGTTGCGGTATCAAAATCTCTCATAGAAGCAATTAATTCATCTGCCATGAGGATACGTGTGGTTTGTCCTGAGAAGCTCACCGTAGAAACTCCATCTCTTTCAAAAGAATAGGTTGTTGGGACTTCAATAGTTACGTCTGGTCCTGGATCTACGATGTCAGTATCGTCATCGTTACTGCATGAAATAAGGGATATGGCGGTAAAAGCTAGGGTGGAAAATAAGAGTTTTTTCATGTTTATTTAGACTTAATATAAATAGTGTTTCGTTTTCGAGGACAAAAATAATACAGAGAATTGGTTCTGCAAAGTTTATTTAGATTAAATTTAAATAAGGAGTGTTAAGTTTTTGTTATGCGCACTTTAAAATAGCCTACATCTGGCTCTGTAGCTCAGTTCGCACTGATTTTGCCCATGTCTCCAAAAGCTCTTTTTCTTCTTGAGATAGATTCCCATGGATCAATGCATAGGATTCTAGAGGCATTTCTCCTTCTTCAACCTCTTCGATAAGCTCATCGAGTTTATGATCTTTCTTTTTAAGGGAATAGGTCTCCCATTTGGCAAAGTCAAGGTGTTTTTTTCCATCCTCTATATGTTCGTCAATAAAGAATGTAAACGGAGCCACTTCTGCGTACCAAGGATAAACCGTACTATTACTATGACAGTCGTAACAGTTATTTTTAAGAATTGCTTTTACTTCTTTTGAAGGTTTAGTTTCTGCTTCAAAGGCAGCAACATCCGTATAATCTCCAATATTTTTTTCTGGTCTGATAAACTGAATAATAACCAATGCGACAAGTGCTACAAGAGCAACGATTTTTAAGACTTTACGGATCATATTATTTTGATTTAGGATGCAAAAATAAAAATATTAAGACGTATTCACAATACTATTTTTAATTATTCTAAATAAAATTAATTATTCATAGACTTAGAAAATCTAGTAGAAAAACATTCATAAAACTGGGTTGTATAACTGAAATATTATGTAGACTTTTATACGAATGAAAATAATAGATATACAAGAGAATTGGTCAGGATATTTTACCTATCCTGTGTATGATGAGAAAGGTGATGTATCTAATGAGGAGGAAGGAAGACGTGTCCCTTTTGAAATAGCTATCAATCTCCATAATGGAACTTTTACTGGGACTTCATGGGACGAAGAATCTAAGCCTCTTTTTAACAAACCTGCAACGATTAAGGGTTTTATTGAAAAAAATCTAATAAGCTTCACCATGCAGTATCCTTATCTTTATTATATAAATGAGCAAGGAGTACTCGCTACCGATAAGGATCAAAAACATCCAGCAATACGATATACAGGCTTTTTTAATGATACCGAAGATGAGATTGTAGGAGAATGGGAAATGGGGGAAACCCCTGGAGAAGGTCAATGGGGTGAATTTGAATTAAAAAAAAGATGATGAATGAATTTACAATAGACGATCTCGATCATGTAGCGATCCGTGTAAAGGATCTAGAGGTATCGGCTTCTTGGTATGAAAAAGTGTTAGGTCTTACTCGTAAAACAACTCCTGAATGGGGTGCTTTTCCTATTTTTATGATGGCTCATAAAACAGGTGTTGCTTTGTTTCCTGCCACGATAGGGGATCCTATGTTAGATCCTACATCTAAAAACGTCAAAATAGACCACTTTGCTTTTCATGTGAGTGTGGAGAATTTCGCGAAAGCGAGAAAAAAATACGAAGCTTTACAATTGGACTATATATTTACAGACCATCACTACTTTCATTCTATCTACACCAAAGATCCAGATGGACATACGGTAGAGCTTACAACTATTGTTGTAGAACCAACATCTTTTTATGGAGATGCGTTTTATAAGTAACTATTGAGTTTAAAAATAAGCGTTATTACTTATAAGAAAACGCTCTGCTAAGAAGCTTTCTTTTTATAATTTGCTTTACTTACGCTAATCAATTACTTTAGAATCAGATATTAAAATTTTGTTATGAATGTAAGTTCCTCACAAGAAGTGATTGCTTTTGTGGTTACTGTACTTGGTCTTATACTTGTTATTTTAAAGTTATACCTCAGTACAAAACAACTAAAACAACAAGCCAATATTGAAAAGAAACAACGGGAAGAAGAAAAACAACTTCTTCTTTCTGCAGCAGCGCAAGAAAACCAAAAAGAGCAACAGGCTAATGAGCTTTACAAAAAGACCGTACAATCTGTTCTAAAATACATGCACGAAGAATTGAGCGAATATGTGAAGAAAGAAGATCTTTCTGCTTTAGATAAAAATTTGAAAAAATTTATCGATCAGAAAATAGAAACGCTTTCGCTTCCTAAAGCAGAAGCAGCATCTATTCAAAAAGAACTAAGATCATTACAAGATGCTTTTCACTTTAATCCACTAGACGTCCTCACACCTACCGCAACCCCAGAGACATTTTTTAGAGATCGAGTTGAGAGAAGGTATCAGGAATATTTAGAAAAGAATAAAAACACCTAAAAGAATCTACTCCCCTATCCTTTTTCTTCTTTTTTTGACTTTAGGCGCTCTCGAAATTAAGAGGATTACTAGTTATAGTTGTAGGAAACAAAGTGTTACTTTATGGGATAAATATGATATCGTTCATACCAATACCTTTCTTTATATTAAGATTGACAATTGATCTTCAATGATAACTTCCCATTGTTTAGATATTCTTGCCCAGTTATATGCTGCTTTCGTAGCGTTTTTGTAGCACAGCTGCTCTTTAAGAGCAAGGTCATTCTTATCGCTCCATGCTTTTTCTAACGCCAAAGCGATATCCTCAGGATGAATAATATGTTCATTAATTTTGGTGTCTGGATTTATTAAAGTAATGGTATAAGGTAAGAGATAAGCACTATCACACCATAACTCTCTCCCACTTGTATGATCAGGAACAATTTGTGCAAGTCCTGCTGCAGCCTGTTCAAAACTTAATAATCCCCACCCTTCACTAGATGCAGTATTTATACCTACAGAAGCTGCGTTAAAAATAGTATTCAACGATGCTTGACTTACATTAGGAGGTGTATCCAGATCGGTAGAGTAAATCAATCTATCTTCCAATTGGTAACGTTTTTCTAAAGCCTTAATATCCCAACCTATATCTTTTAATCCCATATGCAAGTGTAAGAATACATTGCTAGGTTTATCTTTTACAAACAAAGCAAAACCTTCCATGGTAAGATCAATACGTTTACGAGGTTGGTTTCTATTGGCATTCAAAACGATAAAACCATTTTGTAAATCGTTATTTTCTTTAGGGTAAATAGCTTCTCGTGCGATCTTTTGTGATGTTGATCTATCAGGGCCTAAAGGTTTAAATATGTCTGTATCTACTCCATGTGGGAGCACGTCTATACTCGGAAAAACCAAATCAGACTGTTTTTGTAGCGCCTTTTCCAAAGCTGCCTTTGCAAACTGCGTATACACGACAAGATAATTTGCTTTACCCAACCATGGGAGTACTAAAGGATCAATATCTGCCGCGTTAAATGAAGCATATACCACCGTGGGTATATGAGGAAATTCTTCTAGTTCTTTAAAATAAGAAACCAACGCCCATGGATCTTGCAACATAAAGATGACATCAGGTCTCAAATTTGAAACTAAATCTTTAATACGATGTGCTCCCATACTATAGCTACCCACGTCGGCTGGAAAGATTTCCCAAGGCCACGTATGTGGATCTCCAAAATAATTGGTTCCTAATTGCACAAGACGATAGCGATCTTTAAGAGGATAAAAAATCTCATAAATAACTCTCGCAAATCCAGTATTAGCAACAGCATCTCCTATAATAAGAATACATTTTTTGTTTGGCATTGAAATTTAATATAAACAATTGTTTATCAATTATACATATCCAAAATCAACCTCAATACTTCATTAATTTTGGATATGCATACTAATTTTTAAATTACAGTCCTTTTTCAGATACTTCCATTGTGTATACTTTGTTATCATTTACTGGGAATGAAAAGTACGACGAATTACCTCCTCTTTTCCAAGAAACTCGTGTAGCACCTTCAACACTAACTGTACCTCCATTTGCCTTAATTGTACCTGACCCTACACTAGGTGATGTATCATACCTTACATCTTCATTGAGTGCATTTTTTAAAATAATTGCCATAATTTGTTACGTTTTAAATTGAATACCAAAAGTATACGCAATAACCGTAGAAACTCTACGTATAAACACTCAACTTATTTTCAAGTACAAACACCTGCTTTCTAAAATTCTATGATTCTTCCAAAACGTATCAATATTCATGTAGCAACTTAAATAGCCAAGAATAAAATTATAAAAACAAAAACTATATAACTTAGTTTTTCTATTGAAGATCACTCCCCTATCCTTTTTCTTCTTTTTTTAACTTTAGGAGTAGTTTCTGTGAGAGGTAAAGCTGCTGAAGATACCAATGCACTATACTTCTCTACGACTTTATCTACACAATTAATCCCATCAATAGCCGCAGAGATAATCCCACCGGCATAACCAGCTCCTTCGCCACATGGATACAACCCTTTTACTTCGATGTGTTCTAACGTTTCTGGGTCACGAGGAATAGACACGGGGGAAGACGTTCTACTCTCAGGGGCATGCAAAACGGCATCATTGGTAAGATATCCTTTCATTTTTCTCCCAAAAGCAATAAATGCTTTTTTAAGACGCTTTGCGATTAATGGAGGCAATACCTTATTTAAATCGACAGCGACAATGCCAGGTTGATAGGAGGTTTTCGGGAAATCTTTTGAAATGCGTCCATCCACAAAATCACGCATTCGTTGGGCAGGGACTGCTTGTGTTTTTCCAGCCGCTTCCCAACACGCATGCTCCACTGATTTTTGAAAATCCAAACACACAAACGGGTCGCCTTTTGTATAATTAGGCAAATCTTCTGGCGTCACACTGACGACAATTCCCGAGTTAGCATACGGATTATCACGCTTAGAAGGGCTCCATCCATTGGTCACTACTTCTTCTTGAGCGGTAGCACAAGGAGCTATAATCCCCCCTGGACACATACAAAATGAATATACCCCCATCCCATCTACTTGTTGCACTAGGCTATACGAAGCGGGTGGTAAATACGGATTATCACTATCGCCGTGGTATTGAATCTCATCAATCAATGCTTGTTGATGCTCAATCCGCACCCCTATAGCAAAAGGCTTCGCTTCTATCTTGACCTTTCGTTTATGTAATAAATAAAAGATATCACGTGCGCTATGGCCTGTCGCTAAAATGACATGATCAAAAGACAACCAATCGGTATCATTGATTTGGATTTCTTTGATATGGTTGTCTATGACCTTAAGATCGGTCAATTTACTTCCAAAGCGAACTTCGCCGCCTGCTTCAATAATTGCTTCGCGCATGGCGGTAATAATTTTCGGTAATTTATTGGTACCGATATGCGGATGCGCATCGACTAGAATATCTTCGACCGCGCCAAAATGTACAAACCATTCTAGGGCTTTCAGGACATTTCCTCGTTTTTTAGACCGGGTATAGAGCTTCCCATCCGAATAGGTACCTGCCCCTCCTTCTCCAAAACAGTAATTCGAATCTTCATTGACGATATGCTCTTTATTGATTGCTGCCAGATCCCGACGCCGAGCTCGTACATCTTTCCCACGTTCAAAAATAATGGGTTTCAATCCGCCTTCAACAGCTCGTAACGCGGCATATAACCCCGCAGGTCCAGCTCCAATAATCGCTACTTCGGGGGCATGGTGTACGTGTTGTGGGACAAAGGCAGGAATGGATGCTCGTATCTCATCATGCTTCCAAAATTCAATTTGTAAGGATACCCGCACGGGTGATTTACGGGCATCAATACTTCGCTTTCGGATATCCCATTCGCGCACGTCGTCTGCTCTTAGTCTCGCTTTCGCGAAAGCTTTCTCAGCCACATAATCATCGTCTTCAGCTTGGTGGGGTAAGACATGTATTTGAACAAGTGTACTCATAGCTTTCGTTTTCATTTCCGCGAAGGCAGAAATCTCAATAATGTGAAAAATATTTGGTCGTTAGTCGGTAGCTGTTAGCGTCAAATTAAAAAATATATTAGTATGTTTTCGCGAAAACGGAAATCTCAATAGTGTAAGGAATTTATCTAATTCGTATTCACTATTTAAAATAGAGTACTACTCTAAATTAGAATACTACTCTATTTTGAATCTTAATTATGTTATGAGTACATCATTCTGTCAAAATGATTCCTATTTCTTATACGCTTTCGCGAAAGCAATCACCACATCATGAGTTGCTTTATCTCAATCTCTCAATCAATACATCTAGCGTTACCGTCTCTTGCTCTCCAGCCCGCATATCTTTAAGGGTAAACGTTTTGTTAGTCATTTCTTCTTCTCCTGCTAAAATCACAAATGGAATCTCCCGACGGTTGGCATGCGTCATTTGCTTTTTCATGTGTTTTCCAGAAGTCATCTTATCAGGATACAACTCGGCAACAATTCCTTGGGTACGAAGGCTTTTGATCGCTTTCATCGCATACAATGCTTCTTTTTCTCCAAAATTGATAAACAACACTTTGGTACCTTCTACAGTTTCTTTTGGAAATAGATTAAGTTCTTCAATCACTAATGCAATCCGATCCAATCCAAAGGAAATCCCTACTCCGCTCACATTGGGAAGTCCAAAAATCCCGGTAAGGTCAGCATAGCGACCACCACCGCCTATGCTTCCCATCTGCACACCTTCTGGCGCTGCTACTTCAAAAATAGCGCCTGTGTAGTAATTGAGTCCGCGAGCAAGAGTGACGTCTAGTTGTAGTTTAGCACTTTCCAAACCAAGGCTTTCTATGGCTTCGTTGATAAAGGTTAACTCTTCAATTCCTTGCATGCCTGTTTCAGAATTTGCAAGCAAGGTTTGTAATGTTTTGAGTTGTTCACCAAAACTTCCGTCTAATGTAAATAAAGGCGCTACTGTATTTATGGCTTCTTGGGTAATCCCTTTAGCGAGCATTTCTTTGGTCACCCCTTCTTCGCCAATTTTATCGAGTTTATCAAGGGCTACGGTAAAATCAATCAATTTATCACTTGCGCCAATCACTTCAGCAATTCCCGAAAGGATTTTGCGGTTATTCATTTTAATGGTCACCCCTTCTAGTTGCAACGCGGTAAAAACAGCATCGTATAACTGTACAAACTCGACTTCTTGCCATAAGGAATCGCTTCCTACGACATCGGCATCACATTGATAGAATTCTCTAAAACGTCCTTTCTGCGGACGGTCTGCACGCCAAACGGGTTGCATCTGGTATCGCTTAAACGGAAATTCGATTTCATTCTGGTGTTGTACCACGTATCTCGCAAAAGGCACGGTAAGATCGTACCGTAAGGCTTTTTCTGAGATTTGAGGAGTGAGTGCGGTTGAGTCTGCTTTCGCGAAAGCGTCATCCTTAACCTTCCCTAAATAATCCCCACTATTCAGAATCTTAAAAATCAACCGATCGCCTTCTTCCCCGTATTTTCCCATCAGGGTACTGCTATTTTCAAAACTAGGGGTCTCTATTGGTTGAAACCCGTAGCGCTGAAATTGCGTACGAATGGTATTCATAATATAGGAGCGTTTTGCCACCTCTATAGGTGAAAAATCACGGGTTCCTTTAGGTATGGAAGGTTTTTGTGCCATTTCTCTTTGTCGTTAGCTTTTAGCCGATACTTTAATTATATAGTACATCACAAAAAAATCAAAGAGTCAAATTTCAATTTCATCTTCATTTTCATCTTCAATTTCGATGTGTGCAAATATCTTAAAAAATAGACACTATTGATCTGTTTACAGATAGTATTTACAGTGTTTTCTCCATACATCTAAGTATAAAAATGTATTTCGCCAATTTTTCCTTTTCCCTAGCCTTGAGCGATCGAAAAATTATGCTACAACTTGTAGGATTCTTTTTACTTTTCAGAATGTATCATTTAAAAAATTAAAGGATACATAGGAAAGCTACAGGCTAAACGCTTGTACTTACCAATTGACAAAAAAAAATTAAGTATCAAATGTAATTAACTATCAAATCTATTTCAATTCTTATAGCTCTAGTAAAAGGCAGCTATTTTTTTTAAACATGATCTATCCAATTTTCCTAAAATTTTAGAAACCAAAATTATATTCAACATCAGAAAAAGTGTTTTTATTGTATAAAAAAAAGTAACTTTGGGCCGTAAAATTCTCTTTCTAGTTTTAATCGTAATTGATACTATTGAATTTTATAAGTTAAAACCAAATAAAATTAATGACTAAAAGAAATGGACTATATAGTAAGTTAGAGTGCTTGATATTTAAAAAAAAGTAATGTTCATGTAAGTTATTTATTCAAAAAAGTGCTTTTTGTCGATGTTTTATTTGATTTCATCGATTTTATTTGTAGTTTCCCCTCCATTTAAGAAAAATTTAAGACTGACTTTAAAAATTTTACCTATGACTACCAAACTTAATCTGCGCCCTGCAATCATATTTTTACTACTATTTGGGTTCGCTCAAGGAGCTTTTTCCCAAGTTACTAAAGAACAAGAAATTATTAGCAAGAATGTGAGAATCGATAAATATCATGATCGTGAAGAATTACTTGCGATGAACAAAGGTCAACTTCTAGATTTATATATACAACGCATTGACGTGATTATTAAGATTTTGCCAAATATTGCCTTCACAACAAAACCTGGGGTAACTATGAGCGACTTGGGAATACCTGACACAAAAGAGCACAGAAAAGCATTATTAGACAATATTGAGGCTACCTCCTCTTATTTTGAAGACACCATGGCTTTTCAGAAGCTAGTGCTACCTTATTCTGACAAATCTAGTTTATTATCGGCCATTTTATTTTATGAGCAGACCCTAAAGTCCTTACATACTTATAATGACTTTGACTAGTAGTTTGGGATGATATTCCATTATGTAGGATATATCTGACTAAGTTGTTTAATCGCATAAATTCAGTAGGAGGCTAGCCTAAAGGGCACATAAAAATCCACTCTGTAGTATAAAAAAGCATGTAAAACTACATATACACGTATTTTATCGACGTTATTTGGTTATTCGTCCTATATATTGTAGATTAGTTCTTTATAAAAGGTTAAAAAATTGAGTTTGAATAAAAATGATGATTTTGAAAAAACATAACGTACTTCTATTATTGGTCATTTCTCTCTTCTTTTCGACGGGTTCTACTTTTGCACAGCAAGAGAAGGGTATTGTTGGTCAAAATAATTGGTTGAGTTATTGGACTAAATTTCATTTGAAGCCAGAAACAAAGCCAAAGCCTACTCAGATTCTAAGTGGAGAGATAAAAGGTGATACGGTAACTTTACTAAAAAAAGAGATTTATCTCTTGTTGGGAGATGTATTTGTTACTGACAGCACACGATTAGTTATTGAACCAGGCACACTTATTCTAGCAGACCATAAAACAAAAGCATCCCTCATAATTACCTCAGGCTCTACTATTCATGCAAAAGGAAACCAGACAGATCCAATCGTATTTACATCATCCAAGGATGCTCCTAGAGCTGGAGACTGGGGAGGTATTTTCCTATTAGGTGATGCCCCTAGTAATAAACTCAGTGAAAAAGACCTTGTTAAAAAAGGACTTGTTTCCTACTCACCAGATAATTTAATTTATGGTGGTACAAATACAGAAAGTAATTCTGGAGTGATGGAATACGTGAGAATAGAATATGCTGGTAAACGAACGAAAGATTTTGGGTTCTTTGATGCCTTAAGCCTCTATGCTGTGGGTAACCAAACCCAGATTTCTAATATCATGATGAGCTATAGTAAAGGAAACTCCCTGTATATAGTAGGTGGAGGAGTAGATTTAAAGCAACTCGTGTCATTTAAAGCTAGTCATTCAGATTATATGTTTGATTCAGGAACACAAGTAAATATTTCGAACTCTTTAGCCGTAAGGTCACCTTATGACTCTGCATCCAAAGGTGCTGCAAGTATACACGTTACAACTAATAGCAATGAAGAGGAAGCAAATTTTGCAAAAGTAAAAACATCAGTCACGGCAAATAATCTTACCCTTCTTAATTTTAGTAATAATTTAAAAAATGCCATTGAAGTAGGATTAGTACATGAAGCCATCTATGTAGATGCAAACACCCAATTGACAATGAACAAGAGTGTGATATCTGGATTTAATCCAGCAGTTATTTTTAGCCGTGAAATTTCTCTAAATGATAAAAATTTACAACAAATTAGATTTACCAACATGTACTTTAATAGTTGTGAAGGAAACATTTTTGTTGAATTTTCCAAGGACAATGAAGATCTTGAAAGCTGGTATGGTAACAGTAGTTTTCAAAATGTATATTCAAAAGGAGAAGATGTTAAAACCTTCATTGATCATAAGAATCTGAAAAATCCAGATTTTCGTTTACGTATTAATAAAATTATAGCATCGAGCAGTTCTAACTAACCAAAACAATATTATTTTTAATAAATCACAGGTTAACAAACCTAGTCAAACATTTGCCACAATTAACCATAATTCCCCCAAATCATGGCTTACATTACCCGAATCATTTTTCAGGGCATATTTCTGATATGTTTTACTGTCAGTAGTGTTCCTACCGCTACAGCTCAACTAGTTATTGGTCAGCCAACCTTAGAGTTTAGTAAAGCGTGTGCTAATGAGTCATTTAACACCTTTGAGGCGACTTTTGTTTTTAACCCTCCTTCTTCCTTAAACACTTCCAATCAGTTTATTGTAGAACTTTCTGATGCCAATGGTGAATTTACAGAGGCTGTTGAAGTTTTTGTTTCAAATTCTAACGAGATTACTACCTCTCCAGCAACTGTTGCCTTTTCCTTACCTACCGATACAGCAGGAGAAAACTATAAGATTAGAATAAAGAGTACGTCCCCAGCTTCGACAAGTGCTCCATCATCAGCTTTTGCTGCCTATTTTAAACTACACGACACTCCATTTACGATTAATGGACTCATAGATACTGGAACTTTTTGTCCAGGATTAGCTTACCTACTTACAATAGATAATCCAGGTTTTGATGGCACTATATCACCCCTCACTTTTGAAAGTCTAAGCTTTAATTGGTATAAGGTTATAGATGATACAAATTCAATTTTAATCGCTCAAGGCGAAACATTCCAAGTATCTGAAGAAGGAACTTACTTTGCTGAGACAAATTATGGCAGCTGTACCTCAGAATCATTTTCTAATAGAGTAACTATTTCCCAAGCGTCTAATGAAGAGCCAGCTAATGCAACGATAACGTCAAGTCTTGGAAATCCGTTTTGCTCCAATGGCGAAGGAACAATACTCACAACAGTGATAGGTGAAAATTACCAATGGTTCAAAGATGACGAACTAATCGAAGGAGCAAATCAAAACACATTACAAACAAATGATTCTGGAAATTATGCAGTCATTGTTACGGCGGGAGACTGTGTTGCAGTAGGAAGCATCCTCCTTGAAAGTCTAGCTGGTTCCATAACCATAGATGTACCTGCAATAAACTTTATTGAGATGGGAGAAGATCTTACGGTTACCGTAGAAACGACATTAGATAATGTTCAGTACGAGTGGTATTTCAATGATGAAATCATTGAAAATGCTACAGAAAATCAATTGATCGCCTCCCAAGTTGGTAATTATAAAGTTATAGCAACAGCAACAGGGCTCTGTGATTTTAGTATAGAACTATTTTTTGAAATCAAAATAGAAATTAACACAGATACTATTCCTAATGTTATTAGTCCTAATGGTGATGGCCTTAATGACACTTGGATGATACCCGCAGAATATTTAAGTGGCACCAATACAGAGATAGTCATTTTTAATAGCAATGGTACTGCTGCTCTTAACACCAACGATTATTTAAATAATTGGCCAGAGAATACTCAGGAGTTAAGCGATGCAAATCAAGTCTACTATTATATGATAACTCCTCCAAATAAAAAAGTAATAACAGGCTCCATAACAGTTGTGAGATAACGTGAAAAAAATCGTAGCACATATAATTTTGATTATCTGTTGTTCGGCTCTTTCTGAAGCTCAGGAAAGTACAGGGGCTATTGCATTGGGTTTACCAGCACGCAATTCATTGATGTTTAATAAATATATCCTTAGTCCCGCTTTAAGTTACGCTAGAGAAGATTACAGGCATATTACAATCAATAATAAGCGTGAATTTTTTCAAATAGAAGATGCTCCAGAAACATATTTAGCAAGCTTTTCTGGTCGATTCTCTGAAAATATTGGCGCAGGGATGGGTCTCTTTCAGAGAAACTTTGGAGTATTCACTACTTTTGGAGGTATTGCAAATTTTGCATATAACGCCCAACTCGCTCCAGAAAACAACTTGACTTTTGGTCTCAATCTATTGGTTTATAATAGTAGTGTTAACATGGACAGGGTAGTAACGACAGTTCCTGACCCCTTGCTTGACAACTTACCTTCTAGCTTAATAACCACTATAAGCCCTGGTATAAATTATGGAGGTGGTTTTATAGATGTTGGTTTAACTATAAATAATTTAATAAGCTATGATGTGAATACTTCACAAATATTAAAAGAGCAACCACAAAGAGGTATCCAAGGGCACTTAATGTATTCAGGTTATATTGATTCATATGGCTTTTTTAATAATAGCAAATTTTCTGCATTAGGACGTGCCGAAATTCGAGAAGACACTTCCATTTACTCAGGAACAGCTATGCTTAGAGTACCTAAAGGGTTCTGGATACAAGGCGGTTACAGCACACTCTACGGAGGTTCTGCTGGTGTCGGTTTTAATATTACCTCAAACATTGCATTAGAATATAATTATGAAAAATCTCTAGGTGATTTCCTTGACTTAGGCTCTTCGCACGAGTTAACACTAGCATTCATACTTACAACACAAGACGATTCTAGTTTTAGACAAGAAAGAATCACAGGGCTTTTAAACTTTGAAAAGAAAAGAAAAAGTTCTTATAGTAAACGTAGCCGCTTAGCGCGAAATAAAACAAAGGAGCAAACAAAACCTACAGAGAGTACTCCTGAACAACAGATTAAAGAACAGGAACAAGTTGTTGTAGCAGAAAAAACAAGTTCAGAAGCCGAAGAACAAGCAAGAATAGAAGCAGAAGCATTAGCTAAAAAAGCAGCCGAAGAAAAAGCGCGACTTGCTACAGAAGAACAAGCACGTTTGGAAGCCGAAGAGCAAGCAAGAATAGAAGCGGAAGCATTAGCTAAAAAAGCAGCCGAAGAGCAAGCACGACTTGCTGCAGAAGAGCAAGCACGTTTGGAAGCCGAAGAACAAGCAAGAATAGAAGCGGAAGCAATAGCTAAAAAAGCAGCCGAAGAACAAGCGCGACTTGCCGCAGAAGAGCAAGCACGTTTGGAAGCAGAAGAACAAGCAAGAATAGAAGCGGAAGCAATAGCTAAAAAAGCAGCCGAAGAACAAGCGCGACTTGCTGCAGAAGAACAAGCACGTTTGGAAGCAGAAGAACAAGCAAGAATAGAAGCGGAAGCATTAGCTAAAAAAGCAGCCGAAGAACAAGCACGACTTGCCGCAGAAGAACAAGCACGTTTAGAAGCAGAAGAGCAAGCAAGAATAGAAGCGGAAGCAATAGCTAAAAAAGCAGCCGAAGAACAAGCACGACTTGCCGCAGAAGAACAAGCGCGACTTGCTGCCGAAGAGCAAGCACGTTTGGAAGCCGAAGAGCAAGCAAGAATAGAAGCGGAAGCAATAGCTAAAAAAGCAGCTGAAGAACAAGCACGACTTGCCGCAGAAGAGCAAGCACGTTTGGAAGCCGAAGAACAAGCAAGAATAGAAGCGGAAGCAATAGCTAAAAAAGCAGCCGAAGAACAAGCGCGACTTGCCGCAGAAGAGCAAGCACGTTTGGAAGCAGAAG
>NZ_JBHSFV010000004.1:0-321803 GCF_042653865.1 Dokdonia ponticola | reverse complement strand
TGATTTTTTTCTTTATATGAGAAAGAAAACTAAAGCATAGCCTAAGCTACGGTTTCTTTTTTCTTGTGAAATAGAAAGGAAAAAAGGGTGTTTTATTACAGTAAATTCAATTGGTAAATGGTATTATTCAGGAAGAACAGCACTACTCGCTGTTACATTGCGGTCTATTTTACGCATCAGTCCTTGTAACACTTTTCCTGGGCCGACTTCTATGAAGTTTGTTGCCCCATCAGCGATCATTTGTTGCATACTTTGTGTCCATTTTACAGGAGCCGTAAGTTGTGCCATTAGATTTTTTTTAATTTCTGATGGATCTATAATTGCTGTCGTTGATACATTTTGATAGATCGGACAATTAGGAGTGTTAAAGGTGGTGTTTTCTATCGCTGTAGCCAGTTCTTCACGAGCAGGCTCCATGAGAGGCGAGTGAAAAGCACCTCCGACAGGAAGAACCAATGCACGTCGTGCTCCTTTTTCTTTCAACGCTTCGCAAGCGGCTTCGATTGCTGGAATATCACCAGAAATTACCAACTGCCCTGGGCAATTATAATTGGCAGCCACTACAATCCCGTTGATGGTAGCACAGACCTCTTCTACCACATGATCTTCTAGTCCAAGAACAGCTGCCATGGTTGAAGGTTGTAGTTCACAGGCTTTTTGCATCGCTAGTGCCCGCTGTGATACCAATCGTAGTCCATCTTCAAAGTTGAGTGTTCCATTGGCTACTAGGGCGCTGAGTTCACCCAAGGAATGTCCAGCGACCATATCAGGCTGAAAGGTGTCGCCTAGTACCTTACTTAAAATAACAGAGTGTAAGAAAATAGCAGGTTGGGTTACCTTGGTTTGCTTTAGGTCTTCTGCTTCGCCTTCAAACATGATATCAGTGATTTTAAATCCTAAAATATCATTGGCTTGATGAAATAAATCTTGTGCCAGTCCAGAGGCTTCAAATAGGTCTACCCCCATTCCTGAGAATTGTGCCCCTTGTCCTGGAAAAATATATGCATTCATATACGGTTTGTTTAGTTGTGATTGCAAAAATACTGAAAGTTTTGGGTTGTCTCTTAAAAGGAATCAAGATGAAAGGGAATCAGGAATCAGGACTTATTATTTTTAGTCGTTAGTCGTGAGTCGTGAGTCGTGAGTCTTGGAGCGAAGTGATCTTAGCTCTAGCAGCGCAGCGGTCTTATGCGTTAGTCGTGAGTGGTGAGTCTTGAGCCTTGAGTCCTGGGTCTTGTGAGTCTTGCGTCTCAGGTCGTATAGCGTAGCGGTCTTATGTCTTTAGTCTAGATTCCAGAAGCGAAGCAATCTAGCTTCTTCTCAAAAACCTACCTCCGCTTCCACGTTTCATACGTAAACGCATGCTTGTGCTTGTCGTCTGCTTCGTGAAATACGCTTTCTTGTAATTCCCATATGGCGGGATCTATCTCAGGAAAAAATGCATCGGCTTCAAATTCACCATGAACACGCGTGAGTTCGATGTGGGTCGCAAAGTTGAGTCCGATGGTGTAAATCTCACCACCTCCTATAATAAATGCGTTTGAGTCATCTTTCGCGAAAGCGAGTGCATCCTCCATCGCATGGACTACGATAGCACCTTCGGCTTTGTAGTCTTTATTACGTGTAATCACCAAATGGGTACGTTTAGGCAACGGACGGGGAAACGACTCCCATGTCTTGCGTCCCATAATAATATGATGCCCTGTGGTAAGGGTTTTGAAACGTTTAAAATCATCAGGTAGATGCCATACAAGGTCATTGTCTTTTCCTAAGGCATTATTTTCTGCCGCAGCAGCAATCATTGTGATCATAGGGGAGAATTGGGATCTATTGTTGGTGTTGTGGGCGTTGTAGGCGTTGTTTCTGAGGTCAGGTTGCTGCTTTTTTTTTCTGGTAAAGGATGTAGTATCGCTACTTGCTCTTCTAATTCAGCGATTCTTTTTTGTTGTTTTATGACTAAAGCATTGATTTGTTCTTCTTCCCATTCTTTGCCCATGAAACGTTTCAAGACAAATACATTAATAGCATGTACAAGAAAGAAAAAAGTCCATAGCAAGATCGCCCACAGAAACCAGTCATATCCAAAAAGGGTGATATCTTTTCCAATACCTAGCACAGGGTTGATAATAATCATTAAGACAGCTCCTGCTAAGAAAAGCACGAAGTGTCTGTATAGTTTCTTTTTTTGACGAATCCGTGCTTGCGCATTTTCAATCAATGCACGTTGTTCTGGATCAATAGCGGGTGTTGTTTTCTTTGAGAATAGTCCCATTTGTACGATCTTTATATGATGTTATAAAATTACTGTTTTTTACCCACACCTTCAACGTATGAGCCCGTATAAAAAATACTTTCCTATCCTTAACCAATGTACATATCTCAATACGCCTGCGTCTGGATTATTACCCTTACCCGTATTGGAATATAGACAAGCACACGACCTGGATTTTTTTGTTATGGGAAGTGCCATCAAAAATGATAGAGGTCCGATATTGACCGAAATACGTGAGAAAGTAGGTGCGTTATTTTCTTGTGCGCCCAATCGTGTGGCATTAGTGCCTAATTTTTCATACGGATTTAATACGCTCTTGGAAGGCGTTCCTACGCCTAAAAAAGTGTTGTTGTTGGAAGGGGATTATCCTTCGGTGAACTGGCCGTTTGAATCGCGTGATTTTGAGATTACGTATGCACAGATTGATGGTAATTTGGAGCAACGTGTGGAGACCGCTTTCGCGAAAGCGCAACCCGATATATTCGCATTTTCTGCCGTGCAGTACATTAACGGAATCAAAATAGATTTTGAATTTTTAAAACGGTTGAAAGCCAATTATCCCGAAACCCTGTTCTTTGCAGATGCCACCCAATATCTCGGTACGGAAGTCTTTGACTTTGATGCATCTGCCTTTGACGTGATGGGCGGGAGTTGTTACAAATGGATGAATGCAGGTTTTGGGAATGCAGTCTTTCTCTTTAAAGAAGCCATTGCCGAAAAGGTGTTTCCAAAAACCACTGGATTTAACTCGTTGCAAGGAAAATACAAAGCGCAAGAAGGGAGTTTTTTAGGGCGTTTTGAACCTGGACATCAAGATACGTTGAATTACGGAAGCCTTGGAGTTGCCATCGATTTGATGAATGAGATCGGAATAGAAACCATCGAAAAACAGATTCGAGAACTTTCAGTAGCTGCCAAAGCTTCTTTTACAGAACGCGGACTTCTAGAAGAGGCTGTTGTAAAGCGTGAAGCACATTCGTCTATTTTTAATCTAAAAGGCGATCAAGCGCTTGTAAAACATTTGAATGATCACGGGATTATGTGTATTTTAAGAGGCAATGGCGTACGTGTTGGTTTTCAATATTTCAACACACAAGCCGATTTGCAGGTATTACTAGACGCTTTAGACTCTTTTTAAGAGATTTTTGTATGCAACACACCCTAAAAACGCACCGCTTTACTAGTAATTTGATAAATGAAAACGTTTGCGTTTTGTGGGATTCGATTTTTTTAAGGAGGAATTTTGTGATTCTGTGAAAAATGAAGGTAACCCTTTGATAAAGTGTTTTTTGTCGTGACCTATTTTTATCTTTGACATGTTTAATTCATAAAAAAACAAGTATGTCACTTACTAAAAAATTTTTAAAGTCAAAGCCCATCTGCAAAGTCACATTTACAGTTCCTGCCGCTGAAGCATCTACGGTCGTTGTTGCTGGAGATTTTAATGATTGGGACACCACTGCATCGTTAAAGAAATTGAAGAACGGAAGTTTTAAAGGAACTTTTGATATCCCAACAGAACAGTCTTATGAGTTCCGTTATGTGATAGATGGAGAATGGACAAATGAGCAAGAAGCAGATCGCCTTCAATGGAATGCGTATGCTGCTGCAGAAAATAGTGTTTTAGAACTATAACAAGTTTGCGTTGTTGTTTATCCCGCATTATGCATTAGAAAATCTATTACAACTTAAATAAGCTTCAAAATATACCGTTACACTACCTTTTTAAGTTTAACCATAGCGATGCTATGCTAAAACTTAGAAAACGCCATATTTTATTGCTTCTTTAAACCTCATTACGAAGTTCTAATGCATAATGGGGGTTTATGGAAAACAACACTGCACCCTATAATAGATATAATACCTAAAAATAGCGTAACACTCGTAAGAGGGTTACGCTATTTATGAATATTCAAGTAGTGGTTTTTTAGTTGAATAGTAAGGGTGTGACATTGAAGCGATATTTGTCAACGTCTTGACAGATCTATCACACCCGTATATGATATTAATTTAACTATCCTAATATTTTTGTCTGCCTGCGATAAAAAGCATCTTGCTGTCGCTTCATAATCTCTTTGGCCATCTTTTTCTTGTAGCTATAGAGTTCTTCTTCATTGGCAATATCGGTATAGATGCGGTCATTCAGAATATGATCTGTTTCGGTGAGTATTTTGCGTTGTGCTGCTTTTTGAGCACTCCACGCCTTGATGGTTGCCTCATGATCGGCGAGTTTAATATCATATTCTCCCATCGGAGAAATCAATTTTGAAAAGATCGGAGCCGTTTCGATAGCGAGAAATAATAAGAAGATAAATAAGGATGGGAGCCAAGGCAATTCTTTCATCGCATCGATGCGTGCCATGAGTCCGTCAAAATTATTAATAATCGGCTGACTCGTACTTACCGCGGTGTTGAACTCATCTCTGAGGCGGGTTTTTTCCGCTTCCGCGAAAGCGATTTTATCAGCATTTGCTACTTTAAGCGCCGTGAGTTCGGTAAGCGCGGCATCGTGTTTATCCCGTTTTTCTTGATAGACTGGGCCTTTGCCTAAAAGTTCAGTGCCCGCTGTTCCTTCAGCTTCGGCAATATAGATTTCGTATAAATTGTTGACTTCGGTTTCTTTGGTGGTAATTTCGTCTTTAAGTGATGTGATTTCTGCATCTAATTTGTTCATTTCTGGGGTGTATGCCGCTAGAATTTCCCCTTGATTCTGAACGGTAAATTCATTTTTCTGACTTAACATCACCCGATCAATTTCTTTTTCAAAAATCTTTAGCTCTAGGGGCTTCGAAATCACAATCGCAATAATCACCGCAAGGATTAATCGCGGAATGGCCATGCCAAATTCTTTCCACCACTGATCTCTTTTTTTAAGGGTAGAAACAATAAAACGATCTAGATTAAAAATAACAAGACCCCAAAGGAGCCCAAAAAGAATCGCTCTATAAACGTTGTCAAAGATGGTATATAAAGCGTACGTGCCAGCAATGGCCGCGAGTACTGCGGTAAAAAATACGGTAGCGCCTATGCCTGCGTATTTGTTTTTTTCGCCACGCGAACAGGTGTCTAGCACATCTCTGTCTGCTCCAGAACAGAGAATAAAAAATTGCTGTATCATAAAAGTTAGTTTTGTATTCGTTGGTGACGAATTGGTTGATTGATGATGCTTATACTCAAAACATATAGCTTTTCGAATTTGTATCTTTTTCTTTTCCTCTGCGTTAAAATTTACAACCGTAACCAGTGCTATGCTTGAAAATTTATGTCTTGATAAAAAGAAGAATAAATTCGCTAAATTCTCCGAATACCTAAATGCTTTGCGTATATAAGAACGCAAAAAAGTATAGAATGTTACACCATGTGGAGAAGTAGTCGGGTATGTGCTTTGGTCTTTAGGTTGACTAAGGATGCATTTTTATGGAGATTTTCTATTGGAGATAGAAAAAAGTACAACCTACGCGAGGTAGGTTGTATAGGATTTGATATATGTATGTTTTTGTCTAGAAAAGCTAAGCTTTAGAAATTCTAGTCTGGTATTGCTCTTGTTCATTTACCGTTGTGATGACTTCTAATGAACGATTTTTTCTAACGAGTTTCAGGGCTTCTTGATAGGTAATTTTTTCATTTTCGTAATAAAATTGTGAGTTATGCCTATTGGAAACTTTAATATGTGCAATGATGTTTGCGCTCGTAGGTCTAGGGGCAGGCTCAAAGAGTTCTGAGGTATATAAGAATATAACTGGTTTTGCAAATGTTTTAGAAGGCTTTATTCTTTGTTTGATATTAGGAGTTCTTGCTATAAGTTCTTTTGCTTCAGCAGTGGAAATGTGTCTGTGATTATAATAATAGCGAGCATCTTCTTGAATTGTTTTTTGAGACGGATCTATAACAGTTGTATTAAAAGAATTTTTATCCTCTAGGGAAAGCCCTTTCGTTCCCACAAGACCTCCTCCACTTTTGGATGTTTTCTTATCCATAGTCGGTGATACTTCTTTTAACTTTTTTGGCGCAGGTGGAGCAGGTGGCGGTGGTGGCGGAAGTGCAGGATAAGGCTCTGCATTTTTCTTTTGCTTTTCCGTCATCCTGTTATAGATGTCATACATAAAAGCCACCTCTTGTTTAAGGATTTGGCCATTTGGATTGTTGCCATATTTCTTAGCGAGTTTGTTATATACTTTGATATCCTCTTTAGTAGCAGGTTTTTTATTTTGTTCCTGTTCAAAAAGAGTTATAGGCTCTTTTGAAATATAGGTCTTAGGAGCATTTGTATACGGAGATCGTGTTTGCACATTGAGGTTCTTGTTTGTTTTTACAAGATTCAATGCTTTTTCATAAGATATGTTTTCATTTTCATAATAAAATACACCTCCAATGTTATGCATGCTTTTTATGTGGTCCTCAACATTTGGTGGCGGTGGTGGTGGCGGTAATTGTGTAGGCGCAGGCGGTGCTGGTGGAGCAGGTGGCGGTGGCGGTACTAAATCCATCCCTCCATTTGCTTTTGAAAACTTAGTTTTTAGGAACTCTTCATTAAGTCTTTTGACAAACCCCTTGTCAGGGTTTTTAACAAGTGTAGAAGGAAATGCTTCTCGGTATGCTTCTGGTGACCAATCCTTGGTAATCGCATCAATATCTTTACGGAAGGTTGCAACAGAAGAAAGCTTTCCGTTAATGCGCACAGTGTTGTTTTTGATTTCGATGACTAAGGTTTCTAATTCTTGAATATCAGCCGTTTCTTTTAAAATATAGGTCTTTGGAGGATTTGTATATGGATACGGAGATTTTATACTGAGGTTTTTTTGATTTTGAGTTAATTTGATTGCTTCTTCAAATGAAATTTCTTTTTTATTAAAATAAAAGAGGCTTCCTAGGTTTTTCATTTTTTCTAAATGATCACGTGTACCAGTAAATAAATAAGCACTTCTCATTTCTTGATCAGAACGCGGCAGTAGTTTTAGCCCTTTGACCTGAGAGGTTAATTTAGTTTTTTGAAACGCTGTATTGACTTCTTCTATGAACTCCTTATCACTATTCTTATAAAGGAAGGAAGGAGACATTTCTTTATAATCTGCTTTTGACCAATCCTTGGTAATCGCATCAATATCGCTGTGAAGGGTCTTTATTGAAGATGCTTTTCCATTAACACGAACGGTGTTGTTTTTGATTTCAACAACTAACCCTTTCTTTCCATTTCTTTGAGCTCCTTCTACAAACTCAGTAGCGTAGTTTTGAGCGGTTTGTTGTTGTAGCGCAGGAACGTTTCCTTTAGATCTAATAATTTCCTCCTTTGGAGTCACTATTCTATGGTATCCATAGTTGGTGGCCACATTTTGGATAAATACTAAATCCTCATAAAGAATAGTTTCATCTGAAGAAACATGAATATTGATGACACGATCACGTTGCTCTTTGGTAAGATCGGTATGTAAGGATTCTAGTGTTTTCTCTAGATGTTTTCTTGAGGTTTTAACGCCGTCTACTTCCAAGTTGGAGTTGTCGAGGATAGTAATTTCAATACTTCTTGCATAGATAACAGGATCTGTTTTTTCTTCATAAGCTTTTTCTGAAGGTTGTGCAATAATCCCTTGATTAAAGACCAAAATACAGCCCGCAATAATGGGAATAAGTAGGAGCGCACTTATGGCAAGTCGCTTTTTGTTAAATGATTGTGATAACATAAGAATTCGTTTTTTTGTTGATAAATAATTAAATGGACTCTCAAGGGTAGTGTGATGAGCACTACTGGCATAGCGTAAGAGTATATGTTGATATTGATATATATCATGTTGTTCTTGTATGGCTCCTTGGTCTGCAAGAAACTCATGGTTTAATGTGATGGATTTTTTGGTGATCCAAAACAGCGGATTGAACCAAAAAACAACTTGTAAAAATTCTATAAATAAGATGTCCAAGGAGTGTTTCTGACGCACATGCGTTGCTTCATGTGCAATAACTTCTGGTGGAATTTCGTTGTTTTCATATCGCTTCCGCGAAAGAAAAATATACTTCAAAAACGAGTGCGGAATGATGGTCTGTTGTAAGAGTGCTAAAGTGAAACCTGGCTGCCGATGCGTTTCTGCTGTTGTGATTTTTCGCTTTAAGCGAACCAAATTACGCACAAATCGACCTCCAAAAATCAAAATCCCCATCCCATAGATACTCCATAGGACATACGGAAGGTAGTTTGTCTTTTCTTCGATAACTACTGGAGGATTCGGTGCTGTATGTTGATTTTGAATACTAACAAAATTTTCTACCCAAATATCCTGAGGAATTGTTGCTGTGGTGTATGTGAAAGTAACCATCGGAATGGTAAGAGCAAACACAAGACTCGCGAGCAAATAATACCGCTTAAACTGATGTAATGCTTTGCTCTCTAATGCTACCTTATAAAACCCAAATAAGACAGCAAGGCACAAGGTGCTTTTGATAAGGTAGGTGATGATCATTGCTTTTTCTTTTGAAGTTGACTATCTATAATGCTTCTTAATTCTTGAAGTTCTTTTTCGCTCAGATCTGTTTCTTGTGTAAAGAAAGAAGCAAATTGCGAGGCAGAGTCGTTAAAGAAGTTTTTGATTAGACCGTTGACATGCTTTGAGAAATAATCTGTTTTCTTTACGAGAGGAAAATATTCTCTAGAACGCCCATACTGTATGTAGTCTACAAAGTTTTTGTCTTGCATCCTTTTCAATAAAGTGGCGACAGTCGTCGTTGCTGGCTTTGGATCAGGGTAGGCGTCTATGAGATCTTTCATAAAAGCGCGCTCTTGTTTCCAAAGGAGTTGCATCAATTGTTCTTCTGCTGCTGATAAAGTCATGTTGCTCTACTTTTTTAGAATTAACTCTACAAATGTAGAATAAAATTTTAATTCTACAAGTGTAGAGTAAAACTTTAACAAAAAAGTCCTTTAGATGATACTGATCTAAAGGACTTTATCATTTTATAATTTAAAAGTTACTTGCTGCTTTTCAGCTCCGTAAAGTATTTATAAAAATACGGAATGGTTTCAATGCCTTTTAGGTAATTCCAAATACCAAAATGTTCGTTAGGTGAATGGATTGCATCGCTGTCTAAACCAAATCCCATTAAAATGGTCTTGCTTTTTAATTCCTTTTCAAAGAGAGCCACAATAGGAATACTTCCACCACTACGTTGTGGGATAGGTGTTTTGCCAAACGTTTTTTCGTAGGCCTTTTCAGCTGCTTGATATGCTATGGTGTCTATAGGGGTTACATAACCTTGTCCTCCGTGATGGGGGGTTACTTTTACGGTTACCCCTTTTGGGGCGATGCTTTCAAAATGGGTTTTGAATAGCTCAGTGATTTCTTTCCAATCTTGATGAGGTACCAAACGCATGGAGATTTTTGCATAGGCTTTACTGGCAATCACGGTTTTGGCGCCTTCACCTGTATAACCGCCCCAAATTCCGTTCACATCTAAAGTTGGGCGTATGGAGTTACGTTCATTGGTGGTATAGCCTTTTTCTCCATATACGGCATCAATATCGAGTGCTTTTTTATAATTTTCTAAATTAAAAGGTGCTTCTGCCATTTTTGCACGTTCTAGTTCGGTGAGTTCTTCTACTTTATCGTAAAAGCCTTTGACGGTAATATGGTTATTCTCGTCGTGAAGCGAAGCGATCATTTTTGCTAAAATATTGATCGGATTGGCAACAGCGCCTCCATACAAACCACTATGTAAATCACGATTAGGTCCTGTTACTTCAACTTCTACATAACTCAAGCCACGTAGTCCTGTGGTAATGCTCGGGATATCATTGGCGATCATTCCTGTATCAGAAATTAAGATCACATCATTAGCTAGTTTTTCTTGATTACGCTCCACATACCACGCCAGATTCACGCTTCCTACTTCTTCTTCGCCTTCAATCATAAATTTCACATTACAAGGGAGTTTGCCATTGGCGGTCATGTATTCCATAGCTTTCACATGCATGTACATTTGTCCTTTGTCATCACAGGCACCACGGGCATAAATAGCGCCATCAGGATGTTTGTCTGTTTTTTTGATCACAGGCTCAAATGGAGGTGAATCCCAAAGGTTCAACGGATCTGGGGGTTGTACGTCGTAGTGTCCGTATACCAATACAGTAGGGAGATTAGGATCTATGATTTTATGGGCGTAAACGATTGGATATCCAGGTGTTTCGCATATTTCTACGGTGTCACATCCAGCAGCTTTTAGACTGTTGGCTACAGCGGTGGCGGTTTGTGTGGTCGCTTTCGCGAAAGCGGAATCAGCACTAATACTAGGGATTTTTAATAACTCGATGAGTTCGTCGATAAAACGTTGTTTGTGTTCCTGAATGTAGGAAGTAATGGTTTGCATATGAGTTCTAAATTTTTCTTTAAAAGTACTAAAAATGGACTACATTTAAGGTGATAAAACAAGAGATATGACTTTTTCAAGTGCCCGTTTTCCTTTCACTTTTTCTGAAGATCGATTGTTGGAGGATTATAAGACGTGTGAGGAATTTACCTTTTCTGAGCATTTTAATAAAGCTGATTTTGCTGGGAGTTGGAAGTTGATTGCCCTTCGCTCTATGGACGGTGCCACGAGTACGATTGGGGCGTTTTCGCCTTCGGGCGAATTTAGGGATACTCCTTTATTAGAGAAGTGTGCCTATTTTAAGGAGGTTATCGCCAAATTTGAATGTAAAAAGGAATCGATACGCTTACTGAATTTGTGTGCGGGTAGTAAAATTCATGAGCATACAGATCATGAGTTGGGGTATGAAGATGGGGTATTTCGGGTACATGTGCCTATTGCTACCAATGAGGAGGTTCGATTTTATATCAATAAAGAACGAGTGACCATGGAAGTGGGGAGTTGTTGGTACGGGAATTTTAATTTACCGCATGCTGTGGAGAATAAGGGCAGTTCTGATAGGATTCATCTGGTGATGGATTGTAAACGAAATGCCTGGAGTGATGCCTTGTTTGCAAAACTTGGGTATGATTTTGACGCAGAAGGAAAACCTCCTGCTCATTCTGAGCACGAAAAAAAACGGATTATCGAAGAGCTAGAACAGCAAGGAATTGAGATCTCGCAGGAGTTGATGGATTCGATCCTAGGATCATAAAGGGATACAAGTTTAAAAAAGCGATTAAATTTTCAAGAAAAGTATTTTGCAATTAAAAACTATTCTTATATTTGCACCCCGTTACAAAGTAATGCGTAACGATTTATTGAAATGCGGGCGTGGTGGAATTGGTAGACACGCTAGACTTAGGATCTAGTGCCGCAAGGTGTGAGAGTTCGAGTCTCTCCGCCCGTACCAAAAGAGATTTGTCAATATTGCTTTGATAAATCTCTTTTTTATTTAAATCAAAACTACCTGATAATGTTGTAATTACTCCAAAAATAGTGTTGATTCTAAAAGTTCGAAATTGATCATTTTGAAAGTCATACTCAATTCCTTCAGGAAATAGCATATATTGCAACTTTCGTTTTGCCTCAATATCTCCTGATCGCCATAATGACGGGAGGTTCAGCGCATAATCAACTGCTTTTTCTATCACTTTTTTTAGGTTCGAACTATTTATTTCTGTTTTTCCTGAGATTGATTCAATTTCACGTTTTTCCTTCTCTAACTTTAAACGAAACTTATCGTATTGCACTTTAGAGATCTCCTCAAATACAAAACGCTCTTCCAATCGATCTATCTTTTTTTGTATGCCCTCTAAGTTTTCTTCTAATCGTTTTGATTCTTCGATATGTTCTTTATTCATATCTAAAAACGTTTGCATTACAATCTCTTTCAAAGGAGCGATATATTTTTTATCTTTTAACTGAAAATTTCCTAAAAATTTTTCAAATAGCTCATGTAGTTTTTTTGCACTTCTATTCTCTTTACTTCCCTTTCGTCTATTTTTATAATAGTACAATCCTTTTTTACGAACAATATATCCAGTGTAAGGTGTTCCGCAAGCTGCCGATTTGATAAAAAGTTTTAATGGCAGATACTTATCCTCCTGATTATACTTAGTACCACGTGCCTGAGAGCGTAAGAGCCCATGAATCTGTAAAAAAATCTTTTTTGAGATCATAGGTTCGTGTTTTCCCTCTATAACTTCTCCAGAAATCAAGGAGCTAACAATAAGTCCACAGTAAAAAGGATTTCTAAAATATTTACTCAAGCTCTTCTCTGTAATTTTAAGCCCCTTTTTAGCTAGTTTTTCTATGATCTCTACATGAGCCATATTAAAATTTGCTTTCATCTTAAAAGCTTCTCTTAGAAGCTTTCCTTTTTCATTAACTACATAATTAGGTGTTTTTCCTTTTCCTGGATTTAGATTGGTATATCCAAAAGGAGTAACACCAATAAAATACCCTTTTCTAAGTTTCTCTTGCATTCCTGAGACGGACTTATCTCTTCTAAGCTCATTATCAAACTGAGAAAACATATAATACAGATTTTGCTGAAACGAACCTGCACTTGTAGAGGTATCTACTTCTTGTGTTGCAGATATAGTGACAATCCCTTGCTTTTTTAATTGATCACTTATGTAAGCTCCATTAGCACCCGTACGAGAAAACCTATCATAAGAATACACGATAATATACCCTACATCTTTTTTGCGTTTAACGTAATTAAGCATCTTTTGAAAATGTTTACGCTCATCACTTTTGGCAGATTCATACGTGCCTCCAAAATATTCAAGAACTTCAATTCCTTTTTTTATGGCTAACAGATCACAATACTTTTTTTGAGTTTCAAGACTAGCGTTATTCTCTGCTTGTTCTTTTGTAGAAACTCTAGTGTATATGACACCCTTACCTGAAGTACGAAGTTTAGGCTGTTTACTCTCTTTAGCAAATTGATTGAATATCGTTAAATCTGTCATTATGTTATATTATAAAATTGGTGAGACGACAACGGGCAGTATTTCTACACCAAAGGTTTCTAACTGCTTTTCAATTTCTTTATATGTATTTGGTGATCTGCTTATACGATCTTTTGAATATACTAAGAGATAGTCCACTTTTTCTTTTGTTATATAGTTCAGTAGTTTTTGGAAATCAGTGGTATATCCCTTTTCATTGTTTATACCAATATCGCTGAAACTATCTGCGATATTAATTCCTTTTAGGAGTGCTAAAGATTCACATTGCTGTTTTTGAATCTGAATAGCCTTACTAACATCTTTTTGCGCCTGTGAAGCTACTCTGGTATAGAGTACTGCTTTTTTTACTACTGATCCCATATCTTTCTTTTCTGCAATCTTATAATTTTATCTATACAGACATTTACAAAATCGACTTTGATTTTTTATGATTCTGTAATAGACTTACTTATTTTTAAATGTTTTAATAATCACTATAGCTAATTGCCTTAATGTTTCTATAATCTCTAAAGCTTGTTCGTCTGTAATATCATCAAAGCCGTCGAATTTTCTTAATTCTTCAATACTTAGGGCTTTTGAAACCTCAGTATTTGTATTTTCTGTTGACATGGAATAAGTAGGTAAATTGAAGGAACATGATTTTTAAACCTGTTCTTCTGTCCATACTTGCAGTGAAAGGTGTGACACTTTCCTACATTACTTCTATTCCGTATCTAAATAATCTTTTATGATCTTTTGAATATCGCTATCAAAATCTAAAAGCAAAAGCATTTCTTTAATTAGAATATTTAAGGTTATACTTAAATGGTGTTCCGCTATAGAACCCTTGACCATATTTGCATACTCATTTTTTGAAACAAGTCTTCCATCTCCTTGTTCTGAAACAACAAGAAAACAGTTTTGTTCATCAAATAATGTATCGGCGATCTGTTTTTGAAATATGGATAGTGATGCTCTGTTACTACCTTGACTTGTATTTGACATATCACTATTCACTTTCGCGATAAGCAAATTATCAATACCAAAAGATCGCATTAAGACAATTGAGCGAATCCATACCACTTCAAAGAAGTCAAATTCGTTCTTTTTACCACTAGATGCTAATTCGCGCTCATCATTTAAAAGCCCCGTAGCTTTCCAATGATGAAGCTGTCTATTCGTGACAAAGGGTAAATCAAGCGTTTTAAAGCGTTTTTGCAAACATACTTTGATAATCTGATCTAAGGATAAAGATGTCTTGTCTATCATTCTAAAATAAAGTCATACTAATTATTCAGATACGAATATAATTAAAATAAATTACATTTAAGTAATTTATAGGTGATCTCGTGGGAATGATCTATCTCGTTTTAGTACTAAAACTTTCATGAAATAGTGATAGGGAATCTTTACTCCAAAACTAGATCCTGTGCGATAATCAACGATGGTTATCAAATTATTTGATTTATGTCTAAGCTGACGAATATGATTTTTAATCGTTTTTACATCTTGTCCTGTCTCTTGAGCTATTTTACGAGCATGAACATAAAGCATTGGCATAGTATCTGAACCAATGTCGATTTTGGAAATGTCATTACAAAAATAAGGGTACTCATAAGTATGCCCAGTAGTTTTTTCATTCAGCAAGTTTTGATAGTTCTCAAAAAGAGTACATAGGGTTAAAAGGTTTCCTTTTTTTATTCTATTATTAAAATCAGGACGATTTTTATTTTTCCGTTTAATAGCCTGCTTTAATTTTTGACGATCAAAAATGTAGAGTATTTGTTTTTTCTTTCTCTTTTTTTTCATTTTCATTTTTCTTTTAAACAATTCATAAATAGTGTATTTTTTTTAAGGTTTCTTTAAAAAGAAGGATGCACTTTCTAACCTTCTTTGTTCGTAGTGGTGACAAAGTTTGAGCGTACAGATGGGAAAACCGCGTCGCAAGTTTGGTACCCCTGACAAAAAGAGAGTTTTGATAATGGAATATTTTTTCTTTTTTTAAAAATCTCCACAACAAAAACGAAGAAGTAATGACAATTAGAGTCAAGTCTCATTAAATGATAATAAACAGATAGTTACGGAGTGTATTCTAATTTTAAGAATAAATTGAATAGCAAGTATTATTTGACTATTAGACAACTCAAAATTGATCTTATTTTTTACCATGTGTCTCTCTTAGGTCTACCCAAAAAAGTTTTAAAAGAGTGTTTTTTTAGTGAAAAAACTGATTTTTTGGGCTTTTTAAATGTAAAACTTGCTTTACTACTCAAAATTTTACACGTAAAAAACGATTTAAACAAAGCCACTTATATTTTTAATTTATCATTCGTACTCTATTTATTTTATTAATATACTTTTCTTGGTAAGTAAGCCCTAACCACATAATCCATAGTTTCTAAATAAATCGCTTTTTTCTGACAACGACTTTTAGCTTTTCAATCTAAATTTGATAATACGTTTTTCTTCATTTTTTAATCAGTTGATAAATAGCGCATTTTTTTAAGTCTTTTTTAAAAAAGAAGGATGCACTCTCTAACCTTCTTTGTTCGTTCTAGTGGCAAAGTTTGTATAAAGAAGTAGAAAAACCTTGGCGCGACTTTGGTAAAGTGACAAAACAAAAATCTAACTTAATGATTAAGAATAGATTGAAATTCGCAAAAAGTACCAAAGTCTAATAATGGTTGGTAAATACATTTTCTTTTTTAAGAGTGAAGTATCGTTTTAAGCTAGATTATAAAAACCTGTTTTGATATCAATAGAGCTATTTTGTTCAGAAAAAAAGATGATGCTTTAGAAAAAGAGTAGTGAAAATTAGAATGCAAAATTGAGAACTCCAAAAACCTGTTTTGATATCAATAGAGCTGTTTTGTTCAGAAAAAAAGATGACGCTCTAGAAAAAGAGTAGCGTAAATTAGAGTGTAAAATTGAGAACTCCAAAAACCTGTTTTGATATCAATAGAGCTGTTTTGTTCAGAAAAAAAAGATAATACTTAGAAAAGCAGTAGTAAAAATTAGCGTGTAAAATCAAGTGCTTAAAAAACCTGTTTTGATATTAATAGAGCTGTTTTGTTCAGAAAAAAAGATAATGCTTTAGAAAAAGAGTAGTAAAAATTAGCGTGTAAAATCAAGTGCTTAAAAAACCTGTTTTGATATCAATAGAGCTGTTTTGTTCAGAAAAAAAGATAATACTTAGAAAAGCAGTAGTAAAAATTAGCGTGTAAAATCAAGTGCTTAAAAAACCTGTTTTGATATCAATAAAGCTGTTTTGTTCAGAAAAAAAGATAATGCTTTAGAAAAAGAGTAGTAAAAATTAGCGTGTAAAATCAAGTGCTTAAAAAACCCGTTTTGATATCAATAAAGCTATTTTGTTCAGAAAAAAAGATGACGCTCTAGAAAAAGAGTAGCGAAAATTAGTGTGTAAAATTGAGAACTTCAAAAACCTGTTTTGATATCAATAGAGCTGTTTTGTTCAGAAAAAAAGATATTACTTTAGTAAAAAAGGTAGTAAAAATTAGAGTGTGAAATTGAGAACCGCAAAAAACTGTTTTAATATCAGTAGAGCTGTTTTTCTTAAGAAACCTGCTCTTGGAAATATTTGCTAGTTTTTTATAAGGAATCGCATGCGGAGGTACAGTTTTTATTAAAAAGGCTGTTCTGTCATGATGTTCTCTCATTTAAGAGGTTTGTTCTTTAGTCAGCACCTCGTTTTCTAAAGAAAAAGGCATTGGAAGTTTTTTCTAGTTTTATAGGAGATTGCAGAAGGAAGTATAGTTTTTTATAAAAAAGGCTATTCTAAGAGGATGACCTTTCATTTAAGAGGTGTGTTCTTTAGTCAGCACCCTCGTTTTCTAGAGAAAAAGGCTTTGGAAGTTTTTGCTAGTTTTATAAGGAATTGCAGGACGAGGTACAGTTTTTATTTAAAAAAGGCTGTTCTATCAGGATGCTCTCTAATTTAAGAGGTTTGTTCTTAAAGGAGTACCCTCGTTTTCTAAAGAAAAAGGCTGTGGAAGTTTCTGCTACTTGCTTAGAAAACTTCAGAGGTAGAGCGATTTTTATTAGAAAAAGTATTCTTTCAATACGATCACTCTCTTAAGGGTTACATTCTTTAAGGGATACCTACCTGTTTTTCTAAAGAAACAGCTATGGAAGTTTTTGCTACTTTTATATGGTATTGCAGTAGTAAGCCTAATTTTCATTAAAATATTACCTTAATTAGAATGTTCTCTAGTTTAAGAAGACTGCACTTTAATGAACACTCTCGTTTTCAATAGAAATAGGCATTGGAAGTTTTTTCTACTTTTATAAAGAATTGCGGAAGCAAGCCTAGTTTTTGTAAAAAAGCTGATCTATGAGGAATTTCTCATGTTTAAGATGATTGCACTTTAGTGAATACCCTCGTTTTCTAAATAAATAGGCGTTACAAGTTTTTTCCATCGACTTAAAATCACTTCATAAAAGGTTTTTATTAATCATATTCTAGTATGTTTTTTTCTTAGAGCATAACTTATTCTAAGGGTAACCCGTGCCCCATTCTAAGAATAACCCATGACTCATGCTAAAAGTAACCCATGACTTATGCTAAGGGTAACCTATGACTCATGCTAAGGGTAACCCATGACTCATGCTAAGGGTAACCCATGACTCACGCTAAGGGTAACCCATGACTTATGCTAAGGATAACCCATGACTCATGCTTAGCATGAGTTATGGGTTACGTTAAATATTATAAAGGTCAAAACCATTTTTTTATCGTATTATAATCATTTTATTATTATGGTTTTTTTAAACAAACAACGTTACGCATGTAACGTTGTTAAATGGTGCTGGATACTAATTATGGCCTTCACGTGGTATAATAGAAATCTATTATTCGGTACAATATCACAATCAGATTAAGAATTTATATTCTATTTTTAATTTGATAAACCACTCTGAATTTGGTTAAGATACATGAAGCTCTTTTCTAATAAGGAGTTTGATCGTAATGCCTAGTTGTCCTAAATGATACAACGTATGATGAATTACACCCTCTAAGGCAAATTCAAAAGGGTTGACACTTCTATGATGATTTTCTGTATATGTCTTTTCTAATAATGAATCATCTTTATCTCCAATAAGAACAATGATGGATAGAATACTTTTCTCATAGTCTTCTTTTAATTGTTTCCATCCAATAGTTTTAAGTTCTTCATTAGAACGCCAATGCTCAGGTTGATAGATTTGTTGTAATTTAAAATGTATTTTAAATTTATTAATTACATCTATGTTTAAAGCTATCATGTGTCCTATAATCTCTGCGACACTATGAAGCTCTGGTATAGGACGTATAAAGGCGGTATGCTCCGAAATACCCTCTATTTTTTCCATCATATTTTGCCCCACCCATAATGCTTTGTAATTGATGGCTTCTAATTGTTGTGCATAATACTGTATTGTCATATGTGTACTTTCTTTTTTTATCATAGAACTATACCCAAAACTCCAGTCGAAAATGTGGTGCAATTACTATGGATGTAATGGGTAGATAGTCCTACTTTCTCAGGGTGAAAAGCTCGATAAGAAACTATACCCAATAAGCTACTTTCTTCCCCTAAAAAGACAGACTTAAAGGATATAGTATCAAAAAAAATTGATTAAGTAACTAATATTTTAAATTATCAACTAGTTTCATAGAGTGTTCAAACTATCAATCAAATCATAATTAATCGTTTTACTAGCAATTAATACATTCTTTTAGAATCTATACATGTAATTCTTTTGCAATCAATAGCTTTATTGTTATTCCTATCTGCCCCAAATGATACAAGATATGATGAATTACTCCTTCTAAAGCATACCCAAAAGGATAGTCAGTCTTATGATTGTCTTCTGTATAAGTCTCTTTTAAAAAAGAATCTGGTTTGTCCCATATATAGAGGCTTAAATGAACAATACTTGTTTCATATTCTTCTTTAAGTTGTTTCCAGCCAATAGTTTTAAGTTCCTCATTAGAGCGCCAATAATTAGGTTGGTATTTTTGTTGTATACTGTGTCTTTCTCGAATCTTATTAGCTACCTCTATCTGTAATGACGTCATATGAGCAATAAGTTCTGCTACACTATGAATTTCTGGAATGGGTTGTATAAAGGCTGTTTTTTCTGATAACCCTCCAATCTTCTCCATTACATTATTTCCTATCCACAATGCTTCATAATTGATAGCTTCTAATTGTTGCGAGTAATAATCTACCATCATATTTATATACATTTAATAGTGTTAGGATACATCCAAAGTTTTTAATACAAGTGTGGTGCGCTTATATCTATTACAATGGATATTGTATCCTACTTTTATAAAGGAGTGAAATGGGAATTGAGTGTTTTAGCCTTTTCATTTAAGGCTAAATTATTGAAGTATATAGAGAAGGAAGTAATTGAAATGAGTTAAAAAAAACTTATTTTGATTATAATAAATTCAATATTTTTTACTAAAGAAATCCTTTTTCTTTAGCTGTGAGTATTAAATCCCTAGTACTATTAGTTTTTATATCAAAAAAATCCATTAGCTTGCTTTTTCTTTTTTGTATTGAACTTACAGATATACATAGTAATTCTACAAGTTCCTTTGTTGTAGAACCGCAAGAAAGTTCATATAATAATTGTTTGTCTAATTCTTCTAGATTTAAGTTGTTGTATATAAGGCTTCTTGCAATTGTAGAAACAGAATTAGAATAAAAAGGATGTGTCTCAAAGGTATTTCTGATAGCATCTAATAAAGTATTGCAGGCTATATCATCTTTGATTATTAGTCCGTCAGGATTTAGCGTTTTAAGTATATCTTCTATACGTTGTCTATCATTAATATAGGTAATAATAATAATCTTAGGTATTGGATTTAAATGTTCTTTCATCCAAATAGCTATATCTTCACCAGAGAATAATTTTTTGGGTGGATAAGGAGTTAATTTAATATCTAAAACGACAATATCATATTTTGAACTATTTTGATTTAAATAAATAAAAGCTTCTTCACAATTAAAAGCCATATCCATTGAAAAGAAATAGTCCTCCTGCTCCTCATTGAGTTTGATAAGCGTTTTAGCTAATTCCTTTTGTACTAAAGGATGATCCTCAATAATAAGGACTTTTAATTTGTTTGTATTAGATTCAGGTGCAGGTATTTTAGTATATTTTGACCTTAGTTGATTATGTATTTCAATCTTTCCCCTTTTCATTCTTTTATTTATTATTCAAATCGAATAGCTTCCAAATCTTTTAATTGTTTATCTATTTGAAAATATATTTTTTGAGCTTTATGCCTAGAATGTCGTGTCCAATTATCCATATTATCATAAACGCTTATAAACAATGGTAAAACTTCTAATGCTTCTACTTTTTTTATAATTTCATGCTGAGCTGCTTCAATAGAATCAGCTTTAGAATTTACCATGGACTTGAATTGTTTTAACTTCTCTTCTTTTTTACGTAAAGCATTGACTCTAGTGTCTAAATCAGATTTAAGTTGCATTACTTCTTTGCGATGACTATTTATTACATTATTGAGCTTTAAAATAATTACAACAATAAGTAAAACTATTGCGATCATCACAAAGCTTGTTATCCTAAACAAACCATCTCCAAATCCGTCAATATAATCATGTATAGCAGCTACAGCTAAAAAAGCATTCATAATAATAATACTCACTAAAGCAATAATTATAAAAAGTTGAGTAAAATTTTTCTTGATGTTATCAAAAGGAAATAAAAAGAGAACTCCAAAAGCAAAGAAAACAAGATTAAGTTTTTGAACAACTGTCCATATTATATCTGTTGAACTAAAACCTTTCAAAATAGAAAAAGTATTCCCAAAAATTACGATTTCAGTAAAAGTTGGGAATATAACATCTACATGATTTAATACAATAGTAGATAAAATAAAAAACAAACCTATGTAGGTTTTAATCTTCATTTTTTGATTGGGTATTTTCTTCTTTATTAATTTCAGAATTAATATCCTTTTCTTTTTTAGACTCCTCGCTTGAGTCTTCTTGTGTTCTTCCGTTATCTGGTTTTTTTGCCATGATCATTATGTTTTAGTAAAAATAAATATATAAGAAAAAACTATAGAATCGGTTTAATAAAACCTCCATTTTTTTACGGCAAAACCATAATTTTAAATAACATATACAAAATATAAGTAATATAAGCACAATCGAAATAAGTTAATATTTATTCATTTTGATTGTGCTTAATTGATGTTTTTAAAATATTTTTATCCAAAATTTAAAAATGAGCTGTATTACTCTCGAAAAGATTATTCTAAACCATAATAGTGAATAGTATTTTTCTAAATTTAACAATTGAAATAATAATAATTATATAACTACCATAAATTTTTTCAGAAAAATATTATGCACTATTAAGTATAGTTTTTTTGATTTAAATCATATTTAACATTTACAACTCCTTAAACGAATATTTAAAAATATGGTGTTATGTTCAATCAAGTTTTATAATAATTATTTGAATCAGTTACCAATTAACTTTGATAACTAACATTAAATATATTTCCTATTGGAATAATAAATTTTTAACAATGGTTTGTTAAAGTATTAATATATAAGTATATGAATATTAAATTTTTAAATCTTGCATCTCTATTTTTTATTTTTATAGTCAACTCTACAAAAGCCCAAAATTTAATGGATACTGCATCTTGGACTTTAGGATCAGGAAGTGTGACAGGATATTATGTAAATGGTTCTTCATCAGAAAACTGGAGAGTTTTAGGGGAAGATCACTTAGGTAGAGAGACTATATTATGGGAAGCAAGAAATGATGTAGACAATAATGCAGACGGAGGTTGGAATGCTTCATCTACATCTATTGATAATACTAAAACTTATCGTTTTGCAGTATGGATAAAAAAAACTAATTCTCATGACGGTAAGACATATTTTGGATGTCTACGTACAAATGGAATTTTATCCTTAAACAACACTGTAAATAACAATCCCTATTTCTGGACTGGTGATTTACCCGAATTAGATAGATGGTATTTGCTTATTGGTTATGTGCATCATAAGGATTATAGTGCTTCAGGTGGTTGGGGCTTAGCTACTGGAGCTATATATGATGGTTTAACAGGGTTACAAGTACAAAACTTAACAGTTACTGATTTTAAGTTTTCTTCTACCGCTACAAGTGTTAGTCATCGAGCTTATTTATATTATGACGTTAATATAAATGACCGTCAATATTTTATGAATCCTAGATTAGAAGAGGTAAATGGACAAGAACCAACTATTCTTGAATTGTTAGAGATAAATCAAGAATCTACTCTAACGTTTAATTACGATGCCTCGGGCAATCAAATTGCTAGATATTACTGCGCCTTTGGAACAAATTGTATGAGATCTACCATTAATAAAGAAGTAGAGGAAGAAAAACTAGTAAATAATAATATAGATATTTTAGAAGAAGAGCCAGTATTTTTAGGAAAATTGAGTATAAATCCAAATCCAACAAAAGGTGTTTTTAATATATATCTTGGAGAAAGGAATGAATTGACAAGTGAGATATATATCTATGATCTTAATGGTAGAGTAATTTCTTCTTATTCAAACAAAAAGACTACCACTGTACAGATGGATATTACTGATAATCCGTCTGGGGTATATATAGTACATGTTCATTTTGAAAACGGAGAATTCATTTCAAAAAGAATAATAAAAGATTAAAATAACTGAAAAATTTAGTAAATATGCGTCAATTATTACTTTTTACATCACTTTTTTTATTATCCTTTGTTGGAAGCGCTCAAGATAATTCCTTATTGTATAATGGGGAACAAATTAATGGTGAGCTAATACGGGTAAGAAATTCAAAAACTACAGTGGTAGAGTTAGATGAGGTTCCTTATGAAGCGGATAAAATTTATACACGTTTAGTTGCACCATCAACTTCTACAAATACATCATCTGAAAATGCAGGAAGAACAGCTGCCGAATTTAGTGTAGCTCCAAGTGGAGCGGCATCGTATACAATTCCGTTTACATTGCCTCAAGGAATTAGAGATATAGGACCTGCTGTAGGATTAGTTTACAATAGTCAAGCTGGGGAAGGTATTCCTGGTTGGGGTTGGAATATAACGGGGTTATCAACTATAACTAGAATAGGAACAACTAAATTTCATGATGGGTATGTTGATGGTGTTGATCTCGATGGAAATGATCGCTACGTTCTTGATGGGCAACGATTAATGCTCAAGAGTGGCATATATGGTGCAGCTAATTCTGTTTATGAAACTGAAAATTATAGTAATATTAAAATTACTGCCTTAGGTAATGTAAGTGGAGCACCTTCATATTTTAAGGTTCAATATCCAGATGGGGCTTTAGCATATTATGGATTAGCAGGTAACTCAAGAGGTAAATTAGAGTGGGCAGTTCACAAAAAAGTTGATCCGCAAGGAAACTTTATTCAATATGATTATGCTATATCTAATAATTTATTAAGAATTAATTCAATTAAATACGGATCAAAAGGAAGCACAATATCTCCAAATGAAGTTAGATTTATTTATAAAAATAGAGTTAGACCACAATTAAGTTATATTGCTAGTCAAACTTTTAAAAGGGATGAAATACTTGATAGGGTAGAAATTTATTCTGGTGGACAAATATTTAGGAAGTATACTCTTCAGCATAGCACTACTAGCTTAGGGTATGAAAGGATAAGTAATATTCAAGAGACAAATAGAAATAATAACTCTTTTCCTCCAATATATTTTACCTACGGAACTTCCTCTACTTCTATTACAAGGATTAATGAAGAATATAGTTCGATCTTTCCTGGAGTTGATAGTAGAGAGGATGATATAAGAATGGGAGATTTTGATGCTGATGGGCATCAAGATATGATTGTATTTAGAAGAGGTTCTAATAAGACTAATTTTCACTTATTTAATAGTGTCTTTGGCGATTCTGGCAATCAAGAACTAGGTCAAACTATTAATTTAGGATTTGATGAATTGTTTTTCAGCTCAATTCTTAATCATCAAAATAAAAACCTTCAAAATCAAGCAATTACTCTTGTCAGTGAAGCTGTAGAAGCAACTAACTCAACTGTTAGGTTTAAAAATTATTTATATGGGTCTGGTCTGTTTTTTCAATATGAAAAAGCATATACTTTTCCAATAGGACCAGAAGGCAATTATAACTGTGATTATGGATCACCTCCAGGACCTAATGATCGAAAAATAAAAAAACAATATATTTCGGGTGATTTTAATGGGGACGGACTTACCGACGTTTTTGCTATTCCTATAAAGCATTATGTAACTAACTGTAATGGAGTAGAGGACCCATATAGTCAATATGAAGAATGTATATGTGAGCAAGATTCAGTAAATCTAGGAAATTCACCTGTATATTTTATTAATTTAGATAGAAGTATTACTGGAGATACTGCTGTTAATGTCGGTACACTAATTTCAAGAATTAACCCTAGTGAAGATCAATTATTAGGTACCGATTTCAACGGCGATGGAAAAACAGATTTAATTCATATTAGAAACGGTTCTATTCGTGTATATTCTTTGAATAACGATGGAACTTCAATCAATCAAATTGCTTATACGTCTGATAGTTATATTGATCTAGAAAAACCACTTATATCGGGAGATTTTAATGGAGATGGTAAATTTGATTTTGCAACTGTTACTAATGAAAATAGTGAAGATTGGCGTTTTTTCTTATCTAAAGGAACTACTTTTCATAAATACACAAAAGACATTAATATTCCTTACAAAAAGAGTGAATTAGTAATCGGGACATATAATGTAAATGGTATTTCTATGTCAAATCCATTATATGAATATAAATATCTTTCTCAGGACTTTAATGGTGATGGTAAGACAGATATTTTATATCATGAAGTTGTTTCTCCTTGGAATTCTACAGATATTGTTAGTGAAAGAATGAAATTATATTCCAATAGTTATGATTCTGCTAGTTTGACACCATATTTTCAACTTACTGGTAGTATATCAGATACTAATAATGGAATGGCCAAGTTTGGCATACCTATTTTTACCGAAGGTCACGGAGGTAATGGAAACCTAGAGTATGGATATATTATCCAGAATAGAGTTTTTGGATATAAATTTAATAAAGACCATAAAGTTGACACAGAGTTAACTAGGATTACAAATGATGGATTAACAACTGATATAGAATATAAAAATTTAACAGCAGATAATGTAAATGGTGACGCGCCCTCTTTTTATACATCTGATGTGCAAAAAGAGTATCCTTTTGTTGATATTCAAGTAGCGCCTAGTTTAAGACTGGTTGAAAGAGCTATAAGAACTGGAAGTGGGATGACACAACAGCAAGATTTTTATTATGAAAATGCTGTAATTAATACTGCTGGACTGGGGTTTATGGGTTATGAGTATACTAAACGCTCAAATTGGTATGGTGATGGAGTTCCAATATTGATAAGTGGTTCTAGGCAGGATATGTCAAAACGTGGTGCTGTAGTGGAAGAATGGGTCTCATCATCTTTAAGTAATTCTCCCAGTCAGTTTTCAAGTAAAAAAGAATATAATTACGTAACTAGTTTAAGTAGTAATAAGGTATTTGCAAACTTTCCAAGTTCTATTTCAACTATAAATGGTTTAGAGGGTTATCATACTATTGTAGATACTTATACTTATAACTCGTATAATAATATAACTCAACTTTTAAGAACATACCCAATAATTGGCTACACACGAAGTACTTATACATACAGTAATAATTCTAGTCATTCTGATTATTTGTATCATGTAGGTAGGAGTCTTAGTAAAAAAGTTGAAAATCAATTATACGGTCAGTACTTTAGTAATGAGGAAGAATATACTTATTCAAATAATATACTGAAAATTATAAAGAGAAAGGGAGTCAATACTCCTTGGTTGACTGAAACATTATCTCATGATTTATATGGAAATATTACCATAAAAACAGTTTCTGGATCAGGAGTAACTCCTAGAGAAGAACGTTTTTTCTACGACAATTCAGGAAGGTTTTTAATTAAATCTAGAGATTCTAAAGGTTTAGAAACTACATATAATTTCGATATAACACGCGGAACTGTAATAAGTACTATAGATCCGTACGATAATTCAGAAACATTTACTTATGATGGATGGGATAGACCATTGATAAAAGTAGATTACTTAGGAAATGAAACAAAGTACTTTTACAATAAAGAGATTCTTTCAGGTAATAATACAACGTATACTACTTATATTGATTATCCTAATAAGCCAGATTATAAAAATTGGACAAATGTGTTTGGTTTAGAGATAAAAACGCAATCAAAAAGTTTTAATAATAAATGGATAGTTCAAGATACTGAATTTGATGTTTCGGGTAGGATAAAAAGAGAAAGTGTTCCATATTTTGAAAATGAAAGCGCTGCCCTATGGACTAATGTATTATATGATCAATATGGAAGGTTAATATCCAAAACTGATCCAAACAACAGAACAATTAATTCTTATTATGATGGACTAACTATAACCACCGATGATGGTGTTAGGAATATCACATCAACTAAAGATGTATTAGGTAATGTTGTTTTAAGAACTGATGACGGAGGAACAGTTAGATATCAATATTTTCCAAACGGAGTACTAAGAGAAGCTCATTATGAAGATAATATTATTACAACAACAATAGATGGATGGGGAAGAAAAGCTTCTCTCACTGATCCGAGTGCAGGATCATACACGTATGAGTATAATATCTATGGAGAGATCATTAATGAAACTAACCCTAAGGGATCAGTAAATTATACTTATGATAATAATGGTTTATTAACAAATAAAGAAATAGTTGGTGACTATGCGTCATTTAGTTTAGATTACTTATATGATAATTTAACTAAGAATTTGGTTTCTATAAATGGTATAGATAATTTAAATAATAAATCATACATATATAATTATTTATACGATAATTTCTCTAGGTTAAGTGAAACTACAGAAATTACCGATGGGGCTCAATATACCTCCGTGAAACAATACGACAATTTAGGAAGAACGTCATCATTGTCGTTTTCAACTAATGAATTTAATACTGGTTTAAGCAATAACGTTTCAGTAACAAAAATATACGATAATTCAGGAATTTTGGTGGAATTAAGAGAATCTACCACCAATGAATTATTGTGGAAGTTAGTTGAAAAAAATGCTTTAGCATTAGAGACAAAAGTTGATTTAGGTAATGGTTTAAGAAAAACTAAAGAGTATGACCAATATGGTAATACAACTAAAATACTAGATGTTACTCCGCTAGTACAAGGAGCTACTCCAGCAATGCATATGGAGTATGAGTGGAACTCTTTTAGGGGATTATTAATAAGTAGAGAGAATAAAGTCTTTGATAATTGGGAAGAGACTTTTACTCATGATAATCTTGATAGATTGACCGAAATAATTGGACCCGCTGCTAGAGAACACGAATATGATGATCGCGGAAGAATAGCAGATAATACTCTTGTAGGAAAATATCAATACGGTCAATCAAATAATCCATATGGTTTGACTCAAGTAAATCTTAATAATCAGGGGGACTTGTTTTATCAACAACGAATACAGCAAATAATTACTTATAACTCTTTTAAAAAGCCTGTAAGTATAAAAGAACAGGGACAAGGTAAGATAAATTATGAGTATAGTCCTTTAATGGAAAGATCTGTAGCTTATTATGGAGGAAATAGTAATGATATTTTAGAAAGACGTTACATTAGACGATATTCAGCTATTGCTCCTATTGAAATTGTAATAGATCAGGAAACTGGAAGTACTAAAATACTTACCTATATAGCAGGTGATCAATATAATGCTCCCATTGTCCATATAACTAAACAAGAAAGCGCTGAAATCACAAATGAATTTAATTATTTACACCGTGATTATTTAGGTAGTATTCTGGGTATATCAGGAGAAAACGGAGAACTCTTAGAGCAAGCACAATATGGTGCATGGGGTACTGTAGATAAATTTTTAAGTATAAATGGTAATTCAAATTTTGATAATGAATCAATATTAGGTAGAGGATTTACAGGTCATGAACATCTGTTTGAAGCTGGATTAATCCAAATGAATGGTCGACTATACGATTCTAGCTTAGGAAGATTTTTAAATCCAGATAATTTTATTCAAGATCCTTATAACACTCAAAGTTTTAACAGATATAGTTATGTGTGGAATAATCCTTTATTATTATCAGACCCATCTGGTGAGATTATTTTCACGGCAGCACTCCTTATAGGTATTGGTGTTGGAGCACTTGCTGGAGCATATTTTGGAGGTGTACAGGCTAACGATGGAAATTTTAATCCTTTAAAATGGAACTGGAGTAGCGGTAAAACCCTAATAGGTGTTTTTGGTGGTGCAGTTATTGGAGGTATAGCGGGAGGTGTAGGAGTCGCCGTCGGTTTCGCTGTCGCGCCAATCTTAGCTTCAGCGGGGATTACTGGAGGTATTTTAGGCGGAGGTCTTTCGGCTGCTGCTGGAGGCTTTGTTTCTGGAGCTATTACTGGAGGCTTAATGAGTCTATTACCAGGAGGTAATCCAGATAATTTTTTAAGAAACACGATAATAGGAGCTGTCTCTGGAGCTGCATTAGGGTTCGTTATTGGGGGAACTATAGGAGGGATTTTAACACCCAAAGGTCATAGTATATGGACAGGAAAATCTCTATCTAATCCTAAAGTGTCTACAGTTAGTAGTTTGCAGCCAGAAGATGCAACTCCCTTATCAACTGTTGATGATGGAGCAAATTCCACAAACCCAGCTAGTTCTCCTAAAACCCCCAATACAAATACAATAGAACCTGTAAAAATAAATAAGCCTCAGGCAACATATGAAGTTGTAAAGGGAATAGATGGAAGAGATACGTTTCAGTTAGCTGATGAATTAGTTGCTGTAAGGCATCATACAGGTAGAGATGCATTAAAGATTATTGATAAATCAAAATTAATTAATCCTTCACGAGGAGCACCTTACGGTGTAGATGTAGAAGTAGCTCCATTTCTTAATCCAAAAAATGTTGAGGTGGGTCAGTTTGCAAGAGGGGCTTATGTAGAATTTCTTGTTCCTAGAAGTCAGTTAAGTAATATACCAGGCGGTTATCTGGGAGGAACTGGGAATGCTGCAAGAATAATAACTAACGGAGCTCCATTAGATTTATCTTCAAGTCCTTTTAAGGTACATTTCAAAATATGGAAATGGTTTTAACTAAAATAATATTATGGAAATTATATTAGAGAATGAAAATAGAAAACATATAATAGAGATTGGCACTGGAGAATTATTCAGAATAAATTGTAATTCTTTAAAGGCGTATAACGATGTGAAAAATATTGGATTTCCCCTAGAAGCAATAGATTCTAAAAAATGGTTAGCTAAAATAAATAGTAAATTAACTCTGCAAGAATATTTAGAAATTGTCGAATTAAATATCTCTATTAATAACTATTTTAATGATTCTGAATTAACTACTAAAATTAATGATTTTCCTAAACCATATATCGAGTTATTAGCATCTCTTGAGCATATTAGAACTATGCCAGAAATAGCTCGAATTTACACAGGAGGAATGCATTTAATGAATTTAAAGTTTCTATATAGTAATCTACTAACTTACTTAAAAAATGGAGGTATGATAATTGAAATTAATTACCCTCCAATTATTGACTTTGACCTTGATCAATTAATTAATCAAACACCAAAAGAATTATCTATATCCTAATTAAAATATTATTATGTTAAAAAAAACTTTGCTCTACTTTGTTTTATTAGCTTTTTTTTCTTGTTCATCTACAGATGAAGAACCTGTAGTGATGAATAATAATGATGATGAGACTCCTATTGTTCCTAATGTTTCTTTAATAAGTGATATAGGTTCAATTGTAATAGATGAAGAAGTAATGGTTATGCTTTCAAGTAATTTACCTATCGAAACAGTGGAAGTTTCTTCAAATAATTTTGAAACAAGTTCAATTTTTAATCTTGCAGGGAATACGGAAAGAGAAATATGCATTAGTTTTCGTGAGATAGGTAATAATAATGTATCTACAAGAACTCAGTTTACATCTGGAGAAACAATAGTGTCATCTTTAAATTTTAATGTATCTATAGGAACTCCTGTGAAAATTAATGGAATAAGAGTTTATTCTTTTTTTAATATTAATGAGACTTGGGATAATGAATATAATGAAGGCGACCCTAATAGACTAGCTGATGTATTAGTCCTTTTAGGAAAGGAAGATTGCAGCTATCAAGGTGGAAATGCAAGCATATTACATCTTACATCAATTGTTGAAAATGTTTCAGAGGAATTATTTTGGGATTTAAGTAGCTTAAACATTTATGTAGGCATAGATAAAGAAGTGCGTATAGATGTTTTAGATGATGATCCAGGAGTTGTCAATTATGATGAAGGTATTTTTGTTTCTGTAATTGAAGATGGAACTAATAATGTTCCTGTATTTAATGTTTCTGACTATTCTTCAGAACGCCCAGAAAGTATTCGATTTACTGAAAATCAAGAAAACGGGTATGATATAGAAATATATTTAGAATGGATTGAATAAATAATTTTAATGCTTTTGAATAGTTTTTTTAAATGGTGCTTAATTACTTTGACATGTTTGTGTGTCTTTTCAACTCATGCACAAAATGAAGCTAATATTTGGTATTTTGGAAATCAGGCTGGAATAGATTTTAACAATGGTAATCCAGAAATATTATTAGATGGTCAACTTAACACTAACGAAGGTTGTGCTACTATATCTGACACTGATGGTAATCTGTTATTTTATACAGATGGTAGACAGGTTTATAATAGAAATCACTTTATAATGCCAAATGGAGATGACCTCAAAGGAGATTCTTCGAGTACACATTCTGCCATTATAGTACCAAACCCATCTAATAGTAATATTTATTATATTTTTACTGTTGATGAAGAAGCTGGGCCAGACGGTTTAAATTACTCTGAAGTTGATATTACATTGAATGGGGGATTAGGCGACGTAACTACAAATAAAAATATTTTATTAACTACACCGACTACTGAGAAACTAACCGCAATAAGAAATGCCACTGATGATGGGTTTTGGGTTGTTAGCCACGCTTACGAGAGTAATGATTTTTTGGCATATCAAGTCACAAATGCTGGGGTTTCAATAACTCCTATAATAAGCTCCGTTGGAACTTTTATTGGAGGAAATGATTTTAGCGTTGCTATAGGAGCGATTAAAATATCTCCAGATGGAACTAAACTTGCTGTGGCGAGAGGAGAAGGTTTATCAGAAGTTCAATTATTTGATTTTAATGATGCGACTGGAATTGTTAGTAATTCAGTTACAATTATGGATTTGGCTGATGATGAAATGGTATATGGAGTAGAATTTTCCCCAAATAGTGATTTACTCTATGTAAGTGTTACAGGGAACGGAGTGTTTCAATATAACCTTGGAGCAGGAGATGCATCTGAAATAATAGCCTCCCAATTTGAAATAACATCACTTCCTAGACCCTATGCGGGTATGCAAATTGCTCCTGACGGTAGGATATACATAGCGAAATTTAATCAGCCTAGGATAGATTATATAGAAAACCCAAATATTATTGGAGTTGGATGTGACTTTCAGTTTGAAGCATTTGAATTAGATGGTGGCATTAGTAGATCTGGTTTGCCTCCGTTTATACAAACTTTTTTTAATATTGGCTTTACTTATGAAAATGTTTGTCAGGGAAATGCAACACAATTTAACGCTAATATTTCCGCTGCTTATGATAATATTGTATGGGATTTTGGAGATGGTGAGACTTCTATGGAAGAGAACCCTGCTCATATATATACAAACCCCAACACTTATTCTGTGTCATTAACCGTAACTATAGGTGGACAAACTATTTCAGAGATAAGACATATTACTATTTATGATCAACCTATAGCAAACACTCCTGAGAATATAAATATTTGTGATATTGATAATGACGGATTTTCTGATTTTAATTTGACTCAAATAACTAGTGAGGTGCTAGATGGACAAGATGAAGGTTTATTTGAACTGGAATTTTATACTAGTTTAGCAAACTTAAATTCCAATACTCCTATCTTAAATCCAACAATATATCAAAATGTTACACCATTTTTAGAGCAAGAAATATTTGTAAAAATTTTTAATTCACAAAATCAAGAATGCTTTGATATTACTAGCTTTACAATTCAAACATTCTATAAACCAGACCCTTCTCCTAATATTCCTGTATTAGGTTTTTGTGATAATACGAGTATAGGTAATGATTCAGATGGTCAAATTATTTTTGACCTTACAGCTCAGGAAAATTTCTTATTTAATGGTATTCCAGAATTAGAAATTGATATATCATATTTTCAAGATTTGGCTTTGACCATTCCGATTTTAGACCCTACATCCTATGTTAATACCAATGAACAAGAAAGTATTTACGTACAATTAGTTAATGTAAACAATTCTACTTGCACTATTGTCACTTCTTTTCCTCTTGAAGTATATCAATTACCAACAGTACAAACTTCTGTAGTTTTAAGTCAATGTGATGATGATACAGATGGATTTAGTGTTTTCAATTTACAAGAGGTCACCAATGAAATTAGTATAAATGCTGACCTTGAAACAATAACATTCCATGAGAGTGAACAGGAAGCCATTAATGATATTAATCAAATAAGTCCTGTAATAGCATATCAAAACCAAGTAGTGAGCACCGATCAAATATGGGCTAGAATTGAAAATGACAACAATTGTTATCGAACTTCTGAAATTCAATTACTTGTTTCAACAACACAAATCCCCTTAGATTTTACAAGAGAATTTTATGAGTGCGATGATGCTGTAAATGGAGATACTCAGGATGGTATTTCAACTTTCGACTTTAGTATTGTTACTCAAGAAATTGAAGCTTTGTTTCCAATGGGGCAGCAATTAGTAATAACGTATTATCAGAATGTTAATGATGCACTTTCAGAAATAAATGCGATCGTTGACATTGCGAATTATAGAAATGAAATGTCTCCTGAAATTCAAAATATATACATACGGGTAGATAGCTTACTCGACAATGATTGTTTAGGTTTAGGAGAACATATAACGCTGCATGTGGAGACTATGCCTATAGCAAATACTATAACCATTGGGACACTGTGCGACGATGATGGAGATGGATTTGCATCTTTTGATACATCCACTATTGAAAATGAATTATTGCAAGGACAAACAGATGTAAATATTACCTATACAGATCAGTTAGGAAATATCTTATCAAACCCATTACCAAATCCATTTTTAACAGCAACTCAAAATATCACCGCGACTGTAACTAACCAAAATTCACAAGATCCAGATGGGGGGTGTATGGATGAAACAATTATATCTTTTCAAGTAGAAGCTGCTGCTGCAGCAAATGCAATTCCTGTGCAACAGGTTTGTGATGATAATGATGATGGAGCATTCGATTTTGATACTAGTGATATTGAACTTACTGTCCTAAATGGACAGACGGGAATGATTGTTACCTATTTCACATTGGATGGAACTATTTTATCAAGTCCACTACCAAATCCATTTACTACAACTACGCAAGATATAGTAGTACGTGTGGAGAATCAATTAAGCGAAACATGTTTTGATGAAACTACTCTTTCTTTCATTGTAAATGATCAACCAGAAGCGTTTTCTATAATGGATCATTATGTGTGCGACGATGTTAGTAATAATCAAGAAGCTGCTTTTATACTTCCTTTATACGATACTGAAATTTTAGGAGAACAGTCTGATAATATTTTTGATGTTCTTTATTATGCGTCTTCTGATGATGCTCAAAATGGAGTTAATCAATTACCAAATAGTTATATAAATACTAGCAATCCTCAAGAAATACACGCAAGAATTGAAAATAATCAAAATCCAGATTGTTTTGATGTGACTAGTTTTGAGATTGGAATATATCGCCTACCTATTGCTCATGATATAGAAGATGTTGATATTTGTGATATTGAAAATGATGGAGAAGAGGAGATCATTCTTTCGGATTATAGTAGTTTAATCATAAACGGTCAGGAAAATACCAATATACACTACTATTTCTCACAATTAGATGCGGATAATAATGTAAATATTTTAGAAAATAATTTCACTTTGAATACTGTTAGTATTCAAATATATGCAAGAGTAGAAAGTACAATTTCACCAGATTGTTTCACCACAACTTCATTTGATATAAACATGAGAGAGCAACCAGAAATTGATCTTGAATCTACATACTATATCTGTGATAATGACTCAATAACCCTCTCAATATCTAACTCTTATGATTCTTATAATTGGTCAACGGGAGAAACTTCTCAAAGTATTAATATAGATTCTTCTGGAAACTATTCTGTAACTGTATCAAATTTATATGGAGATTTTATTTGTGAAGAGGTTCATAACTTTCAAGTTATACAATCAGGTATTGCAACAATTACCGAAGTCATCGTAGCTGATTTTACACAGAATGATAATAGTATTGAAATCTTAGTAGAAGGATTAGGAGATTATGAATATTCAGTTGATGGCTTTACATGGCAAGACAGCAATTTGTTTACTAATCTTTCTATACAACCAGAATATATAGTTCAAGCAAGAGATAAGAACGGTTGTGGAACTACCTTTGAAATAGCTTATTTATTATATGCTCCTAAATTTTTCACTCCTAATGATGATGGTTATCATGATACTTGGAATATTGTAAATTTTAATAGAGAATCTGGTGGCACTACTTATATTTTTGATCGTTATGGTAAATTACTAACTACTTTACGTGCGGGAAGTATAGGTTGGGACGGAGCTTACAATGGAGGGATAATGCCATCCAATGCTTATTGGTATCGATATGAAAGAGGTAATGGTCAAGTATTCTTAGGGCATTTTTCACTTATTAAAAGAGGAAAATAATCTTCATTTCATTAGAACACCACTTATTTTACAGAACAGTGCTATCTCTACGATCATTTTACAATTATGTATCACCAAGTACTCGTAAAACCAACTATCGCAAGCTAGAAATCAAATCGCCACAGGTGCTTTCCTTAGCCCAGTATATACAAGCGGATATGGAAACCCTCTAGAATGCTATAAAGTACCACACAGAGGCTTTTATACCGCAAAACTCGGATCGTTTTACGGTTGCTTGCCAGCTCTTTAAAAAACTACGTAGAATTAACCTCAATATTAACAACGCACATCAGATATGAGCATTGGTGATTACGCATTGGTTAAAGCTTCACAACATACGAGAAGTACAATATATGTCAGGGCATCGGTATATTTCTTCCACCGGGCACTAATCGCTAGAAACGCTACAAATGTGTTCCAATGTTTGAACACGACTGAAATAGAATATGTTAGAGTTAAGGCAGTTTTTTAGACTGTCTTAACTCTTTTTTAAAGTTCATTGATTGTTATTAAAGTATCTCAAGTAATACAATAACTATCCGTAATGTCTTTGATTAAATTTCAACATCAGGTATTCCTTAAGATAGAAAAATTAATTGCACACCCAAACTAATTCTTGTACGGCAGGATCCCATTCCCAACAATTTGTCCGCATAGGAATTATGCTTTCTGAAGATTTTTCTTCAAAAATAATTTTAGTTGGTTTTAGATTTGTAGCCCCAATTGAGGATAAAAATTCTTGAATGGCTATGTTAAGGTTATCTGTTTGTTGACTCATTTTAAAAGGATTATTCTGTTGTTATAAATATTTGAATTGTTTCTGTAATATCTGTATCATTACTATTTTCATCTAAAACTATAACCTCAAGATTAATATATTGATTAGCAGTTACGGGTCCAGGACTATAGATTGTAGAAATCAGACCATTACTAGAAACTAATGATGATTCTCGATATGAACCCCCAACTAAAGTGCCATTTTCAAAAGTATCTTCAAAACGTACTGAAAATCCGTTAGAAACTTTATTACCAAGTTCATTTTTCAAATTACCAGTAAGAGTAATTTCACTATCAAAATTATTATCTACGTTAAAAGCAGATGCCTGTAGGCTAATACTTGCAGGTTCGGAGGGAATAGCTGTTATTATGAAAGGAGTAATAAATTCATTGATATTAAACTCAACCTTAACATCACTTACTACTGTGGTACTCTGTAACACTACAGTAGCCCCTATCTTTCCGTTAATATCCTTGATCGGATTTATATCTAATTCATCCTCATTATTTTCTTGAAAAGCACCATTTATAACGGTTGCCTTAGCATTAATGAGTTCAACTTCGGCATCTTCATTAAATTCCAAAACAAAAGTTACGGTATCTGCGTTATCAGCAGTAATAAAGTCACGACTATCTCTAATAGATAATAAATCTCCAAAATCAATTTCTGAGGTACAGCTGATGAGTCCACCAAATAAGATATATATAAGAATTTTTTTCATGTTAGAATCCTATTAATTTCGTTAATTTTGATGCTTCACTTAATAAGCCTAAATCAAATGATATGCTGATATACGGAGCCAGAGCAACCTTTGTATCATTTACAATTGGATTTTGATTTTTTTCACGAACAAAAAGTACACCGGCACCAGTTCTAATTTGTCTAGTCCATCTAAAATTCATCCCAACGGTAGGGCTTATATTATTAAAAAGGTCTTCATAGTCTTGGGTATCAATATTTCCTAATGTAATTCCGAGAGCTAAAGACCATCGATGCCTAAATTTTCTGTTATGTATTTGTCGTAAATATTGGCTTCTATTTATTCCTGAAAAATGCCAGTTCAATCCTAAATATGGTCTTGCAATATATTTTAAGTTACCATCACTATTATGACCTACGGCATTAATCAATCCCACATCAGGAACTAAAGAACTAGCATTTGATGTTTTCAAATCATTTCCGAGTGTTGTTGCATCAATCAAAATAATTTCTGGTAAGTTTTGATTGATAAGTTTTTTTAATTGTCTGTTAAAGAACTTTAGTTCTTTAATATTAGCTTTCAAAATTTCAATAGAACTAACTATAAAATCTTTGTAAAATAATTTAACACTATTATCATTTTGTAAAAGTTGCAACGCTTCTATTTCTTTCTTTAAACTCTTTAAACTCTTTAAGTTTTGTTCTAATTTTTTAATTCTTTTATGATAATCATATTTATTGATTTTACTATCAGTATTAGGAGATATATCGTATCCATAGGATAATGTTTCAATTTTCGATAATTCATTGTTCAGAAACATTGGAATGATCTCATTGAAAATTTTCGCCCCAACACCTTTAGACTTTAATGCAGTAGCAATGGTACTTATTAATGTACCTGTAATTGTTCTTTTTAGGATTATTTGATTCAAATTAGGCTTATTTGCTGTGTTTGAATAAAAGTTTTGAACTGGTCTAATTCTACCTATAAACTTATCAAAATCTCTAGGATATACCCCAATGGGAATGGTAAGTTTATCTAGATTATCCTCTAAAGGTAATATACTGTCTTGAAAAAACTGTTTCTGAACTGATGTGTTATATGGTTCATTGACTATCAATTCAAAAAACTTAGTTAACATTAAGACATTACTTTCTGAATTTTTTTTAAATATTCCTATTACATAAGCCCTTTCTGGGTCTAAAGGAGCTACTATGCTATAACTAGACTTATCATCATCATTATTTTTTTCAATTACTAAATTTTGAAACCTTTCTGCTACATCAGGTATTCCATCACCATTCCTCGGTTTACGTTTTGTTCTAACCCTCAAATGGTCTTCTTTATATACTACTTCAAATAAATAGACCTTATCTATATTTTTAGCTTCAATTCCTTTGTAAATGATCTTAAAATAATCATCAAAAGGCATTTTGCCAGTAAGTTGATTCTTATTGTAGTCATAAGTTATTTCTACAAGTTGATTTTGGTCTATGCTCTGAGCAATTCCATTACCTAAACTTATTAGAATTAATGATACACATAGTATTTTTTTCACCATAGGTTAGTTGATATTTTATTATAAATATATGTAAATTAATTAGTTATTAAAATTAAATACTAATCCAACAGAATAAATACCCAATATTGGGTATTTATTCTGTGATTTAAAATTCAATGCTAATAAGGTGAGACTTGAAAAATGAACTAAATTCTCGCTAAGAGAAAATCTATCTCAGTAAGACTACTTTTTAGATTGGCTTAGTCATTATCATATAGAGTATAATCTAATTTTCATTTAAACGATAATGAAACACTATTACCAGTGGATTCGTCAGATATTATTACTTCTCCTAAAGCCAATTTGGTTATTGAACAATTAGGCATATTGGTGGTGAGTCCATATTTATCCAAAGAAAAACATACTTTATCAAAAGTACACAACTCCTTTTGTGTATTATCGTTGAGTCCAATATCCTCCTTAAATAAATCATATACATTGACCGTTTTATCGTGATTCAATGAGATATATTTATTTTCTATTGACCTACCTACGGTAATATCCCCTTGGGTACTTAATGTAATATCAATGAGTTCACATTCAAAAGTTATAGACATAACAGGGACATCTCTTTGATCAACACACAATTCAACCTTAGAAGGTTTGCAGATATCATCATCTTCTAATACTTTTTTTAAATTGTTTATAAACTCATTAGGAGAACTTTCAATTGTCATAGAGCCGTCGGATACAAGCGATGATTTATTATCAAAAAGATCTCTTTTTACTTGGTTAAACCAAATATCTTCTTGAGCATCTTGTAGCTTCGAGAGAATATCATTGTCTTTAAAATCAGCAGGTAGGATACTTTTGTCATAATCAGTATTCTTAGGAGCAATTACATTATCATACAAACTTCCACGCATATTAATTTCTACAGCAATATTAATTGGAAGGTTTTCACCCCTCTGAAAGGAATATCCTAGCCATCCGTTATGTTTTAAATAAACAAGTCCTTTAGACTCTGCTTCTCCAAGTGACATAGACTTCATATTTTCAATATTAATTTCGACCTGCTCTAACATATCTACTGAATAGGAATCATCATATTCAGGCATTCTATGCTGAATTTCTAAGCATAGTGCTTTACCATATTCGGAAGCTTTACTATTTGATTCAATAGTAAAATTCTGTGGAACAAGAGCAACTACCTGTCCTCGTTTTTGAGAAAAGGATAATGTAGAAAAAGCTAAAAAAGTAATAATGCAAAACGTTTTCATAAAACTCTTATTTTGAGCAATATAAACTATTTTATTAATACATTAATACCCAATAGCAGGTAAATATTTTAATATCGCAAATTTAGAGGTGTAGTAATCAGATGTCTTATATCTTAAAATTATAATGTATTATTCAATATGATATATTTGAATTATGAGTGAAAGTTATTATAATTCAAAAGGTAGTTTTGAAACTAAAGGAGAATTTGAAGAGGAACATGAATTCATACTTGAATAACGATATTTTTTCATCATAATGTAAAATGATATACTTTCTTTATGGATATAAATTACTACAATTCAAAAGAGGGAGTTGTTACCAAAGAAATTTTTGATAAAGAAAAACAACACATCATTGCTATTGAAGATTTAGACTATCATGCCAATGAACTTGAAAAGTTGTGGAGTAAATAAACCTTATAATAAAAAACACCAACCTAAAAAGAAAGGTGTTTAAAAATCAATAGCGTCCTAAATGTTTAAAAAAGAGAAAGGGAAATTTGTTCCTCAAAGTTACCTTTGTGGTGCAACACAAAAAACACCTTTCTCCAATGATAAATATAACATTGTTCTCTCAAATAATCTCAAAGTTAAACTCATCAAAATTCAAAAGCTTAGTTAAGCTACGCCAGAGCGATAAGCATCAAAAAGGATTTGATAGCTGGTCTCACTTGGTTTCGATGCTCTTTTGCCAATTTGCCAACAGTCAATCTTTAAGGGACATAAGTAATGGGTTACGCTCAGCAACTGGCAACCTGAATCATCTAGGGATGCTCAGGGCACCTTCAAAATCTACATTAAGCTACCAGAATAAAAACAAGAGTTGGGAACTTTTCAGGGATTACTATTATGTTTTACTTAAAGGTTTAGGACAGCAAGCACATTTTAAACGTACAAATTTCAAGATAAAATCAAAAATATTCTTATTGGATGCCACTACCATAAGCCTTTGTTTGAGCCTATTTGATTGGGCAAAATATAAGACCAAAAAAGGAGCGGTAAAAATCCATACCCTGCTTGATTATGATGGACATTTACCTGCCTATGTAAATATAACTGATGGCAAGACCGCAGACAATAAAGGAGCTTACGATATACCATTGCTCAAAGCAAGTGTTATTGTTGCTGATAGATTTTATAATGATTTTTCACTTTTAAATGTTTGGGACAGCAACCAAGTTTATTTTGTTGTTAGGCACAAGAACAATATAAAATTTAAGACCGTAAAAGAACTAGAGCTTCCAGAGCAAAGCCACCAACACGTCCTAAAAGATGAAATTATTGAACTTACAGGTACTAAAACAAAAGAGAAATACCCAAGAAGACTACGCAGGGTAGCACTGTGGGATGAAAAAATCAGCAGACCATAGAAGTTATCACAAATCAGATGTCTTGGACAGCAAACACCATAACGGAGCTCTATAAGGCTAGATGGGAGGTTGAAATATTTTTTAGAGACATAAAACAACAGCTACACATCAAATCTTTTATAGGCACTAGTCATAATGCTGTGATGATACAGATATGGACTGCACTGATAACAATACTGATACTAAAGGCGCTGAAAACACAAGCAAAACACGGTTGGTACTTATCTAATCTAGTTGCTTTTATAAGACTAAACTTGTTTGTGAAAGTTGATTTACACAAATGGCTCGATGATCCGTTTGCAAAAGAACAACCTCCACCAAGCAAATATATACAAGGGGTTCTTTTTTGAAAAAGTAGTAAAACAGTCAATCAGACCAGTAAAACGGTTCGATTTAATGTGCCTAATATTTATTTAGGACAGGATTGTTAAAAAAACTTTCTATTTTGCTGATTTCTATTAATTTATTTTAACTTTCGACTCTACTGGCGCTTACAATAAGCTTAAATAGGTATTGATTTCAAAATATGAATAAAAAATCTTCTGAAAAAGACAAAACCCCAAAGTGGCTAATATTTGAAAAAGAAGTAGCAAAACTATTTGAATTATTTGGTTATGATGAAGTTATTCATAATACTAAAATAGAAGCTGGGCAGTGCGATGTAGTGGCTAAATCTAAGAAACGAAATAAATCTAACATATTAGCAGAATGTAAATATCACGAAAAACCAAAAAACAAAGTAACAATTATCGAAGTTCAAAATTTTGTAAATAAAGTCGGTAATTATAGAATGACAGGGGAAATTGATCAAGGCTATTTAGTAACCAATACAGGTTTTACGGCAGATGCTCGTGCCGCAATAAATGAACAAGCAAAAAATTATGTATTCTTGTTGACATATGATGAATTAATACAAAATTTATTAGATGTTAATATATATTTAAAGGGTTTTATTGAAGATTATGACAAACATGGTGAAGGTGACCGATTCATCGATTTAAAATTAATTAACACTACTTCACTCGATCAAACACTGTTAGATAGTTTACCTGGAGATATTATAACTACTAAGAAAGCAGAATTATCTTACTTAGTAGTGCCTAAATCTTATTTAAATGAAAAAGACAACTTGCCGTTTTTACATTTTAATGTTGATAACCCCAATACTCCTATTTTAGACCCTGTGGTTTTTGTTAAAACAATGAAAGGTTATTTTTTTTCTGAAAAGGAAGCTAATAAAAAGCATACAGATAAACTTATTAATTGCTTATTAGATGTAGTTAGAATAGTCTCAAAGGATTCTAACGATGAAATCTTACATTCATTATTTGAACTAATCCCAAAAGAGAAATTAAATATGATAAGCTGGTCTCCTGAACCTATTATTAAATCTTTGTTAGATATATGGCAGAATTATGGAGGTGATTCAAGACTTTCATTATATAGAAAGTCTAGCGCTAGAAAACACTTAAAACGTGAAATATTAGCTAAATATAAACTTAAAAGTAATTCGATCAAATTAGATAAGATCAAAATACCTTCTCTTGTTTCAACATTTTGGGGATATATTTTTGAGGGTTTAGGAATTGAAATAGGTAAAATGGAATCTTTGATTCAAAAAAAAGAAACAACTTGGACTAAAGAAGATGAGTTGAAAAATGTTCTTACTCACTTGGAAAGGAATCCTGATGAGATTAAGGAACTTAGATTTCTAACTGAAGAAATTGCATTAACAGGATTAAAACGACATATTAATTATTCTAGTTCACAAGTACTAGTACTTGTAGGGGATTATGGTGCAGGAAAAACAACAATGATTAGAAGATTGATGAGGATACTTGCAGAAGAAAAACTTAATAATAATGACGATCCTACTTTTCGAATTCCTCTATATATAACTCTTAAGGACTATAATAAGGCACCAGATATTCAAAGTCTTATTCGTTTATTTTTGCAGAATAACGTGGAAGTAAATAGTCTTTCATCTCGTACATTTAAAAAATTAAATGAAGAGGGAAGGTTTGTATTACTTTTAGATGCTTTTGATGAAATGTTGACAAGGGTTACAAAAGCAGATCGAAGACGTTGTTTTAATGAAATTTCAGAATTGGTAAATCAAAATTCTAAAGTTATACTAACTGGAAGACCATCTTATTTCAATGACTATAAAGAATTAAAAGACAATCTTAAGATTATGCGTCGGATAGATCCTCGAATTAAAAAAGGATTTATTACAAATTATGAGATAAATTGTTTACAGCTTTTAGATGAAGAACAGGTAGAGCTTTTACTTAAGAAAACCTCACCTAAAGACTTTGAAAACATCTTTAACCTTATTGTAAGCAAACCTAATCTCATGGATTTGGCAAGAAGACCTGTTATTACAGCTATGATGGCAGATAGCGGGGAAGAATTGAAAAAGCTTAAAAAACAAGAAGTTACTGTACGTGACATTTATGAAATTTATACCAACAAGTGGGTGCGAAGAGAAGAAGATAAAGGCGCATTTCGTATATTGATTCATGCTCACCATAAATCTACTTTCGTTCGTTATCTAGCAATGCAAATGTATATATCTGGAGTAATGTCTATTCATTATACTCAATTGGATGAGTCTGTATCTGATTATTTTAAATTGAAAACTTTTGAAGAAATGGATCATTTTAGTCACGATATACGTACTTGTTCTTTCCTTTCAAGAACTGATGATGGACATTATTTTTTTATTCATAAATCTTTTATGGAGTATTTTGTTGCTTGTGAATTTGAGCAAATGGAGAAATCTCCATTTTGTGGTAAATTTGATAATAGTCTTAGCAATGAAATTATCGATCTTTTAGATTTTAACAAATTACCTACTAAGCTTGCTAAATTGTATAAAGCAAAAGAAGACTTTGAAAGTTGTCTTAATCTAACTCGTATCCAGAAAACTAAAATTGTAAAAAAGCAAATTTATGAGTTTGCAGCTGTATTTAGAAATATTGAAAAAGCTTTAGAAGTTGTTTTAAGTAATTATAATTCAATTTTTCAAATGAAGCCGAATGCTTATTTAGTTGTTTTTGAAGTATTTGTATATAGTATTAACGAATCATATAATACTTCTACTATTCAAGATTTCCCTTCAAGAAGGAAAATGATCAAAGAAATATTTACTTCTTTGGATAGATTAGATTTTGATTTTGATTGGGTTAGTGAAGGTGAATTTTAATATTTTAATAATGCATGATACTTCTATATTTTCTTTTCCAAGATAATTTTGGAAATCTATAAGAAATAATTTGTAATTTGCATTCTATCAATTAATTACTGTATCTTAGTATTTCCTTAAATTATTTGTTTCCCTCTAAGACAAGTTTCTGTTTTGATTGAAGATTATTTGTATATGGGAAACCGTAAAATTATTAGAAAATTTCTCTCTAATTTTATTGATTTCTCTTTAATAATTATTTGATAATACGATTTTCTATAAAATTATTTTTATGCTCACTTATTTAATATCATAATAATTATATGATAGTAAAATTTTTAAAAGCCCATCAAGGAGATTCGATTTTATTATCTTTTAATGATAATGAAAATAAGCCTAGAAATATTTTAATTGATGGAGGCATGGATGGCACTTACTACTCTTCATCAAACGGTTCTTATGGTCAATTAAAAATCGAAATAGAAAAAATAAGAAATAGAAAAGAGAAAATTGATTTATTAGTGCTGTCTCATATTGATAATGATCATATAAATGGATTATTAAGATGGTTTGAAGATGATCAATCTGTAAATGAGATGATAGGTAATATTTGGTTTAATTCTGGTAAATTAATAGCAGAATATCTAAAAGAACCTGAAAATAGAGATTTAAGAATTCAATTAAAAGAAAATAAAAGCTTGGTAACTGGAGTTACGGAAGCACTTGAGTTTGAAAAATATCTAGAAAAAAAAGATATTTGGGAAAGAAGAATTATTAAAAAGGCTGATTATATTGAAAAGTTTGGTCTGAAAATCAATATTTTAACTCCAACTATCAAACAATTAAAAAAACTTTTAAAAGAATATAAGAAAAGGAATCAGGATAATATTTATACTTCAGGCAGAAAAAAAGACTGGAAAACTAATCTTAAAGATTTTATTAATGAAGAATCTAAAGAGGGGTTTACATTTTCGCAAGATTCTAGCGTTAAAAATGGCAGCTCTATAGCTATGTTGATTGAGTATAAGAAAAAAAACTTGTTATTTTTAGCTGATTCTCATCCAAAAGAAATAGTGAAATCTATTAAAAAGCTTGGTTATACTTACAAAAAACCCTTAAAAGTTGAACTTTTTCAAGTATCTCATCATGGTAGTAAAGCTAATAATAACAAAGATTTATTTAAGATTATAAAGTCCAACCATTATGTGATTAGTACTGATAGTACTGTACATAATCATCCACACAAGAGGACATTATCTCGAATTATCAATATTAATCCCGAAGCTACCTTTTATTTTAATTATGAAAGTGTAAGAGATAATATTTTTTCAGAAAGAGACTTCTCTGATTTCAAAAGTTTTAAAGCAAAAATCATTAACGAATACTCTATTTATTAATGGATTCTGAAACAATGAAATCATATAATGTTATTGTTGAAGATGGAAGTGGATGTCTATTTCAATCGATGATAAGTAAAGAATATACATATATATTGACTGCTAAACACCTTTTTGAAGGTAATAGAATAAATCAAAATGGAAGACCAGGAAGTTATTCAAAAAATGAAGGAGATAAAATTAATATATCTCAAATAATTTTTAATGGGAATAATTGGACAAAAAAACCAATTGATTTTATATTTCAAAGAAATATAAATTATTTTCCGCACAATGAAGCGGATATAGCTATTCTAAAAATTGGGTATATAGAAGGTTTTGATGCAATATTTTCAGATTATGAGATAGATGGAAAAATTGATTATGAATTATGTGGCTTTCCAAATATAAGAAGAGGTAATAATCAATCAGTAATAGACGAATATACTTCTCATGCAATAGAGAGGTTTATAGCACCCAGCGATTATTCTCATATTGCTCAAGTTTTTCAAGGCTTTAATAAAAATAATATAGAAGGAATGTCAGGAGGACCATTCTTAAAAATATCAGGCTCTAGAATTTCAATACTGGGTATTCAAAGCCGAATGATAAGTACCCAATTGCCAGCAGGTCAAATAGGATTTGTGCCCATGAAATATTTTGATGAGATAGTAAACTATGAAGACAACAAAAATGAATTGACTCCTTTTTTACCTTATTATATGCAAAGTTTTGATTTTTTAAGAAAGGAAATTTTGAAATTAGAAGAAGCACTTAGTCAAAATTTTAAGTCAAAAATCAATAATGTAATAACTGAACAGGTGAAGTTAATTGGTGTTTGTCCAAATGAACTCTATACTTCTAAAATTAGAAAATCTCTACTGGCTAACAGTGAAAACGAATCTATACTTTTAACTAAAGAAATATGGATTTCCTGGTTTGAGTACCTTATTGTTTTATGTGTATTGTTAGAAAAGAAAATTGACCTTCAAGAAGTCGAACATTTTTTCAATAAAAAAAGACTAATTCATTCTGGAACTGATGGGTCATGGATAGAGATTTTACCCGAAATTTTAAGATCTGATTTAAAACATTTAGAAAAAAATGGAACTGTAGTGGTTTCTACTAAAAAACCTCCCTCTGGTAGGAAGCGAATACAAAAAGGGTATATAGAAGATATAGCAAATCCTATGATTAATGAATTGACAATTGATAAGGTTAGTGAATTAAATAAGATAGAAGAAATTATTCACATAAAAGCATTTGAAATTGATTGTATCATACAGAATGAGAAAACCCTAGATGGATTTAGCAATTTCCAAATAAAAGAAATGATTGAAGAATTAAAAAAGAAGATATATGAATTTTTTTAGATCTGAGATCCGTAGTGAATTAAAAGAAATATATGATACATCTTTGAGTTTATATGTGAATAGTGATACTTGGAAAATAAAAGTGTTATTTTTTCTATCAGACACAGAAACTTTAAATAGTAAATGGGAAAAAGTTTCTAGTGCAATTTCTGTTGTATATCAATCCAATGATGAAGAGTTTAGTGATTTTGAAAAATGGAATCTGTATATAATTTATGTATGTACTGAAACAGTAACAAAAGAGTTAAGAAGTAAAATTGAAAACAATAAATTTTCAAGCAGGAAAATAATTGAAGATAATTTTACAGAACAGATTACCGATGAAGTAGCTAATGATTTTATAGTTAAGCATATTACACATGATGATTTGATTGAAACAGTTATTAATACCACAGAGAATATAGATGATGAATATGAACCCATTAATGCTAAGTTTTGGAAACTAATTCCAAAAGACGATTCTTTAAATAGAAAAACAGAATTACAAGATGAAATTTTATTGCAATTTGAAATGATTGAAAATGAGAATTAAAAAAGTAGAGATATCAGCTTTTAGAGCATATAATGATTCTATCAATTCTACCTTTGATTTCACCATTCCTAATGATGATATTGCCGATTTTGTGTCAATTTATGCACCAAATGGATACGGTAAAACTTCTTTTTATGATGCCGTAGAATGGTGTATTACAGGACAGATAGAGAGATTTCATAGAAATAATAAAGAATATGAAAAACTAGGAATTGAAAATAGAAAGGCTAATAAAGATAATCCTTTTTTTCTTCAGCATAACAACCGAAAAGATATCTTAGGGTCTGTTAATATCGAAACAAATATAAAGTCCTTTTCAAGAAAGCTTACTTCATCGAAAGTTTATGATTTTAGTAAAAAAGCATCTGAAGTCTACTTCAAAGATGTCATTTTATCTCAAGATCTTATAGATACCTTTATAAAAGAAGATAAGGCTGAGGATAGATATAATAAGTTTATTGAAAATATATCTTCTTTAGAAAAATATAATCATGCATTAAAAAACATAATCAAATTAAAAGATAATGCTTCTGAAAAATTAAAGGCTTTTATTGTACAGAAGAACGAAATTGAAGAAATTCAACTAAAGTTAGATTTTGAAGGCGATCAAAGGATACTTGAAGAAATAAATCAAATTATTTCCAATTTGATTAAAAGCAAAGAAGATTTGATTTTAATTAAGAAAGATAATTTTTCAAAAAATGAGTTTGATGTATTAACTCAAAAGGTCAGTTCTCGAATCTTGAGTTTAGAAATGGAAATCATATCATTAGAGGAATCTATAAAAATGATTAATAAATCATTTAATGGTTCAGAATCTGAAAGCAATATATTAGGTGTTTCAGAATATCAAACCCTTATTAAAAAAAATGAAGAGTTATCTGATAAGATAGAGGAGTTAAATAAGGTGCTAAGTCACTTGAATGAAGTACAAACTTTAAAAAAACTTATCGAAGATCGTACTAAAGAGGTAGATCGTATGGTCAACGTAAATAATAATCATTTAAAACATAAAATAGATTTTCCTAAATTTTTAGAAGTCGATAAAGAAATTCAAATGCTTAATGAAGAAAGTATCGACTTAAATTCTCAGTTAAGTAAGAATAAAAAATCACTGGACAAGGTCTTAGAGAGTGAAAATAACTTGGGAGTAGATATATCTAAATTAAAACAAGAATTAAAATTTCAAAAAGAAATAATAGAGGAATTACCTAATAATAGTATAAAGTTATTAGATGTTACTGAATCAAAAAGAAAAATTATTAATGATATAAAAAAAACTAATGAAGAAATAGAAAAAGTAGCGAAGTCAGATGAACAACTAGATTCTCAAAGAAAAGAATTCATTTATTACAAAGATAAATTAAACAGTGATATTGAGATTTTATTAGATTATGATTTATTTAAACAATATGAAAACCTTTTTAAAGAAGTTCTATTTAGACAAAGGTTTATTAAAACTTTAGAAAAAGATTTATTTAAAGTTGACGAGAAAATAAAAGAACAAGAGAAACTTAATGATGAATTAAACATTTTTATTTCCAAAGGTTTAGAACTAACCACCAAAAACAAAAGTTCAACTTGTATTTTATGTTCTAATGAATACAACTCTTTTCAAGAGCTTTTGGATAGAATATCCGGCAATAAACTACTTGATGAATTACTAATGAACAGTCTTAAGGAAAAATCTTTAATTAAATCCAAGATAAGTCTTAACAAAGGAGAAATTCTTGAGAAGTTAAAATCTGTTGACTTTTTTATTAAAGAAAAGATAGATGATGTTGAAGATAGAAAATCTAAAAAAACTATAGAGCTTGAAAAATTAAACAAAACTTTATCAAAGCACAAACAAAAACTTTCAATACTTTCTGAGGAAGAAAATACATTGTTATTATTTTTTAGAAACAAAAGCGTTGATGAATTTGAAAGTTTTATAAAAAATGAAATTGATGTCATTCAAAGTGAAATAAAAAAGAAAGATATTCAACTTGAAAAAGTAAAATTAGATATTAAAGAATTAATTGCTATAAATGAGAAATTACTAAATAGTATTACTCTGCTAAACAAAAAAATAAATAAGAGTCGAAATAAAAATATTTATACTAAAACGTTGAAATATTTTAATGACATTCTTAAAACAAACAGTACTGAAATATCTTTCATTGAAAATGAAATTCAAAAAAATAAAAAAATAATTTTTGATTTAAAATTAGAAATAGAACAATATGAAAAGGATATCAATACAAAAAATAAAAACTTGATTAATAATGAACTCTCTAAGGAAGAATTATCACAAGAATTAAATCTAGTTAAGAAGTCAAAATTATCATACGAAAAAGAAATTCAAAACTTTGAGCAATTTATTTTAACAGAATTTGAAATAAAATTAAAAGGGGTGTCAAGCTCTACAATTCAAAAGAAATTCGAAGAATTGATAAAAAAAGAGAAAAAAGATTTGGCATTTAAACAAGAGGTTTATAAGAATTATAAGTTAGTTGAGGCACTAAAAGATAATACATATAATTTTTTGGTATCAGAGAACACCAAAAAAGATTTAATTAAAATAAATAGAAAAATTCAAACCTTTTCCAAAATTTCATTAATGTTAATAGATGAAAAAGAAAATTTAGAATCTTTTTTAAAAAAGACTATAGATAGTTTTTTTCATACTAAATTAATAAATAAACTTTATCAAAAAATTGATCCTCATCCTGATTATAATCAGGTTGAGTTTGACTGTAATTTCACAGATAAAAGACCAAGATTACAAATTTATATTATTGATAAAAATGGAAATAAATCTATTCCATCACTCTATTTTAGTACTGCCCAAGTGAATGTTTTAAGCTTAAGTATTTTTCTTGCAAGAGCATTAAAGGTTAGAAAAACAGAAAATGGTAAGACAGTTAGATGTATTTTTATAGATGACCCTATTCAATCAATGGATAGTATTAATATACTTTCATTTATCGATTTATTTAGAAGTATTATTGTGAATTTGAATAGGCAGTTAATTGTTTCATCACACGAAGAAAGCTTTTATTTATTACTACAAAAGAAAATACCAAGAGATTTATTTAAATCAAAATTTATAAGCTTTGATACCTTTGGAAAATTAAATAGAGGTTAGATGAATGCGCTTTCAACTAATTAAATTATTCTAATACTTTTATCGCAGATGGACAGAATAAATTTTATTGAAATAGCTGGTTGGGAAGATTTTGAAGATCTTGTTGCTGAATATTTTCGTGAAACTCAAGTATTAGAAGATAATAATTTAACGGAAGTAGTTGTAGAACCAACAGGTAAGGGGCCTGATGGAGGAAGAGATATATTGCTAAAGTTTAGAATCAATGATTCAATTGTTCCATTTGAGCGGAAATGGGTAGTCCAATGTAAATTTTGGGAATCACTCCATAAGAGTGATTTAGATAAGATTAATATTCCTACGTTGATTGAAGAATATAATGCAGATGGCTATCTTATGATATGTAAAAACTCTGTAAGCTCAGGAATAACTGAAACATTTGAGAAATTAAGAAATAACTGTAGGAGAAATTTTGAATATGAAATATGGAATGGAAGTGTTTTTCGGCAAAAGTTATATAAGACTACTATGTTACATGAGCATTACTTTCCTAGGTTTTTTGATTACAAAAGTCAAAAAGCAAATAGTGTAGATTTAAAAAACATCCTTTCACAATGAAAAAGACAGCATTTATATCCTATTCAATGAATGACAGTGAGCTATATATCCTGTCTTTAGTTATAGAACACTTATCAAAGAATAACTTCTATATTAATACTAGCTATGAAAATAATACTTCCGTAGGGCAAAATATCATACTACAAACTAAAGAACAAATTTCGCAGTCTGATTTATTTATTGGTATTGCATCTCATAACGGTATTCATTCTAAGTGGGTAATGAAAGAATGGGAAATAGCTCAACATAATAATAACACAGCAGTTTTTTTAATAGAAGATAGTGTTCCTATAAATCCTGATTTTATTAAAGAAAATTTTGTAATTCTATTTAATAGGCAAAATCCAGAGCAAAGTCTAACATTTCTTAAGGAAATGATTGAAAACCAAAAAGAAAAGAAAACAAACAATGCTTTGAATTGGGTAGTAGGAGGATTATTAGGAATAGCAATAATTAAATTACTTTCTGATGAGTAATCTTGATAATCAAGAATTAGAAATTGGGCTGTTTAAAATTACATATCGATCAGGAACCAACATTAAGTCTGGAGTACTCTAAAAAAACTCAAAAGCCCTTAAAAATTAGTGTTAGTTACTATCCCTTCGGGCTCCAACAAAAAGATTACAATAGTTGCTAGCTCTTCAGAAACCTTCAAGTAAAGGAAGATAATATTATTATAAGAAGAAAGTACAATTGTAATCTTTAAATTCAGATCAAACAAATTAGTAAACTTCGGTTTTCAGTAGATTCAGTTTCTTTCAGTTGTGATCATAAGAAAAATTGCAAGATCATATTCAGATATAATGTATAGATTTTCATATAATTGCATTAATATCTTCATTCAAAAAGTTCGAACTCTGTCTCTTCAGGTGTACAAAGGAAACCTCATCAGAAACGATGGGGTTTTTGTATTAGTGAAACGCTGTTTTGTAAAGTCTGAAAGACGCATTCAAAAATAGTTAGTTGAACTAATCCCGCTTTTCAGCGGGATCTATGGTTTAATAGTTCGATCCTTGGGTCGATTTTCAGGGTCCAAAGCTTGCCCTGAGGTTAATACCCTTTATTATAGAAATATAATAGGTAAGGAGACGAGAAGTTTATCCTGAGCGTAGTCGAGAGGAGTCTCTCTGCCCGTACAACGAAAATGGCATCAGAAACGATGGGTTTTTTATTGCAGGAATATAAAAAACTACACCACATCCCCATTATTCCCACCTCTCAACACCGCTTCTATCAACTCCCACGACTTATCTGTCCAAGACCAAACGAGCGAGCCATGCCAACCGTGTTCTTTGAGTTTTTTGGCAAGATTTTCTGTCGGCACTTCAAAGATGGGATCTGGATAATACTCGGCAATAACGGCGCGTTTATCTAATTTTTTTGGGTCATACGGATTATGAAACGGCGAACCTTCTTCCTTTGCCCACGTGTAGTAATGGATATTATAAAAATCTAAATATCCACTAATCTCTCCGCCTATATCTTCCAACACCTGATCTGAATATCGATTTTGATACCCGTTTTTGGGATCGTTAACTGAAGAAAGAAACCCCAAAGCACCACTGGTGATCTTAACATTGGGTTGTGCGTTGCGAATATACGCTGCCGTTCTATTAATAAATCGTTGAATATCTTCCATCGTGACACGCTCAGCAAAACCCTCCCAATGACTCGCATATTCAAGGGTCATGCCTTCAGGTTCGTTAAAAATTTCCCAGGCAAACAGTCCGGGATGCGCGCCTATATAATTAACAAGCGGGAGCAATGCATTTTCTATATACGAAGTATAATGAATGACCTCGGTTAACAGCTTTTTATTCGCCTTGGCATCCACCCCTTCTTTGGTTTTAAGCATATCAAAAGACCATAAACAAATCTGCACTTTCAGATCTTTTGAAGCGGCTAGATCTAAGATTTTTAACACATCTTGATGAAAGAAATCTGGATTTGATACTACTTTTTTGTCTTCATCAAACCTTGGATTTGTAGACCCATCCGTATGATACCACCACCGGATGACATTCCCACCGTTTAGCGCAGTCAGCTCCATGATTTTATTCAGGGTTTCCCAATCAGGATGGTATTCTTTTTGAGTAATGGGATGCAATCCCACATCCTTTCCAAAATCCATCCACGCAATATTTATCCCATGCACAAAATCAATGTTGTGTGGGGGTTGAAGATGTTTTGGGTATTTCATAGTTGAATATATTTTAAAGCCTGTGTATACGCTCCTGCCTACCGGCCAGGCAGGTTCGCGAAAACGTACTTAGTATCATAAGCATTCAGAAAAACGTTTAGATTTCCTTTAATCATTCAGGTATTTCGCCAGTAACCCATGAAAATGATGCACGCCTTTTTCACGCGTGGGGGAGAATCTTCCGGCTTTGTAAAATTTAGATTGCAGTCCTTTGTGAACCCCTTCTACCACAAATTCATCTTCACGTTCTACTTTATCTAATACTGCGCCTGCGCCCACACCTAGTTTTGTTTCATCATACACATACGTGATAAAAGACACTTTTGTTTTATTGAGACTAAAGGGTTTTACAATATTGATAGATAATCCCCAAGGATAAAAATTGAACATCATATTGGGGAATACCCAATAGTAATAAGCCGCCACGTGTTTTCCTTGGTCGGGATGCCCTTCGGGAAGCGTAAACACTTCCTCGCCGCCGTCAGTATAACCAATTTGTAGATTTACATGCTCGTAGATTTCTGTTTTGTATTGGCCGTAGTCCAGTGCAGCATTCAAATCTTCATGTACAAACGGAATATGAAATCCTTCCAAATAATTATCACAGTACAATGCCCAATGGCAATTCACGATATAGTCTTTATTCAGCGATGCGTCCAACTTAAATTCATTCAACGGTAAAAAGCCAACCCGTTCTTTCATGACTTGAATAACTTCAGAGAAATCAAAAGCGGGGTCGAGTCCCACAAAGAGATGTGAGCCCCATTCTCGTAATTCAAATGTGTGTAAACTATCACAGGGTCTTGGGAAATCCTGCGCTTCTTCAAACTCAGGCATGGATTTAAAACTCCCGTCCAATGCGAAGCGTCTGCCGTGATACATACAGGTGAAGTTTTTTGCTTTTCCAGGATGATGTACCACAATATTACCTCGATGCGTACACACATTACTCAGGCAGCTAATGGTATTTTCTTTGTCTCTCACCACCATCATAGGTTCTGTGAGATAGTTGTCCAATAAGACAAAAGGATACACACTTTCTGTTAATGGAATACAGGTTGTTGCATCGCCAATCCATTGCCAGGTTTTTTCAAAAACCCGTTCTTTTATGGCATCAAAAACGACTTGACTCCGATAAAAAGAAGCAGGTAAGGTTTCCGCTTTTGTGATGTCTGGGTGAATGTAAAACTGTTCCATATCTCTAAATTTAAGAACTTTTTTTGGTTAGATACGCATAAAAAGGAATTCCGATGACTAATAACACCAATCCCCAAAGGACGGTTTCAGCACCACAACCAATGATCACCCACGTACAAAATAGGATGCTTAGCACGGATAAGATCATTTTAGGTAAAGGAATGAATCCTTCTTTTCTTTTGACCAAAATCAATAAACTTAGGGTAGATAATATATAGGGCGTCAGTACTGAAAGGGTAGACAGCTTCATCATAAACGTAAAAGCGTCAACAAGGCTTTTGGTGTAATTTAATCCCATGAGAATAGAAGCTAAAATACTTGACACTACAATCCCGATAATAGGCGATCTGTTTTGGTTTACTTTTGCAAATATTTTTGGAAATAACTGATCTTGAGCCGCAGCCATTGGGATTTGGCCTTGTATTAAAATCCACCCATTCAAAGCGCCCAAAGTGGCAATTACAGCACCAGCGGCGACAATATATTTGGCAGCTTCTCCCCAAAACAGTGCCGCTGCATCTGCAAAAGGAGCGTTTGAAGTCACCAGCACCTCTGGAGGAACGATGCCCATAATCGCCACAGAACTCATAATATACACGATGATGGTAATTAACGTACCAAACACAGTGGCTTTTTTTATCGTACTTGCGGCATCTTTTATAGATGCACTTGGTACGGTGGCTGTTTCCATACCTAAAAAGGCGAAGAGTGTTAGTGTTGTGGTCGCTGTGATGGCAGAAAAGCTCGTCTCTCCACTGAGGTTAAAGGGGGTAAAATGATCTAGTTTTATATACGCAATCCCAATAAAAGCAATGAGGAGAATGGGTACAATCTTAAGAATGGTGGTGACCAGCTGTACAAAGGCGACTGTTTTGATAGGTTTGGAATTTATCCAGGTAAATAACCAAATAAACCCTAGTCCTGTCACAACAGCTAGCAACTGATTTTGTCCGAGAACAGGAAAGAACACTTCCAAGTATCCTACTAAGGCCACGGCAATAGCGGCATTGGTACACCAAATAGAAATCCAATAGCCCCAAGCGACTAGATAGGCAGGCAACCGTCCCAATCCTAATCGGGTGTAGGCATACGGCCCACCTGTTGTGTGAGGCGCTAGTTTTCCTAAATTTCCAAAAATAATGGCCAGTGCAATCGCACCCAAAGAAGAACAAATCCACCCCACAATACTAATCGCACCATAAGCAGCTAAAGACGCGGGTAACAGAAATACCCCAGACCCAATCATATTTCCTACCACCAATGAGGTACTCGACCAAAATCCTATTTTTTTTGTACTCAATATGATTGTTTTTGCAGCATTGAGTGTCTAATATAGGGTATTTTCCCTCATTACTGAAACGAGTTCAGTACAGGCACTAGCCTTCTCCCAAAGGGAGAAGGAACTGTTACGGAAAATAGCCGGGTACTCTAAAATAGCGTGTTACTCTATTTTGAAATCGAAATCGAAATCGAAACCGAAAATGAGCTTGATGTGGTAGGAAATCGCATAACAGTGAGCGTTCTGAAACTGAAACTAAAAAGCAAGGTGATGGAGTGGTTTTTCGCTTTTCGCGAAAATAGCGTTGCATTGAACTTAAATGTAACCAGAATACAAGGTGATGGAGTAGTTTTTCGCTTTTCGCGAAAATGGTATCGAAATTACCGTCTACTGACCATAAACCAAGAGCTAAGGACTACAGCTATTTTTTACACCTCCCTAGCCCTCCTTTCTAGGAGGGAAGACTCGCACTTGTATCTTATAACAGTTTCCACTCTAATAAGAGGGGATTAAGGGGTGTGTTATTTTAAGCCCTTCGACAGGTGTCATGCTGAGTTTATCGAAGTACTCAGGGAGACATTTGATTTATCTAACAGCTAAGCGCTACAAGCTAATAGCTATCCAACAAATCATCAATCTCATCATTGGTTACCACCGCATTGGCGCCTGCTTTTCCGGCGACGAGGCTTCCGATGGCGACAGCGACTTCGAGGGTGTCCTCGGGGGTTTGATCGGTTAGTAATCCGAAGATGAGGGCGGCTAGGAACGAATCTCCAGCGCCTACGGTATCTACGACTTTGGTAGGGAACCCTACTTGGGTGTAAATTTTTCCTTTGTGAAATAGCATCGCTCCTTCAGGACCTAGGGTCACACAGATGGTATCGGTATTGGTTGCTTTCGCAACCGCTTTTAACTCCTCTTCCAAACTTTCTTTCTCCACACCTAGTAAGATGACGATGAGTTCTAATTCTTCGTCATTGAGTTTGATACAATCGGCAATTTCCATGAGGGCGCCAACAATATCAATATCGTAATGCGGATCTCTTAGGTTGAGGTCAAATACGGTATATTTCGCCTCAGCGACCAACAGCTCAAATTGCTCTTGATTATAGGTTTCGCGCAAAGCGAGGCTTCCAAAAACAAAGGCATCGGCTTTTTTGACTTCCTCTATCGCTTCAGGAGTCGCTTTTATATGATCCCAAGCCGCATTTTCTTTGATGGTGTAGCGAGCACTTCCAGTGTCGTCAAGCGTTACATCTACTTTTCCGGTAGGGAATTTTGTTTTTTGGATGTAGGTCGTAGGAAAGGCTTTGTCATTTAAAGCCTGCATAGTAGATCGTCCGTACGCATCTTTCCCAATCGCACTGATAATACTTGTTTGTGCACCAAACGAATGCAACCGCAATGCTACATTCAGCGGTGCGCCGCCTAGTTGTTCTCCGGTGGGTAAGAGATCCCAAAGGATCTCTCCGTAACATACAATATGTGGTATTTTAGGCATCTTCTGGTATGAGTTCTTTTTCTAATTCTTCTAGTGAAACTCCTTTGGTTTCTGGCATTTTGGTGTAGGCCCAAATCAATTGTAGGACCATCATTCCTGCAAAGAAATAATAAATATACCAAACCGCATCTTTTAAAACCCCTTGATCTTTATCTAGGAAGAAAGGTGTAATGAGAGTAATCACAGCGGCAAATACCCAGTGGGTACTCGTTCCCCAGGACTGTCCATAGGCGCGCACACGATTCGGGAATATTTCTGAGATAAAGACCCAAATCACCGCGCCTTGCCCAATGGCATGAGAGGCAATAAACAAGCAAATAAAGAATAAGATAGCAGTCGGTCCTAGGTCTTGTTGGAAACAAATACCCACCATAATGAGACTAACAATATAGCCAACAGAGCCAATGATAATGAGTTGTCTACGCCCTAATTTATCCAATAATCGAACGCCTATAATGGTAAAGACTAAATTCACAATCCCAATCGCAATCGAGTTAAATAAAGACTCAGAACCTCCTAATCCAGCTTGTTCTAATATTTCGGGGGCATAGTACAATACAAAATTGATTCCTGAAAGCTGATTGAAAAAGGCAATTAGAAACCCTAACCAAAGTACGCGATTGTATTTTTTCTGGAAGAGTTTGTCACTACTTTTAGGTTGTTTCAGATCGGCTTTTATTTCTGTTAATTGTGCTGTGGCTTCTTCTGGTGTGTATATTTTGTTGAGTACGTCTAGTGCTCCCTGATCATCTTTTTTCTGTAAGACCAACCATCTTGGGCTATTGGGAACTTTCAGTACCATCAGGGTGTATATCAATGCAGGAATAGCCTCTACGCCTAGCATCCATCGCCAGTCATTGGCGCCGTCAAATCCTTTCAGAAAGTAATTAGAGACAAAGGCGATCAAAATCCCAAAGACGAGACAGAATTGATAGAGACCGCCGAGTTTCCCACGATTGGCCCCTGTAGAGATTTCAGAAATATAAATAGGCGCTGCTACGGATGAAATACCGACACCCACACCCCCTATAAAACGAAAGAAGGAAAATGAGTACGGATCGGGGGCGATGGCACTTCCTAGTGCAGACACAAAAAACAGCACACCTATCCAAAACAAGGTTTTTTTACGTCCAATGATTTTGGTGGGAATTCCGCCAAATAAAGAACCCGCCACAGTTCCCCAAAGTGCCATACTCATGATAAAGGTGCCGTGAAATAGGGGAGAAAGTTCCCAGATATCTTTGATAGGTTGATTCGCTCCACTAATGACAACGGTGTCAAACCCAAACAGAAACCCTGCAAGGGCAACCGTAATACTCCATTTTGTAGTTTCTTTCATATGCTTTTCATACCCACGAACCTGCCTGTCGGCAGACAGGGGTGGGTATCTAGTTTTAGGTTAGTATGATATTGTTATTTTCAAACACGTTTTTAATATTATTTTCTAGGCGGAAATCTTTTAAAGGTTAATATCGTATAATATTTATTACTCCCATATCCGTTTCACTTTTGAAACCTTCACATTTTTCAGTTCATGCTTTTTACTCGTAAACGTCATTACGGTATACGGTTCATTGGGAAAGATTTGATCGGTGATGGCTGTCGCTCCTTGATCCACAAAAAATTCGATAGACGAAGCATCCATAAAAATACTAAAGGTGGTTTTATCGTTCCCGTCAGTAATGGCAGGTGCTTCATGTACTTTTTTGGCAAATCGAGGCTCAAAGTTTACTTTTCCAGATCTTCTACGGTCTACATAAAAAACATCTTTTTCCATGTCATATCCCAGTGATAGTTGGTCATTTGGGATGTTTGAAAACTTCAGTTCAAAATCGTGTAATGCCCCTTCGATTTCAAAATCAATGCGCATTTCATTAAAATTCGCACTGGTGAGGGAGTAGTTGTTAGTGATTTTTTTGTAGGTATTGCTCCCATAGCTATAGTCATTGATGGCAGCGACGGGATAATTCTTCAGGTAATAGTCATTGTTTTTATGAAGGGTAAGCTTTCGCGAAAGCGTCATCGCACTGCGCCAATTCTCCGTTGGGGTATCGCGTGCATAGTTCCAGTTGCTCATCCATCCGATAAATGTTCTTTCGGAATCGGGTAAGCCGTTATAGGTCACGCCGGCATAATTATCGGTACCATAATCGATCCATTTGATATCTTTTTGTGCGGTGGTAAAGGTAGTGCCATCAAAATCACCCACAAAATATTGTGTCCCCGATCCTCCGTTGGGCGCCCCAGGATTGATACTGATGAGTAATACCCATCTTTTTTCGTCAGAACCTTCGACCGTTAACTCAAACAAATCGGGACATTCCCAAACGCCACCGTGAGCGCCGATATCTTTGCCAAAATCACTAAGGTATTCCCATGAGGTTAAATTTTTAGAGCTATAAAACTTTGCATGATCTCCTGCAACAAGGGTGAGAATCCATTGTTGAGAAGGCGCATGCCACATCACTTTGGGATCTCTAAAATCACGAATGCCAGTTGGATTTGCAATCACAGGATTGTCTTTATACTTCGTCCAGGTTTGTCCTTCATCGAGGCTGTAGGCAATTCCTTGTGTTTGGAAATCGTTACGTCCTGCGGTTTCGCCTTCCATGAGGTGGTAGGTAAAAATAGCCACCATCGGCGGATTTTCTTTGGTGCCGAGTCCTGAGGTATTTTCTAGATCCATAACCGCACTTCCAGAAAAGATATAGCCTAATTTATCGGGGTATAACGCCACCGGTTGATGCTTCCAAGCGACTAAATCTTTGCTGGTCGCATGTCCCCAATGCATCGGTCCCCAGACAATATCATCTGGGTAGTATTGATAAAATAAATGGTAGGTGTCGTTGTAAAATAGCAGTCCGTTAGGATCATTCATCCATTTTTCTGGAGGGGTAAAGTGGTATTGTGGGCGGTAGCTTTCGCGAAAGCGTGTCCCGTTATTTTCTACTACAATTTCACTTTCTACAACGGATGATTTTTCTTTTTTACAACTAAAAAAAACTATAAATAGAAGGAAAATTGAGAGGATTCGCATGGATTTTTATTTGTTTAGCCTAGGGTTAAATATACTAACAAAATTACTTATTAAGATTACATCGTTTTCGTAGCAAAAAGGATTTGCCTAAATTGTAAACCCGTAGAGATACTCTTATTTTTACATGACATAGCTTATGAAACGAAAACTGACCCTTAAACTCATCGCAAAAGAATTGGACGTGTCGATATCGACTGTATCCAAAGCATTGCGAGATAGCGCCGAAATAAGTGAAGACACACGCCAAAAAATCAAGGCGTTTGCCAAGCTTTACAACTATAAGCCCAATAACATCGCGTTAAGCCTCAAAAACAGGAAGACTCGGACCATTGGGATTATTATTCCTCAAATTGTGCATCATTTTTTCACCACAGTGATTCGTGGGATTGAGCAAATGGCACGCGAGCATAATTACAATGTGATTATTACCCTTTCTAATAATGATTTTGATAAGGAAGTCCTTAATATGGAGCTTCTAGCCAATGGGAGTACCGATGGTTTTATTGTGTCTCTTGCCAAAGAAACCTTGCATAAAGATGATTTTAGACACTTGACGGAGGCCATCGATCAGGGAATGCCAGTGGTCATGTTTGATCGGATTGTAGATGAAATCCCATGTGATAAAGTAATGATAGATGATCGGGAAGGGGCCAAAATGGGTGTCATGCATCTCCTTAAAACAGGTTGTCGTAAAATTGCGATTATCACGACAAAAGATTATGTGACCATAGGAAAGCTACGGACCAAAGGATATATAGAAGCTTTAGAATCGTATGGTGTTAAAGTAGAAAAAGATTTTATCCTTAAACTAGATACCATTGATCATTGCGGTGATGATTGCTCAGCAAAAATCAAAAACTTCCTTAAAGACAAAGATATAGATGGGGTTTTTACGGTCAATGAATTGTTTGCAGTTACGGCTGCAAAACATCTCACAGCCATAGGAAAGAACATCCCTAATGATGTGTCTATTGTAAGTTTTAGTGATGGAGAGTTGTCCCAGCATTTTATTCCTAGCTTAACTACCGTGAGTCAGCATGGAGAATTAATGGGCCGTAAAGCAGCCGAGTTGCTAATTAATAAATTAGAACGTCCAGAAGAGGAGGTAGAAGAATATACCACGGCGTATATAGATACGAGTTTGATTGAGCGTGAGAGTACTAAGAAGATAAAATAGAAGTTTGAATGTGTACAAGAATACAACTAGAAGGGTAAGCGTTTATAAAAATTTCCTTTTTTAATAAAATCTAGAAGTAGTTTTAGGATGCTGAAAATCAGTATTTTATTAATCATTTAAATTTTTTATTATGAAAAATGTAAAATTGTTATTTATCCTATTAGCAGTTGTTATTACTTCATGTAGTACAGCAGATTCTGAAGATGCAACCATACAAGCAGATTTGACGCTTGAAACTGCAACAAGAACAGCTATTTTATCTGAACTAGAGACAACTGTAACTGAAGAAACAGGAGTACTCATTCAATATGAAGAATCTAAAGTTTTAGAAATAGATGGTAAGATCTATTTGAGAGCTTGGAGTGGAGATTTTGTAACCACTACTTTACTAGGAAAAGATAAAGATGGAAAGTTACAATCTAGAGGCGTTTCTTGTTCGACAGAAGCATGTTCAGGATCGGCTACACAATGTGTGCCTGAAAATGGATACTGTACTTCTTGTCCAGGAGATTGTAAGCGTACTACTTCTGCAGATGAACTTGCTGAAATTGCAGGATAGTAAGAATTACCGAATACATAATTTAAAAAAACGAGTGGATATATCTACTCGTTTTTTTGTTCAAAGAATATAATTAACAAGGTACAATCATAGAAGATATGATTATGTATTCATCAAATTATGCATGTTATGGGATAAATGGTCACGTAATCGCTGTTTTTATAAAGTCTTTAATAGGTTTTATTATGATGATTTTGAAAGAGAAAATAGAAATAATAAGTAGCTTTGTGTCCAGATACAAACCAATATGAAGAAAGCATTTATATTTGATTTAGACGGGGTGATTGTAGACACCGCAAAGTTTCATTATCTCGCTTGGCGAAATCTTGCTAAGGGTATTGACTTTGATTTTACCACAGCACAGAACGAGCAATTTAAAGGCGTGAGTCGGGTGCGATCTCTAGAGATTTTGTTGGAGATGGCCAACTATAAAGCTACCCAAGAAGAAAAAGATGCTTGGTTGGTGCAGAAGAATGTTGAATATTTGAGTTACATCCAAAAAATGGATCAAAGTGAGATCTTACCAGATGTCCCTCGGGTATTGGCGTATTTGATAGAAAAACAGCAAGGTATTGCTCTTGGAAGTGCGAGTAAAAATGCACGCCCTATTTTGGAGCGGGTCGCATTGCTTGATAAATTTCATGCCATCGTCGATGGGAATGATGTCACGACAGCAAAACCCGATCCAGAAGTATTTGTCAAGGGCGCACAGGCTTTAGGCGCAGCTGCGAAACATTGTATCGTTTTTGAAGATTCTATTGCAGGGATTCAAGCCGCCAATACCGCAGGAATGACAAGTATTGGGATTGGAGATGCCGCCGTATTGCACGAGGCAGACCATGTGTTTTCAGATTTTACAGAGATGTCTAATGACTTTTTAGATACACTGATCCAAAAATAAATACCAATGTCTAACGACTTTCAAGAATCAAAGCATAGTACAAGCATTTAAAAGTCTTGTCTCTAGAAGTGAGCGAAGCGAACGATCCTGATTCTTGATTCAAAATATACAATATGCACTTAGAATATATTATCCCAGACCCTTGGTCGATTATAGAAGAAAACTGGAACCCTGAGCAGGTAAAATCCTCAGAGAGTTTGATGAGTATTGGGAACGGTACCATGGGGCAACGTGCCAATTTTGAAGAAAAGTATAGCGGTGCCACTTTTCAAGGAAGTTATATAGGCGGGGTCTATTATCCAGACAAAACCCGTGTGGGTTGGTGGAAAAATGGCTATCCAGAATACTTTGCTAAAGTACTCAATGCCCCTAGTTGGATTGGAATCAAAGTCAAAGTCAACGGCCAATCTCTCAATTTACATACCTGTAAAGAGGTTCGGAATTTTAGAAGAGTACTCAATATGAAAGAGGGCGTTCTCTACCGTAGTTTTGAAGCTACCCTTATAAATGGGAGTAAAGTCGCGGTAAAATCGACGCGTTTTCTGAGTTTGGCGATGGATGAGATCGGAGCGATTAAATATGAAGTAAAACCCCTAGAAGAAGACGCCACCATCAGCTATGAGCCGTATTTAGATAGTGCGATTACCAATGAAGACTCCAATTGGGACGATCAGTTTTGGAATACCCTTTCGGTCTCAGATCAAGACCATCGTGCGTTTATTTTGGCGCATACCATGAAGACCCAGTTTCACGTCTGCACAATGATGAGTACTGAATTGTATGTGGAGGGGAGACGTATTCAGCTTTCGCGAAAGCGGACTTCTGCATCTTCCTATCAAGGGAACGTGGGCAACAAACAAGAAACCATTACCTATATCGGTCATCGTTACGAAACCGATGTAAAAGCAGGGGAGACCTTAGAGATTCATAAATTAGGCGGCTATGTAAGTGATTTGAATCACGATAAAGAAGATTTGCTCGAAGCGGCCAATACCGTCCTTGAAAAAGCCGAAAGGTTAGGTTTTGAAGCCTTACTCGCACTGCAAAAAGAAGATTGGGCAGCGGTGTGGGCGATGGCAGATATCACCATAGAAGGCGATGTCAAAGCACAGCAAGGGATTCGGTTTAATATTTTTCAGTTGAATCAGACGTATTCTGGTAAAGATGCGCGTCTTAATATTGGTCCTAAAGGATTTACGGGAGAGAAATATGGCGGATCTACGTATTGGGATACCGAGGCGTATTGTATTCCGTTTTACATGGCGACCAAAGATCAAAGTGTGGCGCGTAATTTATTGACATACCGTTACAAACACTTGGATAAAGCGATCGAAAATGCCGCCAAATTAGGCTTTACAAACGGTGCTGCGTTGTATCCTATGGTGACCATGAATGGGGAGGAGTGCCATAACGAGTGGGAGATTACCTTTGAGGAAATTCACCGCAATGGCTCGATGGTCTATGCGATTCATAATTATGAGCGTTTTACGGGCGATACCTCCTACATTCCAGAAATGGGATTGGAAGTAATTATAGGTGTGGCGCGTTTTTGGAAGCAACGTTTTACGTGGTCTTCAGACAAAGAAAAGTATGTGATGCTAGGCGTAACGGGGCCTAACGAATATGAGAATAATGTCAATAACAATTGGTTTACCAATTATCTAGCGGCGTGGTGTTTGGAGTACGCTTTCGCGAAAGCGCACGACGTCAAAAAAGAACATAGCAAAGACTACAAACGAATCATAAAGAAAACCGGACTTACCGATGCCGAAATCGCCGAATGGAAAGACGTAGCGAGCAAGGTCTATTACCCGTATTCAGAGAAGCACGAGGTGTTTTTACAGCAAGACGGCTTCTTGGACAAAGAACTCATCTCTGTCGCCGATTTACCGATGTCTGAGCGCCCGATTAACCAAAAATGGTCGTGGGATCGTATTTTACGTTCGCCCTACATCAAGCAGGCAGATACCTTGCAAGGGTTTTACTTTTTTGAAGAGCATTTTACCAATACACAGCTTGAGAAGCATTTTGATTTTTATGAACCGTTCACGGTGCATGAGAGTTCGTTGTCACCTTGTGTACATGCCATCCAAGCCGCAAAGTTAGGGCGTATGGAACAGGCATATACCTTTTATTTACGTACGTCTCGTTTGGATCTAGACGATTATAACAAAGAGGTCGAAGAAGGCTTGCACATTACCAGTATGGCAGGTACGTGGATGAGTGTGGTGGAAGGTTTTGGAGGTATGCGAATGCGTGATGGGAAATTATCCTTTGAACCTCAAATTCCTGATGCGTGGCAAAGCTATTCGTTTAACATCAACTACCGAGGGCAAATTATCACGGTTGAAGTAACCCAAGAGGGGACGCATTTTAGCATAGATCAAGGGAATGATTTGACGATTTTGGTGAGTGGGGAAACGGTTGTGCTGCGGGAAGGTGTGATGGTGATGGTGTAACTTTTTAAACTATTATAGAATATAGATATATAAATATGAAAATATTTTTTAGGATTACAATTTTTGCAGTACTATTTACTCTTAGTTGCCAGTTACAATCACAAAATCGTTTTGGAGCTTATGGAGGTGCCAGTCTCACTGGATTGAGTGATGGGGTTTTGTCAAATATAACAGTCAACCCTCCTCTAGGGATACACTTAGGTGCTCTTTATGAATGGGAACTTTCAGAAAAAATAGCATTTCGTCCTAAGGTTGCATTTTCGCAACAAGGAGATCGCGAGGATAGTCAGGTAGGGACTACTTTTGGTTCTTTTGCTTTAGACTATAAGCTTACCTATCTTAATGTTCCTCTACAATTCAAGTTTTTTTCTCAGCCCTACTTTCTTGCAGGGCCTCAAATCGGGTATCTACTCAGTATTGATAAAGGTGATGTAGATGCGGGAAATTTAGACAGTTCCTTTGATTATGGAGTTAGTGTGGGTATAGGATATGATATCGATCCTTTTTTTATGGAGCTTACTTTCTATCAAGGACTTTCGACTTTAATTACAACCCCAGATGGTGCATTACCCCTTGGAGGGACTGATGATCTTACCAATCAGGTATTTCAAGTAAGTGTTGGGTATTATTTTACAAAAAAGAAGAAGCGACGATAGTAAGTGTAATCGCTAGTAATCGTCTTTGGCTGGTACTAATTAGAGCATATAATTATGTAAAATAATCTCTGGTAATTAGATCATTTGAAAATTAACAATTAGATTTTATTTACTACGTATACGCATAAAAAAAGCCCTTTGTAGAGGGCTTTTTTTATGCGTTATACTATTCTTTTTCATCTTCATATTTATTAAGAATCAGTAGCTTCAGTCGTCTTTGGGCTATTTATGAGGTATCTCTATGCTATTGCGCTATTTTTGCCCTGTACACCTGATCAAGTGTATGTGTTGGAAGAAAATAGCTAGCAAAACACTCCCATTTATTTATTGAAAAAAACAGGTACATCTGTTAGTACTTGATGTGTCCATGGTATGGATATATCTAGGTATGTACTGATGTGCGCTAATAACTAAATTCTATTATGAGAAGAAAAACAATTTTTTTTAAGCGCGTAGGTATTATGTGTATACAGCTGTTAATTTTGACCTCTGTCACATCCTATGCTCAAGTATCAAATGGGCAACAAGAATCATTTGATTATGAATCAGAATTAGTACGATCTGTACCCATACCTAATTCTCCAGAGGCAGAAGCCTTTACACAATACGGAAACACACCGGTTAATATGTATGCGGGGTCTCCTGAAATTGGAATTCCTATCTACACGCATCAGGGAAGAGAACTTAATCTTCCTGTAAGTCTAAGCTATGATGCTTCAGGTATTAAAGTAGAGCAACTCGCAACGAGTGCTGGATTAGGTTGGAATCTAGCCATTGGAGGACGTATTTCTCGTATCACTAATGGGAATCCAGATGATTATATTCAATCAGGAATCACTCCCTACAAAAGTTTTTGGAATGATAGTGTGCGAGATAAAATGCTAGCATATCGTGATGAAAGTACTTGGTTTGCTTCTCGTGATTCTGTAGTGCAGTATTTTGACTTTATGAATCGTATTAGTATCAATGAAGACGAAACACAACCAGATTTCTTTAGCTTAAACGCGATTGGCATTAATGATTATATCGCTTTTGATGTTGCCACACGGCAAGCCTACGCACTCAACAATCCTAATATTATAGTTGATTTTACAACAAGTCCTGCCGCAGCAAATGGAATGCGTAGTATCACTAAATGGACAATAACGGGTGCAGATGGTACAAAGTATTATTTTGATAAAGCAGAAGTAACAGATTATGATGGAGACGATATGAATCAAAATTTTGCGGTTACTAAAATATATAATTCTTCTTGGGTTTTGACCAAAATAGAATCTGCTAACAGAAGAGATACATACACGTTTAATTATACTAAGCTGCCTTTTTGGACACAGAATTTTAGTGTTTCTGGATTCTCTTCGTATACCTATACCATAAATGATAATACACCTAATACGGTTCCTGCCCCTCCGTATGTAACAACATCTGTTCCTTATATCAGAATAGAACAACAGCGATTAGATACGATTCTCCATAATGGAAAAGAGATTGTGTCCATTACGTATCAAAATCGTTATGATATAGGTGCATCTGATGCCATTGATGCGATTACCATCAAGGACGGTGCTACACAGGATTATAAAACGTATAATTTTCTTACGTCTTATTTTGGCATTAATGACAGTCAATCACCAAATGGACAACAAGCTTCAGATATCCGATTAAAACTCAATGGTATTGATATTACATCAAACACAGGCGATCTCTATCAAAAATACCGTTTTGAGTATTTTTCTCCTGATCAAGTACCTTCTGTAGTTAGTAAAGGTCAAGACTATATGGGGTATTATAATGGGCAAGGATCAAATACTGTATTATTTCCAGAAGTAACGGTAGGCCAACATACGTTTAACGGGGCTGATCGTTCTGTTAGTTTTAGTGATGCGATCAAGGGAACACTTTCTAGAATTTACTATCCCACAGGAGGATATACTGATTTTGAGTACGAGCCTCATACTACTCCTGCAGAAATCGCAGATATTAATGAGAATACTCAGAATCAAATATATGGAATTCAAACGCTTGTAGGGAATCTTGATGAGAATGTATCCTGTACTGATCCTGGAGCCTTTTGTGATTGCAGTGGTGGAAATTCAATAGGGTGGTGTGCTGATGAATATGGAGCTACAGGAAAACCTAATTCCAGCAACACAAGTTTTGATATTCAAGAAGCAGGAAATTACACGGTAAAATATGTAGAGACCAATAATAATGGAGGAAATGTGCCCACAGGATTAGGCATGATCGCTACTATTTTTAAAGCCTCAAACGCTACGAGTTGTGGACCACAACCCATACTCGATATTGATGAAATTATTGACTTAGGCACTGGTAACTTATTAATTGATAATGTAGCTCTTGTTTTTAATAATGATCTTCATATAACGCAGCTTGATAGTAACAAAGAGATGAACGTTTATTTGACACCTGGCTGCTATCAAATGCTGTTAGTCAATCCTAATGATAATATTACACAATTAGCACGAGTAAGCCGAGTTGAAACTATTCTAGATGACGAACAAGAACTAGCAGATGTACAAAGAGCAGGGATCCGTATTAAAACGATTAAAGATTATACTGATACCTCAGAACTGGCAACAGAGAAAGAGTATCTCTACAGAGTAGAAAAAACTTCCTCAGGTAAATCTTCCGGAAATATCATCTTCAAACCTCAATTTTATACTATAACCAATGGGTTAAGTATTGGAGAAGATTGTATGCTTGTAGATGCTACTTCTATTTTTGTAACAGGAGTATCTAGTGGAGGTAGTCAGCCCCATGTTGCTTACTCCCGTGTTTATGAGATTTTTAAAAAAGGAACAACTCAAGAAGATAATGAAGGCTATATACAACATGATTTTTATATTGATCAACATACTGGACTCTATTCTTCAGGAGTGGCTCCTAATGTAAGTTCCTATAGACCTTCACTAGCCGTTGGACAAGAAGTAAATACCAAAGTCTATGACACTTCTGGAAACACTTTACAACAAATCTCAAGTGAATTAGCTGATAATGCATCTGCATACACGTATTTTGGGAGTTTTGGAATCTATGTGATTAATAAGCCAGAAAAGCAAGCGAATATCTTAGTGACAAAATCTTATGTAAATGGTTTTACTTATGATTTTCAACAGAAGAATTTCGGACAGTATAGTTCAGGTGATACAGGTGTTGAAATAGATAATACAGGAGGGATTAGTGAAACAGGCAATGTTAATGCTGAATGTGCTTATACATATCCAGCTCCGCCTTTAGAAGATTGGAATCAACATATTACCTCTTACATCCCTTCTTTTGAGATGAGAACCTCTTTTGCTCAGGGAGCTGTAGGTGGGATGATACAACAAGTGTCAACACAATTTTTTGACACCCCATCAGATAATAAGCAATTACAAACCACGGTAGATTATGAATATGATAACAGTATCGGGCACCTTGTAAGAAAGAAAACAACAACCTTTGATGCAGATGAACAGATAGAACAAGAGTATATCTACTCATCAGAGCTTACAGAAAGTGTGTATTTGCAAATGCAGGCACGTAACCAAGTTCAAATGCCTATCATCGTGACCACTACAGTTGATAATGCAGTGAATACTAGAAAAAGCAACTATATCGTTGCCGGTAATGGATTTTATCCTGCTTCCATTGAGATTACCAATAATCTTATAGATCCAGCGACAGGATTGTCATCTTCAAACCCCAATGAAGAGCGTATTTTCTTTGAATATTACACCAGTGGACTTATCAAAGCATCTTATCAATTGGATGTCTCTACAGGTGGTGGAACCCCCTCTGTTTTGGATAGAGTTAATGAAGTCACGTATATCTGGGGATATGATAATAGGTATCCCATTGCAAAAATTGTAAATGCATCCTACTCAGAAGTGTCTTCGTATGTCACTTCTCTAGTTAGTCTTGCACAGGCAGACAATGATAGGACATTTGGATACCTAGGTAATGAAGGAGCGCTAAGACAAGCATTAGATGTTATGCGTAACGATCCTGCACTTAGTCATACCCAAATAAGTTCCTATACCTACGATCCATTAATAGGAGTCACTTCTATGACTGATCCTCGTGGCTATACGATGTACTACGAATACGACACCTTGTATAGACTTCAATCTGTTAAAGATGCAACAGGTAATATCTTAACTAGAAATGAATACAATTATAAAATCAATAACTAATACAATCAGTAAGATGAAAAAAATAATCATATTCGTATTGTTGATGTTTCCAGTATTTGTTATTGGACAAACAACAACAGAAAATTACGTAAAGACAACAGTTTATCAAGTCGCTACCCAAACAGGAGTCGTTGATGAACAACAGAAAATTGAAAGTATCACCTACTATGATGGCTTAGGAAGAGCGGAGCAATCGGTCTCGGTGAAGGCAGGTGGAAATAAACAAAATATCGTACAAATGGTTACCTATGATTCTTTAGGACGTATCAGTAAACAGTATTTACCTTATGCAACAGCGACCGAGATTACAAATCCACTTGATTTTACAAATCAAGGAATCCTAAAAAGTAGTATTGAAACTTTTTATAATACCACTAAGTATGAAAATACTTTGAACCCTTATAGTGAAACGCTCTTTGAAAATTCCCCGCTTAGTAGGCCACTCCGACAGGGAGCGCCTGGCAACAGTTGGAAAATTCAAAAAGACACCATCGCAGACCATACCGTTCATTTTGTATACGATACAAATACAGTAAGTACGCAAGGTGAAGAAGGAGATGATGTGTTACATTTTGAAGTAATCTTTAATGGGACAGATGTAACCCAACCATCATTACAACTTATAGGTGTTCATTCAGAAAATAGATTATCAAAAACCATTATACAAGACGAGAATTTTGAACAACGCATGGAAGCCGTAGGGCCTCCTCCAGGGCCTTTTGATCCTCCTCAGGAGTATGTGATGGTAGAGAGTGGTGATCATGCCATAGAAGAATTTACAAATAAGAAAGGACAAGTCGTTTTAAAAAGAACTTATGATCAAGAGATTCCACACGACACCTATTATATCTATGATGATTTTGGAAATCTAACTTTTGTACTGTCACCAGAAGCAAGTAATCAAATAATTGATAGTAATAATCTCCTCGTTAGTAACTATCAAGAAATACTTGATAAGTTAGGATATCAATATAAATACGATTATCGTAATCGTCTTATTGAAAAGAAAGTTCCTGCCAAAGGATGGGAGTATATTTTTTATGATGTGTTAGACCGTCCTGTATTAACACAAGATGCCCGCTTACGCGAAAACAACCAATACCTGTTTACAAAATACGACGCACTCAACCGTGTGGTATATACAGGCATGTATCAAGCAACGGGAGGGGGTTCTAGTACTTCTATACAAACAACCATCAATAATCAAAGTAGTTTTAATGAAACACGAACAGCCGCCACAAGTATAGGAAATGATACGATCTATTACTCAAATGGTGTATTTCCAACAAGTACTATTACAGTACACACGGTAAATTATTACGATAGTTATGCAGATCATACTGGTATTACCCTACCTACTATAGTATTTGGAAAGTCATTAACGAGTAACACGAAAGGACTTCCTACCGTAGCTAAAGTTCGCGTATTAGGTACTGACGATTGGATTACGACCGTCACAGGATATGATGAGAAGGCACGACCTATCTACGGGGTAAGTGTTAATACCTATTTGGATACCGAAGACACTTCTGAATCACGATTAGATTTTACAGGAAAAGTGGTGGAAAGCAAAACCACACACCAAAAAACAGGACATCAAACAATGGTTACTAAAGATTATTATACGTATGATCATCAAGATAGATTACTTACTCAAGCACAACAAATAAATACAGAACCATTACAACTGATTGCCAGTAATACTTATGACGAATTAGGGCAATTAGAGTCCAAACGAGTAGGCGGAAAACTATTTGATAATGCTTACAAAGATATTGTGGATGTAAGTGTGTCAAATGATGGGACACTGATTACAAAAATAAGTCCTAAAGATTTATATAATGCAGGATTATCTACTACAAAAAAAATAGATGGTGATGGCATACTATCTTTTACAAATGTGGTTGCCAATAAACGCTATATGGTGGGGTTTAACGATTCTAGTAATTCAGCTTCTTCTGACGAAATTGATTATGGTTTCTTATTTGCGTGGAATAATCCTGGAAGGTATCGCGTACGAATACGTGAAGGAGGCGTAACGACCTATATTACAGGGTATATTAATTTTGGAGCAGAAGATCATTTTGCCATTCAAAGACAAGGAAATGTACTTTCTTTTATTCAAAATGGGACGGTGGTAGCGACACATACGATGACACAATCCTTTCCTTCTTTAGTAGGAGACATCTCAATGCGAGATCAAGGTGCAACAATACGGAATTTTGGCGTATATGCTCCTACTGCAGCGACAAGTCTTCAAAAAGTAGATTATGCCTATAATGTAAGAGGATGGCTTACGGATATCAATCCTGTTGGCTTTGGAGGTAGTGTTGATTTATTCACATTTAAACTCTATTATGACACTACAGAAGGTTTTGATACTACACAAGGTATGACTCCAACGCCTCTGTATAATGGAAATATTGCTCAGACTGTTTGGAGTACAGCCAACACAGATTCACAAGAAAGAAGTTATGCGTACACCTATGATGCGTTAAACAGAATTACTATGGCATCTAGCGGAAAAGGAATCGATTTTAATACTAAAGATGCGTTTTCACTCTATGGTGTAAGCTATGATCAAAACGGGAACATAATGACCCTCAAAAGAGATCACCAAGCAGGAGCCACTACGATTTCACTCATGGATGACTTAACGTACACTTATGTAGGCAATCAACTACAAAACGTAGATGATCTATCAAGTAATCCCCAAGGATTTAAAGAGGGAGTAGGATTTGGAGATGATTATACCTATGATGTGAATGGGAATCTGACAGCAGATCAAAATAAAAAGATTACAAGTATTGTATATAATCATTTAAATTTACCTACAACTATCATTATAAATGAAGTAGGAGGTCAAAACGGAACAATTACGTATATTTATGATGCCACAGGAATCAAACTCGCAAAAGTGCTCGTAGACAACTCACAAGGAATCACTAAAACCACCTCCTATGCAGGTGGCTATATCTATGAGGATAATGGGACAGTGGAGAGTTTGCAGCTGTTTTCGCATCCAGAAGGTTATGTAGAACCCTCAACGACGCTAGGTGGTGCAGCCTTTCAATATGCGTTTAACTATACAGACCACTTAGGAAATGTACGACTTACCTATGCTGACAGTAATGATGATGGTACTATCCAGCCCTCAAGTGAAATCATCTCAGAAAAGCATTACTATCCCTTTGGATTGGAACACTCTGGTTACAATGACGTAGTTACATCGAATAAAAATGATGTTGCGGAACGATTTATGTTTGGTGGAAAGGAATACGGACAAGAACTTGGACTGGATTGGTATGATATTTCTGCGCGTAACTATGATCCTGCACTAGGAAGATGGATGAATATTGACCCACTTGCAGAAGCAATGAGAAGACATTCTCCGTATAATTATGCGTTTGATAACCCTATTTATTTTACCGATCCTGATGGTATGAGCCCTCAAGGATGTTGCGAGGGATTAGTACAATGGTTTAAAGATGCTGCTGCAGGTCTTAGTAGGGTATTAAATGGCGGGGTGTCTCCTGATGTTCCTGTTGGAAGTCCTAGAGATTATTCAAGTAGAACAAGTTCTCGGCCAACAAAAAATATCACAGGTAATTATTTTGGTGATATGGTTGTAAACTTAATGGGCTATCAAGATTTTAAACAAGCAAGAAATGGGGATCCAACAGCTCAATTTAGAGTTATCACTAGTGTAATGCTTGCTGCACTTCCAGAAAGTAGAGCAGGGACTAAAAGTTCATCATCAAGCTTAAAGCTTTTTAGGTCAGGTACGAAAAGTGGTAATTTACTCAACTATACTGTAAAAGGTGGATCAAAAGATATTACTACAGGTTCTGCTGTATTATCTGAGAAGGGTATTTTACAACTAGACTTTAATGTTCCGAGCAACTTAAAAAGACAAGGTATTGGAACAGAAATGTTTGATGATGCGATAAAGACTTTTGGAGATGATATTACTGGAGTAGAAGGGTTATGGACATATGATAGTAATGGTAATATGTCTGATAATCTAAAATCTTTTATTGATAATGTAGATTGGATGGGAGGAAGTATGACACCAGAACAAGCTGCATTTAATACAATTACTGGAAAATGGGCTAAGGAGAATGGTTTTACAAATGTTAATATATTATCTAATGAAATTGATGAAGTGAATGTTATATTTACAAAACCGAATGAATAATGAATTATATGTATTGTATTGGAAATGATAAGGAAAATATATACTTTTTTTCTAAAGAGTCTGAAGCCTATTTATCATTAGAAAGAATTTTTGAAAAAATTAGTTTTAATAAATTTTCACATTTTCAGAATCTATATTCTTTTAATATTGATTCTGTATGTGAACAAAAGTTAATTCTTTCTGAAATTAAAATCTTACTTATCTCAAGTTTTGACCATCAAGATTTTTTCTTAGATGATTATTTAAGTTATATTGATTATTTAGAAGAGTATAAAAAAACAATTGCACATTTAAGAGATTCTAAATCAAAAAAAATAAGAGCTTTAATTAAGCTCTACATAACTATCTATCGAACAATGATAAGTCTACACATTATTGAGTTTAAAAGGTATGATCCTAGTGGTAGTGATGTTTAAAATAGGTGAGGTAGTAAACTGGTGTTTTTGAGATATTGAATATTTTGATATTTGATTATCAGCATTATAAATGAAGAATGAGTCTCAATTTAGAGACTCATTCCCCCGCTAGCGCTCGTCTGTGACGGGTGCCGTCAAGAGTAAGAAATCATATAATAGAATAAAAAGCCATACGTGACATACGTATGGCTTTTTGTATTTTTAGGAAATGAGTAGGAAATACAAGTTTTATAATACGAGTGGCGCGTACTTTGTAAGTTTTGCAACGGTATATTGGATAGATGTATTTACGAGGGAATTATATTTTAAAGTATTAGCCGATAGTATAGATTATTGCAGAGAACATAAAGGAATGGAAGTATTTGCTTATTGTTTTATGCCAAGCCATGTACATTTAATCTTTAGAGATGATCAAGAGAATCCTAGTGCATTACTCAGAGATTTTAAGAAGTTTACTGCCAAGAAAATGATTGCCAGTATACAAGAAAACCCTCAAGAGAGCAGAAAAGAGTGGTTGTTATGGATGATGGAACAAGCTGCTAAGAAAAAAGGAAATATTGCTAAATATCAATTTTGGCAACATCATAATAAACCTATTGAATTATGGAGCCCAAAAGTAATCAAACAAAAATTAGATTATATTCATAACAATCCTGTTGTTTCTGGTTTTGTAATTAACCCTGTGGACTGGAAATACTCAAGCGCTAGAAATATAGCAGATGATCCTGATGTAGCACTTGAGATTGATCCTATAGGATTTCTAGCTTAAATGTTTGTGGGCACTCGTTGCAAACGAGCGCTAGCGGGGGCACGTTTTTTGAAAAACTCTTAATTTATAATTAACATTCTATTATCCAATTAAATAACAGTAGTAAAAGCTTTATCAATTATTAAATTTTAGTTAAATTTGAGATCAACTTTTTTAATCAACAATAACACACAAAAATGGATCATAAAGAATACAGATTAAAAATCAGACAAAATGACACACTAGAAAGTTCTTTTGAAAAACTAGAAGAGTGTATTAAAGGAGAATCTGATTGTATTGAAATAATTGAAAAACCAGTAATTGTTAAAACTCCAAAATTAGGTTATTTTCATAAATGGCATAGTTCTATCAGGATGAAGAATACTCCTGAATGTGAACTAGAATTTAGAAACAGAATTTCTAATAATGACCATTTTAGTATTCAAAGAATTAAAACTCGTTTAGTATAGTAGTTTAATCGAATGACTCATATAAAAAGGCTTTACGATAAGAAACATTTTGATAAAATCCTTGAGCATAATCAAAATGACATAGAGAATTGGGAAAAATTTTATCCTAATCACAGAGATTGGATCAAAAAGGCAATTTTTGACCTTAAAGAAAATAATTTTAGAAGAATTGCTTTTGGAGGTTTTTATATTGAACACCGTTATCGAACAGATGTTTTATGCGCTTCTGCAATTGTCAAAAAGAATCCCTTTACACCATATCTTGAAATTAAAAACTTGGTTGTTTTTGACCAACCAGACAATGAAATATATCCCGATTTTGAATACAAGATTAAAGATTTAATTATCAAACATATAAAAGGATATGCTCAACAAAGAGGATTCCCAAAGCTTGTAACTGAATTAGTGAATAAGGATACCAAAGATCGAGAACTGATAAAATTATTCTTAGATAATAATTTTATAATATCAGGGAAACAGTACAGTAGATATAAAGAAAATGATGATATCGTATATTTAATTTGTTCTATTAATCCAATTTATGGTTTCGATCCCTATGACAATGAAAGCCTAACTAAATGGTTACTTAACAAGTATTTAAAATGTGATCACATAAATGGGTCAGAAAGAAAATCAGCTGAAATTGTAGAATATTTAGACGAATTAGATGATATTGGTGAGCCAAAAAAAAAATTAAAAAAGAAGAAATACTTAGAATTTTATACAGGGAAAAACTATTTAAAAGATATAGAGTCAAAATTTAATTTTAAGAGAAAAGCTATTTTGCTAGAAGAATATTATGCAAAAAATAATTCATTTACCAAAATAGACGAAATTAGCCTAGGGTATCAAAATGATCAAAATTGTTTTCTGTTTAATTTTTGTGATATTCCCTTATCAAAAGACATTATTTCTAAATATATAGTATTTGAAAAATCAGAAATAGATACACTTTCTGGGATAAATAAAGAAAGAGATTATCAGAATAGGTTCCCATATAAAAATGTTGGAGGGTTTGTGTTAATTTCAAACAAAGAGAAATTCCCTTTCAATAAATTAAGAGAAAACTTTAAATCTAATACGACATCTGTTTATATCAAATTAGGAAGTGTGGGGAAATACGTTACACCAGATATGCCATTATATTTGGCCTATTACCCTACTCATTCTAATAAAAACACTCTTAAAGTATGGGGTAAAATAGAATCTATAGATGAACCTGATTATATATCTTTAGAAAAACTTAGTAATAAAAGTCAAGTTAATCATAATACTTATGGTGAGCATTTATTTGATAGAATTTCTCATACAGAATCTAAACCTTTATGGACATTAGAACAATTTGATGAGCATAATTCTTACAATGCTACAAATCATGTAATTTGCTTTTATTTTAAAAATATTGAATTATTTAGTGAATTCGAAGAAATAGATCTTGATCTAATACTAGACGATAAAAGTTATTTTAATGACATTGAAAAAATATTTGATTTTTATTTAAGTAAAAATGAAGTAAATCAATTAAATAAAATAATTGAAGAAAGCAATAATTATAGAAATAAGAATTTAGTAGCTTCAAGTGACGACAACATCCCTAACAGATTTCGAATTGAAATTGAACAGCAACTAAATGAGCAGTATAAAGAGTTAGCTCGATATAGGAGAAAGAAGAGTGATCAATTAGATGATAAATTAAAGGAGAAATTTCAAAAGGAAATAGAAAACACTAAAAAGAATATAACGGAGATTAAGGAAGATTTTTTAATTCTTATAGTTGAATCTGGAATTCTTAACAAACAGAAAATTGAACAACAACTTAAATATATTTCTGAATCTATAGAAAATAAGTTTACAGATATTAGTATAAAGTTGAGTGATTTAAAAAGTAGTAATAATGAAGTTAATGAGAATATTCTTAAAATTCGTGATACATTAGATGTTGATGAGGTTAATAAAGATGAAAAAACTAAAAAAGATGCTGAGCAACTAGTAGGTTATGTTATTGAAAAAGTTAAAGAATATAAGCTTGATATTAAAGAGGAGATAATTAAAGAAGAGGATTTTTTTAAATTGAATACTAGTGCAAAACTCAAATTATCAATACCTATTATACCTGCAATTCTAAAATATGAAGCTGACCTACTTAAAATAAGTGCAGATGATAATATTTCTTCCTGGAAAGATTTGTATAGAATATTTTTTAAAAGAAAGAAATAATTTTTCGGTATGTTGTTTGAATAAAAAATATGGATTTCAGAAACAATAGGCTATTGTATTGCCTTTAAAATAGGATGTTCATTGCAATAAATGTTTTAAGAATCTAAGGCCTACTCAAAAAAGGTCAAAAGCTCTTAAAAAACACCCTTAGTTACTATCCCTTTGGATTGCAACAAAAAGGGTACAACGACGTAGTTACGAGTAATGCTAACTCCATGGCGGAGAAGTTTGCCTTTGGCGGAAAAGAATACGGAGAAGAACTTGGATTGGATTGGTATGATATTTCTGCTCGTAATTATGATCCTGCAATGTTGCCCAGTAGTTTTCTTTTTCATTAAAATTCTTATTTGATACTACTACTTATACTTAATAAACATGTATTAGTATAGTTACATATAGCATATGAATAGAATACGAAAAGTTGTAAAGATGATGCGTACGCTTTCGCGAAAGCGTATAAAGAAAAAAATTCTTAAGAAATCTTCACCCCATACTTAGTCAGTAATCCGTATACTTCATCTTTAGAAAACTGGGCACCTTTTACCTTAGTGCGATCAAGATCTATGGTGTAATTTTGAGCGGTTCTAAAATCTGCTTTTTGAAGATCGGTTTGATCAAAAATGGCATTTGTAAGATCACAATTTGAAAACACAGCTTCTGATAAATTGGCTTCTGTAAAATCGGTTTCTTTGAGCGAACAGTCCTTAAAATGAGTTTTGGTGAGGTTGAGTTTGTAGCAATTGGCAAGATCCATCACACAATCCTCTAGGTGTATAGACCACATAAAATCATTGCAAACACTGAGATCTGCACCGACCATTTTACATCCTTTAAAAACGACATCATTGAGCGTTGTCCCACCAAACTTGGTATTGGTAAAATTACAGTCAGTAAATGTACATTCTAAAAAAGAGGTATTGGAAAGATGAAGTGCCGGAAATAAGCAATCCGTAAACGTACAGTTGTCATATTCTCCCGCAGTAAATCCTTTCACTGTATAGTCAATCTCTTTATACTGTTGATCTAAAAATAGTTGGGACATTGCTTTGCGTTCTTTTTATCTCTAAAGATATAACCTCCCAAATTCCTGCATCGTATTTTTCTTTTTTTGGGATTTGATACCTCGTATGGGGTATCGAGGTAATTCATTACTCTTTGATCGGCATAAAAACTTCCGCCTTCCATTGGAGTTCGTCACCCCCCATATTTGGGTTGTTATAAAAAACTTCGACAGGGGTGAGGTCAATGGGAATATTGTGGCTTTTGGCGTAGGTTTCTAAGGCATACCAAGCGCGATCTGAAGTAATATAATTACCGTTATAGGTAGCTTTGAGGGCTTTCTGGCTATGGTATTGCTTGTATCGAATCTCTGGATGCTCAGGTAAACTATCGCTTTTGATAATAGGAAAACAGAAATTATACGAGATACTATCCGTTTTTGTATTCCAATTAGTGACTTCTACAAAGGGCGTTCCATTAAGCGTTACATCCCCTTGAAGCATGATTTGTGTTAATAAGGAATAATTATACATCATCCCTTTTGCTTTTTCGGCTTGTTGTCCTTTTAACGGCACGTACGCCACATAGGTAGCCCTAGTGCTATCTTGCCCGTTAACCGTTACTCTCGTCCGCTTTAAATGCAAATTAAGCACATCATAAAATTCTTTCACTGTTGCTTCAGAGCGTTTCTCAATGGCAGTAGTTGAAAACGGAATCGTCAGCTTATTGGCAAGGCTATGAGCTTCATCTTTTATATAGACTTTTACCCGAGAAGTCGAGTCGGTAGTTGCTTCTATTTTCCAAGTGTATGTATGAATGGAATCGCCAAAGTTAAACTGCTGGGTAAGCTCATCAAACTTAGATTGATCGATGAGTTGTGTACCTTCAATACCCGCATACCAGGATTTAATGGATTGATTAATCGTTCCTACCGTTGTTTTTGCGGGAAAACGGACCACATAGTCATAAGGCTTTATAAACAGATACCAAAGAACAGCTACCATAAAAAGCAAGAAAAGAATACGTCCGATCTTTTTCATAGAAGTCTTAGTTTGAAACTTGATCTTTATTCACTTTCATTTTGAGGGTAGCATTGACAAATCGACCAATATTTTTTCCTTGGACCAATCCGTTATCTACCGCAGCGCGGTAATGAATTCCTCCATACAGTCTACTCACCGCTGCTTCACTCGCGGCATCTCTAAAGGATGAGAAGCTTCGTACAGGAAGTCCAAAAGGTAATTCGGTATCATCTATAAAAGAGAAACCATCGCCAAAAATACTCGTCAGTGCTTCTGCCGCAGCTCCAGAAACTACCGAGTGTCCGCTCACGTATTCTGGAAAAGGAGGGGTTTGTAAAATAGGCTGCCAGTTATCATTAAAATGCTCATTAATCAGCGTTTCTGGGCGTACCAAATTACTACGGTATTTTTCATCCCAACAGCTTATAAAGGCATCGGCAATCGCAAGGGATGTTTTTGTGTACGTGTACATGGTTTGCATTACGTCATGCCCTGCATTTCTAGACGCAATTTTAGCAATCCCAATCCAGTGTGCACCAGGGGTGATTTTTTTGGTCGCAAACATGAGATGTCCGCGCGTCACAGAAACATAGGGGTTACAATCCCAAAACTGTGCAATGGCAATTTCTTCGGCGTCATCTCCTTTGGCAGTGATGCTTTCGCTGATGTCATACACTTCTTTGAGTTCTTTGTAAAAATCTGAATTCTCATCCATCGAATAGGCAGGCGGTGGCACGGGTTTAAACTGGGATGCCGAGTCAATCACAAAAGGACGAATTTTATTCCAATGGGGTTCGATACCATCGCCGTAGGAAGGCGGGGTAGGTTGCCATCTGGAAGGGTCGTCTGTGATCACAGAAAACTTAGGCATGGTACGCGTTTCTTTGTACATGTCGCCATCCATCCACGCTGCCACATGATCGGCTACTGCAAGACCGTAGGTTTTAGATACGGTGTATTCAGTAGGATTTTTTGTATTCCAAAGTTGGTACAAGCTATCTCTATAAGGTGTAATTTTATCTTCCGAAAAGACCAAACGTCTACTTAAATCTATGTGCGCTACGAGCGCAGCAAGCTCATAGTTGAGGTTTTCAGTGGTAGTAGGTGTTGGAATGGCTGTAAAGTCGGTAAGCTGATTCGCTAGCGAGTTGTATTCGTTGTTAGTACTTGACAGAATCTCATAAGCAGCCACATTTGGGTAGGCATAAATTCGGCTTGCTTGTGGCGGAGAGAAGATATCATGAATCATCACTTGGGTCACATTATTGACCGAGGTGTGAAAATCTTCAGCGGTAATCACAATAGGCTCCATGGGTTTTTCTTCACAGGCTGTAAAGGAAATCACCAGTAGTAACGCTCCAAAACATCGGGATATCAGTGTATGTGTCATCATGCGTCTATTTTTGTAGTTTGTATATCTGTGCTTTATCATTATTAAAAGTAACCAATAGGTAATTAGTTGTACCTAGAGATACGATGGAAAGATGTCGTACAGATTTCTGTGAGAGATCTAACCCTAAAAGATGACCCAATGTAACACTTCCATCACTTTTAAGCAATGCCCCAGAGAAAGAATCTAGTCTTCCGTGAAAAGGCTTTACGCCAAAGTAATTTCCGCCGGCTAGTACCTCTTCTTGGCCATCTCCATCAAAATCGTAGGCTGTAAAAGCCATGATGGGCGCTGTTTGTAAGCTTTCGCCGAAAGGCATAAAAACAAAACGATCTCCTTCATTTTTAAGATACCCAGATTTCAAGGTATGTACGCTCAATACGGTGCTCTTGGAGAGGGCTTTCTTGCCAAAAATGTCTTCTACCGTTTGTCCACTAAAATCTTTATAACTCGTGTATTTTTTAAATAGATACGTCATCTGACTTCCTAACTCATTCAATCCCATTAGCGGATAATAATCTCCATTCTTTTGAGTAGCTACAATGGTTTCCGATTGGCCATTCGCATCAAAATCATCCAAGTAGGCTAGCATAGGCGCATTAGGCGTCGCTTTAAATTTGCTGTTTTCACCCCAATTGCCAAGGATATAATCCAGATCACCATCATCATCGATATCATAGGGTTGTATGGCTTGCCAAAGTCCGTTGAGATCATCGTTGGTTACAGTGACTTTTTTAAGTTTTCCATTGATAGTGGCATAAAACTGAGGGGCCATCCATTCCCCCACAAGAATAAGGTCTTTCACGCCGTCTGCATTAAAATCACTCCAAACAGCATCGGTAATCATGCCAATATTATCAAAAGACGTCGCGGTGTCTATGGTAAAATTCCCGTTGTCATTGCGTAAAAGAACGGATTCTGAAGGACGTCCAAAGTCATTGGTCACGGCTTGATTGCCTACAAAAACATCCAAATCTCCATCCGTATCATAGTCATGCACGGCAAGTACAGACGCATTTTGAAAGCTTTCTGGAAGTTGCTGTTGCACAAATGTAGTGTCTTTTGCGGTAAAATACAGATCTTTGAGTGGGAGTGCCTCGTTATCAAAATCGGCGCCGCCTGTGCCTATAAAAAGATCGGCACGACCATCTTGATTAAAATCTTGTAGGGTGGCAACCACATCTTCTGTGATTGTTTTTTTGGTGATGTCTAGATAAGGAGCTTCTGTAAATCCAGCGCTATCGGCTAGATAAATTTTAGATGGCATATACTTAGAGCTCCCAAAATAAATATCGTCTTTTTGATCACCATTAATGTCTCCAATAGCCACCGCAGGCCCACGATCTGAGACCTGATACGGAATCAATTTCTGACGGTTAAAATCAATGTAACGGTCTTCTGTATGTGTAAAATCAATCCCAAGATTGTCATCTACCTTTTCAAACAGCTTTTTGCGAACAGGTTGTAACGTGTCGTAGTTAAAAGGGGTATTGCCTTTCGGCGAAATCACAAGCGTTTGGTTTACCGCAACATTGGTAAGCGTTTGTGACGTCCGATCAGGCCAAATCACTTTCAGTGAATCAATCGTAGGGGTGTTGCCAAATCCAAAATGAAGGATCGGCTCTGAAGATGCCTGAAACCCACGTACCGTATACAGTTCTTTGTATTGTAAGTGTCCATTACTATACGCAAATACTTTGGTGCCTATACCTAGTTTATTAGCGTCTTTATAGTCAAATTGAATCTTTAGATAGTTGGCAGTTGCATCGGTGGTATTTTGATAGACCTGCGGGGTCGTATTGATATTGTTTGTCACAATATCCAAATCGCCATCATTATCCAAATCGGCGAGGGCTGTAGCGCCAGAAACGAGCGTATCTTTTGTAATCCACGTACCAGAAAGATCTTCAAAAGCAAGCTGTCCTTTTCCTTTAAAAATGTAATTATGCGCATTGCCTTTCGGCATCAGCTCCAATGCTTTTTGGTCGATCAGTTTGGTGTTGTTTATGGTATTTTGAATCTGATCACTCGAGATAAACCGGATGTAATCGAGGTCATTGGGACGCTTTGGAATCCCGTTAGAGATAAATAAATCTTGCGAACTATCCTGGTCAAAATCGGCAAAGAGGGCACTCCAACTCCAGTCCGTTGCGGCGATACCACTCAACAGGGCAGTTTCTTGATAATCATATCCTTTTTGGTTGACATACAGCATATTTCGTGTAAACTGGTAGTGGTATCCAAAACGGTCAATACGTAATTTTTGGGTTTGGATATTATCATCTCCTTCAGAGGATTTCAACACCTTTTCATCTTCGGGAAGCATGTCTAACGAAATCATATCAGGCCAACCGTCGCTATTAATATCAGCAACATCACTTCCCATAGAAAAGCGTGAGGTGTGTCCAAAGTAGTCTTTTAAGCTTTCGCGAAAGCTGCCTTCTCCTGTATTCAAATAGTAATAATCGTCTTCGTGAAAATCATTGCCGATGTAAATATCGGGCCAGCCATCTTGGTTAAAATCGGCAACAGCAATTCCTAATCCGTAGCTATTGATGCCCCCTAGAATACCTGCTTCTTCGCTGACATCGGTAAATGTACCTCCTTCATTTCGCATGAGCCGGTCTCCGGTTTCATAATTTCGCTTAAAGCGTAAGGAAGACTTCCCATAGGATTCTTGAGTGTGTACGGCATGATTGAGGATATAGATATCCAAATCACCATCCAAATCATAATCTAAAAATGCCGCATTAGAGCTGTAGGTATCGAGATCGAGTCCGTAGGCAGCAGCACTTTCTGTAAACGTAGCATTGCCATTATTGATGTATAATTCGTTGTGGCCATCAAAACCATTAATTCCCACCACCGCACAGACGTAAATATCTAGGAGTCCGTCACCATTCACGTCCCCCATGACCGCACCTGTATTCCATGTACTATTCCCGCCAACCCCTGCGGTATCACTAATATCTTCAAAAGTAAGATTCCCTTTGTTGAGGTAGAGTTTGTTTTTTACCTGATTTCCAGAAATGAAAATATCCGAAAGCGTATCGCCATTAATGTCGCCGATGGCAAGTCCGCCACCATTGTAAAAATAGAGGTAGTCTATGATGTTAAAATCATCACTTTCAGTCAGCGTATTTTCAAAAGTAAGCCCCGTCTCTTCTGCCGATGGGTTTTTAAATAAGGTATCTTTCTCTGAACAACCCAAAAGGAGAAAGAGCACACCAAGAAATACGATAGGTCTATTTACCGGCATGATACACTTTGGGTTTTTCATTATTGATCGCCGCAATCAAGAAGGTATTTCCGTTACGGTCTTTAAAGGTCGAGAGGTGTTTGATCTCTTCACGTACTTCAAAACCGCTGGTGTTATAGTCTTGCCAGGTAAATCCTAATTTCCCATCTCCTAGTAATACATTTCCGCTGCTGGCATCTAATTGGGAGTATTGAGGTTTGAATTCAAAATTATTACCGCCCATCACAAGGTCAATATTTCCGTCGTTGTTGATGTCGGTACATGCGATCCCACATACACAGGATAATTGTACACGTGTAGGAAGTTCTTGTATTTTAAAAACCCCGTTTCCTTCATTAATCGCAATCACAGAAGCCGATGTTTGGACCTGCTTTACTATAGAAATGTCAATCACCTCTTTTGGAAATAATTCATCAATCGATCGTTTTGCATAGTCGGAGGCTTTGATATTTTGCTTTTTAAGCGATACCAATTGTCCTGTTAATTCTTTCTTTTGATGCAATGGATAGTCTTTTCCGTCTTTGTGGAAGGTGGTGATTTGTTCTATGGTTCCGTTACTATCAAAATCATTGATATACATTTTCATCGGCGCACCTTCTTCGGGTTTGTAATGAATATTGGTGCCTTCGTTTCCTAGGACAAGATCAATATCTCCATCATTGTCAAGATCGGAAGCTTCTACGGTATTCCACCACCCATGCAGGTCATCAAGGCTATTTTTCATAGCAGTGAGGCGTCTGCCATTATTTTTATAGATTTTGGTAGTGCCCCATTCTGAAGTCACTACTAGATCTTTTTTACCATCTTGGTCCATGTCTGCCCAAACTGCATCGGTAACCATACCTGCATCTTTAAGCGGGTAGGCAATGCGTTCTGTGGCATTGGTAAATTCGCCGTTTCCTCTGTTTTCAAGGAATAGCTGTTCTGGATCAATTCCGTACACGGCAATCACACTTCGAGAGCCGACAAATACGTCCATATCGCCATCTTGGTCAAAATCATAGGGAGCTACTACTGACATGTTTTGGTAGGCGGAAGGTATGGTTTGTGTTGCTTTCGCGAAAGCGCCCTTGCCATCATTCAAATACAACCGAAGGCTATAGTCTTCTTTGACCGTCGCTTCATTACCACCAGAGCCGACCATCAGATCTAAGTCTCCATCACCATCGGCATCAAAAAATGCCGCTGCGGAGTCTTCATATTTAGCATCAGCTTTAAAAGCTTTTGTATTGGGAGCCTGCGATAAAATACCATTTCCTTTGTGGAAGTATAGGGTGCCCGCTTGTCCTTTGGCACCACCGATGTAGATATCTTCATTACCATCGCCATTTACATCTCCAATCGCTAGTGATGGTCCCTCTTGTGAGATCTTTTTAGCGATCAATCCTTCGTAATCAAAATCGCTATACTCATTTTCTTTGTGAGCCGTGAGGTTATTATTTTCGACTTCGTTGAAGAGTGTTTTTATTTTTTTTGGTGCAGGAGCTTTATATGTAGCTGTTGCATCAGTAATTTGTAATGAAAGCGTTTGATTAACTGTTACGTTTTCAAAAAGCTGTGTTTTATCATTAGACCAAATGACACGCAACGAATCTATTTTTTGAGATGCTCCCAAACCAATCGTCATCGGGTGTTCCATAGAAGACTGGAATCCTCTCGAAGGAATAAGTTCTTGAATATACGTTTGCCCTGAGTGATACAAACGTACCGTCGTGCCTACTGCAAACGGGTTTTTCTCAGCGCCTTTAAATTTTAATTTGATATAGTTGTGATCCGTTTCTTTTTCTGCATTATTTCTGAAAATAAAGGAGCCCATATTCACATTATTCACAACAAGATCTAGATCTCCGTCATTATCTAAATCTCCATAAGCAGCACCATTGGACATGCTTAAGATTTCGAGTCCCCAATCTTTGGCTTTGTTTTGAAAGGTAATATCGCCTTGATTTTGGTAGGCATAATTAGAGAGAGGTTTGACAGGCATTTTGTTAATAATCGTGTCTAATACTCTCGTTTCTCCAGTGGCTTTACTTTGAATAATTTCATTGGCAAAGAAATCAACAAAATCTAAATCCGTAAGGTCATGGTTGATTCCATTAGTGACATAAATATCACGGAAGCCATCATTATCCATGTCAAATACGAGTCCTGACCAACTCCAATCGGTGGCTTCTACACCACTGTGGTATGCGACTTCAGAGAAGGTGCCATTTCCGTTATTGATTTGTAGAGTGTTTTGGATAAACTGCTGATAGAAATCGTTGCGTTGTTTTCTTTTGTAGACATTGTAGCCATCAAATTCCATCACAGATTTCACCCGTTCTTCCCCATCAGGAAGCATATCTGTGATAAAAATATCTTGAAGACCGTCATTATTAATATCTGAAATATCAACCCCCATCGCCGAAAGTGATAGGTGAGAGGTCCATTTTTTTATTTCTTCGGTAAAGGTTCCATCTTGATTGTTAATGTATAAGTAATCACGTTCAAAAAAGTCATTGGAGATGTAAATATCTGGATACAAATCCTGATTGATATCTGTCACCATTACGCCGAGTCCAAAGCCAATCAGAGAGCCATAAATACCTGCCTCGTCACTGACATCAGTAAAAACACCATTGTCATTGCGCATTAATAAATCACCGACGCCTCTAAAATCACTATCTACATTTTCCCAATCTTGTGCGCGCTTATCTCGTTGTCCTTTATTTCCTAAGCTGCTTACGGGTACATTGCTATTATTCAAAATATATACATCGAGGTCGCCGTCCTTATCATAATCAAAGAAAGAAGCATGGGTCGAAAATCCAGAGGTGGCAAGATTGTATTCCTTTGCTTTTTCTGTAAAGGTTAAGTCTCCATTATTGATGTATAAATTGTTGTCGTGATTATCGGCTTCAAAATTCCCTGCATTACTTACATAGATGTCTAATAAACCATCAGCATTGACATCTGCCATGGTGACGCCTGTAGACCAGGGTTTATTTCCTTCAATCCCTGCTTTTTCAGAAATGTCTTCAAAAGTAAAGTCACCTTTATTCAGATAGAGTTTGTTTTTTTCCATGTTGGCGGTTAGGAAAATATCAGCCAATCCATCATTATTAATATCACCTATCGCCACGCCACCACCATTGTAGAAATTGCGGTACTTGAAAATATTAAAATCTTTTTGATTTTCTATGGAATTGACAAAGTCAATACCTGTCTCTTCCTTAGAAAGGAGGGTAAATAGGGTGTTTTCTTTTGCTGTTGTCTCTTCCTTGGACTCTTCGGTGGTCGAAGTACACGCTGTAATACATAGAGCGAGGATAGCTCCGAGAATGGTTTGGTATGTGAATTTAATTTGCATATACGATTACTTCTCTTTTTTTAAGAATAGTGGCGTGTTGTTATTACGACCTACTACATAAAAAATTTGATCTTTTATTTTAATTTTTCGGATACTTCGGGAAGCCCCGTTAATATCATAATTCTGATTTGAAAGTGCTGTAAAACCTCCTTTTGTATCGTTTTTCAAAAATACGCCATGTGACCCATCTAGCCTACCTAATTGGGTACTTATTTCATAGGTATTCCCTACCAAAATGACATCTAAAAACCCATCTTCATCCACATCTTCCACCAACATATCCTGAACTGTTGATACTTGTGCTAAAAAGGGCAGTTCATGCGCTTCAAAGATGTTGTTTCCTTTGTTTTCAAAATAGGTCGAGGCAAAGAGATAGGCTTGTTTCTTATCTGATGATTGGAGTTTCTTTTTGCCAAGGAGTTCTTCTAATTCCGCTTTCGCGAAAGCGTTATAGGATAGAAACCTTTTATTAATCAAAGGGATCTGTTTGACGAGTTCATCTTTCGTCGCAATGGTGGTTTCTGTGCCTTGGTAATAATAGGTAACGATAGGATCGATTTGATTATTGTCGTCAAAATCGTTACGATATAAAGTGACGGGTTCTTCAAGTGTGGGTTGCAATCGAGTGTTGAGCCCCCAGTTCCCTGCGATAATGTCTAGGTCGCCATCGTTATCAAAATCGGCTACTTTTAGGGTGTTCCACCATCCGTGGGTGTTCTGTAAGCCTTTGTTTTTTTGTAGCCTAAGGGAAATGCCATCGTTTATAAAAATAGAGATAGGCATCCAGTGTCCTACGACAATCGCATCAGGATAGCCGTCTTGATTTAGGTCCTGCCAGCTGATATCATAGACATTTCCGATCTGCTGAAAGTCTTTTGCATAACTTGCTGTGATGTCTTCAAAATGCCCTTTTCCGTCATTTTTGAATAGGTATTGTGTGGGTGTTAGCCCAAATTGATGCGGAACGACATTGGCAGTAATACACAGATCTAAATCTCCATCCTTGTCTAGATCTACCGCAGTTACTTTTGAGGCATTGATAAAAAGGTCTTTAAACTGCTCTTGGTCTCTTTGGAGGGAGTCTTGTGAGGTGATGTATAATCTAGGGGTTAGTGGTTTTCCTCTTTTGAATTCGTTGCCGCCACTTACAATGAGTAAATCATTTTGTTGATCGCCATTGGCATCAAAAATAAGGGCATGCGTATCTTCATTGATTTTTGTGTCTTTGGCATCTGGTAAGGAGCGTTCCTGAAAACCACCTGCTTCGTCTTGCAACCAAATTTGAGAGGGTTGTCCTTTGGCTCCTAAGGTGACAATGTCTTCCTTTTGGTCGTTATTCAAATCACCTGTGGTGATATAGGGTCCTAAATTGGTTGTTGCATACGGAATAAGCGGTGATCGACTGAACTCTATAGACGTAGCGTCTTTATGCACAAAATTAATGGGAGTAGGCGCGACTGATAGTAGCGAAGTAGCTGTGTTTTTTTTAAAGTCATAGGGGGCCTCTGAAGCATTTTGATAGTCTAACACTAGTTGTTGATCTGCTTTTATGTTTTTAAGGATTTGATACTTTCCATCTGGCCAAATCACACGTAAAGAATCTACTTGCTGATACGTGCCTATTCCTGCTAATACACTTGCAGGACTTGCTGATAAGTATCCTTGCGTAGTATAATTTTGGAAAAACTGTTGTTGTTCTTTGGTGTATACAGCAACCTTGGCACCAATCCCTTGTGTGTTTTGATCACTTCCTTTAAAGTCGATTTTTAAATAATGCGTTGCAGAGGAGTCTTTACGGGTTGTATTCTCTAAAATAAATGCGTTTTGATTTACATTATTAACGACAAGGTCTAGATCTCCATCATTGTCAAGATCTGCATAGCTAGCGCCATTACTAAAAGAGGTTTGTGGTACCTGCCATTGGTCACTTACGTCTTTAAATTGAGCGTTTCCTGTGTTTTTAAAAAAGTAATTGATTGTTTTTTTCTCAGGGAGTTCATCAATAAAAAGAAGTTCTTCTGAGCTCATTCCTTTTCCGAGTTTTTTCTGAATTTTTTCGTTAGAAATAAAATTCACAAAATCCATGTCATTGGTAGCGCCTTGGATCCCATTGGTGATATAGATGTCTTTGTATCCGTCATTATCAAAATCTGCAACGAGGGGAGACCAAGACCACTCAGTAGCAGAGATACCACTTAAGAAGGCTGTTTCTGTATAGGTGTCATTTCCTAGATTAAGATGTAATGTATTTTGCATGAACTGGGGTTCATACCCATTACGAAGTTGGTTTTGAAAGATGGGGTAGTTGTATTCGGCTCCAGAGACTTTTAAGGTGTGTAAATCCTCTGGTAACATGTCAAGGGACATAATATCTGGAAGCCCATCATTATTGATGTCTGAAATCGCATTTCCCATAGAAAAATGCGAACTATGACCTAAGGTAGATTCCGTAGAATTTACTTCAATAAATGTTTTGTTTTTTTGATTGATGTAGAGGTAATCGTTTTCAAAGAAATCATTGCCTATGTAGATATCTGGGTAGCCATCATCATTCACATCTGCAACAGAGATACCAAGTCCGTATCCTATTCTGCTCTGAAAAATTCTGGAAGTATCTGTAGCATCTACAAATTGTCCATTTTGGTTTTCTAATAGTTTATCTCCGTAAAGGGTGTCTTTTTGTTTTCGTAAGGCTCCTTTGCCGTAATTGCTGTTAGGGTATAAGGAGTGATTCAACATAAAAACATCAAGATCTCCATCAAGATCGTAATCAAAAAAGGTAGCTTGTGAGGCTAACCCTTCCAATGCTAGTCCGTAGTCTTTGGCTTGTTCTTTAAATTGAGGGATTCCAGAGGAGTCGTTTCCTTGATTAACATATAAAAGATTTGATCCCTTTAGATCAAGATGACCGCTTACTTTGGAGATGTAGATGTCAATACGTCCATCATTATTAATGTCTACTGTGGTAACACCTGTAGTCCATCCTTGATCATTAGTAATTCCTGAACTAGCGGTGCTGTTCTCAAATTGCAACTTTCCTTTATTGATGTATAATTGATCTGCTTGTTGATTTGAGGTGAAATAAATATCATTTAGTCCGTCATTATTAAAATCGGCGATGGCAGTTCCTGCTCCATTATAGAAATAGAGGTAGTTTAAAATATTGAGTTCAGTTTGGTTTTGGATATTGTTGGAAAAGGAAATACCCGTATGTGTAGCTTCAACAAATGTTAGTTGATGCTTTATTTCTTCTTTACAAGATATAAAGAATAGGGAGCTAACGACTATGACAAATAAGAGTTTCAATGTGTGTTTAAAATGCAAGTTTACTAAAAGAAAAAGAATAATAAAAGTTGCTAAAACTTAGGATAAATTTTGGAGGTAAAAAATTAATTTTAGTTAATAGATGATATAAAACCTTTCTACTGGATACTCAGTGATTATATTTTCTATTTCCTAAGTCATTTTGAGATAATAGATTTCAATGAAATGTTTTAGTAATTTGTATATATCCCGCTGGAAAAGCAGGATTAGCCTGCCTGCCGGCATAGGTAGGTTCAACTAGCTGTTTTAAATCCGTCCTTCGGACTTTTCAAAATAGCGTTTCACTAATAAAAAAGAGGGTTGAAAAACAACCCTCTTTTTAAGCTTAATTCAAAGTTTAGGTTTAATAACCTGGATTCTGTGTTAAATTAGGATTTAAGATCACCTGACTTGCTGGTATTGGGAACAAGTTTAGGTTAGCATCTCCTACAGCTCCAGGGCTCTTAAGCTCCCAGTTTCTTGTGTATTGTCCGAAACGAATCATATCATTTCTTCTCCATAATTCTGCATATAATTCACGTCCTCTTTCATCTAAGATATCTTGTTCAGTTACTGTTCCTAATGGAGCAGCACCTCTAAGAACACGTAAAGCATTTACGTCTGCAGTAGCATCTCCACCACTACGAAGTCTAGCTTCTGCTCTCATTAGATATGCATCTGAGAATCTGAATACGATTTCGTGTTCAGTAAATCCTCCATAACGAGGGTTGTATTTCTGAAGACGGATTCCAGTAACTTCATTGTTGTTGATAAGGTTAGAGTTACCATCACCATCTACAAAATCTCTTGTGAAAAATAATGGGTTTCCTGGACGATCTTGTAGTGGAGTTCCATCGATTTCATATTGTTGTCCAATTAAGAAACCAAATCCAATATTAGATCCAGCTTCAAAACCTGGGAAGTTCCCTGATTCTGTCGTTCCTGGCGCTCCTGTAAATGGAACTCCTTCAGTTGGTACAAATCCACGACGCTCTTCTTGACCACTTCCAGGTTCGTTGATATTCGCATCACCTTCAAATAAGTCATAATATTCAGCTAATGTTGAGAATCCATTCCAACCACCTCCAGCAATTTCTGGGGCCATGTTGTAGTGTAATCCATTCCAAATTCTGTTTCCTACAGCAGTAGGTAAGAACCAGATGGTCTCATTGTCTAAGTCGTTTCTGAAAATATCAAAGTACCCATCTACTAAACCATATCCTTCTGCTTCGATATCATTAACTAAAGAAATTACTTGGTTCATATCTGCACTATCAGGTGATGTACCAAGGTAAATGTGCTTGTTTAATAATACTTTTGCAAGCAATAAACGAGCCGCTGCTTTAGAACCTCTTGCATGTGCAGAAGTGTTATCTCCGATGCCAGATCCAGGCGCTAACGCAGGTAGATTAGCAATAGCTACATTAAGGTCAGCTACGATTTGATCAACCGCTGCTTGTCCACTTAATACTTCAGGGTCTACTAATAAAGACGCTTCAGGATCACGTACAGGAATTTGACCAAAGTTATCTAATATCACAAACATTCCATAGGCTCTTAAGAAAGAAGCATCTCCCAATTGTTCATTAGTTAAGGTTGTTAATGGCGATAATAACTGTGCTCCCGCAAAGTGAGTACCATTCCATTGGTTCCATACATTTGTGATGAACGTATGATCATTTCTCCAATCATGCTGGTGTAATTGTCTCCAGATTCCATTATCTCCCCAGTCAGATCCACGTGTCGGGATCAACGCTGCATCAGTCGTTACTTCACTCAAGGCGAATAAATTTGCTTGATCTCCTACTTGACCATTAAGACTGTTATAAACCCCGTCTATGAATGTAGCAGGATCAACAACACCGTTAAAAGCTTCTGTGTTAATAGACTCTGTTTGTTCTACCTCTAGATCCGTACAGGATACGGCAAAGGTCAAAGCCAGTGCCCCTAAAAGGAGTTTGGATGACTTCATGTTAATTTTTGTGTGTTTCATAGTTTTCATTTTTTAATTAAAATCTTGCATTAACACCTAAAGTTACTGTACGAGCTCTTGGGAAAGCTGAGTAATCAATTCCAGCGGTTGGAATCGCTTCAGCATTAATATTTCCAGTGTTAATACCTACTTCTGGATCTAAACCACTGTAGTCAGTGATTAAGAATAAGTTTTGTCCAGTAATAGATAGGCGTAGAGAATCAAATAATCCTTCACCACTCATTGGCCAGTTATATCCTAGAGATGCAGATTGTAAACGAACAAAGTCTCCAGATTCTAAGAATCTTGTAGATACTGCTGTTGTTGCTGCCGCATCTTCACCGCTTGTAATAGCAGCTTGTGTAACGTTTTTAGCAATTCCGATCCCTCCTGCAGTAAAGAATGCATTTGCAGTGGCGTTGTATACAGAGAATCCAAACTGTCCAGCAAAATACGCAGAAAGATCAAATCTCTTGTAAGAAGCATTTAATGATAAACCAGCGTTAAAATCTGGAAGTGCATCTTCTCCTACGAAGAATTTATCAGCATCTGGATCACCAATACCGTTTCCATCTACATCTCTATAGGTAGGGAATCCATTAGCATCAAATCCTGTAAATTCTGCCATAAAGAAAGAAAATAATGGTTGACCCGCTTGTAGACGTTGTGCAAACGCTCCTGTTAGTCCGTTACCATTAATAGCACCCGTATCAATTACTTGATTCGTGTCCTGTACTTCATTAAAGTTATACGAGATGTTGAATGAAGTAGAGAAGCTAAAATCATCTGTGTTCACCCAATCATAATTTACTAAAAGTTCAGCACCTTGGTTTAATACGGTACCATCTTCAAGATTTTGGAAGATTGCTGTAATTCCTTGTACTCCAGGAGCAGCAATTGTTCTGTTTAATAATAAGTCATTGGTTTCTCTACGGTACAAGTTAAAACTACCGTTGAAACGATCATTATTAAATCCGAAATCAACTCCAAAGTTAAGATCAAATGTTTGCTCCCATTTTAATTCTTCATTGTTATTTCCAACAAAAACGGTACCTGGGTTGTTGATAGATCCATTATCACTAATACCTAATCCTCCAAAACGAGTTCTTCTTAAAAACTGTGCGTATCCTAACCCTTGTTGGTTACCGACAAGTCCTGCACCTACACGAAGTTTTAATGTAGATACATTGTCTCCAACAAAATCTTCTTCACTTAATTGCCAAGCAAATGCTCCTGAAGGGAAATATCCATATTGGTTAGAAGGTCCAAACGTTGAAGAACCATCCGCTCTTACAGTAGCTGTAAATAAGTATTTATTATCATATGTGTAATTACCTCTTACAAAAAACGATTGAAGTTCATCTGTGTTATCAAACGTATCACCGAAGAAAGAACGTATATTTCTTGTAAATCCATTTGGTAATGCTTCAGTCGCTGTATCATTCTCAGCAAATAAAAGTCTATTGATGAAAGCTCCACCATTTGCATCATATGCAAATTGTTGGAAATCCCCTTGTATGGTATTGGCAACAGCAAAATATTGGTTCTTTAATAGGCTAGCCATCTGATCAAGGCTATTGGTATTGAATCCCCAACCTCCTGCATTGATTCCGTCTCTTGCAAATTCTTGGTAAGAAAAACCTCCTAATATGTCTAATTTAGACTTTCCAAATTCTTTCTTATAATTTAAGGTAGCTTCTAAAAGTGAGTTCTCTTGATCAAAAGTGCTAAATGATCCCTGACCATTATCAGACACTCTGTTAATTCCTCTAACTAAAGGAGCGAAAACCGTTGTTGTTTCTGATTGAAAGTTATCATAACCTACTGTTACTTTAGCACTAAAATCTTCTGTGATTTTATAATCTGCAGATAAGTTTGCTAAGAATCTTTCTGAGTTAGATCTACCTTGATAGTATTCTAATAAGTTAGCAGGGTTTAATAAGTTTCCAGTAAAATCAAGATCTACGTCATTTGGAAAAGTAGGATTTGTTGTAATCGCAGCTCCTATTAAATCTCCTGTTGAACCTGCTGTACCACTTATTGGGGCAAAATCGTCATTTACTCTAGAGAAAGACCCTTGGAATGCTAAAGTTAATTTATCATCAAAAAATTTATGCTGTGCATTCAAACGACCCGTAAGACGTTCTTGACCAGCACTCTCTACTACACCTAATTGGTTGCTATATGCAAGAGAAGTTCTTACATTACCTCCTGTGTAGCTTTTAGAGTAACTTAAATCTGTTCTTCTAGAATAAGCCGTTCTGAAGATCACATCTTGAAAATCTGTAGAACTTCCCTGATTAATTTCAGATACATTACCTCCAAAGTCTGGTAACGCAGTTAAAAATTCATCTCTGTTCAATAGATCGTATCTGTCTGCTGTTGTTGAAACACTTACAGAGGAATTTAGTTCCCATGTACCTTTTGAGTTTCCTCTACCTCCTTTTGTTTGGATGATGATAACCCCGTTTGCACCACGAGAACCATATATAGCGGTTGCTGATGCATCTTTTAATACGTTGATACTTTCAATATCGTTAGGGTTTAAGAAACTGAGTGGGTTACGAGCAGCACCTCCTCCAAAAGCAATATCTCCGGCTGCTGGTGCTGTGTCTGTAGTTAATGGTACACCATCAATTACAAATAATGGATTGTTTCCAGAACGGATAGAGTTTGTACCTCTAATATTTACAGCAATTCCTGCTCCAGGCTCTCCAGATGATTCTGAAATCTGAACCCCAGCTGTCTTACCTTGAATTAATTGTTCTGGAGAAGCAATAACCCCTTGGTTAAAGTCTTCTGCCTTTACAACAGAAACAGATCCTGTTGCGTCTTTAATCGTAGTCGTACCATAACCAATTACAACTACTTCGTCTAAAGCGTTGTCTGTAGCTAACGCTACATTTATTGTAGTTCTTCCTCCAACAGCAACTTCTTGTGTAGTATATCCAACATAACTAAATACGAGGATAGCATCACTTGCTACATTATTGAGAGTGTAGTTACCATCAAAGTCGGTGGTAGCACCATTTTGTGTACCTTTTACAATTACGTTTGCACCCGGTAGAGGACCACTCTCCTCAGTCACTGTTCCAGAGACTGTCTGGGCAGTTGAAATTCCCGCAAAGAGAACCGCGACAAACAGCAGCATACTTTTAAGTAATACTTTCTTCATAAGATTCTTGTTTAAAATTAGTTTGCTTAGTTTTTAAAATTTAGTGTTTTATTCACTTTATAAGCGCCTAATTTATGTAAAATTTACGTTAACACAATAAGAATATAGCGTTAAAGTTACGAAAACGTTTTCGTGTTTAAAAGGCTTTCTGACTAGTTTTATGGTAAATTATGTGTGTTTTTTTTGATAAGTTGGTAAAAATAATTACGGCTAATTCTCAAAAGTGTAATCAATTATCGATTTTTGAAAAAAACATTAAAATGTAATTAGATGTGAAGCCCGATCAAAAATATATTCATTTTTAAAAAGGGATACTACTATATTCTTCATTAATTCAAAAGTATATTTGCATCAAAATAAATTTTTGGAAACTACACCCACACATAAAAATATCATTATTGTAGGAGGCGGAGCTGCTGGATTTTTTACAGCTATCAATTGTGCTATTTCTTGTCCTAATGCTTCTATTTTAATTTTAGAAAGAGGAAAAGACGTATTGACGAAAGTTCGTATCTCTGGTGGGGGTAGATGCAATGTCACACATGCAGAGTTTGTTCCAAAAGAATTGTCAAAGAAGTATCCTCGTGGAGAAAAAGAACTCTTAGGCCCTTTCCACACTTTTATGACAGGAGATACCATCGCTTGGTTTGAAGAGCGAGGCGTAGATCTCAAAATAGAAGAAGACGGTCGTATGTTCCCTGTTTCTAACTCTTCAGCAACCATTATCGATTGTTTCTTAAAAGAAGCCAATCATCATGGTATTGAGATCTGTACAAATCATTCAGTTCAAAAAATTAAAAAACAAGGGGTTGGTTGGTTTTTAGAAACTTCTAAAAATAATTTCACATGTGACTCGCTTGTTATCGCGACAGGGAGTAATCCAAAAGTGTGGAAGCTTCTAGAGCATCTCGATCATACCATTACACCCGCAGTTCCATCCTTGTTTACATTTAATAGTAAGGATACCCGGATTAAAGACCTCATGGGATTGTCTAAAGAGGCGTCTGTTGAAATTGTGGGTACAAAATTACAATCAGAAGGGTCTTTACTTATAACGCATTGGGGGCTGAGTGGTCCCGGAATCTTAAAACTTTCTGCATGGGGTGCAAGAGAATTGGCAGCCATGAACTATCATTTTACGATTAAAGTGAATTGGTTATTGTATGATACTTCACAAGATGTATTAGAAAAACTGCTAGTATTCAAACAGAAGTACGCCAAACAATCACCATATACCTACGCACAATTCGATATCCCTAAAAGACTTTGGCAAAGTTTATTGACAGCTTCTAGGATTGCAGAAGTTACGAAATGGGCAGATCTTACAAAAAATCAATTGCTGTCCTTAAGTAACGAACTCACAGAGGGACTATTCGAAATCAAAGGAAAAAGTACGTTTAAAGAAGAGTTTGTGACTGCGGGCGGTGTAGATCTTAAGGAGCTTAACTTTAAAACGTTTGAAAGTAAAATACACCAACATCTATATCTCGCAGGTGAAGTCCTTAATATAGATGCCATTACTGGTGGATTTAATTTTCAAAACGCTTGGACTGGTGGGTATATGATTGCACAGGCCATTGCAAGTAAGTGATTATACAAAAGGATTTTAAATTGAAGTTTTATTTTTTTTGCTTTCGCGAAAGCTTAAAAAAACATTCAAATAGAAATTAATTCAATCGCCAAATCTCAAAGTTGAGGATCGTCGCAAACGCCACCCAACAGGCATATGGGATCAATAAATAAGCGGCAAGCTTGTCCACCACTTTAAACCATTTGATCGTAAGTAATATAATGACAAACAAAATGCTAATCTCAATTAAAGCCCAACCTGGTTGGCGCATTCCAAAGAATATAATACTCCACATCGCATTTAAAATGAGCTGAAATCCGAAGTGATAGAGCGCCGTTTGCACCCATTTGTGATAAAATCCTTTATGCCAAACCAAGGCAACTGCAATACCCATCATAATGTATAGGACTGTCCACACAGGACCAAAAATCCAATTAGGCGGATTAAATGAAGGCTTGTTAATGGTAACATACCAATCTGCCATACTAGACTGTGTTGCAATAGCTCCAATTCCACCTATGGACAGACAAAATACAACAGCAACGAGAATTTTGACAAAGAGGCGTTTTTTCATGGGGTACGTTTTTGGTTTGGTTATTTGGTAAAAATGAATAATGTTTATGTACATTTCACACAACCAATTTAAAAAAAAACTCCCAAACGCTTCCATTATAATAATAGAAAGACAAAAGGTATCTTTGCCAAAACTTGAATTTGTTTATGTCTGAAGATTCTTTTCTTTTCAACTCAGATGCCGCATTGGTATCAGCTGGGTCTGTGAGCTGGCAATCTCCTAGTAATATTGCCTTAGTGAAATATTGGGGAAAACACGGAGCGCAATTACCACAAAATGCGAGTATCAGCTTTACGCTAAGTAATTGTCACACCACCACCACCTTGCATTATACGCCTAAAGAAACTCAAGGGTTTGATTTTGAAGTATATCTTGACGGTCAAAAAGAAGAAGGTTTTGAACCTAAAATTGCTAGTTTTTTTAAACGTATTGAAACTTACGTGCCTTTCATAAGCAAGTATCATTTTAAGATAGAAACATCCAATTCCTTTCCTCACAGTTCAGGAATTGCCTCTTCTGCCTCAGGTATGAGTGCGTTGTCTTTATGTATTATGGATATGGAGCGAGTACTTCAACCTGAGATGACCGATGTGTATTTTATGCAAAAAGCATCTTTCTTGTCTCGATTAGGTTCAGGAAGTGCCTGCCGTAGCCTTGAAGGTCCGCTTATTGTTTGGGGTAAACATGATGGTATAGAACATAGTAGTGATTTGTACGGAACTTCGTATCCCTATGAGGTGCATCCTCATTTTGAAGACTATCAAGACACCATTTTACTCGTTGATAAAGGTGAAAAACAAGTAAGTAGCACCGTAGGACACGGGTTGATGCATGGGCACGCTTTCGCGAAAGCGAGATTTACCCAAGCCCACGACAACTTGGTCCAGTTAAAAACCGTGTTACAATCTGGAGATCTAGATGCGTTTATAGCCCTTGTTGAAAGTGAAGCACTCACCTTGCATGCCATGATGATGACCAGTCATCCGTATTTTATTTTGATGAAGCCCAATACCTTAGAGATTATACAGCGTATTTGGGACTACAGAGAAACGACAGAGTCAAAAGTATGTTTTACCCTAGATGCCGGTGCCAATGTACACGTCTTATATCCTAAGGCAGAACAACAAAACGTACAGGAATTTATAGAAAACGAATTGTCAAAGTTTTGCCAAAACAAGCACTATATTCATGATTGCGTGGGTCGTGGAGCAAAAAAATTGTAAATTTGTATTTATCTAGTTAATGAAGCCTATGAAAGGTCCCTTATTTTATTCTAAAATTCTCCTGTTTGGAGAATATGGAATCATCAAAGATTCAAAAGGACTCTCTATCCCTTATAACTTTTACAACGGAGCCCTAAAAACAGATGATCATACATCACCAGCCGCAGTAGACTCCAATGCCAAGTTAAAGAAATTTGCAGATCACTTATCCGTTCTTTCTCAGTCGGATGATGTATCTGTGCATTTTGATATAGACCGCCTTACGCAAGATTTAGAAAAAGGGATGTACTTTGATTCTAGTATTCCTCAAGGATACGGTGTAGGAAGTAGTGGTGCCTTAGTTGCTGCAATTTATGATAAGTATGCGACTGAAAAAATCACAGTACTAGAAAACCTAACAAGAGAAAAATTACTAAAGCTCAAAACTATTTTTGGTGCCATGGAATCTTTTTTCCACGGGAAGTCTTCTGGATTGGATCCTCTGAATAGTTATTTAAGCCTGCCTATTCTAATCAATAGCAAGGACAATATCGAGCCTGCGGGGATTCCTTCTCAAGAGCAACAGGGCAAAGGCGCTGTATTCCTTTTAGATAGTGGAATTGTAGGAGAAACTGCTCCTATGGTCAATATCTTTATGGAAAACATGAAGCAGGAAGGGTTCCGTAATATGCTTAAAGATCAGTTTGTAAAGCACACAGATGCCTGCGTAGACGATTTCTTAAAAGGTGATGTAAAGTCATTATTTGGTAACGTGAAGCAACTTTCTAAAGTGGTGCTGAGCAATTTTAAGCCAATGATTCCTAAAGCCTTTCATTCCCTTTGGAAACATGGGATAGAAAGCAACGACTATTACCTTAAACTTTGTGGTTCTGGTGGTGGTGGATACATCTTAGGATTTACACAAGATATCGATAAAGCCAAAAAAGCATTAGACGGTTACAAGCTAGAGGTGGTCTATAACTTCTAGATTTACATACATATATGGGTACGCTTTCGCGAAAAAATAAACATCTACTTCTTAAGATGTTTAGCTTGTTCTCTGTCGTGAGAGGATATAATATTCTTATGATTGTACTGGCACAGTACCTAACCGCTATTTTTATTATTGCTCCCGATACTCCCCTCAAGTCTATTTTATTTGATGTTAGTTTATTAATGCTCGTTCTCGCTTCTGCGGCAACCATTGCAGGCGGCTACATTATTAATAATTTTTATGATTCTGAAAAAGATCTAATCAATAGGCCTCGAAAAACACAGCTGGACAGGCTTGTAAGTCAAAATACAAAACTATCTTTTTACTTTATTCTCAATTTTCTGGCTGTCATTTTTGCAAGTTACGTGTCCTTTAGAGCGGTGGTGTTTTTTGCTGGGTATATTTTTGGGATTTGGATCTATTCGCACAAGCTTAAAAAATACCCTTTTATAGGAAATCTAACGGCGGCACTTTTAGCCATCACTCCTTTCTTTGCCATATTTCTTTATTATAAAAACCTAGATACGGTCATCTTTGTACATGCCAGCTTTTTGTTTTTAGTCATTGCGATGCGAGAACTTACCAAAGATTTAGAGAATCTAAAAGGCGATTTGGTGCAAGGCTACCATACGATTCCTGTTGTTTTTGGCGAACGTACCTCAAAATGGATGCTGACAGCACTTGCAGGTTTGACCATTATTCCTATTTATTTTTTAATCAATCATTTTGAAATAGGGTATATGTATGTGTATTTTTATGCCAGTGTCATTGCGTTGCTCTTTTTCTTAGCTGCTCTATGGAAGTCACAAGAAAAGCTCCATTACTTATTGCTTCATAATATCTTAAAATTTATTATCGTGGCAGGGGTATTTTGTATTGTCTTAATTGAACCGAGCGAGTGGCTTCGATTTGTGCCTTTTTATGTGTCATAAACTCAAGAAGGTCTTTTTTCGCTTAAATACTTCCAATAACGTTTTGGTACGTGTTGTACGTGTAATCGCATGTTTTTTCTCGAAGCAATGTTCGTGCTATTAAAATAGTTTTGCCATAATGCTTCATACTGTAATTCCTCCTCTGTAAAGTAGATCGCTGTTTTAGAAACTATATTGATATCTGACGATAGTTGTAGTTCAATGGTCTCTACGGTTTGTAGATTATAGTAAATCCCATATTTCCGTTTGAGATCATAAATCAGCCATTTTTGATCTGCATACCGTTTTTTAAAATGATTCGAATTAAGCGGCAATACATTAAAATCAGGAGCTATGGTGGCAAAATAAATACCGTCTTTCGTTTCGCGAAAGCGTACAAAAGCATCCATCCGATGTTTTTCTCGACCTACCATTTTAACAACTTTACTGATGCGTAACACATCGGGATCTGCATAATTTGTGATGGATAGCCCCTCCTTAAAGCACTTAATACTATAGGATAATAATGTGTTTTCTATGCCTTCAATTTCACTAAGAAATGCCCGATAAATAGCCGTTGTTGCCTCTCTTCCTCCTTTTTGTTGTATTCCTTCCCAAACCCGTTGTGCTTTTTTAGGATCTGTACTAATATCTTCTGGAGTGTCAAAAAAAGAAAGGGCATTGTGATGTTGGGGTACTATAAAAAGTGTTGTAGGTTTCTGCTCGTAAAAGTCAAAGATGCAGGTGAGAAATCCTTCAAAGGTGCTGTCATATCTAAAGATGGCCATCGCTTATAGTGTAGGTAAAGATTGAGAGTCAAACAGGTTGAGTTGCGAACTGTACGCCTTTCTAAATTTACTGGTACTCTCTTGCAGAATCACACTTTTGAGTTGACCAGGTGTCCTGTCTTTGATTTCAAAATCTTTGGAATCACAAGTGATAAAGTACTTCGCTCTATTCATAGCAATGCCTATGTTTTTAAGATGCTCCCAGTTGAGTTTGCGGTACTGTCTTGCCTGTATGATTTTATGTACAGACCGCATGCCTACTCCTGGAATACGAGCCAGTGTACGACGATCTGCTGTATTGATATTGACAGGAAATTTATCGAGATTTCGCAGCGCCCATCCCAATTTAGGATCTACATCGGCGTCAAGGTTCGGGTGTTCTTTGGTGAGTAATTCGCGTACGTCAAAGCCATAAAATCGCAGTAACCAATCCGCTTGATATAATCTATTTTCTCTCAGCATAGGGACTTCTGTGCCTATAGATGGCAAACGCTCGTCATAACTAATCGGGATATAACCGGAATAATATACCCGCTTCATTTGATACTCTTTGTAAAAATGTGCACTCGTATACATGATTTGTGCATCGGTTTCTCCTGTAGCACCGATAATCATTTGGGTACTTTGACCCGCAGGTGCATAGACAGGCGTACTTTTGATCATTTTCTTTTCGCTTTTGTATTGTATGATCTCATTTTTTACCTTACGCATCGGTTGTAAGAAATCCTCTCGTTTTTTATCAGGCGCCAATAGTTTAAGTCCAGATGCCGAAGGAATCTCAATATTTACAGACAATCTATCGGCATAGAGGCCTGCTTCTCGCATTAATTCGTCACTCGCTCCAGGAATAGATTTCAGATGGATGTAACCATTAAAGTTTTCTTCTTCACGCAGTTTTTTGGCGACGGCAATAAGGCGTTCCATCGTATAATCGGCACTTTTGAAAATACCACTGCTCAAGAAAAGCCCTTCAATATAATTTCTACGGTAAAAATTAATGGTCAAATCCACTACTTCTTGTACCTTAAAAGCCGCTCTTTTAATATCATTGCTTTTACGTGTCACACAATAGGCGCAGTCAAAAATGCAATGATTGGTCAGTAATATTTTTAATAAGGAAACACACCGTCCATCTTCGGTATAACTATGACAAATACCCATCCCGCTACTATCGCCCAATCCTTTGTTTTTATTGGCACGTTTGCTTCCGCTGGAGGAGCAGGAAACATCATATTTGGCAGCATCGGCTAGGATATTGAGTTTTTCTTTGATTCGATCGAAGTTCATAAAATGGATTTAATCCAAAAATATGGAATATTTCTAAATATCAAAGAGATGATCAAAAGTTTAACGTTTTTCGCGCCTGCCTGTCGGCAGACAGGAAAGCAAACACTTCATACACCGACTATCATTTTTGTATTTTTAAACCAAATTAATTTTAATGACAACACCCGAAAATCATCTTAAGATTGCCATGGCGCAAATTGCGCCCGTTTGGCTCAATAAAGAAGCAACACTCACAAAAATTAGACAAGCCATTACCGAAGCAGCTCAGGAAGGTGCCGAATTGATTGTGTTTGGCGAAGGCTTGCTGCCAGGCTATCCCTATTGGTTGGCACTCACAGGCGGTGCGGAGTGGAATAAAACCGTAGTCAAAGAATTACATGCACATTACGCTCGTAATTGTGTCGATATAGAGGCAGGAGATTTAGAGGAGGTGTGTGCGCTTTCGCGAAAGCATAACATCGCCATCTACCTAGGGATTATTGAGCGCCCACAAGATCGAGGCGGTCATAGTTTGTATGCCTCACTGGTGTATATCAATCCGCAAGGATCGATCCAATCGGTACATCGAAAGTTACAGCCTACCTATGATGAGCGTTTAACATGGTCGCCTGGTGATGGTCACGGATTGCAAGTGCATCCGTTGAAACAATTCACTATCGGCGGCCTCAATTGTTGGGAAAATTGGATGCCATTACCCCGCGCAGCTTTGTATGGGCAAGGTGAAAATTTGCATGTCGCCGTTTGGCCTGGAAGTGATCATAATACCAAAGATATCACCCGATTCATCGCCAGAGAATCGCGCTCTTTTGTGATTTCGGTGTCGAGTCGGATGAAGGTGTCAGACTTTCCAAAAGACACGCCGCATTATGATGAATTGGTAAAAAATGCGCCTACATTATTGTCCAATGGAGGTTCGTGCATCGCGGGACCTGATGGGGAATTTATCCTACATCCCGATATTGAAACCGAAGGCAATATCTATCACACGATTGATTTTAATCGGGTGTATGAAGAACGACAAAACTTTGATCCTGTAGGACATTACTCACGCCCAGATGTTACGCAATTAAGTGTGAATAGGGAGCGGCAGCGTACGGTGAAATTTAATTGATTTACAAGTTTGAAGTAAAATGGAACAACCTAATTATATCAATACTATACTAGTACTATTAACTTTTGTAGTTTTTAGCTGTAAAACGGAAAGTTCAAAGGAAGTCGAATTGATTTATGAAGTTGGTAATCAAAAAATTGTTGTTGAAATAGAAAACGGACAAAACTTTTTAGAATACAATACACCAACAAAAACTAATTTTATCTTAACAAATATTGATCCTCATACTCTTTTAATAAATGGCGCTGGAATTCGAGTTTTAGGGACGAAAAATAAGACAACTATGCGAACAGAGATTAATGTTCCAAATAACTACTTAGAAAATGACACATTGAATATTAAAGTCTGGTTTAATAAGGAAAAGAAAAGCCACGAATTTAATATTCCATTAAAATCAGCAGAACAAAATAATTAATCAAAATATATAATACTCCTCATTACTGAAACAAGTTCAGCACAGGCACTAATCTTCCAAAATGGAGAAGGAACTGTTGTGAATACAAACCTTGGGTCTCAAAATAGAGTAGTACTCTAAAATAGAGTAACACTCTATTTTAAAACCGAAACCGAAATTGAAAAGACAGGTGGTTGAGTGATTTTTGCTTTTCGCAAAAATTGCGTTGCATTGAGCTTGCCGAAATGTATCGAAACCACCTACTAAAAGCCAAGAGCTAAAGACTACTAATTATAGCTCCTGCTTTTTTGTCTCAGCATCGGTAATTAAAAGAGGATATAATTCTCTGATTTGTTTTAATTCCGCTTTTACTTTTTTAAGGTCACCTTGGTAACGGCCTTCTTGGACTTCTTGGTTAATGGTTGTGAATTGATATCCAAATAACCGTTGTGACTCACGGTTACGTAAATTGTTATAGGCTGTAGCTAACTCATTCTGCAAGGCTACGTAATTCTTGTACGCAGATTTTCTGTGGGCATTAATGGCAATGACCGCTTTTTTTGGATTGTCGGATGAGGAAGGATTCCGTACTCCTTGACAATAGCTACAAAAAAGTTCGCTAGAGGTTGCGCCTCCATTATCTATAAAGTCCCTGGCTATAGCAGCGACTTCTTCTATGGATGTGATTTTTTCTTTGACAAGAAACTCACCTTGCTCATTAATAAAAATAGGTAAGATGTTTTTTTCTTTAACTTCTACCTTTTCTGGATTTGTTTCTAATGGGAGTAATCTGGCAATTCCTTTGTCCTTATCAATGGTGGTGGTGACTAAGAAAAAGATGAGGAGTAAAAAGGCAATATCTGCCATAGATCCTGCATTGACTTCGGGTGCTGTGCGTTTTGACATAACTTGATGGTTTAAACCCAGATGATGCATTAGAAAATTTATTACAGATGTGAACTACTGCAAAATATAACACTACGTTTCATTTTTAAGTGTAACCATAGCGATGCTATGCTAAAACTGATAAAATGCTATCTTTTATTGTACTTCACACCTTCATCACAAAGTTCTAATATATCATCTGAGACGAAATTATTAATTAACTAAAAATCTACTTTTGGCTGGTAGCTCTTTTATTAAATATAATTTGGTAAGGCTAGTATGTCTGGATAAAATTTCCCGTCTAATTTCCACTATGCATCAAGAGATATGCCATAAAATAGTATGAACGAAGTTTCTTTGTATGTATTTCAGAGTTTAAAGCTACCTTTGTACCCAAATATGAAGACCATGAGTAAAGATGCACCTAGAAGAGGGAAAGGAAAGTCAAAGCCGAAACCAAAACCGAAGGGGAGATTTGAAGCAGTGAAGAAAGATGTTCGATCTAACGCAAAAGACACGCAAGGAAAAGAGCCAAAAGTAAAAGCAAAACCAAATCCTCCAAGAAAGGATGACGGTACCATACGTTTAAATAAATACATTGCAAATTCAGGGGTGTGTTCACGCCGTGAAGCCGATATGTTCATTTCTATTGGAAATGTCACTGTCAACGGGAAAGTGATTAATGAGATGGGCTATAAAGTGCAACTAGGAGATGATGTTCGTTTTGATGGGCGTCGTATTAATCCAGAAGCCAAAGCCTATGTGTTATTAAACAAACCCAAAGGCTTTGCAACGACTACTAGTAATGAAAAAGGAAATACGGTGATGGATCTTGTGGCTAAAGCAACGAGTTCACGAATTCAACCTATTGGGAGATTAGGGCGTAACGCTACAGGATTGCTTTTGTTTACAAATGATGACGAATTACAGCAACGTTTTACAAACTCAAAATCTGGGGTGGCAAAATTATATCATGTTGAGTTGTCTAAAAATGTAAAGGCAGCCGATATGGAGCGTATTAGAGAAGGACTGACCGTTGAAGGAAAAAAGATCACTATCGAGGAGATTAGCTTTGTAGATGGCGCTCCAAAAAAAGAAGTCGGTATCAAAATAAAACACACAGGAAACAGTGTGATCCGCACTATTTTTGAACACCTGAATTATGAGGTGGTAAAAATAGACTGTGTGACGATTGCAGGGCTTACCAAAAAAGATTTACCTCGTGGGAATTGGCGTCACCTCACAAAGCAAGAAGTCATTAACCTAAAAATGATGTAGAACCCATCTTAACTTTTTCTATTTTCTTTTCGATTAAAAACTAAAAGTTAAGATGAGTTCATATTTTTTTAGAAAAAAGTATCTTGCGAGTATCTAACTGTATTTTATGTCGTATCGACTTACCATTGTAGTTCCTGTGTATAACGAAGAAGATAATCTTCAGCGTGTAGAAAAAGAATTCCTTCAGTATTTTAAAATGGCGACAGTACCTTGTAAAATACTCTTTGTAAATGATGGTTCTAAAGACAAGAGTCAGTACTATATCGAAGAAATTTGTAATCGCGATGAGCGATTTACCTACATTTCTTTTGCGCAAAATGCAGGGTTAAGCGCGGCAATCAAAGCTGGGTTTGACCATACGGATACCCCACTGGTTGGATACATAGATGCCGACCTCCAGACGACCCCCGAAGATTTTAATAAACTCCTCGATGAGATGGATGATTGTGTCTTAGTCACAGGTGTTCGCGCCGATCGTAAAGATAGTTTTGTCAAAAATATGTCTTCCAAAATAGCCAATGGTATCCGTCGAGCATTTACCCATGACGGGATGGACGATACGGGTTGTCCGCTTAAAATTATACAGACAGATTATGCAAAACGGATTCCTATGTTTAAAGGATTACATCGCTTTTTACCCGCGATGATTTTACTTCAAAATGGGAAGATCAAGCAAGTGCCTGTACGCCATTTTCCACGTATTGCGGGAGAAGCAAAGTTTGGATTGTGGAATCGGTTGCTAGGGCCTTTAATGGACTGTTTTGCTTACCTATGGATGAAGAAAAAATATATCAACTATACCGTAGAGAAAACAAGCCGTGGATAAGTTTTCCTTCCTTGCGATTATTGCCCAGCTCCTTTTTGGTGGACGTATGTATTCGCAATGGATTCTCTCTGAAAAACAAAAAAAATCAGTCACCCCGCTTTTCTTTTGGTGGCTCAGTCTTTCAGGATCTTTCTTGTTATTTATTTATGGATATTTACGGGTTGACTTTGCACTCATGCTAGGACAGGTGCTGACGTATTTTATCTATATCCGTAATTTGCAAATACAAAAACAATGGGCTAAAATCCCGCAGTGGAGTCGGTTATTATTCTTTTTAATCCCTGTTTTGATTATTGTTTATGGGTATAATAATGGTGATTATGACATTCAAAACCTATTGAACAACCCAGATATCGCACAGTGGTTATTGATCTTAGGAATCATAGCACAAGTGGTTTTTACCTTGCGTTTTGTCTACCAATGGCTGTATGCCGAAAAAAATAAAGAAGCCATTCTTCCTTTAGGGTTTTGGGTAATTAGCCTTATAGGCGGACTGATGACACTTACTTATTTTATCTTTAGACAAGATATTGTTTTAATTATATCCAATGTGATGGGTGCGATTATTTACGCACGCAACATTATGTTATACAGAAAAAAACGTGATAGCGCTAGTTAAAAAACGACCTGTATTGACCATCATCCTTTTGGTGGCTGTCTTACTATTGCCATTTTTGGACGTGATAGAAGTGACCATCATGGAAGCCCGCAACTTCATTACCGCTCGTGAAATGCTTACCGATGGTCATTGGATCTTGACCACTATGAATGGAGAAGCACGGTATCAAAAACCACCCCTCCCTACGTGGCTAACGGCACTTTCAGCCATGGTGTTTGGCATTAAAAGTGTTTGGGGATTACGATTACCTGCAGTGCTCATGGTGATGCTGTTAGGGAGTTTGTTGTATACGCTTTCGCGAAAGCTTACCCTAGACAAATCCCACAGTTTGTATAATGGTTTGATCGGAGTGACTTCTCTCTATGTGATTCTGATTGTATTGGAAGCACCTTGGGATATTTATGCACATACCTTTACGCTTGTTGCCATATACGGAATCGTGCGTGTTTTTAGCGCTACGGAAACATCTTGGAGGTATATACTCTTAGTAATTGTTGGGATTGGATGTTCGGTGCTGAGTAAAGGGCCCGTGTCTGTGTATGGTCTGTTATTACCATTTTTAATCGCGTACGGGATCATCTTTCGAAAATCAACTACCTCCAAAAAATGGATACAGCTGTCAGGGATTCTGGTGTTGGGACTTGCGTTAGGATTTAGTTGGTATCTCTATGTTCGCTATGCCGACCCCGAAACATTTGCAGCCATTACAGCAAAAGAAACAGGAAATTGGACTAGTTATAATGTACGCCCTTTTTACTATTACTGGAGTTTTTTCACCCAAAGCGGACTATGGACGATTCCTGCGTTTATAGGATTGTTATATCCGTATTTAAAAACACGGGTTTCTAATCTGAAAGTATATCAGTTTACCCTGTTGTGGACATTGCTAGTTGTGGTCTTACTCTCCGTAATTCCTGAGAAAAAATCGAGGTATTTGATGCCGGTGTTAATTCCGCTGGCGATGAACACAGGGTTTTATATAGAATACCTAATACGGCGCTTTAAAGCACTTACCAACAAACGGGAAACCCTTCCTGTGTATGTCGCTTTTGGATTGATAGGTCTTGCTTTTGTAGGCGTTTCTGTGTTTGCTATCTATCTTTTATTTACAGAAACACCTATCGAACCTCCTGTGGTCACTTATGTTTTTATAGGATTGCTTAGTGTTATAGGTATCTTACTGCTTAAAAAGCTATATCAAAAATCAATAGAGGGTGTAATCTTATTGCTCATGTCGGGACTTATGATAGTTGTGTATACTTTAGGGCCATTACACATTAAAAATAAAGAAGCTAGTAAAGATCATTTTGATTTTGATGGATTTTTTAAAGGGGTAGGTATTGAACATACAACGCCAATTTATGCCTATAAAAATACATCACCAGAAATGGTCTGGGCTAGAGGTGATAAGATTCCCGTTATTGAGGAATTAAGCGAGCTAAAAGAAGGTGATACATTTTATATTTTTGATTGCCAGGGATGTGAAGAAGGTATTGAGGATAGTGAGTACATTTCTAAATTTAAATATGACGCCCCTTATTTTATTGATTTGAATTATGAAGGATTGGATTATAAAGATCGGAAGGTAGGGTACATTTATAAATTGATTAAACGAGAATAGGCTTCTCCTCTTTTCTAAAAACTTCCCAAAGAAACACGCCCAATACAATCAGATACTCCAAAGCTACCAATCCTAAGTTTTCCTTAAACCCATCGGGTCCGTATGCTGAGTAGCTCAGTATAATCGTAAAACTCCATACTAACGGGAAGCGGTATTTTGTAAATACACATAAGATAAGGGGTGTGGCGACATACCAAGGATGTACCGTAGTAGACAGCAAAAAGTAAAACGAAATCCCTAGCAATATCGCCGTAATCGTTGCTTTGAGGGTCTTATTCTTCCGAAAGAAGGCCAAGAGCAATAAGAATCCTACGACATAACGGGGTAATAAAGGACCAACATCGCCTATGATATTCCATCCTACGGTTTGATATCCATACCAACGGATGATATAATAGATACTTGCATTGAACTCAAATTTCTGAAACCAAAGCGCAATAGACGCTCCAAAATTTTCGGCAAACGCACCAGTTAAAAAAGGAGCAAATGTGAGCGCCACCGTTCCCAAGACGATGAGGTAGTAAAAGGCAGCGTTCTTCCAACCTTTCCACGATAGAAATAGGTGTTGATTCGGAGTGTTATTTCGCGAAAGCAAGAATTGAAAAAGCAAGGGCAAGAACAATAAAGGCAATAGTTTTACAGATATTGAAAGTGCCAATAGCACTGCGCTCCAAATCCATTTTCCTTTGTGAAGAAGGTAGAGTGAGGCGATCACAAAAAAAAGCATTACTGATTCAAAATGCAAGTTGCCAGTCATTTCTATAATAATAAACGGATTGAGTGCATACCAAAAAATAGCGTGGATAGGCATTCCCATTCGTTCGAGCAATTTTTTGCCTAGGATAATAATACCCATATCTGCTATAATAATGATAAGCCTAAGTATTATTGTCGCGTCTGAAATGCTATCACTAGAAAAGAATCCTGCAATGGCAAAACACAATTGGTTGATAGGCGGATAGTTGGTGTAATGACTTCCATTTAGCGTGCCCATGCCCGCATAGAGTTGGTTGGCTTGCGCAATTATATCCATGGTGCCGCTTTCTACATAACTCAACGGAGTAGTTAAGTAAGGATTAAAACCTTCTAACAGCAATCGCCCATCCCATATAAAACGATAAAAATCCTGAGACAGATTGGGAATGGCAGGAAGAAATATAAGTCGGGATACAAACGCGATAAACGCGAGTAGCCAGAAGTCTGTTTTACCTAACTGAACAATTTTATAGAACAAGAAAAAAAGTGTGGTATAAAGCGTGAGTAACTTTGTAAAATCTGACCGAACGAGATCATAGGCAAATGCCCCATAAAAAGCGAGCGAGAATACGGAAAAAAGGAGAGGTAGTTTATGATATTTCCAAATGCGGGCAATCACACTTTGGAGGTTAATGATTTAAAAAATACAAATCCAAAGCCTATAAAAAGCATTAGGTGAAATGGAAATAATCCAAAATCACCACCTTGGTCTCCCACCACAAAAGCACTGTACATTCCAAACGCAAAATACAGCATTAAGATTCCTTCTAGAATCACGTGAAGCGAGACTTTCTTTTTGAGGTATTTGTTGCCTTTCCAGCTATCTTTAAGAGTGCTGATGTTAAATTTTGGCGTCCGTACAAATTCACTTCGTTTTCCAATATGTCCTTCAATGACGGCAATGGAATTATGTAATGAGAAGCCCATAGCAATACTAAAGAACGTGAAAAACATTCCGATATAGCGTATAAACTGTTTAAAGCCTCCTCCGTATATATTTTTAAACATAAACCAGTAACAAACAAAGAAAATCAAGGTGCTTGCGACAAAGAAACTCATCACAATAAAATACGTTTTGAGATGTGCATATTCGTTTTTAATATACAACATAGGGATGCTGAGTAACCCTACAATAAGCACATTTAAAAACATAGTGCTATTTAATAGGTGCAAGATGCCGTGAAACTTCGTTTTTGCAGACATATTCTTGCTTTTTAAAACTCGTGACGCCATCTTTTGGAAATTCTCGGCACCTCCTTTATTCCATCTAAATTGTTGTGAGCGCGCTGCACTGATCACCACAGGTAATTCGGCAGGTGTTTCTACATCTTCTAGGTATTTGAATTTCCAGTTTTTAAGCTGGGCTCTATAGCTTAGATCGAGGTCTTCGGTAAGGGTGTCGCCTTCCCAATTCCCTGCATCTAGGATACATTGCTTACGCCACAGCCCAGCCGTACCATTAAAATTAATGAAATGGCCTTTGCTATTTCTCCCTACTTGCTCTAAGGTGAAGTGGGCATCGAGGGCAAATGCTTGTACTTTGGTCAATAAAGAGTAATCCCTGTTAATATGTCCCCATCGGGTTTGCACTACTCCGATATTACGATCTATAAAATAAGGAACGGTACGTTGCAGCCAGTTGGGTTCTGGAAGGAAGTCGGCATCAAAAATAGCAATAAACTCTCCTTTGGCTTCTATAAGGCCTTCTTTAAGGGCACCTGCTTTAAATCCAGAGCGATCAGTACGGGTGACATGCTTGATATCAAGACCTGTTTTTTGTAAGCGTTCTATATGTTCTTTGGTGGTTTGTAACGACTCATCCGTACTGTCATCTAGTACTTGAATTTCTAACTTATCTGATGGGTAGTCAAGAAGTGCAATATTGTCAAGCAATCGCTCCATGACATACATTTCGTTGTAGACAGGAAGTTGTATGGTGATGTAGGGTACTTGCTCAGGATCTGATAAGTCAAATTTTGGAGACGTATCTTTTTTACGTTGTGCACGCAAATAGTTAAATAACAAATTAAGTTGCGATAAGCTGTATGCAAAAATGATAAGCAGTGCGATGGTGTATATCGTGATGACTGTGTATTCTATGACCATTACTTAAAGCTATATTTGAATATCCAACTTAAAATTTTAACGCCTGCAAAGATAGCACCTTTTACGGTTCCAGAAACTTTAGAAACCCCAATACGATTTCGGTATTTTACGGGGATTTCTTTGTATTTCATTTTCTTTTTTAGCACTTTCAATTGCATCTCGACGGTCCATCCATAGGTTTTGTCTTGCATCTGTAATGCGAGCAAACTTGTATACTTCATCGCTCTAAAAGGCCCTAAGTCTGTAAATCGAGCATTAAAAAACAGCCGCATGAGTGAGGTGGCTAGCCAATTTCCAAATATTTGTGGGCCGGTCATGGAACCGCTTTCGCGAAAGCGTTTATCTCGTGACCCAATCACCATATCATAGTCTTCTTCAAGGATAGGCGTCACAATGGCTGTGAGTTGCTCTGGATAATCACTATAATCTCCATCCAAAAACACCACAATGTCGATGGTTTCAGAGGCATTTGCTAAGTATTCTAATCCTTTTAAGCAAGCATTTCCGTAGCCAGGAGTATTTTCTCTTAATACAGTAGCGCCTGCATTTTTTGCAACCTCATCTGTGTTGTCTGTAGAGGCGTTACTTACGACAATGACCTCATGTACATGCTCAGGAATGTCTTTAATAACGAGACCTATAGAATCCTGCTCATTGTAAGCAGGAATAATAACTTTGATGATAGGATTCATAATAGGTAGCAAATCTAGTATAGCTTTACATCAGGATTGTCACGTCTAAAACTACGAATACTGGTCCAAGTGCCTTTGTATTCGTTTTGTATGTATTTTTCGACTTTGACAAGTTTGTTTTTTTTATAGATAAGACTAAATCCGTTTTTCTGATTGTTTTGATATTGTGTCTTTCGTATTTCTTGGGTTGCAAGATCGTAAAAAATCCACCAATTCTCAGCGATTCCGTTGTTATAATGCCCTTCTCTTACTAAAGATCCATTTTTATCATAATAATACCAGTATGCTGATTTGTTATTTCCTTGATAATGTCCTTTGGAAGCAAGCTGTCCGTTCTTATGATATTGATACCAATAATTGGCTTTTTTTCCAGAGATCATCCATCCTTCGGCTTTAAGCGTGCCATTAGAATGGTATTCTTTATTGTACATTTTTACAGCGCCATGATCAGAGGGCGAGAGTACATATAAAAATAAAATAAGTAAGTGTGAAAACATGGGTATACGTTAAAGTCGCTTAGACGAAGATGTGATCTATTGCTAACAGCGAAGTGGTTTTTTATTAGAGAGCGGATAAAATAAAAGGCAGATATATCAACGATGATGCTTATTTTTACGAAAATCCACAGTGATATGAGCGTAAGTTATTGGGAACATCAAACATGGCTATCTGCAATTGATTATACCATTGTAGGAAGTGGTATTGTAGGACTAAATGCGGCGTTACGCTTGCGCGAAAAATTTCCCAAGGCGCGAATTCTCATTCTTGAAAAAGGTATATTACCCCAAGGCGCTAGCACAAAAAATGCAGGTTTTGCCTGCTTCGGAAGTCTCTCAGAAATTTTAGATGATCTTACTTCTCATTCTGAAGAAGAAGTCGTTGCACTCGTCAAGCAACGTATAGATGGGTTAACATTATTGAGAGAAACCTTAGGAGATGCTACCTTAGACTACCAAGAACTAGGCGGGTATGAACTATTTACTCATCAGGACGAAGTTTTGTATCAACACTGTTTGCAACAGCTAGAAAAAATAAATACGTTGCTATATCCTCTTTTTGGAGGCCCAGTATATAGCACCAAAGAGAATACATTTGGCTTTCAGCAGATTCAAGGTCAGTATATTTATAATGCTTTTGAAGGGCAAATAGATACGGGTAAAATGATGGAGGGGTTAGTACAGCTCGCATTGAGTAAAGGTATTAAAATCTTAAATGGCGTGCGTGTGACTCGTTTTGAAGAAGAAAACGGTCTTGTAAATGTTGTGACGGATGCATTTACTTTACAAACGGATCAATTACTCATTGCTACCAATGGCTTTGCCTCTCAACTTGGATTACAACAAGTACAACCTGCTAGAGCACAAGTACTCATTACCAAACCGATTCCTGATTTAAAAATTCAGGGTACTTTTCATTTGGATAAAGGGTATTATTATTTTAGAAATATCAATAACCGTATTCTTTTTGGAGGGGGTCGTAATCTTGATTTTAAAGCAGAAGAAACCACAGAACTAGGACAAACTGAAATTGTACAAAACGAATTAGAACGGTTATTAAAAGAAGTCATTTTACCAGACACCCCTTTTGAAATTGACAGGCGATGGAGCGGCATTATGGGAGTAGGGTCTCAAAAAAAACCCATTTTACAATCGACCTCTAACCGAATACACGCTGGCGTCCGCTTAGGTGGAATGGGTGTTGCTATTGGAAGTCAGGTAGGAAGAGATTTAGCAGATTTGGTGAGTCAATGATATTTGTGTTTGTAAAGCCCATTATAGGGGTGGTTGTAATTTTAAAAAAGTACCTTTTTGCACTTTTTTATAAATTACTTTCCGTTATCTTGGTTCTCAAAGTCAGGTAGGAAGAGATTTAGCAGATTTGGTAAAAGGTTGATTCCTGTTTTCAAATTGCCCACTAGGGGTGGTTGTTCTTTTGTTTTTGTAATTTTTTGAGTACAAAAAGAAAAGGACTTTCCGTGAAGTCCATCTTTTAAAAAAGTAAATTCTGTTGTCTAGATTTTAAAAGAAAAATAATAAATAATATGAGGCTATTTGTAATGATTCTTTTATTATCAATAAGAGCTTCGATCTTCACACAAGATGGATCAAATATTAGGTATGTTAGCCCAAAAAAATTAAATAACTCATATATTGGGAAGACGTGTCATGTTGATTTTGGGTCAAGATCATTTGGAGGACAAACTATTGATACTATCGAAATAGAAGTTAAAGGGCAAAAGGTCAGATTTGTTGAGCATAGAGAGGATAATGGGTTTAATAACTGGTTTAGACAACAATATTTAATAGCTCTGCCATTACAAGAAACATTCTCTACTCGATTAATAACCACAAAAATTGACAGTTTAGATTCGGAAAATATATATGTAACAAGTACAGTAGGATACTATCGTCATGAATATGCTCTGGATACGATTACAATAGTACATCATCGTTACTTAAGAAAAAATGTAGCCAAAGTTTTAATAGAGGATTAATAATCAATACGCTTGTCTAAAATTTTATGAATCAACAAGAACTAAAAACACATTTACTTTCCACTTGCGTGTCACAACTAGCGACACGCCGTGCTGCAGTAGATAAAATACTTGCCAATGTGGCTTTATCTCTTAAAGAAGAAACCAAAAGCTCTGCCGGTGACAAGCATGAGACAGGAAGAGCGATGCTTCAGCTGGAACGAGAAAATGCTGGAAAACAACTCGCCGAAATAGAAAAACTAGAGGCAATTCTTCAGCGTGTGTCTTCGGCTGTTTCCTCAGATCCTGTTCATTTGGGGAGTGTGGTGATGACCAGTCAGGCAAATTATTTTATAAGCATTCCTGTGGGTGAGATCAAAACAGAAACAGGCATTTTTTATGCCATTGGCGTAGGATCTCCGATAGGACAATTATTATTGGGCAAGCAGGAAGGGGATGTGGTGCGCTTTCGCGAAAGCGTACTCAAAATCGGCCGTGTTTATTAAAAAAAGATGTCCCCAGAACGTAACCGTTGGGAACACCTTTATTGTTTTCTACAATACAATTCAGTTTGTAGACTATTGTTTCATCACTTTTACGGTCTGTACTTGTTGATTATCTCCTAGAATTTCAGCCAAATAAATTCCAGAAGAAAGCGCAGATATGTCGATAGTAGTCCTATTTTTATGGGAAGCTATGAGCTCGCCTACCATAGAGTATATATTCACGTTTATAATCTCAGATCCCAGTTCAGTTTGTATGGTAAACTGGTCTTGAGCTGGATTTGGAAATACAGAAAATGTTGTTTTTTCTTCTTGGTCTGTAGAGAGCGAACCTGCATTCAGAACGCTGACACCTTCTAGGGTTCCAAACCAGATATTACCAGCTGTATCTGGCTCGATACCTCTCACAAGATTACTTAAAAGTCCGTCATCTTCATTTAACACTAACCAGTTGGTGCCATCAAATCGCGTTACACCCAAACTTCCTGCAAACCATAAATTATCATCATTGTCTTGTGCAATTTCTCTTACATTGTTAGACGCAAGTCCGTCATTAGTAGTAAATATGGTAAAAGAGGTACCGTCAAAACGTGTTAACCCCATGTCACTAAATCCTGAGCTAAACCATAGCATTCCATCGCTGTCTTCAAAAACCCTAGAGAGTTCATTAGACGCTAGTCCATCTGCCACGGTGTAATTTGTAAAGGATGTGCCGTCAAATTTTGAGGCGCCTCCATCAAATGTCGTGACCCAGATATTTCCGTTTTTATCTTGAATTACAGAACTAATATTATTGCTAGGAAGTCCGTCGTCTATCGTATACAATGTAAAGGTATTTCTGTCAAATACTGAAAGACCTCCATCTGTAGCAAACCATAAATTGTTATCAGTGTCTTCTATAATGTCTCCAATATTTGGGCCTCCAAGACCATTTTCTGCTGGAAAATATGCCCACGAGAATCCATCAAATCTACTGGCACCTGTTAGTTGTGCCGAATTAACGCTTCCAAACCAATACGAGCCAAAGCTGTCTTGAAGTGCGCAGATAATACTATTGCTATGCACGCCTTCTTCCGTTCCAAAAAGCTCCCAAGTGGTTCCGTCAAATTTTGCAACCCCAGGTGCATTGCTATCTACCCAACCCACGCACCAGATATCTCCATTGGTATCTTCTATAATCTCATTGACCAGTCCAGGAAAGAGTCCATCTGCTTCTCTATAGTTTGTAAATGTTTGCCCCACTGTTGTCAGTGAGATCAGTACTGTTATTAAAAATAATTGTGTTTTCATAATCCCATAGTTTAAAATTGATACTCTAATGTCAACCATAAAGGGATTTGTAAGGTGTTATTTTATAAACATTTACGCGCAGTGTGTTTTGAGCTTCGTAAGCCCCGATCATAGTTTTCTGGGTGTTTTTAGGGATATAAACGAATTTGAAAATGATAAAGCCTTTGTGTTTATAGCTAAAAAATAGATCCGCATCATGTCCTCCTAAAAACATGAATGCGGATCTTCCAACAAACCAACCAAACTATTTAAACTATTTTGATACGTTATTTTTCTATGTCAACTTCCAAAGGCTTTATCATTTTAAAATGAATACATAACCTGACCAAAAGTAGATGAGTCTTCAATAGATTAAAACAAACAATGAGGGAAGTAGCCTTTTCAGTGAGGGAAGTGTTTTAGAGTACTGTTTGTAAAATGAATGGGAGCTAAATTGTGAGTATTCTGTATTTTAAAGTATTTTCGCGCTAACTAACTAACTTGCTACATGACTGTCAACTATTTTTTATTAGGCCTTGGAGCCGCAGTGTTCTTAGGAATCTTTATACACTACCTCATCAAATTCATAAAGCATAAATCCTTATATCCTTTTATGCCGTTTAAGTATAATTTTAGACGTCGTAGAGTGACATTTGCAAAAACGCTCGAGTTATTATCAGACCGAAAAGCAAAGACAATCATTGAGACAGGTACTTCTAGAGAAGGTCTAAGAGCGACGAGAGGTGACGGCGCAGGAACATTTGTTTTTGGGAAATGGGCAATGCAAAATAATGCAAAATTATTTTCTGTAGATATCGATAAAGACGCGGTACAAGAATGTAAAATAGAGGTAGAAAATCAAAATCTTGAAGGGACGGTTACTGTGATCCTAGATGATTCTCTCAATTTCTTAGCAAATTATGAGGACCCAGTTGATTTTTTATATTTAGATAGTTATGACTATTCTAGAACAGACACTGCCATTCAAGTGGCAAGCCAAGAACATCACCTTAAAGAATTTCAAGCAATTGAATCTAAGCTTCATAAAAACACTATTGTTCTTGTAGATGATTGTGGGTTGCCTGGTGGTGGAAAAGGAAAAACAGTTGTTTCTTATATGGAGCAAAAAGGATGGGAAGTACTCATAGATGCCTATCAGATATTATTGGTTCATCAAGATAGTGTGAAAGGCTAAGTTGTAAAGATTCACTAGGTGCATAAGATGTTGCTGCGTTAAAGAAGATAGTAACGTCTTTATAGACACTTTCGATAAGATAGTGACTACCCTTAAAGTAACTTTGAATCACCGTCACAGTAATACCTGAATCGGCAACAGCTAATTGATGCGGATAGACTAACTGAGTGATCTCTATGTCTATTATATTTATGTCAAACCAGTGTGCAGGCAATTCATTTACTTCGCCAAAAAGAGACGCGATGTAATGTGTTTTGGGGTTTTTGTAGAGGTTTTTCGTCGTATCATTTGCAATGACTTTTCCTTCTTTGATCACAATGGTTTGATCCATATACGATAGAATATCGGTAGTATCATGTGTAGCAACAATACAGGTAATTGCTTGTTTTTTGAGATACGAAAACAGTTTTCTACGAAGTCTGTTTTTTCTGAAATTATCGATATGAGAGAAGGGTTCGTCAAGTAATAAAATTTCGGGTTCGTTGGCAAGAGATTGCGCCAGTGCGACCCGCTGTTTTTGTCCCCCAGAGAGTGTTTTTACGTGCGCTTTCGCGAAAGCGGTCATCTCCACCACCTCCAATAATTCCTGAGTGCGCTGCTCACTTTCTTTGGGATACAAACGCGAGAGAAATTTTTTGATATTCTCCTCCACCGAAATGAAGGGCATTAAATCAAAATCTTGCGAAAGATACTTTATAAATGGCATACCAGGAATAAGATGGTCTTTAGGTCCCGTAATTTGAGAATTCCCCCAAAAAATGGTGCCTGTATCCGTATCATACAATCCATAGATAAGTTTGAGTAAGGTTGTTTTACCACAACCACTTTCTCCTATAATGGCGACATGTGCCCCTTGGTCAATCTCAAGATTGAGGTCTTGCAGTGCAAAGCGATCAGAAATAGCGTAGGATACGTTAGAGAGTGTAAGCATGTAGTTGCAAAGGTAGCGGTTGTCTGATTATTTTTCTAGGCTTTGAAAGAAGAATCTCTAACAATAAGGTTTGTTTTTATGGTAATAGTTTTTGTAGAAATATCATTTTTTTCATGCTCAATTTCTTCAATTAAATACGTAACCGCTGTTTTTCCAATTTTTTCACCAGGTTGATCAACAGTGGTTAATGAGGGCTGCACAATGGTGGCGTGTGTCGAATTACTAAATCCTACTACAGCGATTTCTTCAGGAATCTTAATATTGTATTTATGTAAGGCTTTTATAACTCCAATCGCAGCCGCATCTGTAATAGCAAAGATAGCGTCAGGTCGTTCTTTGAGGCTTAGTAAGATATTGGTCATCATGCGTCCTTTTGTTAACGAAATATCTTCTGTGCTAAGAATGATCTTTTTGTCAATAGCAATATTGTGTTCTTTAAGGGCGCGTACATATCCCGCAAACCTTTTTTCTGAATTAAAAGAGTGCTCCGTTTCTTTGATAATAGCAATGCGTTTTTTACCTGTATGGATCAAATGCTCCACGGCAGTAAAGGCTGCTATTTCATCATCAATTACTACTTGTGTACATGGGATTTTATGTGATACTTTATCAAACATGACCAAGGGCGTGGTGTCAAGGATATTCAAAATACTATCTAAGGAGGTGGTATTGCGCGCTAGAGCAAGTAAAATGCCATCTACGCCAAATTGACTCATGGTACGTAACATTTCTGTTTGTTTACGCTCGTTATGATTAGATTCAGAAATAATCACGCGGTAGCCTTTTGCTTCAGCTTCTTTAAGAACTCCTTTCAGTACTGTAGAGGTAAAATAGTGTGTAATATTAGGAACAATAACCCCAAGAATATGACTTCTATGACTCCTAAATCCTCTGGCAAACAGGTTAGGGGCATACTGAAGTTTTTCGGCTAACTGCCGAACTTTTTTTTTGGTGGTATCACTGATGTCTGGATGATCACTTAACGCCCTAGATACCGTAGAAATAGAGAGGTTTAGCTTCTTTGCCAATTCTTTTAATGTAGTGACTTTCCTTTTTTTCATCTGTGATATAGTAATGTTAAATATAACGTAAAATAGTTTTGCAAAAATTACCGCAAACGTTTGAATACGTTTTGATCCATACAAAAGCGTGTTTTCTTGTAATAATCGTATAATTTTAATGGATACACATAAAGTCATGTGTTCACATTACAATACCGTAGTATATGACATATTATTTATGAAGGAAGATTTACAAATAGAAGCACAAAAGATACTAGATGAAAATGCCCAAGAAGGAGGGTTTACGATTCCTAGTAAAGGATTATATCCTTTTCAGTGGAAATGGGACTCTGGTTTTATTGCGATAGGATTAGCGCATTATGATATGAAACGAGCACAACAGGAGATTTCCTCGCTTCTTGATGCGCAATGGGAAAATGGATTTATTCCGCATATTGTTTTTCATAATGAGAGTGACTCGTACTTTCCAGGACCTGACTTTCATCAATCATTTTTACATCCGCTAGCTTCCAAAAAATACAAAACCACAGGGTTAACACAACCGCCTGTTCTTGGTTTTGTACTTGAAAAAATGCTAGAAATCTCAAAAAATGCAAGCTCAGTTATGAGCTTTATCAAAACTCATATTGATAAAGTGTATGAGAATCATCGATACTTTTATACAAATAGAGATATACATAATGAAGGTCTGGTATATATCTACCACAATTGGGAATCAGGTACTGATAATTCTCCGGTGTGGGATGAGATATGGGAAACAGTCGATGCACCACAGTATACTTTTCAAAGGAAAGACACGACCCACGTAGATGCATCCCAGCGCCCGTCAGACAAGGAGTATAATTTGTATGTACATGTGATTGAAATTGCCAAAAAGTATCAATACGACGATCAAAAAATCGCAGCGCTGTCTCCTTTCTTGGTTCAGGACCCGTTATTTAATGCAATGTTGATCAGATCTAATGAAGCACTGATGAACCTCTATAAACGCATTGGAGGCAACCAAGAAAAGATAGACTACCTAACGCATCACCAAGAAAAAAGTAAGGCACGTTTTAATGAAAAGTTATTTGATATAGATTTGAATGCTTATATATATTTTGATCTTAGGAATAACAAACCGATCCGCCACATCACCTCGTCGTCTTTCACCCCCCTATATGCTGGAATTCCCTCCAAAGATCGCGCAGAAAAACTAATTCAAGTACTGTTAGATCGCTTTGGAGGAGAAGACCAGTACTTATGTGCTTCTTTTGATCCTACCAGCGAATTATACAACCCGAAAAAGTATTGGAGAGGACCTATTTGGATGAATTTAAATTGGTTGTTATATCAAGGATTAAAGCGTTATGAATATGAAGCACTTGCAGAAAGAGTAAAAAATGAATCCATCGAATTAATAACCAGTTCAGGCTTCAAAGAATATTTTGATGCCAGAAAAGCCATACAAGAAGCATCAGGTCGAGGATATGGAGGCGATAACTTTTCGTGGAGTGCCGCTTTGTTTATTGATTTGCTTCATGAGTAAAGGGCTTTCAATCTAAGTATGCTTTCGCGAAAGCGTATAAAACAACCCTATAAAATAGTATAAAATGAAACCTAACCCATAATCCATTGTTGTATGAATTATCTAGATTATATCATTATTGTCGCCTATTTGATTGGTTTTTTAGGAATTGGATATTTCTTTAAAGAAAATAAAACATCGAGTGATTACTTTTTAGGAGGGAGGAGTATTTCTTGGTTACCCTTAAGTTTATCAACGATGGCCACCCAATTATCTGCCATTAGTTTTATATCGGCTCCTGCTTTTGTAGGACTCAAAGACGGAGGAGGATTGCAATGGCTTACCTATGAATTTGGGGTGCCTCTTGCCATGGCTTTCTTGTTGATCGCAGTGCTTCCTAGTTTGTACAAATCAGGTATTGTAAGTGTCTATGAATACTTAGAAAATAGATTTGATGCTTCTTCTAGGTTGTTGATCAGTTTTGTATTTCAGGTGAGTAGATCGGTAGCAACGGGGGTGATGGTGTATACGATGGCGTTGATTTTACAAGCAACGATTGGTTTAGACTTTTGGATTTCGGTGCTCATTATTGGAGTCATTACTTTGGTATATTCTTTTCAAGGTGGTATGAAAGCCGTGATTTGGGGTGATGTGATACAGATGGTGATTTTGTTTCTGGGTATTGTTATTTGTCTTATTTATGGATTAAGCGAGCTAGGAGGCTTTGATAATTTCTTAACGCATGTCGATCAGGATCGTCTTACAGCTGTCGATTTTTCAAAATGGGGATTTAATAATGCCGATAAAAACGATGAATTTGGATTCTGGCCTATGGTCATAGGAGGTTTCTTTTTATATGCTTCGTATTATGGGACAGATCAAACGCAATCTCAACGCCTGCTTTCGTCTAAAAATATGCCTACCCTCAAGAAATTATTATTGGCCAATGGGCTGTTTCGATTTCCACTCACATTCGTGTATTGTATCATGGGACTTGTCTTAGGGACCTTACTATTACAAGATGATAGCTTTCAGACCATGATGGAGAGTGTCTATCAATCTAATATAGGTTCTTTAGAAGGCAAGAAAGCAGATCTAATGGTGCCTGTTTTTATTATTAAATATTTACCTAATGGTGTCATTGGTATTTTAATCGTAGCCATTATGTCTGCAGCCATGTCTTCGTTGAGTTCTACGGTAAACTCTCTGTCGGCAGTAACCATGGAAGATTTTGTAAAACGTTTTCGTCCTAACATGAGCGATAAGCAATACATCACAAATTCTCGTTTGCTTTCAGTATTTTGGGGATTAGTATGCTTGTTTTTTGCCTTTTTTGCTGGAAACATAGAGGGAACCGTTATTGAGGTCATCAATAAAATAAGTTCTGTGTTTTATGGACCTATTTTGGCGGTATTTATTTTAGCCATTCTTACCAAAAAGACACATGCTTTAGGTGCTAATATCGGAATTATTACAGGCGTGTTATTTAATGCTTATCTATGGTTGTATGTGCCTGAAATATTCTGGTTCTGGTGGAATGCACTTGGATGTATCATGACCTTAGTCGTAGCGTTAGGTGTAAGTTATATTGTAAAAAGAGAGGTAAAAGAGAATGTAGAGGTGGTCTATTATTCAGGTAAAAAGGAAGTAATCCTATTAGTAGGATATTTCGCTTTGATTGTATTTATAAGTTTGATGTTACCTACCGTACTAGGATAAAATAGAAGAAATGAAATTTGTCATAGCTCCCGATAAGTATAAAGGATCACTCTCAGGATTTGAGTTTTGTGATGCTGTAGAAGAAGGACTCCAACTTGTTTTTAAAGAGGCTACGATTCTTAAAAAACCTCTCGCCGATGGAGGTGATGGTACCATTGCTATTGTAAAACATTATTTGCAAGGTAGTATACAAGAAGTGACAGTGTTAGATCCTTTGTTTAGGCCTATAAAAGCTAGTTATTTCTATGATAAAATAAAGAAAACTGCTTTTATTGAAATGGCAGAAGCCTCTGGGTTAAAGCTTTTGAAAAAAGAGGATCGCAATTGTATGCATACAACGACCTTTGGCACGGGTGAGCTTATTTTAGATGCCCTTAAGAAAGGAGCTTCCAAAATTATTTTAGGTATAGGAGGAAGCGCTACCAATGATGGAGGTATGGGTATGGCCACTGCTCTAGGGTATCAATTTTTGGACATCCATGGGCAGACTATACAACCAATCGGCGCCAATTTAAGCCAGGTTGCTACAATCAATGATTCAAAAGTGTTTCCTGAACTAGCAGCTGTCGATATCGTTGTTGCTTGTGATGTCACCAATCCTTTGTATGGCCCACAAGGATCGGCGTACGTATATGCAAAACAAAAAGGGGCATCTTCAGAAGAGATTGCTTTCTTAGATGTGGGTTTGCAAACGTATGCTCAGGTTGTTTATACGTATGCTCAGATTGATGTACAAGCCATAGAAGGAGCTGGTGCTGCAGGAGGAATGGGAGCTGGAAGTCATGTATTCTTGAAAGCCAGATTAACCTCTGGAGTTGATCTGATAAAAGAAATCGCAGATTTTGATACAGCTCTAAAAGACACAGACTGGATCATTACAGGAGAGGGACAGTTAGACCAGCAAACCCTGTCTGGTAAGACAATTTCTGGAGTTATAGCAGCAGCAAAACAGTATAATATTCCTGTAGCTGCTTTTTGTGGGAGTATAGATGTAACTATCAAAGATCAAGAAGAAATAGGAATTACGTATGCTACCTCTATTTTATCGGGTATTTGTACGCTAGATGAAGCCATAAAAAACAGCTACAAGAACCTAGTGATGACCAGTTATAACTTTGCAAAAACTTTGAAGTTGTAACCTCCCTTTTTTTGATGTGTTATATGCTTTCGCGAAAGCATACTTAGAATTGCTTAAAATGTGAAGTAGGATTTGGTTAAATAAACGTGAAAAGGTGGTGCGCTCTCTGTTGAGGTCTTATTTTTGTTAAAATTTCTTCAATGCTTCGTTTTATTTTATCTATCGCAATTCTTATATTACTTGATATCTACGCCTATCAAGCCTTTCGATTTCTTGTGAAAGGGCGTATGGGAATAGTATTGTATTTTTTGATTACAGCGTTAATTATAGGAGGATTATTTTGGCAATTCTCGACAGGAGATAGGCGTCAATGGTCTGCTACTACCCAATTTTTTATTGTATCGTTTATTATTCTTTTAGCTACAAAGGTAGTGCTGATCGGGATCATGTTTGGAGAAGATATTTTTCGTTCATTAGAAGGGTTGTATTATAAGTTATCGGGTAAAACCGATTCGTATATACTACCCTCACGTCGTAAGTTTATAAGTCAGATAGCCCTTGGATTGGCAGCAATCCCATTTGCTTCCATTTTGTATGGTGTTATTAAAGGGCGTTATAATTTTAAAGTATTAAAGTACACGTTGCATTTTGAAGATTTACCAGATGCCTTTGATGGGTATCGTATTACACAAATAAGCGACATACATAGCGGGAGTTTTGATAATAAAGAGAAGGTGTCTTATGCGGTTGATCTCATCAATGAGCAAGCGAGTGATACGATCCTATTTACAGGAGACATGGTGAATAATGAGGCCAAAGAGATGGAGCCTTATATGGATATATTTAGTAAGCTAAGTGCTAAAGACGGGAAGTTCTCGATATTAGGAAATCATGATTATGGAGATTATGTGTCTTGGGAATCTAAAGCAGCTCAAGAGGCAAACCTAGACCGTCTCAAAGAAATACAAAAAGAAATTGGTTTTGATTTAATTCTTAATGACAGTCGTTTTTTGGAAAAAGATGGGCAGCGCATTGCTTTAGTGGGGGTTGAGAATTGGGGAGCAGGAGGTTTTAAAAAAGCTGGAGATCTCAATAAAGCCATCACTGGAGTAGCATCAAACGATTTTAAAATATTGCTCAGTCATGATCCGTCTCATTGGGAGCACGAAGTTGTTACCCATAAAGATCATTTTCACCTTACCCTAAGTGGTCATACCCACGGAATGCAGTTTGGGATAGAGATTCCAGGTTGGTTTAAATGGAGTCCTGTAAAATGGCGCTACAAACATTGGGCAGGAATCTATAAAGAAAAGGAGCAATACATCAATGTAAACAGAGGTTTTGGATATTTAGCTTTTCCAGGAAGGGTTGGGATCTGGCCAGAAATAACAGTGATAGAGCTTAAAAAAGGTACAGCAACTGTATAATGAAGATAAAATAGTATATTTGATAAGGATATTCCCCCGATCACGAAGTATTAAATCGTAAGGATTATGTCAAAATTTGGCGAATTAATAGACTTAAACGTTCCCGTTTTACTAGATTTTTATACAGAATGGAACGAAGATTCTGTAGCTATGCATCCTGTACTTAGAGATGTGGCAGCCGCAATGGGAGACAAAGGGAAAGTAATCAAAATTGATGTTGATAAGAATAATAAGCTTGCGGAGGCACTTCGCATAAAATCGTTACCAACCCTTATTATTTATAAAAATGGTGAAATGAAATGGCGCCAGAGTGGAGAGCAAGATGCCAATACTTTAATTGGTATTATGCAGGAATATGCTCACTAATCCTTTTTTATAAAGCCTTACATCGATATCCTTTTTCTAGAAAATAATCGAGTACTTTAGGTAGTGCATACATCATATTTTTTGAAGCTTTTACACTGTCGTGAAAAACAACTAAGTCTCCACTTCTTGTATTCTTAATGACATTTCTATAACACTGCTCTGGTGTTACGGAAGCTTCCCAATCATAGGCGACGGTACGATACATGATGATTTCATATCCTTTTTTACGAAGCTCCTTGGCTTGGTTTCTTTTTATTTTTCCATAAGGAGGTCTAAAAAGTGGGAAGTTTGGAAGCTGTTTTTCTTCCAACATAGCAACGCGAGTCATTGTAGTTTCTGCTAATGCTACATCCTGAATGTATCTTTTTTGTTTGTGTTTCCATCCTTTTAGGTGATGTTGTGTGTGATTCCCGATGGCATGCCCGTCAGTTCTAATTAGTTCAAAAATATGTGGATGCTTTCGTATATTATCTCCAATACAAAAAAAAGTAGCTTTGATGTCTCTTTCTTTAAGAAGGTGTAATACCCACTCGGTCACTTCAGGAATAGGGCCGTCATCAAAAGTGAGATAGATGACTTTTTCTTGAGAAGGTTGGTCCCATACATACCAAGACGGGTGCATCCATTTTATAAATGAAGGCACCCGTATAGGAAGTGGGATAAAAAGACCCATGTTTTATTGAAGACTATCGTTTTCTATAGTATCATTTGCAGGAATAGAAATAGACTCGTTTCCAAATAGTGTTTCTAGACTCTCTAAATCTGTCGCTTCTTGTTCTTCTTCGTCATCAAAAAACGTAAATAAGCGTAAGTAATTATTAAATTCATTAATCTTCTCGTCCATCATTTCTTCATCTTGATTAGCGACCAATAATTCAATAAGGCTTCGGTACTTTTCTACATTGGTAATGATTTCTTCTGCATACTCATAGTGTTGATTCTCAGAAAGACCGCTAAAATACACAAGTTGCTCTTGATATTTTGTAGCTAGTTGCTCCCAAAGATCTCGTGCTTTCTGAGTTTCTCCTACTTGATAATACCCGCTTACATAGGGCTCTAATAAGGTATAAAACTCAAAAATATCTACGGGCATTTTCTCCATAGCCAGATCCATCAGTTCTTTTGCTTTCTCTGGCTGATCTTCCATAATGAGTTTTTCTACCACACGTGCAATATTACCACGATAAGTAATCGCATTAGATCGTGTCTCACGGTCGTGATAGATATCTGGATCACCACTATTGCCCCAATACCAGTTTTTAATAATCTCATACGATTTTTCGGTATCGATACGTCCCATGTCATATGGATTACGTTTGTCTATAGGGGTGTAAATAGGAATCAATTTAAAACAAACTCCATCTAGCTGTAAATAATCTTTCATCCATAAATAATCATCATCTCCAAAACTACCTCCCGTAAAATAAATAGGACGCTCCCAATTATTGGTCGCAAGAATATCCATCATCAGGAGTCTATTTTTGTATAGGATGTCTCCTGATAATTCAATATCAATGTAGGGTACGACCAAGTCGGCATCCTTTGCTGGAATGATGTTGTTTTTAAGTGCGGTTTCTTTATCAACAGAAATTCTTATTTTTTTACTCGGGAAGGTATTGACAAGCTTTCCGTTTCTGAGTTTTTCTTGGGTTCTAGGGTCATCACTAGCAATCCAATTGAGCCAGGTTTCGATAGGAATAATATCGTCACCATCTTCTTTAATTGGCGCATAAAAAAGGGCATCACGTGTTCCGTAGCGATACTTGTCATGTGTTAGTGTACTCGGGACAGGGTCACTTAGATAGGCTTTTCGTTTCATTTGGTCCATATACCAGTCTGTATTGATAAGACTCGTATTCACCACACGAACATCTGTACGATATCCTTCAATTTCTTGAACATACCAAAGCGCAAAGGTGTCATTATCTCCTATGGTAAATAAAATCGCATTTTCATCGACCGAGTCTAGGTATTTTCGAGCCATTGCTAGTGCTGTTTTACGTCCAGAACGATCGTGATCATCCCAGTTTTCTGTAGCTAATAAAACAGGTGCTGCAAATAGACATATGACCAACGCTACAGGAAGTGCTACTTTAGGTTTGATAACATCTTTTAGCATATCAAATAAAGCATACGCGCCAAAACCTATCCAAATAGCAAATACATAAAAAGAACCTACGAGTGCATAGTCTCGTTCTCTAGGTTCAAAAGGACGTTCATTAAGATATACTTTAAGTGCAAGACCCGTAAATAAGAAAAATACAAGAAGCACGATAAAATTTTTCCAATCTTTACTTACGTGAAATAATAGCCCTAATAGTCCCAATAATAAAGGCAGAAAATAGTAGGTATTACGCGCTTTGTTTTTTAACACATCTGATGGTAAGTTATCTTGAGGCGCGAGTATGATGCTATCTATCCAATCGATCCCACTGATCCAATTTCCGTTAAAGTCATCTCCTTGTCCTTGAATATCATTTTGACGACCTACAAAGTTCCACATAAAATAGCGCCAGTACATGTACCCAAATTGGTAACTAAACATATAGGAAATGTTATCTATAAAAGATGGTTTTTCTACATCAAGATAGTATTGTCCTATTTCACTTTTTAAAAAAGCATTATATCCCTCATAATTGACATCACCCTTTGCAAAATCTAGTTTAAATTGGGTGACAATTTCTTGTAATTCGGGATTTCCAGCATACTCCGCTTTAATGCCAAATTTAAGCGGACCTGTATACTGCATGTAGTTAGCATTATGCTCTGGGCTCCACATACGAGGTAAAAATGCTTTGTGTGCATCATCGAGGTTTTGTCCGGCATTTTTCCACTCATTTACAACAATATATCGTCCAGACTTTTCATCTTTCTCATATTTTTTCTTTTCGTCTACATACGGATTATCAGGATCTAAACCTGAATAGTCAGAAGTGAACTGAGGGCCGTAAAAAAGATGTGTTTCAGGGTATTGCTCGCGATTATAATAGGCTAACAATTCACGTGCATTGTTAGGGTTGTTTTCATTGATGGTGGTTCCTGCATTTGCTCGTATAGGGAGCATCAACCAGCTTGAAAAGCCTATAAATATAAATAATACACAAAGTAAAATCGTGTTTAAAGCAGGTTTGTTATGCTTTCGCGAAAGCGTAAACCCATAATAAAAAAGTCCTGCGAGTAATAAAGCAGCGATTATAGTACCACTATTAAAAGGAAGCTTCAGTGTATTGACGAAGAATACTTCTAAGTGTCCAAAAATGGCGAGTGTGTAAGGTAATAAGAATTTAAAAATAAATAAAAGGACGGCGACCACCACCACAAGCGCTACGATGAAGTTTTTGGCAGTGACTTTCTCTGTATTTTTGAAGTAATATAAGAGTCCGATGGCGGGAATAGTTAATAATCCCATAAAGTGAATCCCAAAAGATTGCCCTACGATAAAAGCAATAAGAATTAACCATCTATTACCACGTGGTTTGTGCATATCACGCTCCCAAAGAAGTCCTAAATAGAAAAGAACAGAAAGAATGAACGCCGCTGGTGCGTATACTTCGGCCTCTACGGCATTAAACCAAAAACTATCTGTAAAACTAAATGCAAGTGCTCCTACAGCAGCACTTCCAAGCACGGCATATTGTTTTGTAGTTGTAATAACTTCTTTGTTGACTTGCAATAGTTTACGTATTAACAAGGTGAGAGACCAAAACATAAATAGTATGGTAAAGGCACTTGTTAAGCATGAAAGATAGTTAACTGCAAGAGCGATATATGTGCTATCAGGCGCAAAAATAGAAACAAAGGCTCCAAGTATCTGATAAAGAGGCGCTCCTGGGGGGTGTCCAATTTCTAATTTTGATGAAGTAGATATATATTCTCCAGCGTCCCAGAAACTAGCGGTAGGCTCTACAGTGAGGGAATAAACGAGTAATGCGATAGCAAAAACGCTCCATCCTATTACTTTATTCCACTTCTCAAAGTTGAATTCTGTCATTTTTTTATTTTTTTGCAATGGGGCGAAGTTAAGAATATCAGGCAACTTCCACGTTAATTTTTTCAAAACGTACAGAAAAGTTGTAATATTTTTTGAAATAAGTTTGCATACCTAAAAGTTTGGTTTAAATTTGCATCCGCTAATACAATAGTGGCCCATGGTGTAACTGGCAACACGTCTGGTTTTGGTCCAGAAGAGTCTAGGTTCGAGCCCTAGTGGGCCAACTATAATTGCAAAATCCTAATCATATCGATTAGGATTTTTTTGTTTTTATCTAAATTGGTTGTTAGCTAGCATACGCTTTCGCGAAATAATTTCGCTGTTGGATTGATGTCTACAGAAATAACAGGTTGTTATTATATCTTAAAAGTAATCACAGGGCGTTGTGCGTGATTGACAAGTCCTTCACTTAAGGAGCCGTTTAAGAAATGGGCGAGTCCGCTTCTGCCATGAGTTCCTATTCCAACAAGTTTAGATCCCACTGAATCTGCAAAATGAAGGATTCCTTTTTCGACAGATTCATCGTTGTATATATTAAGCTTGTAATCTGTGCATTCTGGCTCTTTGTCCATAAATGCTTTCATTCTAGCTTCTATCTCATGGGTCGTACGGAAGTTGTTAGGCGTATTTACATAGAGCATATGAAGTTTTACGTCATTATTTTTTGCAAATTTAAAAGCCTGTTTAAATGCGTTGTGGTTTTCTTCTTTAAAATTAGTGGCGTACACAAATTTCTTAACAGTGAAGGCTTCGTGACGCCTTTTTATAACAAGTACAGGTACTTTAGAGTTTCGTACAACTTTTTCGGTATTGGATCCTATGAGGAGTTCTTGAAGTCCAGTAGCTCCTTGAGATCCCATAACAATTAAATCGGCTTGGTATTTTTCGGTGTAGTCCATAATACCCTCAAAAGCACCGTCAAACTCAGCGGTTTCATGCACCTCTATGCCTTCTAAAAAAGGAGCATTCATCATTTTTTCAAATTTCTGATGTGCTAGTTTCATAAAAAATATGGCTTCAGGAAGATCACTTTTAGAACCACCAGTAGCCCCGTCTACAAGAAGCATGGGAAGTTCAAGCATATGAAGTAAATTAATTTCACTTCCATGTTTCCTAGCGATATCGGCTGCTACGCGTAATGCGTTTTCTGCTTGTTCTGAAAAATCTGTTGGAACGAGTATTTTTTTTATCATAGGGATGGGGTTTTTGTGAATAATCCATTCAAAATAGTAATTGTCTTCAATTTACAAAATAATAAGCAGTTTGATAGACTTTTATAAATGGATAATTTGTATTACATTTGCACTATTGAAAGAAACGAGTATAGAGGGGACAGCGGTCCCCTCTTTTTATAGGCAAAGATGTTGAGAGAAAAAGTAACCCAACTCCTTCAAGAAGCAATGGATGAAAATCCATCCCTTTTTTTGATAAGTTTAGACATACAAGGTAACAATGAGATCAAAGTCATTATTGATGGAGATCAAGGAGTTACTGTTGAAGATTGTATTGCTATCAGTAGAAAAGTAGAGCACAATCTAGATAGAGAAGAAGAAGACTTTTCTTTGGAAGTAATGTCTGTTGGTGCTACAACACCTCTTGAGCAAGTAAGGCAGTATAAAAAGAATATAGGGCGTTTTCTTGAAATGAAAACAAGTGCAGGTTTAAAGTTAGAAGGCGTTTTAGAAGAAGCTACAGATAAAAATGTAACTTTATCTTGGAAAGCTAGAGAGCCTAAACCTGTTGGTAAAGGAAAAGTAACTGTTCAAAAAACAGCAATAGTTCCTTACCAAGATATAGTAGAAGCAAAAGTGATGATTAAATTTTAACAATATGTTGATATGGAGAATTTAGCGTTAATCGATTCTTTTTCGGAATTTAAGGACGATAAATTAATAGATCGTGTGACTCTTATGGCTATCTTAGAAGATGTTTTTAGGAGTACATTAAAAAGACGTTTTGGAAGTGATGATAATTTTGATATTATTATAAATCCTGATAAAGGAGATCTTGAAATTTGGCGTAACCGTGTGGTTGTGGCTGATGGAGAGGTTGAAGATGATAATGCTGAGATATCGCTTACAAATGCGCGTAAGATAGAAGAAGATTTTGAAGTTGGTGAAGATGTATCTGAAGAGGTAAAGCTTATTGACTTAGGACGTCGTTCTATATTAGCTTTGCGTCAAAACTTAATAAGTAAGATTCATGAGCATGACAATACAAACATCTACAAGCAATTTAAAGAACTTGAAGGTGAATTGTATACGGCAGAGGTGCACCACATAAGACACAGGGCTATCATTTTGCTTGATGACGAAGGAAATGAAATTATTCTTCCTAAAGATCGTCAGATTCCATCTGATTTCTTTAGAAAAGGAGAAAATGTAAGAGGTGTTATTGAAAGCGTAGAGTTAAAAGGGAATAAGCCATCTATCATTATGTCGCGGACATCACCTTTATTCTTGGAGAAATTATTCGAATCAGAGATACCTGAGGTGTTTGATGGATTGATTACAATTAAAAAAGTAGTCCGAATTCCAGGAGAAAAAGCAAAAGTTGCCGTAGATTCGTATGATGATCGTATTGATCCTGTGGGAGCTTGTGTGGGAATGAAAGGGTCTCGTATTCATGGAATTGTTCGTGAATTAGGAAACGAAAATATAGATGTTATCAATTACACAAGTAATTTAAACCTATATATAAGTCGTGCGCTTAGTCCAGCACGTATCACTAGCCTAAAGTTAGATGATGAAAATAAAACGGCTCAAGTATACCTTAAGCCAGAAGAAGTGAGTAAAGCAATTGGTCGAGGAGGGCATAATATCCGTCTAGCAGGTCAATTGACAGGATATGAGATAGATGTGTATCGTGAAGGAGTAGAAGAAGATGTAGAACTTACAGAATTCTCTGACGAGATCGAAGGATGGATTATTGAGGCATTTGCAAAAATTGGATTTGATACTGCAAGAAGTATCTTAGAGCAAGATGTAGAAGACTTGGTAAGACGCACCGATCTAGAGGAAGAAACTGTTCTAGACGTAATGCGCATTCTCAAAGAAGAATTTGAAGAATAACAAAGCCTGCTTCTCAATAATAAGAAAGTAGCAGGAAAAGAATAAATTAAAGCAGTTTATGGCAGCAGCAACAATGCGATTAAACAAAGTGTTAAGAGAACTCAATATTTCTCTAGATCGTGCCGTGGAACATTTAAATTCCAAAGGTATCGAGATAGAGGCGCGTCCCACTACAAAAATCTCAAAAGAGATTTATAATGTACTTTCGGATGAGTTTCAGACAGACGCTAATAAAAAAGTGGCTTCTAAGGAAGTTGCTGTAGAAAAGCTCAAGGAGAAGGAGGCGCTTCGTGTTGCTCGAGAAGTAGAAATCGAAGCAAAACAAGAAACTAAGAAACCTGAAATTGTAAAGGCCAAAGTAAATCTTAGTGGTCCTAAGCAAGTAGGTAAAATAGATCTTGATAAGCCTAAACAAGTTCCTTCAGAGCCTAAAAAAGAGGCGCCTGTAAAAGAAGAGGTTGCTCAAGAAAAGCCAAAAGAAGTTCCAGTCCAAAGTGTTGAGTCACCAAAAGTAGAAACTGCTCCTTCGGCACCTGCTAAAGAAAAAACAGAAGAAAAACCTGTTGCTAAAAAAGAGGTGACTCCTGTCGCAAAAGAAGTTCCAAAACAAGAAGCTTCTAAGAAAGAGACTCCCAAAGAGGAGGCGGCTCCTGAGACTCCTGCTAAATTAGGAGACGAGGTTCTTAAGACAGACTACAAGAAATTAGATGGCCCTAATTTTACAGGGCAAAAAATAGACCTTTCTCAGTTTAAAAAACCAGAGAAGAAAAAGAAAGAAAGCGCAGAAGACGCTAAGAAAAAACGTCGTAAGCGTATTTCGAAACCTGGAGGAAATACTGGGACTGGAGGATCTAGATCAGGCGGTAATAACAACCGTAGCGGATCTGGTGGTAGTCGTGGAGGTAACAAGCGTAAACCAGCAGTAGCGAAAGTAGAGCCTACAGAAGAAGAAGTACAAAAGCAAATTAGAGAGACTCTTGAAAAGCTTCAAGGAAAGTCTAATAAAGGAAAAGGAGCAAAATACCGTAGAGATAAGAGAGATCAACACCGTCAGAAAACAGAAGGTGAGCTTGCGGCGCAAGAGTTAGATAGCAAAGTGCTTAAAGTAACAGAATTTGTTACAGTAAGTGAAGTAGCAATTATGATGGATGTGCCTGTCACAAGTATTATATCTGCTTGTATGTCTCTTGGAATGATGGTAACAATGAATCAGCGATTAGATGCTGAAACATTGACAATCGTTGCTGAAGAGTTTGGATATACAGTAGAATTTGTTACTGCAGATCTAGAAGAAGCTATTTTAGAGACCGAAGATGCTCCAGAAGACTTACTAGAAAGAGCTCCAATTGTTACTGTAATGGGTCACGTAGATCACGGTAAAACATCTTTACTGGATTATGTGCGTAGTGAAAATGTAATTGCAGGGGAGAGTGGAGGAATTACACAGCATATAGGTGCCTACGGGGTAACATTAGAAAATGGGCAAAAAATAGCATTTTTAGATACACCAGGTCACGAAGCCTTTACGGCGATGCGTGCTCGTGGTGCTCAAGTAACAGATATTGCTGTGATTGTAGTGGCTGCAGATGATGATATCATGCCACAAACCAAAGAGGCAATTGCGCATGCGCAAGCAGCGGGTGTGCCTATCGTTTTTGCGATCAATAAAGTTGATTTACCAACGTCAAATCCTGAAAAGATAAAAGAAGGGTTGGCGGCTATGAATTTATTAGTAGAAGATTGGGGTGGAAAAATCCAATCTCAAGATATCTCTGCTAAGACAGGTCAAGGGGTAAAAGAACTTCTTGAAAAAGTATTATTAGAAGCAGAATTACTAGAGCTTAAGGCTAATCCAAAGAAAAATGCTGTTGGAACAGTTGTAGAGGCCTTCCTTGACAAAGGACGTGGATATGTATCTACAGTGCTTGTACAAGGCGGAACCCTACGTGTTGGTGATTACCTTCTTGCTGGAACATGTTCTGGTAAAGTAAAAGCAATGCATGATGAGCGTGGAAAGAAAATTAAAGCAGCAGGGCCATCAACGCCCGTGTCTGTTTTAGGTCTTGATGGAGCTCCACAAGCAGGTGATAAGTTTAATGTGATGGACGACGAAAGAGAAGCAAAAGATATCGCTTCTAAACGTACACAATTACAGCGTGAGCAGAATGTACGTACACAACGTCATATTACACTTGATGAAATTGGACGTCGTATTGCACTCGGAGACTTTAAAGAGCTTAATATTATCCTTAAGGGAGATGTGGACGGCTCTGTTGAGGCACTTACAGATAGTTTCCAAAAACTATCTACCGAAGAGATTGCAGTAAACATTATACATAAAGGCGTGGGGGCGATCACAGAAAGTGATGTGCTACTCGCTTCTGCATCTGATGCGATTATTATCGGATTTAACGTAAGACCCGCAGGTAATGCTAGACAAGTAGCTGATAAAGAAGAAATTGATATCCGTATGTATTCGATTATATACGATGCTATTAACGATCTTAAAGATGCGATGGAGGGAATGTTGTCTCCAGAAATGCGTGAAGAAATTACAGGAACTGCAGAGATCCGTGAGACGTTTAAAATTTCTAAAGTGGGTACCATTGCAGGTTGTATGGTAACAAGCGGTAAGATCTTTAGAAACTCTAATATCCGTATCATTCGTGATGCCGTAGTTGTGTATACAGGTGAGCTATCTACACTTAAGCGTTTCAAAGATGACGTGAAGGAAGTAAGTAAAGGGTATGATTGTGGTATGCAAATCAAAAACTACAATGATATCAGAATTGATGATGTGATAGAAGCCTTCCAGGAAGTAGCGGTGAAGAAGAAACTTAAATAAAGAAAATAACATCTAAAAAAGACCCTCTAAATGCATATTTAGAGGGTCTTTTATTTTAATGTATTTGAACTATAGCTTAATTCTTCTAGTAACTAGCGCTTGGCGTCTGGTTTAAAAATAAGAGCGTTAGGAAATTCTTTTTTTACGGCAATGAGTGCTCTGTCGGCTTCTAATCTATTTCTAAAATTACCGATCCATACCTTGTAGTTGGGTGTTTCGTATTCGATAGAAGAGGACCAAGTTCCTACTTTATTTCTAAATTTTCGAAGGGCTACTTCGGCTTGGTTTAAATTACCAGAAAACACCTGAATTTTATATCTATCTGCAAGTTTGTTGTCGTTGGTAAGTTCTGATTTGAGTTCGAGTAATTCTGGGATTCTTTTGTCCTGTGAAATTTGAACGCTTGCTGTTTGCGCTTTCGCGAAAGCGTAAAAAGTCAGAAAAACAACAATTGTAAGTGCTTTAGTATTAGGGTGTATTCTCATATTGCATAAATAAATTACGGAACAAAGGTAAATGAATAAACGAAAAATAAAATATTTTGTTATTTAGAATTATTATAAATTATAAACTACCTCTTTTTGCATTCTTCACAAATGACTTCTAAGTATTATTTTTGCATTCAATTTTAAGTGTTCGATCAATAGTTTATAAACACCAGTTATATTCTAAAAATCGTGCCACATTTTTGAAGCTAATTCAATACCAATTATGATACAGGTGAATCGCCGTAACTCATTTTCGAGAATTATCACGCTAAGTGCAGCATTTCTGCTCACTTTTACTTCTTCCCTTTTTGCTCAAATTGATGCCTCTGCTGGAGATGCAGCTGCGGGTGAAGCATTGTTTAAAGCTAACTGTGCTGCGTGTCACAAGTTGTATAAGAAAGCAACTGGACCTGCGCTTTATGGTGTAGTTGAGAAATATGATGGAGACTATGAATGGTTAGGAAAATGGATTCGTAACTCGACTGAATTGATCGCAACGGGTGATGCTCGTGCGAATGCGATATTTGAAGAGTACAACAAAACTGTCATGAACTCCTTTGAAGGACTTTCTGATGCAGATATAAGCAATATTCTTGCGTATACAAATACAGAGGCTCCAGCGCCAGTCGTTGCTAAAAAACTAGACACTAATGGAGGTGGAGGTGGAGGTGTTTCTAACGAAATTATCCTTGCGATTCTAGGATTCGTATTATTATTGCTGGTAGCAGTATTATTTATCGTAAATAATACATTGAAGCGTTTCGCGCAAGCACAAGGAATTGAGATAGAAGAAGGAGAGGCTCGTAAGCCACTTTGGAAAGCTTTTGTAGAGAATCAATTCTTAGTATTGGTGAGTGTGATCTTCCTTCTTTTGGGAAGTGCATACTTCGCTTACGGATGGATGTCTCAAGTGGGTGTTGATCAGGGATATGCTCCTGTGCAGCCAATTCATTATTCACACAGAATTCACGCAGGAGAAAATGCGATAGATTGTAAGTATTGTCACTCTTCAGCGAGAGTAAGTAAGCATTCTGGAATTCCTTCTCTTAATATCTGTATGAACTGTCATAAGTCTATCGGAGAGGTAGCAGCAGAGACGCAAGCAGAAGGATTAAGTGAATATGGTGTAGATTATAATAAAGAAATCCAAAAGCTATACGAAGCAGTAGGATGGGATGAAGGAACACAAGCGTATACGGGTGATACAAAACCTGTAGAGTGGATCCGTATTCATAACCTTCCTGACTTTGCTTACTTTAATCACTCGCAGCACGTCATGGTAGCTGGAGTAGAGTGTCAGACATGTCACGGTCCTGTAGAAGAAATGGAAGTGATGTATCAATATTCACCGCTTACCATGGGATGGTGTATTAACTGTCACCGTGAGACCAACGTAAAAGTAGAAGGCAATGCATATTATGAAAAAATACATGAGCAGCTTTCTAAGAAATACGGCGTAGATAAATTAACGGCCGCTCAAATGGGAGGTCTTGAGTGTGGTAAGTGTCATTATTAATAACACGTACACGAATTAAGTTTAATATAAAGGTCACTGAGCATAGCAAAGTGCAAACAGTATAAAATCAATTATATGTCATCAAACAAGAAATACTGGAAAAGTGTCGATGATCTCAGCGGGAATCCGTTGGTTGAAACACTAAGACAGAATGAGTTTGTGGAAGAAATTCCGACAGATGAGTTTTTAGGGGACAAAGAGACCCTTGAAGCTTCTCAAACAACACGTCGTGACTTCTTAAAGTACGTAGGTTTTTCTACAGCAGCAGCATCATTAGCTGCCTGTGAGGGTCCTGTTGTAAAATCCATTCCCTACGTAGTACAGCCAGAGCAAATTGTTCCGGGTGTTGCAGATTATTATGCGTCTACGATTGCAGATGGGTTTGATTTTGCAAGTGTGCTTGTAAAAACACGTGAAGGGAGACCTATTAAAATCGAAAATAATAAACTCGCAAAAGCAGGGTACGGAGCAAATGCTCGTGTACATGCCTCTGTGTTGTCTATGTATGATCAGAATCGTGCACAAGGGCCAACAGCTTCAGGAGAAGCAGTGGGTTGGAGTGATATCGATGCAGGCGTGATGGCGCAGTTGAACAGTGGGAAGCAAGTAGTGTTATTAACACAAACTTTTGCAAGTCCTTCTACAGATAAGTTGGTAGCTGAGTTTATAGAAAAATATCCAAATGTTTCTCATGTATCTTATGATGCTGTTGGGGAGCAATATGCGCTAGATGCTTTTGAGCAAAAGTACGGTGTACGTGCCTTAGCAGATTATGACTTCTCAAAAGCGGAGGTGATTGTATCTGTAGGTGCAGATTTCTTAGGTGATTGGAATGGTGGTGGATATGATGCAGGATATGCAAAAGGACGTGTGCCTAAAGAGGGTAAAATGTCTCGTCATTTTCAGTTTGAGGCAAATATGTCTTTATCTGGAGCTAATGCAGATATGCGTATTCCAGTAACGCCTTCTGATCAAAAGAAGGTGTTAAGTGCACTTGCTGGTGGTTCTACTGCAGGTCTTTCTGAAAATGTGCAAAAAGCTGTAAATGCAGCGAAGAGCGAATTGAGAGCAGTAGGTAGCAAAGGAGTTATTGTTACAGGAATACAAGACGTGCCTTCTCAAGTCAAAGCTTTAGAAATGAATGCTAACAGTGAGGTGATGGATGTTGCGGCTCCTAGAATGACACGTTCTGGAGATGTTCGCAAAGTAAATCAGCTTATTAAAGATATGAATGCGGGTCGCGTTGGAATGTTGGTGATGGCAGGAGTGAATCCTTCATATACACTTCCAAATGCTGCTGAATTTGATGCAGGTCTTGCTAAAGTAGCCGTTTCTGTAGCATGTTCAATGCGTGCGGATGAGACAGCTTCAAAAGCAACACATATAGCACCAACTCCTCATTACCTTGAGGCGTGGGGCGATGTGCAGATCAAGCAGGGTGAAGTAAGTATCACACAGCCTACGATACGTCCATTGTTTGATACAAGACAATTCCAAGACAATCTTTTAACTTGGATGGGAAGTGATCAGTCGTATTATGACTATTTAAAGACTACGATGACTGATGCGGGTATCTCTTTTAATAAAGCGGTACACGATGGGGTTGTGATGACAAACGCTTTCGCGAAAGCGGTTTCAACAGATACAAATACTTCTATCACAGAAGATGCAGGTCTTTCTAACACAGCTTCTCAGGAAGGTGAATTTGAATTGACTTTATATACAAAAACATCGATGGGAGATGGTAATCAAGCAAACAACCCTTGGTTACAAGAAATGCCAGATCCTATTACAAGAGCTACTTGGGATAACTACATTACCATGTCTGAAGCAGATGCGAAGACAAAAGGGTTGTGGTTAGATCGCAGTACCTTCTTCACCGAAGCTCGTAATGATGCGAATGGAGGTTTGAATGGTACACTTGCTAAGATTACTGTAAATGGTGTAGAGGTGATTGCTCCTGTAATGGTACAGCCAGGTCAAGCAAACGGATCTATCGGTTTGGCGCTTGGATACGGAAGAACAGCTTCGATACAAGAAGAAATGCAAACGGGTGTGAATGCGTATCCATTAATGCAGAACTTTAGTACGACACAAAACGTGACTATTGAAAAAGTAGATGGTATTCATGAGTTTGCGGTGATACAATTGCACAACACTTTAATGGGGCGTGGTGATGTTGTAAGAGAAACGACACTTGAAATATTTAATACAAAAGATAAAAACTACTGGAATCCAGTTCCAGAAGTCACTAAAAATCACATTGAATACGAAGTAACTTCACCAGAAGTCGATCTTTGGGATTCTTTTGACCGTTCTATCGGGCATCATTTTAATCTAGCGATCGATTTAAATGCCTGTACAGGATGTGGGGCTTGTGTGATTGCATGTCATGCAGAAAACAACGTTCCTGTTGTAGGAAAATCAGAAGTGCGCCGTAGTCGAGATATGCATTGGTTACGAATTGATAGATATTATTCGTCTGAAGATGAGTTTGCACTTGATAATACCAAAAAGAATGATTTTAGTGGCCTTTCTGGTGACAATGGTTCTCTAGGTGGATTTGGTGAAATGGAAGATCCAGCAGCCAATCCTCAAGTGGCTTTCCAGCCAGTTATGTGTCAGCATTGTAATCACGCTCCTTGTGAGACAGTGTGTCCAGTAGCTGCTACATCACATGGTCGTCAAGGTCAGAATCACATGGCATACAACCGTTGTGTTGGTACGCGTTACTGTGCGAATAACTGCCCATATAAAGTACGTCGTTTTAACTGGTTCTTATATAATGGTAATGATGAGTTTGATTACCATATGAATAATGACTTAGGGCGTATGGTGATTAATCCAGATGTGACAGTACGATCTCGTGGAGTGATGGAAAAGTGTTCTATGTGTATTCAAATGACGCAGAAAACAATTCTTGATGCGAAGCGTGATGGACGTGCGATTAAAGATGGAGAATTTGCTACAGCCTGTTCAAATGCGTGTACTAGTGGTGCATTAGCCTTTGGAGACGTTAATGATAAATCTAGTGATGTTTACGAAAAATCACAAGACGATAGAATGTATCACTTGCTTGAGAGCGTTGGAACAAAACCAAATGTGTTCTACCAAACGAAAGTAAGAAATACAAAAGAAGCTTAAAAACAACTAATCTAAAGAACTAATTATATAGGATTATGGCGCATTACGAAGCACCTATACGAAGACCACTAGTTACCGGGGATAAAACGTATCACGATGTAACTCTAGACGTTGCAGCTCCTGTTGAAGGACGTGCTAATAAATCTTGGTGGATCGTGTTTACTATAGCATTGGCTGCATTTCTATGGGGAATAGGCTGTATTATTTATACCATTTCAAATGGTATTGGTAGTTGGGGTCTTAACAAAACCGTGGGATGGGCTTGGGATATTACCAACTTTGTATGGTGGGTAGGTATCGGTCACGCAGGGACACTAATTTCTGCAGTATTATTGCTTTTCCGTCAGAAGTGGCGTATGGCAATTAACCGTTCTGCAGAGGCGATGACTATCTTCTCTGTAGTACAAGCAGGATTGTTCCCGATCATTCACATGGGGCGTCCTTGGTTAGCATACTGGGTATTACCAATTCCTAACCAATTTGGATCTCTATGGGTGAATTTTAACTCACCACTTCTTTGGGATGTATTTGCGATATCAACATACCTGTCAGTTTCTTTAGTATTCTGGTGGACAGGATTACTCCCTGACTTTGCTATGATTCGTGATCGTGCGGTAAAGCCTTTCCAGAAGAAAATATATAGTTTGCTGTCTTTCGGATGGTCTGGGCGTGCAAAAGATTGGCAACGTTTTGAAGAAGTGTCTTTGGTTCTTGCGGGTCTTGCAACACCTCTTGTACTTTCGGTACACACCATTGTATCCTTTGACTTTGCTACTTCGGTAATTCCAGGATGGCATACAACGATTTTCCCTCCTTATTTTGTGGCAGGGGCGGTATTCTCAGGATTTGCGATGGTAAACACATTACTTATTGTAATGCGTAAGGTATCTAACTTAGAAAACTATATTACGTTACAGCATATCGAGTTGATGAACATCGTTATTATGATTACGGGTTCTATCGTAGGGGTAGCTTATATTACTGAGTTATTCATGTCTTGGTATTCTGGAGTAGAGTATGAGCAATACGCTTTCTTAAACCGTGCAACAGGACCTTATGCTTGGGCATATTGGAGCATGATGATATGTAACGTATTCTCTCCACAATTTATGTGGTTCCCTAAATTGAGAAGAAGTATTATGTTCTCTTTTGTGATCTCTATTGTAGTAAACATAGGAATGTGGTTTGAGCGTTTTGTAATTATTGTGACTTCATTGCACCGTGATTATCTTCCATCTTCTTGGACGATGTTCTCTCCTACGTTTGTAGATATCGGTATCTTTATAGGAACTATAGGATTCTTCTTTGTATTGTTTTTATTATATGCACGTACATTTCCAGTGATTGCACAAGCAGAGGTGAAAACGATTATGAAGTCTTCTGGTGAGCGTTATAAGAAATTAAGAGAATCAGGACAGTCACTTGTAGGTACAGGAGCAGATTCGCGTACATCTGGTGGTCCAGTTAAAATAAACTTAGGAGAAGGGATTGTTAAAAAAGCTGTTCCAGTTGTAGAAGCTGCTAGTGGCAGTGTAGAAGATCTTGTAGGTTCCTTAGGAGCTTTTGATCCAACGACACAAACAGCAGACGACCTTAAAAAAATAAATGGTATCGGTCCAAAAATGGAAGAAAAGCTTAATGAGCTTGGAATATTCACTTTTGCTCAGGTAGCAAAAATGACTCAAAGAGAGTACGACCTTTTAGATAGTATTACAGGTTCTTTCCCAGGACGTGCAGAGCGCGATGATTGGGCAGGACAGGCAGCAAAACTTAATAACAACTAGTATGAGTTCGGGATCACACGTTATACACGCACTTTATACAGATGACGACGTTCTAATGAACGCCGTTAAGGAGGCGAAAAAAAAGCACTTGTACATTAAAGAAGTGTACACTCCGTTTCCTGTGCATGGACTTGATAAAGCAATGGGGCTTGCTCCTACAAGATTAGCAATCACAGCATTTCTGTATGGTTGTGTGGGTCTTACAGTAGCAATTACTATGATGAACTTCATTATGATTGAAGATTGGCCTCAAGATATTGGAGGGAAACCAAGTTTCAGTTACATTGAAAATATGCCAGCATTTGTACCTATTATGTTTGAGCTTACTGTATTTTTTGCAGCGCATTTAATGGTAATTACTTTTTACATGCGTAGTAAGCTTTGGCCTTTTAAGAAAGCTGAAAATCCTGATGTTCGTACAACAGATGATCACTTTTTAATGGAGATTGATGCCTCAGGACACGACGCTCAAGAACTAGCTGATTTTTTAGTTGGTACAGGAGCAACAGAAATTAATTTAGTAGCAAACGAAGAATAAGGATACGCAATGAAGAATATATTCAAAATAGCGATCGTACTTATTGCCATTGTAAGTCTAGGGTCTTGTCAGAATGACAATAAGCCTAACTATCAATATATGCCTAATATGTATGAATCAGTAGGATATGAGGCTTATGGTGATTACGAAGTGTTTGAGCCAGTAACTGGAGGATCATCAGCGATGGTTCCTGCAGAGGGGTCAATAATGCGTGGGTGGATGCCTTACGAGATAGAGAATACACCTGAAGGGAAAGCTTTCGCGAAAGCAAACCTTAAAAATAAAGTTCCTTTTACTGAAGAAACGGAAGCAAAAGGTAAAGAGCTTTACGAAATTTATTGTGGTATTTGTCACGGTAAAAAAGGTGATGGTAATGGGTATTTAGTTGAAAGAGAAAAAATACTTGGTGTACCCGCATATAATGATGCAGGAAGAGCTATTACCGAAGGAAGTATTTATCATGTGATGTATTACGGAATCAACTCGATGGGATCCTATGCATCTCAGATGACAGAAGAGGAGTTGTGGATGGTAGATCATTATGTATTGACCTTAAAAGATAAACTAGACGGTAAAGAAGCTCGTCCGTATGACGTTGTAGAAGCTGTTGAAGAGATTCATACAGACGAAGATCATCATTCTGATTCACAAGATCACGACATAGAGCACTAAACAAACTAACTGATAAAGCGATAACAAAAAGATATGTATACATTATCTAAAAACTTAAAACTCACAGCATTTATTTTTATGGCTGTTGGTGCGATATTGTTTGCAGTAGATTATTATAATTTACCTAAGACTACAGAACAAGTTGCGGCATTAGAAGCAGCTCATGGGGAGGGTCACGGAGGTGGTCATGCTGAAGAAGCAGCACATGATGCAGGTCATGGAGGAGAAGCAACCCTTCACGAAGCTGACGCTTCTCATGCGTCAGGCGGACATGAAATGTCAGCAGAAGAGCATTTAGAGCATACACTAGGGCAGTATCAAAATAAGCCTTGGTCGGCAATTTATATTGCAGCATTTTTCTTCTTTATGATTGCTTTAGCATGTTTAGCATTTTATGCTATTCAATATGCTTCACAAGCGGGTTGGTCACCGTTGGTGCTCCGCGTAATGGAAGGAATCACTGCCTATTTATTACCCGGTAGTATTATCATGTTTATCTTATTAGCATTTTCAGGGTTTCATTTAAATCATATGTTTCATTGGATGGCAGAAGGGATTACAGAAATTGATGGCCCTACAAAAGCTGAAGGTCTTGCGAAGTATGATAAATTGATTGCAGGAAAATCAGGATACTTGAACGTTCCTTTCTTCCTTGGAAGAGCAGCATTTTTTATCTTAGGATGGAATATTTATAGATACTTTGCCTTAAAATTCAGTAAAAACCAAGATGAAGCTACAGATAATAGGTGGCATAAAAAGTCATTTAAAGCTGCTGCAGGGTTCTTAGTGTTTTTCATATACACAGAATCTATCATGTCTTGGGATTGGATTATGTCTTTAGATCCTCATTGGTTCAGTACATTGTTTGGATGGTACGTATTTGCAGGAATGATGGTATGTGCTATCACAACCATTGCTCTAGTGACTATCTATCTTAAGTCAAAAGGATACCTAGAAAAAGTAAACGATAGTCATATTCATGATTTGGCGAAGTTTATGTTTGCATTCAGTATTTTCTGGACATACTTATGGTTCTCACAATTCATGCTTATATGGTATTCAAACATTCCAGAAGAAGTAACGTACTTCATCACGAGAATAGAAGATTACAATCTACCATTCTTTGCGATGATAGCGATGAATTTTATTTTCCCATTATTATTATTAATGAATAGTGATTACAAACGTGTTAATTGGTTTGTAGTAATGGCAGGGATTGTCATTTTATTAGGTCACTATGTAGATATATTCAACATGGTAATGCCGGCAACTGTAGGAAAGTCTTGGTCGTTTGGTTTTGTTGAAATAGGTGCATTATTATTCTTCCTAGGGTTGTTTATATTGTTTGTATTTACATCACTTACAAAACGTCCTTTAGAGCCTAAGCGTAATCCGCTTATTGAAGAAAGTAAACATTTTCACTATTAGAATATAGATAAAAGAAGTTAGAAAGCAATGACAGGTTTATTAGCACTCATCGTAGTAATTCTATTTGTAGTTACAATTTGGCAAATGTCAAAGATCTTTAAGTTGTCACAACTTAAGGGGAATAGTGAAAACGGACAAATAGCAAATGATAAGGACAACCGTATCAACGGTAAGTTGATGATTATGTTCCTTATATTCTTGTATTTCATAACAATTTTTTGTTTTTGGAATTATAGTAAGTATTACTTGCCAGAAGCATCATCAGAACATGGTTCTAGTTATGATACATTAATGTTTATATCACTTGCCCTCATTATGGTGGTGCAAGTAATCACACAGGCATTACTTCATTACTTTGCTTACAAGTATCAAGGAAAGAAAGGAAAACGAGCTCTATTTTATGCAGACAATGATAAATTAGAGTTTATATGGACTATTATTCCAGTAATCGTTCTTGCAGGTCTTATTATCTACGGACTATTTACATGGTCTGATATTATGAACTTTGAAGAAGAAGAGGATGCTATTGTAGTAGAGCTTTATGCAAAACGATTTGGTTGGCAAGCTCGTTATGCTGGAGCCGATAATACCTTAGGAAATGCGAATGTTCGTTTTATTGAAGGAGCAAATACGGTTGGTGTTGATATGAGTGATCAAGATGCAATGGATGATGTAATTACATCAGAATTGCACTTGCCAGTAGGACGTCAAGTGATTTTTAAATTAAGATCTCAAGATGTACTACACTCTGCATACATGCCTCACTTCCGTGCGCAAATGAATGTAGTGCCAGGAATGATCACACAATTTTCTTTTACACCTTCTAAAACGACCGCTGAAATTAGAGAGACGGAGTATATGAAGGATAAAATGCAGGTGATAAAAGAGATTAGAAGAGAAAAAAATAATAAGTCTATAGCAGCTGGTGACGGTCCTATAGACGAATATGACGAATTTGACTATTACTTGCTATGTAATAAGATTTGTGGCGCCTCACACTATAATATGCAAATGAAAATTGTTGTAGAAACCCAAGAAGAGTATGATGCTTGGATGGCTGAGCAAGAAACATTTGGAAAGAAAATCGTAGGCAACTAAAAAAAGAAAAAGAAAAATTAACTAAAGAATTAAGATTATGTCAGCAGACGCAGCAGCATTAGATCACGGACACGACGATCACGGGCATCATCATCATGAAGAAACTTTTGTAACGAAGTATATCTTTAGTACGGATCACAAGATGATCTCAAAGCAGTATTTAATTACTGGTTTGATTATGGGTATTATTGGTATCGCAATGTCATTAATCTTTCGTTTACAATTAGCATGGCCAGATCATCAATTTACAATTTATGAAGTGTTATTAGGAGATTGGGGTAAAGATGGGGTTATGGATCCTAATATCTACCTTGCTCTTATTACGATACACGGTACCATTATGGTATTCTTTGTACTTACAGCAGGACTGAGTGGTACATTCAGTAACTTATTAATTCCATTACAGATTGGCGCTAGAGATATGGCATCAGGATTCCTAAATATGGTATCTTACTGGTTATTCTTTTTATCTTCTGTTATTATGGTGCTTTCTCTATTTGTAGAGTCTGGACCAGCAGCAGCAGGTTGGACGATTTATCCTCCTCTAAGTGCACTTCCTAATAGTATTCCTGCTTCAGGCATGGGAATGACACTTTGGTTAGTCTCTATGGCTATATTTATTGCATCTTCACTTTTAGGATCGCTTAACTATGTAGTTACGGTATTAAACCTACGTACTAAAGGAATGACTATGACGCGTCTTCCTCTTACGATCTGGGCATTCTTCGTAACGGCTATTATTGGTATTGTATCTTTCCCAGTATTATTATCTGCAGCATTAATGCTGATCATGGATAGAAGTTTTGGAACTTCATTCTTCCTTTCAGATATCTATATAGGTGGAGAGGTATTGCATAATTCAGGAGGTTCTCCCGTATTATTTGAACACCTTTTCTGGTTCTTAGGTCACCCTGAAGTATACATTGTATTATTACCTGCGTTAGGAATTACATCTGAGGTGATAGCTACAAACTCCCGTAAACCAATATTTGGTTACCGAGCGATGGTTGCTTCTATATTGGCAATAGCTTTTTTATCGACAATCGTATGGGGTCACCATATGTTTATATCAGGAATGAATCCATTCTTAGGGTCTGTATTTACATTTACGACACTATTAATTGCAATTCCTTCTGCCGTAAAAGCATTCAACTATATAACCACACTGTGGAAAGGTAATCTTCAGTTTAACCCTGGTATGTTATTCTCTATTGGATTGGTATCTACCTTTATCTCTGGAGGATTAACAGGAATTATACTTGGCGATAGTACACTTGACATCAATGTACATGACACCTACTTTGTGGTAGCGCATTTCCACTTGGTAATGGGTATCTCTGCACTCTATGGATTATTTGCAGGAGTATATCACTGGTTCCCTAAAATGTTTGAAGGAAGAATGATGAATAAAAACTTAGGGTATGTTCACTTCTGGATTACTGTAATAGGTGCCTATGGAATTTTCTTCCCAATGCACTTTATTGGTATGGCAGGTCTACCAAGACGTTATTATACCAATACAGCATTCCCATACTTTGATGACCTTACCGATGTAAATGTTGCGATTACTATATTTGCTTTCATAACTGGAGCAGCTCAACTAGTATTCTTATACAACTTCATACACTCGATGTTCTATGGAAAAATAGGACCTAAAAACCCTTGGAATTCTAATACATTAGAATGGACTGCTGAAGTAAAGCATATACACGGAAACTGGGATGGTCCTATTCCAGAAGTACACAGATGGTCTTATGACTATAGTAAGTTAAACAAAGATGAAACTGACTATGTCATTCCAGGTCAAGATTTCGTGCCACAACATATTCCTTTACAAGATAACGAAGAGGAAATGCATCATTAAAAAGTGTAACACATTCTTATAAAATCAAAACCCATTCTCATCAGAATGGGTTTTTTGCTTTTAACCAGTATTGGGACAAACTTGTGGGATACTTTTTACGCTTTCGCACTTCGACTTTGCTCAGTATACACTCCAACGTACTCAGACAATCCTTATATTTGTATACTACCTTTTATCGTATCCTGCTATGAATGAAAATCTAGATCCAACAAGCAATCAATTCTCCCATGAAGATATGGATATAGAACGTGCATTGCGACCCCTATCTTTTGAAGATTTTGCAGGTCAGGATCAAGTATTAGAAAATCTTAGAGTTTTTGTACAAGCAGCTAATTTAAGAGGAGAAGCACTAGATCATACGCTTTTTCATGGTCCTCCAGGTTTAGGGAAAACCACGTTAGCAAATATTCTTGCTAATGAACTTGATGTAAATATTAAAATTACCTCTGGACCTGTATTGGACAAACCCGGAGATCTTGCAGGATTGCTAACCAATCTTGATGAAAGAGATGTGCTATTTATAGATGAGATACATCGTTTAAGTCCCATTGTTGAAGAATATCTATACTCAGCAATGGAAGACTACCGTATCGATATTATGATTGAAACAGGGCCTAATGCTCGCTCTGTACAAATTGACTTGAGTCCGTTTACCTTGGTAGGCGCTACCACACGCTCAGGATTATTAACTGCACCTATGCGCGCCCGTTTTGGGATTTCTTCACGATTACAGTATTATACCACCGAATTACTGACAACGATTGTACAACGTAGTTCGCAAATCTTACGTGTTCCTATCTCTATGGAAGCCGCTATAGAAATAGCAGGGAGAAGTAGAGGAACCCCTCGTATTGCAAACGCCTTACTGAGAAGGGTACGTGACTTTGCTCAAATAAAAGGGAATGGAAATATAGACATCGAAATTGCAAAATTTAGCCTGAAGGCGCTCAATGTTGATGCTCACGGACTTGATGAGATGGATAATAAAATTTTAGCGACTATTATTGATAAGTTCAAAGGAGGACCTGTCGGGATCACCACCCTCGCGACAGCAGTCTCCGAAAGTGCAGAAACTATAGAAGAAGTATATGAACCTTTTTTAATACAACAAGGGTTTATCATGCGCACACCAAGAGGAAGAGAAGTAACAGAAGAAGCCTATCGTCATTTAGGAAGAACCAAAGGTCCTACACAAGGAGGCTTGTTTTAGGAAATGCTTAAAAGAAGGACCTTAGAAAATATAAGAACCAAATTTTGAAAGAAAAAAAAATCCCCACTGTTTCTTTTTTTAGCTTCCTTAAACATGCCAGTAAGATTGTAAAAAATCCGTTGCCATTTCATCATCATAATTTTGAAGCAAAGGGCGATACTTTCCGATTAAAATTAGGAGCCAAAAATTCGGTTGTTTTTTCTAGAAATCCCGAGTTTGCATTATACGCTTTACAAAAAAATCAACGAAATTACACCAAGTCCAAAATCCAAACCAAAGATCTTTCTAAATATGTAGGGAAAGGATTGCTGACCTCAGAAGCCGAGCTTTGGAAAAAACAACGCCGGTTAATACAGCCAGCATTTCACAAAAAACAATTAGAGCAATTGTTAGATACCGTTTTGGAAGCGATTCAAACAGAGGTACAGCATATCACTCCTAATACCCCTATCGATATCTTTCCCATCTTAAATGATCTTGCTTTCCAAACCGTCGTGAAAGCATTATTTCGAACCGAAATCGATGTCAAGGTAATTAAACGTCTTCAACACATTACCGAAGCTGCACAGCAAATGCTTGTCAAAGAGTTACGTCAGCCTTTTAAAACCTTGTATTTTAAATACGGAGGTCCTATCCAGAAGCATATTGATCTTACTATAGAAGCAAGAGACATCCTAAAAGGATTGGTGGATGCACGTCGCGCAAGTGGTAAACGACAAAATGACTTGCTTGATATGCTTCTTGATGCTCGTTATGAAGATGGTACTGCCATGGAAGAGGCACAACTACTCGACGAGATATTAATTCTATTTGTGGCGGGACATGAGACGACCTCAAATGCGCTTACATTCACTTTACAATTGCTAGCAAAGTATCCAAATATCCAAGAGAAGGTATATAAAGAATGTGCTGGTTTTGGTGAAGATTCCGCTGGAGTTTATGCTGAGCAAAGCCGAAGTACGAAAGCGGACACGACCGCACTACTTGCGTATATCAAACACTGTGAGTACACAAAACAAGTGATAGAAGAATCGATGCGGCTCTATCCACCTGCCTATTTTATAGACCGCTTAAATATAGAAGAAGATGTATTTGATGGTATTACAATCCCAAAAGGATCCAATTTGCTTTTTTCTGTGATCGAAATTCATAAACATAGGGATTTTTGGGAAGATCCACATAGGTTTAATCCCGATCGTTTTGCAGATAATGCAGGCATGAAACATAAGGCTTATTTCCCTTTTGGTGCAGGGCCTAGAATGTGTATCGGTAATAATTTTGCCATGTATGAGATGATACTTGCCGTGACTGAAATCATAAAGAAGTATAAAATAAAACAGAAAGAAACTCCTATAGAAATCAAACCTTTGATTACCTTAAAGCCTCAAAATGCGATTTTAGAATTTATACCTCGATAGTATAATGATCGAAAACCGAGCAAAACATACCGCGCTCATTAAAGCTGAAGCCAAACGTTTGGGGTTTATGTCATGTGGAATCTCTAAAGCAGGGTTTCTTGAAGAAGAAGCCCCACGGCTAGAACAATGGCTTGCAGCCAATATGCATGATGAGATGCAATACATGGAAAATTATTTTGACAAACGATTAGACCCTACAAAACTCGTAGAAGGCTCTAAAAGTGTAATATCGCTATTACTGAATTATTACCCGAGTGAGACTCAGCGAGAAGATTCCTATAAGATTTCAAAATATGCCTATGGCACCGATTATCACTTTGTCATCAAAGACAAGCTGAAAGAATTATTGCATTATATACAATCAGAAATAGGAGATGTGCATGGTCGTGCCTTTGTAGATAGTGCACCTGTGCTTGATAAGGCATGGGCAGTAAAAAGTGGTTTGGGATGGATGGGAAAACATAGCAATGTACTCTCTAAAAAGGCAGGCTCTTTTTATTTTATAGCAGAGTTGATTGTCGATCTTGATCTAGACTATGACAACCCAGTAACCGATCATTGTGGGAGTTGTACGGCGTGTATAGATGCGTGCCCAACACAAGCGATTGTAGCACCTTATAAGGTAGATGGGAGTAAATGCATCAGTTACTTTACTATCGAGCTAAAAGAAGCCATTCCTGCAGCGGTAAAAGGCTCTTTTGATGATTGGATGTTTGGATGTGATGTTTGTCAAGATGTATGCCCTTGGAATCGTTTTAGCACCTCTCATAGAGAACCATTATTTGATCCCCATCCAAAATTACTATCCCATACCAAGAAAGACTGGGAAGAAATTACCCAAGAAGTGTTTTCTGAGATTTTCAAGAAGTCGGCAGTGAAGCGTACCAAGTACTCAGGGCTACTGCGTAATATTAGGTTTTTGAAAGAATAGTGCTCTTTTTGATGTGTTTTAATACAGTATTTACGAAATCGTTTTCGTTGGGTATTTCTTAAAATTAGCATAAAATTTCAGAAAAAATGCGGATATTACTACGATAAAAATGCGCATTTCATAAATAACATTCCTTCTTACTTAAAATTAGCAGTATGTTTAAAAATATCAAAAAACCACAACTTTCTTTTTGGCAAATATTCAATATGAATGTTGGTTTTCTTGGAATTCAATTTTCATTTGGTCTGCAGCAGACGGCGGTGAATCCTATTTTTTTGTTTTTAGGAGCACCTGAAGATATGCTTCCCATATTAAATATAGCTGGTCCAATAACGGGTCTTATTGTGCAGCCACTTATTGGAGCTATCAGTGACAAAACGTGGTCTCCAAAGTTTGGAAGAAGAAAACCCTTTTTCTTGATAGGAGCATTGATAGGAAGTATATGTCTTTTTGCATTTCCTTTAAGTCCTGCACTATGGGTGGCAGTAAGTTTATTGTGGATACTTGATGTAGGTAACAATATGGCTATGGAACCTTATCGTGCATTTGTAGGTGATAAGTTGCCAGAAAAGCAGCTGAGTTTTGGGTATCAAATGCAAAGTTTATTTGTAGGAGCAGGGATTTTATTAGCCACGGCATCTATTTTTCTTTTTAAAGACTGGTTTGGTGGGGCAGAAGTGATTACAAAAGATCTTAATACGATACCTAAATGGTTATACTATTCTTTCTTTATAGGAGGCTTTTTATCTATAGTTACTGTGCTTTGGTCTGTTCTTAAAACACCAGAGATTCCACCAACTGATGAAGAGATGGTTGAAATCAATAAACATAAGGCATTACCATTTAAGGAGCGATTCCTGTTGCCATTTAAAGAAATAGCAGAAGCGGTAAAAACAATGCCTAAGTTTATGTGGAAAATTGCGGGGGTGTATTTGTTTCAGTGGTATGCATTGTTTATTTATTGGCAATACATAACTCCTTTGTTCCAAAAAACGATGGATTACGACCTGTCTAGTGCTGCAGCTCAAGCGGCAAGAATGAGTACAACCTATAACACTGTTACGATGATAGTCGCATTGGCACTTGTGCCTTTGACCTTACGTTTTGGAGGGAAAAAAATATATGCGCTTAGTTTGATAGGTGTTGGAATAGCTCTTTTTTCGATTCCCTACATTACAGATCCGAGTATGGTCCTCATCCCTATGGTACTTTTTGGAATAGGTTGGGCAGCTATGATGGGTATTCCGTATACAATGGTGTCTAAAATCGTTCCTCAAAATAAAAGAGGAATATACATGGGGATTTTAAATATGATGATTGTAATTCCTATGGGCATACAAACGTTAACATTTGGTCCTATTTATAAATATTTGCTTGGAGGCAATGCGGTGAATGCAATTCTGTTTGGAGGTGTGTTCTTTGTGATAGCAGCCATACTTGCACTAAGACTTAAAGAGCCTAAATCAGTAATAGTTCCTGAATAATTTTATATCATTAGTATCTTTAAATTAGTACATATAAGAATATGAAACATCTTGGCATTAAGTTATCACTATTTCTTATCTATTTTGTATTTGCGGCACTATTAAATAGTGTAGGAATTCTTGTGGAACGATCGCAAGAAGTCTATGGGGTAGCTAAGAAGGCTGCTGCTATTTTGGAGCCTTTTAAAGATCTTTCAATTGCATTTATATCTTTTTTAATAGGCTCTTTCTTGCCTAAGCTAGGGTATAAAAAAGGAATGCTTATAAGTCTTGCACTTGTTTTTATTGGATGTGTAAGCATGTATTTCGCAAATACTTTTTGGGCTGTAAAAACACTTTTTGCCCTTACAGGAATGAGTTTTGCCGTGGTTAAAGTTTCCGTATACGCACTTATTGGCTATGTGACAGATGGTAAAGATGATCATAGTAAATTGATGAGTCTTATAGAGACTGTATTTATGATAGGGATCATTTTTATGTATGTTGTTTTTCCCTTGTTTTATAGCGATACAGATCCTAATGCTTGGTTACAGGGATATTTATTAATGGCAGTAATTATAGCGGTAGCTTTTTGCATCATCTTATTTTCAAAATTTGATATTCAAGTAGGGCAAAACGATAGAACTATAGGTCAAGATTTCTCAGCCATGTTTGCGTTATTTAAAAAACCAATGATATGGATATTTGCAACGTTTGCGTTTTTTTATGTAATGACGGAGCAAGGGATTATGACTTGGTTGCCAACTTTTAATAAAGAAACACTTCATATAGACGCGAAACTCGCCACACAGGTATCTGTCTTATTAATGATTTCATTTGCGCTAGGAAGATTTATTACAGGCATTATTGTGAAAAAAGTAAAGTGGATTTATATTGCATTTACAGGAGTAGTCCTAGCAGCAGTTCTAGTACTAGTAGTTTTACCCTTAGCTAAAAATGTAAGCGTAACTCAAATAAGTACAATTGCCGATTTACCCTTGGTCTCTTTTTTATTTCCATTAATAGGGTTATTTCTTGCGCCTTTATACCCATTAGTGAACTCTAGAGTTTTATCAAGTGTTGATAAAAGTGATCATAGTTCATTAGCCGGTATGTTAACTTTCTTTTCTGCGACGGGAGGCGTAGTTGGTTCACTAGTCATAGGATTTATGTTTGATAAATTTGGAGGCGATAAGGTATTTTACCTTTCATTAATTCCACTTTCAATTATTTTTATAAGTCTCTTCAGACTTAATCGCTTAACTCGATAATAATCTAGTTAATTATTGTATGAACTTCAAGGGTAATATAGAAAACACACTTCAGCAGTTATTAACACAAGAAGATACCGATGGTGATAAAAAAATCACCATAGAAGATAAAGGCTCTAAAGCCTTTAAAATTATATTAGAAAATGGAGATTTCTATACGATAAAAGGAACCTATCACCTCTCCAATTTTCTACAAGAACTCGCTTTAGAAAAAGCATTAGGAAAAACAGAAGCGAGTATTCCGTTGTCCAAAATAGAAGAAGCCCCAACAGCGCGTATTTCCAGAATGATCAAAGACTATTTCTGGAATGATTTGACGCGTACATTAGATGCCGAAGGATTTCGTAAAAGCCTTGGAGATGATAAAGCAGAAGACACCACACAACGGTTATATGTCCCTGCAACAGATCAAGAGGGCATTAGCTATTACCAAGGTTTGCAACAACAATTCCCTCAACTTGATGTCGTCGTTCTTCCAAAAGAAATCACCCCGGAATATGTGAAGTCTATTAATGAAAAACCAGGAGTATTAGCTCTAGCCTTACAAGACGGAAAAGGCGTCCCTTTTGTCGTGCCTGGCGGTCGATTTAATGAAATGTATGGTTGGGATAGCTATTTTGAAGGTATAGGTTTAATCCTTGATGGTCGTATTGATTTAGCAAAAGCCATGGTCGATAATTTTTGTTATCAGATTACCCACTATGGCAAAATCCTAAATGCCAATCGATCGTATTACCTCACACGCACGCAACCTCCTTTTCTAAGTTCGTTTATTCGTGAAGTCTATGAAGCCGATCCTTCTGTAGGAAAAGAATGGCTGGAACATGTACTAAAAGTTGCCATCCAAGAATATGAAACCGTTTGGATGCAAGCACCACGCCATACAGAAAACGGCTTAAATAGATATTATGCGCAAGGGATAGGCATCCCTCCAGAAACCGAAGAAGGGCATTTTGAGGAGGTGTTATCCGCTTTCAAGGAGCAAAGTGACGCAGAAGTTTATGCTGAGCAAAGTCGAAGTACGAAAATGCACTCAGAAACAAAAAAAGAATTTATAAGAAAATACCAATCTGGCGAAATCAAAGCCCCAAAACTAGATACCTATTTTACCCATGATCGAAGCTTGCGCGAAAGCGGTCACGACACCTCTTGGCGCCTCGATAATGTATGTGCAGATCTTAATGTAGTAGATCTAAATAGTTTGTTATATAAGTATGAAATTGATTTTGGTTACCTCATAGATACGTATTTCAAAGGGGAATTTGAAGAGTGTCACGGTGCATATTGGTTTGCAAAAGCACAAGAAAGAGCTCAGCGTATGCATGCCCTGATGTGGAATGAAGAACGCAGACAATATTTTGACTACAATTTTAAGTCAAACAAACAAACGTATTTTGAAAGTGCTTCCAATTATATGCCGCTTTGGGCAGGACTTGTCGATGCTACCAATGCAAAGAAAATGTTGCACCCCTTATTGCAAGAACTCAAAGAAAAAGGAGGAATTGCAGGAAGCTCTAGGAAAATGAACGACCAAGTTCCAGAAGGAGCCGTGCAACGACAATGGGATTACCCTAATGGCTGGGCACCACACCAAATGATGATTTGGCGCGGACTTAAAAACTATGGATTTGAAGAAGAAATGCAAGGACTTATATACAGATGGCTATGGATGATTACCAAAAATGCTGTCGATTATAATGGAACTATTCCCGAAAAATATGACGTAGCCGCCTGCACGCACAAAGTGTATGCAGAGTATGGTAATGTAGGAACTGAGTTTGATTACATCACCACGAGCGGTTTTGGATGGATGAATGCCTCCTACCAATATGGATTGTCACTTTTAACATCAGACCTAAGAAATAAACTAGATCTATTAATTGATCCAGACCTATTGTTTTAGTAGCTTTGACTTATCACTTAACGAATAGTAAACACAAGTAGTATACGTGGAAAACATAGAAAATATAGGGGTGTTTTGTGTGGGAGAAACACTCATTGATTTTATAGGGCATCAAGAGGAAGTCTCTATAGAAGATACTAAAGACTACCACCGCTATCTGGGAGGATCTCCCACAAATGTGGCGATGAATATGGCTCGATTAGGAGTCAATGTATATCTCGCAAGCACTATAGGAGAAGATGGTTTTGGTACCTACGTGCTAGATAAGTTAAAAGAGAATAAAGTAAAAACGACTTATGTGCGTCAGGATGCGATACATCCTACCTCAGTGATTTTTGTGTCTAAAACCACAGGCACTCCAGATTTTATCCCTTTCAGGAAGGCAGATACCATGATTACTGAAAATCAGATCCCTACAGAGGTGTTGGAGAAAACAAAGATTTTTCACACCACTGCTTTTGCGCTCAGTAAGAATCCGTCGCGTAATACGATTTTAGCTAAAGCAGCAGAGGCACATGACCTCGGAGTTACCTTGAGTATTGATATCAATTATTCTTCCCGTATATGGCCCGATCGATTAAAAGCGATGGAGACTATAAAAAAATATTGCCAGTACGATCCGCTAGTAAAAATCAGTGAAGATGATATAGAACGTCTTTTTGAGCAGCGCCTTTCCCATGAAGAAATCTTTACATTTTTTCACGACCACCTTAATGTAAGCACTGTATGTTTGACATTGGGGAGTAAAGGAGTTACGCTTTCGCGAAAGCATAAAACACCCATTACCCTTCCCGCTGAAAAAGTAGAAAATATTATGGATGCTACCGGAGCGGGTGACGCCTTTTGGAGCGGTTTTTTGTTTGCCCATTTAAAAGAACTTCCAGTGGAACGATGCCTGAAAATTGCATTAACACTAGCAGCTATCAAATTACAAAATGTAGGAAGACTCCCTCAAAATATGGATGTCCTTTCAGAACTCTTGAGAATAACCTAACTCCTCTTAATTATGCATTTACAAGGTGGTAGAATTCCTTATTTTTGCAAGCCAATGACCAACTATGAAAAAGCACAATAATAAACGACGCGAAGCACTCGTATACCATGCAAAACCGCAGCCTGGTAAAATTGCAGTGGTTCCTACAAAAAAATATGCGACCCAAAGAGATTTGGCACTAGCATACTCGCCTGGGGTTGCAGAACCTTGTTTAGAAATTGCAAAAGATGTAGAAAATGTATATAAATACACCGCAAAAGGTAACTTAGTTGCTGTGATTTCAAACGGAACGGCAGTATTAGGGCTAGGCGATATAGGAGCAGAAGCGTCTAAGCCTGTTATGGAAGGTAAAGGTTTATTGTTTAAAATATTTGCAGGCATAGATGTATTTGATATTGAAGTAGGTACCAAAGATGTAGATGCCTTTGTAGAAACGGTAAAAAATATAGCACCCACTTTTGGAGGTATTAACTTAGAAGATATTGCAGCGCCAGAAGCTTTTGAGATAGAACGAAGACTCAAAGAAGAGTTAGATATTCCCGTTATGCACGACGATCAACACGGGACTGCGATCATCTCTGCAGCGGCATTACTCAATGCTCTTGAAATTGCAGAAAAGAAAATAGAAGACGTACATGTAGTGGTGTCTGGAGCCGGAAGCGCAGCCATTTCTTGTATGAACCTCTATCAGTTACTAGGCGTAAAGTTGTCTAATGTTGTGATGTTTGATAGTGAAGGGGTGTTGCATAAAGAGCGTAAAGATTTAAGCCCAGAGCAAGTGAAATTTGCAACAAAAAGGCATTATAAAAATCTAGCAGAAGCAATGAAAAATGCAGATGTGTTTCTAGGGTTATCTGTAGGGAATATCGTTGATGCGGCCATGCTGCAATCTATGAATAAAAAGCCTATTGTTTTTGCCATGGCAAATCCAACACCAGAAATAGATTACAATACGGCCATTGCATCTCGAGAAGACATTATTATGGCTACAGGGCGCTCAGACCACCCTAATCAAGTGAATAATGTGCTAGGATTTCCTTTTATCTTTAGAGGGGCTCTTGATGTGCGTGCCACGAGTATAAATGAAGAAATGAAAATGGCTGCTGTAAAGGCATTAGCACAATTAGCTAAAGAGCCTGTTCCGGAGCAAGTGAATATTGCCTACGGAGAGACGCGACTCACTTTTGGAAAAGATTATATCATTCCTAAGCCATTTGATCCAAGGTTAATCACCACCATACCACCTGCCGTAGCACAAGCCGCTATGGATAGCGGGGTTGCCTTACGCCCAATCACTGATTGGCAGCGGTATGAAGGCGAATTACTAGACAGACTCGGGTCCGATAATAAAATTGTTCGATTACTATTAGACAGAGCACGCCTTGATCCAAAACGTATTGTTTTTGCAGAGTCAGATGATTTGGATGTATTAAAAGCTGCACAGATTGTACATGATGAAGGCATCGCAATTCCTGTATTATTAGGAAATAGAGAAGTGATTCAGGAGTTGAAAGAAGAAATTGATTTTGATGCAGATGTTGAGATCATAGATCCAAAATCTGAAGAAGAACTTGCGCAGGTAAATAAATATGCAGCGCTGTATTGGAAATCTCGCAAGCGTAAAGGAATTACACTTTTTGATGCCAAAAAACTAATGAGGCAGCGCAATTATTTTGCTGCGATGATGGTGAGTGAGGGAGACGCAGATGGAATGCTTTCTGGTCACAGTAGGAGTTATCCGTCTGTTGTAAAACCTTTGTTGGAAGTAATAGGGCCTGCAAAAGGAGTACAGAAAGTAGCCGCTTGTAACCTTATGGTTACTTCCCGTGGTCCTTTATTTTTGGCAGACACTTCTATAAACATAGAGCCAACAGCCATAGAACTTGCCAAAATCGCCCAAATGACAGCGACTGCGGTAAAAATGTTTGGGCTAGAACCTGTTGTTGCCATGGTGAGCTATGCAAATTTTGGTTCCTCTAGTAATGCAAAAGCAACAAAAGTCGGGGAGGCAGTAGCCTATTTACATAGGCATTATCCAGACCTTATTGTAGATGGGGAAGTACAAGCAGATTTTGCCCTAAATAAGGATATGCTTGAGAGTAAATTTCCATTTTCAAAGCTAGCGGGTAGAAAAGTAAATACGTTAGTGTTTTCAAATATTGATAGCGCAAACATTACTTATAAAATGGTTAAGGAGTTAGAGAAAGCAGATAATATCGGTCCCATTATGCTTGGAATGCGCAAACCAGTGCATGTTTTGCAACTAGGTGCTAGTGTAGATGAAATAGTGAGTATGGCTGCTATTGCGGTGATAGATGCTCAAAAGAAAGAAAAACACGGTATGTAATGGTATGATTTTTTATACGCTTTCGCGAAAGCGTATACTTAGAGAATCTATTAATAATTAATCATTACACCTCGGTAAAGATATTTTCTTACATTTACGGGCTTAACATTAGAAAGAAGATGATTACTCATGTAAGAGGTAGGCTTGTCGAAAAAAACCCAACCTATGTGGTCGTAGACTGCAATGGTGTGGGGTATTTTATAAATATTTCTCTTCACACATTTTCTGCGCTTCCCAAAGAGGAATCTATCTCTATATTTACACACCTCCAAGTAAAAGAAGATAGCCATACATTATTTGGTTTTATGGATCTTATGGAGCGTGAAATATTTAGATTATTAATCTCTGTCTCTGGAATTGGATCTAGCACGGCTAGAACGATGCTATCTTCATTGCATCCAGATCAAATAAAACAGGCGATTGCCTCTGGAGATGTAGCTACTATACAGGGAATCAAAGGTATAGGTGTAAAAACAGCACAGCGCGTTATCTTAGATTTAAAAGATAAAATTTTAAAAGTGTTTGATTTAGATGTCAATTCTGCCATTCAAAGCAATACACAGAAAGAAGAAGCGTTATCAGCATTAGAAACATTAGGTTTTGCAAGAAAACAATCTGAAAAAGTTTGCATGCAAATTCTCAAAGAAAAGCCGGATGCAAGTGTAGAGACTATTATAAAGGAAGCATTAAAAAAATTATAAAACCATTTTGGGGACAAAATATTACTTAAAATCACGTACGTTTTTATTCGCTTTAATGAGTTTGTTCTTTCTAGGAACTTTTTCGTTAATAGCACAAGAAGAAGAGCAAACGACACCGCAGGATTCAACACAAACCACATTTTCTTTTGGGAATTTATCACTGCCTAACCCTGGTAGTATAGTTTCAAAATACACCTATGACCCCAAAACAGATCGATATGTGTATACACAACAACTAGGATCTTTTGATATTAATTACCCACTTATTTTAACTCCTGAAGAATATTTTCGTCGTCTCAGAAATGAGCAGATGAAAGAGTACTTCAATGAAAAAGTAGCAGCATTAGACGGACGTACAGAAGAGGGGAAAGATGCTCAAAAAAGTCTGATTCCTACATTATACGTTAAGTCGGGACTCTTTGAAACCATTTTTGGAGGAGACAAGATAGAGTTTACACCTCAAGGATCTGTAGAGATGGACTTAGGCGTTTTATTCACCAAACAAGATAATCCAGCCTTTTCACCACGTAATAGAAGCAATCTTACCTTTGATTTTGATCAACGTATTAGTTTAAGTTTATTAGGGAAAGTAGGAGAGCGCCTGCAAATAACTGCAAACTATGACACAGAATCCACCTTTGATTTTCAAAATCAAATAAAATTAGAATACACCCCTACTGAAGATGATATCATTCAAAAAATTGAAGTAGGTAATGTGGCTATGCCTCTTAACAGTTCGTTGATACAAGGATCTCAGAGTTTATTTGGAGTAAAAACAGAATTGCAGTTTGGAAAAACGAGCGTTACAGCCGTGTTTGCAGAAAACAGATCACAACCTCGTACGGTAACCTCAGAAGGAGGAGCCACCGTTCAAGACTTTGAAGTGGCGGCTTTAGATTATGACGAGAACAGACACTTTTTCTTAGCGCATTACTTTAGAGATATTTATGATGAGTCGTTAAGAAATTATCCATTTATAAACAATAACATCCAAATTACACGTCTAGAAGTTTGGATAACCAATAGACAAAATTTAACACAGGATGCGCGTAACATTGTAGCGATTCAAGATATAGGAGAAGCAGATCCAACCAATATAGGATTGGATTTCCCTCCTTCTGGATTTATTAATAATCCAGCATCTGCATTTCCAGATAACAGAAATAATGATTTTAACCCTCGAGGGATTACAGATCCTGGGGTGCAATCTGTACTTACGAATGCAATTAGAGATGTAGCTACCGTACAACAAGGATTTGGCGGAGTGCAAGTAAGTGACGGCGTGGATTACGTATTGTTAGAAAATGCACGTAAACTGCAGCCTAATCAATATACATTATATCCGCAATTAGGATATATCTCATTAAGTCAGCGATTAAACAATGATGAGGTGCTTGGGGTTGCTTTCCAATACACGGTAGGAGGTCAGGTATTTCAGGTGGGAGAATTTGCAAATGATGGGGTAGAAGCAACCAATGGAAGTCGTCCAGATGATGATGCCGATGGCATTCCAGATATCGCCGATGCAAATAGTCCTGTAACGAGACCTGATCAAGATAATGATGGTATTGCAGATGATGCTGATGCCGATGTAAATGGTGATGGTATTCTGAATGGACAAGATGCCGATGGAAACGGAATCCTAGATAGTGTAATTCCAGCAGGTCAAGTGGGAAGCCCACAAAACTTGGTGGTTAAAATGCTTAAGAGTAATTTAACCAATGTACAAGAGCCTGTTTGGGATTTGATGATGAAAAATATCTATCCTTTAGGAGCTTTTGGATTAGAACAAGAAGGTTTTCGTATGAATATTGTGTACGCAGATCCTTCTCCTTTAAACTTTATAACACCAGAACCAGGAGCTGCTGCCCCTAGGTTGTTTAATGGTGTTACTGATCCTGGTGAAACAGGAAGTAATGCAGATCGAGGACCTTTAGATTCAAATACGCTATTACAAATATTTAACTTAGATCGATTAACTACTTTTGGAGACCCGCAAGTAGGGGGAGATGGTTTCTTTGATTTTGTTCCTGGTACAACGGTGCATGTACAAAATGGAAGTATTGTGTTTACTACTGTAGAGCCTTTTGGAGAGCATTTATTTAATTTACTCCGAATAGATGATTCTGAGGTGTATGATGATGGTATAGGGAACTCAGACAACGAATTAAATACGTTTAACCCGCATCAGCAGGAGTATGTGTATCGAACACTTTATAAATCTACAAAAACCATAGCGCGTGATAATGCAGAAAAAAATAAATTCTTTTTAAAAGGTCGTTATAAATCTACGCAAGAGCAAGGAATTCCTCTAGGTGCTTTTAATGTCCCTCAAGGATCTGTAACAGTTACTGCGGGAGGTAGAGTATTGGTGGAAGGGTTGGATTATACCGTAAACTACCAATTAGGACGTGTTATTATCTTAGATAAATCTTTAGAAGCTTCGGGAATTCCAATTTCTGCTTCCGTAGAGAATAATGCTGTTTTTGGACAACAAAATAAACGTTTTACGGGGCTTAATATAGAGCATCGTTTTAGCGATGATTTTATCATAGGAGGTACGTTCTTAAATCTGAATGAACGACCATTAACACAAAAAGCAACCTATAGCTTTGAGCCTATAAATAATACCATATTGGGGATCAATGCGAGCTATTCTACAGAAGTTCCTTTCTTAACACGACTCGTGAATAAATTACCCAACATTGATACTGATGCACCTTCTAATTTCTCTATACGAGGAGAAGCGGCCTTTTTATCACCTGGGCAACCCAAAGGAACCGATTTTAATGGCGAAGCTACTTCATACATAGAAGATTTTGAGGCTTCTCAGACGTCTATTGATGTTAGTAGTCCTTTGCAATGGTTTTTATCATCTACACCTGTTGGTTTTGGGGGAGAACTCCCTAATAATGATCTCTCGGTAGGTTTTAGAAGAGCAAAATTAGCATGGTATACGATTGATCCTGTATTCTATAATTCACAACGACCTGATGGGATTTCTGAGACAGACTTATCCCTGCCAGAAACACGTCGTGTTTTTAGGGATGAAATTTTTCCACAACAAGATATCGTTGCGGGGCAGCCTCAAGCACTGTTTACACTCGATTTAGCGTATTTCCCAGACGAAAGAGGACCTTATAATTTTAGTGTAGATGCACAAGATGGACAATTAACGAGTCCAGAGCAAAATTTTGGAGGGATCATGCGTCAGATTACCTCTACCGATTTTGAACAAGCCAATGTTGAGTTTGTTGAGTTCTGGCTATTAGATCCGTTTTTTGCCAATAATGACACGACCAATCCAGGAGGTAAATTAACTATTAACTTAGGAAGTATTTCAGAAGATATTCTTAAAGACGGTCGTAAACAATACGAAAACGGACTTCCTGAAGTTGCGTTTCCAGAAATGGGATTTGATGATGCAACTACGTCAACCAACTGGGGAAAAGTGCCCACCAATCAATCATTAGTGTATGCTTTTGATACAGATGGAGTTGCTCGTAATAATCAAGATATTGGGTATGATGGGTTAAATGATGCAGAAGAAGGAAATATGTATCCTGGTTTTGCGGGGCTTCCAGATCCTGCTGGAGATAATTATGATTATTTCTTGAATGCTCAAGGGAATGTTATTGAGCGATACAAAAGCTTTAATAACTTGCAAGGAAATTCACCCGTTGAGGTAACACAAACAAACAGGGGATCTACTACATTTCCAGATATAGAAGATGTGAATCGCGATAATACTATGAACACCATAGATGCGTATTATGAGTATGAATTAGACATCAATCCAGGATCACTTAATATAGAAACCAATGAGTTCGTTACAGATGTCCGTGAACTTACGGTAACAACACAAGACGGATCTTCGTTACCTACGCGTTGGATACAGTTTAGAGTTCCTATTAATCAGGCAACAAGTGTGGTTGGAGGAATTTCTGATTTTAGAGCGATACGTTTTATGCGTATGTATATGAGCGATTGGCAAAATGATGTAGTGTTGCGATTTGGAACCTTAGATTTAGTGCGAGGAGATTTTAGAAGATATTTATTGACGCTAGATCCAGATGAACCTACTAATGATAATGATAACACTTTATTTGAGGTAGCAGCTGTAAATATAGAAGCCAATGAAACGCGTTCTCCAGTGCCTTACAACTTACCGCCAGGAGTACAAAGAGAGCGATTAAATAATAACAACAATAATATTCGTCAAAACGAGCAATCGCTTTCAATTCGCGTAAACAATCTGGAAGAACAAGATGCAAGAGGGGTGTATAAGTTCTATAACCTAGACATGAGGCAGTATAAAAACTTGCGTATGTTTATGCATGCGGAAGCCTTGGTTGAAGATGGGAGTGATGGTCTAAATAATGATAATATTGTTGGTTTTGTACGTATGGGTACAGACCTTAATAGTAACTTCTATCAAATAGAATTAGGATTAGAACCTACTCCTTTTGGTGTGTCTCAAGTAGATAGAGAGGCTATATGGCCTGCTGTTAATGAAATGAATTTAGATTTGCAGTTACTGCAAACAATCAAAGCAAAATTAATTGCAGGCGATGTAGAAGATGATCCTGATGCGATTACCTATTTTGACCAAAATGGAGATCGTATATTAAATCCTGAACAGACATGTTATGTGCCTGGTGAATTACGTATAGGAGTTAAAGGACTTCCTAGTTTTGGGGATATCAGAACCATGTTGTTAGGAGTTAAAAACGGAAACCCAAGAACAAGTATTGATGTAGGATGCTCTCCAGGAGAGATCGGTGGTGAAGTGTGGTTTAATGAATTACGCCTGTCAGATTTAAGTAATGAAGGAGGATGGGCTGCTGTAGTAAATGCAGATGGTAATATCGCTGATTTTGCTACCGTCTCTGCTACAGGTAGACAAAGCACTGTAGGGTTTGGAAGTATAGAACAAGGACCTGCAGAGCGAAGTCTAGAAGATGTTTTTCAATATGATGTAGTGACCAATGTAAATGTTGGACAATTATTACCTAAAAAATGGGGAATCCAACTGCCATTTAACTATGCCATTGGAGAAGAAATAATCACCCCAAAATTTGATCCCCAATTTTTAGATTTAGAGCTAGAAGATCGATTAGATAATGCAGCAACTGATGAAGAGCGAAATGATATAGAAGGAGCTGCTATAGATTATACAAGGAGAAAAAGTATTAACTTTATTGGGGTTCGTAAAGAGCGGACAGGTGATAAAAAACCAATGCCTTATGATGTAGAAAACTTAACATTTTCATACTCCTATAGCCAAATAGATCATAAAGATTTTGAGATTGAGCAATCAAGAGACCAAAATGTGCGATTAGGAGGTACTTATAATTTTGATTTTCAAAATAAACCATTAGAGCCATTCAAGAAGAATGATTCTCTCTTTACAGGAAAGTACTGGAAGTTCCTAAAAGATTTCAACTTTAATTATTTGCCGTCTAATGTATCTGTAAGTTCTAATATTGTTAGACAATACAATGAGCAAAAATTTAGAGATCTTGTGGGGAATGAAGATGATATCAGTATTCCTAGGCTTTTTCAACGAAATTACCTCTTTGATTGGCAATACAGTGTGAATTTCCCAATTACGAATAGCCTCAGAGTAAATTATGACGCAAGCCATAATCGGATTGTTCGTAATTATTTGGATAATGATGGTAATCCCGACTTTTTAGATGAAAATGGTGATGAAATAGAAGGCTTTGGTGTGTATAATGGTTTCTTTGATATTGGTCAGCCCAATACGCATTTTGGAACACTACAGTTAAACTATGACGTTCCTTTTGATAAATTCCCATTCCTAGAATGGATTTCTAATACCACCTACTCATATACGGCTAGTTATACTTGGCAAAGAGGATCGCAACAATTTCAAACCTTAGACGGTATTCCGGATTTAGGAAACTCTGTAGAAAACAGAAATACACATGCGATTAATAGTACACTAGAAATGGATAAGCTTTACAGATACATAGGGCTTACCAAGAAAACAAAAGGAGGAAGGAGTACAAAAGATAGATTAGGGAATTTACCTTCTCCAGAAGATGAAAAAGATTCAAAAGGTGGAGGGTCTCTTACAAATAGAAACTCAAATTCAAGCTCATTAAGTGGTGGTGACAAAGCTCTTAACACAGGTATTGGCTTATTAACAGCTTTAAAGAGAGTGCAGATTAATTATCAAGAAGATAACGGTATTTTCTTGCCAGGATATTTACCTTCTATAGGTTTTTCAGGAAGTTTACGACCTACTCCAGGCTTTATTTTTGGAAGTCAAGCAGAAGTGAGGGAATTGGCAGCGCGTAATGGATGGTTGACTTTATATGATCAATTTAACCAACAATATAGAGAGGTTGAAAGTAGAAACTTAGGAATACAAGCGCGTATAGGATTGTTGAAGGACTTAGATATCGATCTTAACTTCAATCGTATTTTTCAAGAAAATTATGCTGAAAATTACCGAGTAGATTCACAAACATTGCAATACGAATCCCTGACGGGAAACAATTTTGGAAACTTTAATATTTCAACGATTCTTATTGGAACTGCTTTTAATAAGAACACGTCAGATTTCTCAGAAACGTTTAACACATTTAGAGCAAATCGTATTGAAGTAGCAGATCGCTTAGCGACCAAATTTTATGGGACATCAGAATTTGAAAGAGATGAAAATGGATTTCCTGAAGGATTTGGGCGTACCAACCAATCCGTATTATTACCTGCCTTTTTAGCTGCATATACGGGTCGTGATGTTTCCAAAACCAAAACAGGTCCTTTTAGAGATATTCCACTACCTAACTGGAATCTTAAGTACACAGGGTTAATGCGTCTTAAATGGTTTAAGGATCGATTTAAGAGATTCTCTATGCAGCACGGGTATACTTCTGGTTATACTATTAATCAGTTTAATACCAACCTTGCATTTAATAGAGATACAGATTCAAATCCAGAAACAGCTCAAATAGATCAGGCAGGAAACTTTTTAAATCCTACCTTGTATGGAAGTGTAACTCTTACTGAGCAATTTACCCCCTTACTTCGTTTGGATTTTGAAATGAAGAATTCTATTAAAATCTTAGCAGAAGTAAAGCGAGATAGAGCCTTAGGGTTGAGTTTTGATAACAATATCCTTACCGAAATAAAAGGTGATGAATATGTACTAGGATTAGGATACCGTATTAAAGATTTAACTTTTGTCACTAATTTTGGAGGCAGAAGAAAAGTGCTAAAAAGTGACTTAAATTTCAAAGCAGATCTTTCCTTACGACGTAATGAAACCATCATTAGATATCTTGATATAGACAACAGTCAGACAACAGCAGGGCAAGATATTTATGGGCTGCAGTTTACGGTAGATTATGCGTTGAGTAAAAATTTAACGGCACTATTCTTTTATGATCATACATTCTCTACATTTGCAATATCAACAGCATTTCCTCAGACAACAATTAGATCAGGATTTACATTGCGATATAATTTTGGAAACTAGAAAATAGTAGGAAGCGTTTTTGGTTCGCTTTCGCGAAAGCATAAATTACATAAACCTAATAACAAACTAATGAGCATACCAGCAGAATTAAAGTACACAAAAGACCATGAGTGGGTAAGTATTGAAGGAGATATAGCCACTGTAGGGATCACACATTTTGCCCAAGGAGAACTGGGAGATATTGTATATGTAGAAGTAGAAACAGTAGATGAGTCTCTTGATAAAGATGAGGTATTTGGAACTGTGGAAGCCGTAAAAACGGTATCCGATCTTTTTCTTCCATTAACAGGTGAGATCATAGCTTTTAATGAAGCACTAGAGGATGATCCAGAATTGGTAAATAAAGATCCTTATGGTGAAGGCTGGATGATCAAATTGAAGATAGCAGACACCTCTGAAATAGCTGATCTATTAGACTCAGAGCAGTATGCATCTGAAATCGGAGCATAAAATTATATTTATAATTGCTGTTTTTTACACAATAGCACTTACAGCAGGATCCTTAATGCGTCCAATACATATTATTGATGATCCTATGTCAAATATAGATAAGCTCCTGCATGCAGGAGCTTATTTTGGTTTAACAGCCTTATGGATTTTTTGGGTGCTTTTTAAGCGGTCTAGCAAAACGAAAACCACCTCTTCAAAAAAGCTATGGCAGATAGTTATAGGAATTTGCTTTATGGCTGTACTGTATGGTGTTTTGATGGAAGTTTTGCAAGGAACACTTACATCCTATAGAACCCCTGATACATGGGATATTTTGGCAAATACAGCAGGAAGTGTTCTTGCATTAATAGCTTGTCTAGTGTATGTTAACAAATCCAAGATGCTAAAATCAAACTTTTAGTTTTATTTTAGGATTATATTTCGTTATTTTAGCTTCTTTAATACTCACAATTTATGGAAAACAAGAAAAATCCAAAAGCCGACCTTAGCAAACGCAGTTTACTGTTTTTGCAAATAGGCCTTGTCGCTGTCCTTCTAGCTAGCTATGTTATGATAGAATGGAAGACTTACGACAAAAGCGATATTAATCTAGCACAGTTAAGTGCAGACGACGATGATGAAGAAATTCCAATCGTAGATCTTTCTACACCACCACCGCCACCACCACCGCCACCGCCACCAGCGCCAGAAATTATAGAAGTGGTAGAAGATGAGGAAGAAATAGAAGAAACAATCATAGAGTCTACTGAGACTTCACAAGACGAAGAAATCGTTGAAGTAGAAGAGGTAGAAGTCGTGGAGGAAGAAGAAGAAATTGCAGATGTACCATTTGCAGTTATTGAAAATGTTCCAATTTTTCCTGGTTGTGAGGGAGAAAAAAACAATGCAGCCCGTAAGGCCTGTATGAGTGAAAAAGTAAGTAAGCTTGTAAATAAAAAATTCAACACAGAACTAGGATCTGACTTAGGTCTAAGCGGTGTTAACAGGATTTTTGTAAGTTTCAAGATTGATAAAAACGGAAACATTGTAAACATTCGTTCAAGAGCACCACACCCAAGGTTAGAAGAAGAAGCAAAACGAGTTATTAAATTGCTTCCTAAAATGACACCTGGTAAACAAAGAGGTAAGCCAGTAGGAGTATTATATTCACTTCCAATTACATTTAAAGTAGAGGATTAATTTCTTTTCTTATATAAAATCAGAAATCCCGATGGCGTAAGCTCTCGGGATTTCTTTTTGGTATGCTTGTTGATTTGCTTTAAAAATTGTTTAACATTTTAAAATCAAATCTTATGAAAAATTCACAAGAAAGTAAGGACGTTCGCCAAAACGCTACTTACACAAAATCACGCAAGCATGAAGCAAATTTACGAAGAAATCCCACATTACACTTTCAGATAGGACTCATCCTATCATTATTTGTCGCTATTCTCTTTATCGAAATGCGAATGCCCACCAAAGCATTAAAGGGTCCCTCAGAGGGGGAGCCGTTAGAAGATGTGGTTTGGGATCAAATATTTGACGTCGAGCAGGTGCAGGTAGAAAAGATCACTCAGAAACAACCCCCGAAGTCTCAAGTACAGCAACTGGATAAGCTTACTGAAGTAGATGATAATACGAAAGATATTATTGAAACTATTATAGAGTCTACAGAAGTAGATCAAGATAAAATGATATCAGATAATGTGTTAGAAACTACAGAAGTGGTAAAAGAAGAGGAGGATATAGTGGTAACGATAAATACTGTGCAGTATGTGCCAATTTTTCCTGGATGTGAAGGGTTAAATAGCAATCAAGAGCGCAAGGATTGTATGAGTAGTAAAATTTCTAAAATCGTTAATAAAAAATTTAATACGGGCTTAGGTAATAAACTAGGGCTTACAGGAGTTAATAGAATCTTTGTTCAATTCACTATTAATGATCAAGGTGTTGTTTCTGATATGAAAGCGAGAGGACCGCATATAGCTTTAGAAAACGAAGCAAAACGTGTTGTAGATTTAATTCCAAATATGACACCAGGGAGACAGGGTGATAAGGCAGTAGGCGTAATTTATAGCTTGCCTATTACTTTTATGATAGAAGATTAAACTACTGTATTACCATAAAATAAAACCTGTTGCGATATCGCAACGGGTTTTTGTATTTAAAATTCCTATCTTTCGCTTATTAATGCATCATACCTACCACATGCACAAATACATTACCCTTCTTGTTAGTTTTTTGATCACCGCAGCTTTGCAAGCGCAAATCAATCCTACACCCAATGATTTTGAGAAATATCCTATATTCCCAGGGTGTGAGACAACTCCTATTTCGGAAATTCCCAATTGTTTCAATACAAAATTCATTCAGTTTTTTATTGAAAAATTTGAAATGCCCTCTAGAGTTAATGAAGAGCAATACAAAGGGCAGATGGTGATTCTTTTTGAGGTTACTTCAAAAGGAGATTTTAAACTCCTAAATACAGAAGCTGTATATGCAGAACTTAAAGATGAAACGCAAAAAGTATTTGATCAATTGCCTGAAATACAACCTGCCACGTATGATGGAGAGCCTGTGTACATTCAGTTTTCTATGCCTGTAAAAATTCCGCTTTCGCGAAATAAAATAGGCAACTTCACATCTTCTGAAGAAAATACGGTCGCAAACACCAAAAAAGAGAACGCACTTGAAGCGCATGCTGTTTCCAAAGAATTAGAAGAAATTCAAAGTAAAGACTTTGATAGAAAAGTACAGTTTGAGAGTCAGTTGAATATTCCATTTTCTCATGAGGTGTATTCGCGTTTTGATAAAGCATTAAACCAAGTGGGGGTTAATACGCATACTGCAAGTCGTCCTTTTTTATATGATGTGGTGAATGGATATCACAATTTTGACTCTATTGTAAGCACTTTGCAGCTTGATAAGAAAAGCTGGTTTGGGCGAAAGTTTTTTAACGAACACATGATTCGTTTTCAGGGAGACGGTTATTGGTTTACTATAAATCCTGGAGCAGATCTCGCACTAGGCACTGAAACTGATGATCGTAAAGTAGAAAATATCACCTACAATAATACACGATCCGTATTTATTCAAGGCGGAATCGGAAAGAAATTTAGTTTTTATACCGCCTTATTTGAAAGTCAAGGTCGTTTTGCTCAATATTTTAATGACTATGCAAGATCCCTTCGTCCAGATGGAGGAAACCCAGCAGTGATTCCAGGGAGAGGAATTGCATCTGAAGGCAGAGGTGGTGACTTTGATTATCCCGTAGCCGAAGGATACATATCCTACACACCTAATACATATTTTAATTTTCAAGCAGGAACAGGACAGCAGTTTATAGGAGATGGATACCGCTCTTTGTTATTAAGTGATGTGTCTTCCAACGTTCCTTTCTTTAAAATTAATACCACTCTTTGGAGGTTGAAGTATACCAATACGTGGTCATCTGTAAAAGATGTTAGACCTGGAGTAACCGCCGATGGTGCTTTTACTTCTAAATTTATGGTCAATCATTATTTGAGCTATAACGTAAATAATAAATTAAATATAGGCTTGTTTGAATCTGTCATCTCAGCAAGTGAGGATAATGGTGGCTTTGATGCAAGTTTATTAAATCCAATTATTTTTCTTAGAAATGTAGAATTTCAAAGAGGTTCGCGAGGAGGAAATGCCCTTATTGGGTTAACAGGAAAATATAAATTCAACAATCATATTAACGTGTACGGGCAACTTGTGATTGATGAGTTGCGTCTGTCAGAATTGACAAGTGGCAATAAGAACTATAGAAATAAACACGGAATTCAGGTAGGAATAAAATATTACGATGCGTTTAAAGTGTCTAATCTTACCCTTCAAGCAGAATACAATCAGGTACGACCTTATACGTTTGCAAACAATGATCCGCTGCTTAGTTATACAAATACCAATCAGCCGCTGGCGCATCCATATGGTGCCAACTTCAGAGAGTTTATAGCCATTGCACGCTATCGAACAGATAGGTGGTATGGAAATGCTCGTATTATCTATGGACAACGTGGTTTTGAAGACGATATTAATGATGTGTTTTTTGGAGGGAATATTCTTTTTGGGAGTGAAGACAATAGACCAAGCGATAATGGTATTGAGCTATTACAGGGGAATCGTGTCAACTCTCTTTACGCAGATTTAGAAGTGGGATATCTAATCAATCCTGTAACTAATCTTAAAGCGTTCATTAACCCTATTTATAGGAACTTCAGTGCAGAGATGCAAACAGATACGGTTTTTGATACAAGTACACTTTGGTTAAATATAGGATTCCGTACAGATCTGTTTAATTGGTATTTTGATAACTAGATCGCTGTTTTCATAGTGATTTTTTGAGAATCCGCTTTCGCGAAAGCGTACCCAGCATGTATCAATACAAAAGACTTTGTAAAATTAATAGCTGTAAACGTACGATTTCCAAGAGGCAAAACGTTATGCTAGTAAGAGCATACAACTACTTCAACTAAATTATCGAAAAATGTCATCAAGAATCACCTTTGTGGGGATGGTTGTTCTGTTGTTGCTATCTTCATCATGCCAAGAGTCGGGGTGCTACAAGTCCCAACGCAATCAAATCTTAGGAAAAAACGAATATAATAGTAAGGCGTATCAGGAGGAGCTGTACAGGCTTATCAAAGAGAGTTCAGAGGTTGACTATTACTTTGAAATGCGAGAAGAAATTTTTGGGCAGAGTTATTTAGTCATTAATGCTTTTGGAGACGCTTTTTGTGGGAAATTATGCCTGATGATTCCTGAGGAAGATGGAACTGATATTACTTTAAAAGATTCGGCAGAGTTTCAGGGAGCGCAGCTGATAGGTTTGCGTTACAACCAACATAAAACCGATTATGGGTCTGCGTTGGTCTATGATTCTGTAGAGTATATTGTAGATTAATTATAGGAAATATATATCAAGGGACGATTCTCCTCCCAAAGTTGATGAGGATGTATGGTTTTTTAAAACCTACGCTTCTTGTTTTTTGTTTTCCAGTGTGATCTGTAATGACGAGTGTTGGGTAGGCGGAAACACTATATCTACGAGCTATTTTAATACCTTCCTTAGATTCTGCATCAATAGAGATATTAATAAAATTTTTATTAAAGTAGGCGCCTACTTCTGGGTCTTTAAAACTTGTACGTTTTAATTTTTTACAAGGCCCACACCAAGTCGTATAAAAATCAATGAATACATATTTATTTTCTTCTTTGGCTTTGATGAGTGCTTCTTCCCAGCTTCCTTTAAAAAATGTAATCCCTTTTCTCTTCAAAGCGGCATCACTATAGCTAGATAGTGTACAGACTAAAAAGAAGAGTAGAATTACATGATTACTTTTCATAGCAGAAATAATATAAAGAAGTTAAGGTAAGAAGTTTTTTAATGAGTAGCTTCTTTTTCGGCTAGAATACTTTTATATGCAGCGCGGCGTATTTTTTCTCCTGTGATAAAGCTATTCTCGGCATCCTTATCTGAATGATAGTCGGCGGTCAGGGATTCCATGGCGACCACTTCTTCTTCTGTTTTACCTTCTTTAATCGCTTGGCTTACATTTTTATGAATCCCGACGAGCATGTCATGGTATTTTTGATACTCAGCTTTTGTAGCGACAGGACCATGGCCAGGGATAATTTTGGTGCTATTATTAATGAGTAGCAACCCTTTCTTTGCAGCTTCAATATCTCCTTTTAGACTTCCTCCGTTATTGATGTCAATGTATGGGAATTTATGGTTTCCATGAAAAAAGGTATCGCCTGTATGCAATACATTGCTTTGGATAAAATAAACTAAGGCGTCACCATCTGTATGAGCATGGTGTACATGAGTGATAAAAATGTCATTTTTGTTCATATAAAAAGTAGCGTCATCACTAAACGTAATCACAGGAAGTCCGGAATCAGCTGTTTTTTTGTTGTTAGCAAGACGTTTACGGACATTGTCATGCGCAACAATCATCGCTCCGGCAGCTTCAAAGTTTGTGTTTCCACCTGAGTGATCTCCGTGAAAATGGGTATTCACTAAAAAGGTTACAGGTTTATCTGAAATGGTTTTGATAGCGTTGGTGATTTTTTCGCTTAGGGGTGCAAATTGGTCATCTATCATAAAAACACCATCGTCACCTACAGAGATTCCGATATTTCCTCCAGCTCCTTGAAGCATATAAATGTTGTCAGAAACAGGTTCTATCGTGATTTCTACGTTGTCAAAACGTCCTTGAGCACAGCTAATGTAAGCTGTTGCTAGCAAGGCTATAAGTGTAATTTTTTTCATGTAAATGGTTTCTGTTAAGTGCTTGGGGTCGTAAATTACTGAGAAAGCTTTCGCGAAAGCGTAATTTTAACAAGCATTTATGATAGGTATAATGTTGCGTAAACGACAATCAGGGAGTATCTTTGCACAACTTTTAAAATAGCTAATCTTCTATTGATTTGAGCGACGTTGCAACACATACTATTGCTGTATCCCCTTGGCAAGATTTCAAAGAAATCACAAAAATGCGATTGTCAATTAGCGTTGTATTTTCAAGTGTTGCAGGATATTTTCTCGGAACTTCAGAAATAGACTGGGCGATTGTAGCGATGCTAGCCGTAGGGGGTTATTTTATGGTAGGTGCTTCTAATGCGTACAATCAAGTATTGGAGCGTGATCTAGACGCCTTGATGGATCGCACCAAAAACAGACCTGTTGCTTCTGGGCGTATGTCTGTAAAAACAGCGCTAGGAATTGCTATTTTGTTTACCATATTAGGACTTGCTACCTTATTTTATATTAATCCTCAGACAGCTATGTTTGGAGGGATTTCCATATTCATGTACGTGTTGTTATATACACCTCTTAAAACCAAAACACCTCTTTCTGTTTTTGTAGGGGCTTTTCCAGGGGCGATTCCTTTTATGTTAGGATGGGTAGCGGCAACCAATGATTTTGGGATAGAGCCAGGGACGTTATTTATGATTCAGTTTTTTTGGCAATTTCCACATTTTTGGGCGATAGGTTGGTTTTTATTTGATGATTACAAAAAAGGAGGCTTTTTTATGCTTCCTACAGGTAAAAGAGATAAAGGCACCGCGGTACAGGTAATTTTGTATACAGTATGGACGATCCTAATTTCGCTAGTTCCCGCATTTGGGGTAACAGGTGGATTATTTTTATCACCTATTGCAGCGATTATTGTAGGAGGATTGGGTGTGTTTATGTTGTATTGGGCTGTTAAGTTGTATCAAAAAAGAGATGCCGCTACCGCCAAAAAACTCATGTTGTCTAGTGTGACATATATAACGCTTCTTCAGATTGTATTTGTAGTAGATAAATTTTTAAGATGATGGATTACACAGCAGGAACAGAAAAATTAAAACAAGATCGCGCCAAAAAGCAAATGCTTTGGTTTGGGATCATTAGTTTATGTATGACATTTGCAGGCCTTACAAGTGCATACATTGTAAGTATGGAGCGTAAAGATTGGTTAGATGATTATGAGTTCCCGCAGTCGCTTATTATATCCACTGTAATTATCCTTGTAAGTAGTCTTACGATACAGCTAGCAAAAAATGCAATTGTGCAGGATAAAAGACAACAAGGAACTATGATGCTCGTGGTTACTCTGCTCCTAGGATTTGCTTTTATAGGATTTCAATACCAAGGGATATTTACGGAGTTGACAGGTCAAGGCTATTTTATGACAGGAGCGTCTAGTAGCATTACAACGACATTCTTGTTTTTGATCATTGCTGTGCATATTGCGCACGTAATCGCGGGAATTATATCACTTAGCATCGTAGTTATAAATCACTTGAGAGGAAAGTATACTAAAGAAAATCATTTAGGACTTAGCTTGGGAGTAACTTTCTGGCATTTTTTAGATGTGTTATGGTTGTTCTTGTTTTTGCTTTTATACTTTACGAAGTAATTTTCAAGAATTTTGAGGGCTCATAATCCAACTTATTCAAAGAAGAATTGCCTTTTTATAAATAAAGGTAAATAAGGTCATTATAAAACCTAATTTTATCTTTGAAATACGGATATAAAATACCTATTTTTGCAAACGATAAATTAACCAAAATGTCACTATGGACGCTACTGTAACAAATACAACAGGCGAAGGAAAAACTTGGGGAGGTGGAAACAAGCCTTTAAAAGCAAGCTATGGGAAGTTAATGATGTGGTTTTTCATCGTATCCGATGGATTATCTTTTTCAGGATTTCTTGCTGCTTATGGTTTTTCTAGATTTAAATTTATAGATTCTTGGCCTATTGCAGATGAGGTGTTTACTCACTTTCCTTTTTTGCATGGTGTAAATGCACCTATGTATTATGTAGCATTTATGACCTTTGTTCTTATTATGTCATCGGTAACGATGGTACTTGCTGTAGATGCAGGACATCACATGAAAAAGAACAAAGTAATCATTTATATGTTCCTTACTATTATAGGAGGAGCTGTCTTTGTAGGTTCGCAGGCTTGGGAATGGGCTACTTTTATAAAAGGAGACTATGGTGCCGTAGAGACTAAGGGTGGTAAGATATTACAGTTCTTAGATGCAGAAACAGGAAAACGTGTAGCACTTGAAGACTTTGCTATTGCATTGCCAACAGAACGTGTGCAAAATGAGCGCAAGAATGGCGTTTGGTATCAATCTGAAGGAACACTTCCTACGTATACCATAGAAGAAGTGAAAGCAGGTTTTGCAGCAACTCCTAACCTTTTGATACGTACACAAATTCTTAATGAAAAAGGAGAAAAAACAATCCTCAGTAGAGAAGAGTCTCTAGCACGTTTAAATAACGATGCTGTAGGAATCGTAGAAGGAGCTAATCTAAGACATAATGAATATGGAGCGCCTCTTTTTGCAGACTTCTTTTTCTTTATTACAGGTTTTCACGGTTTTCACGTATTTTCAGGGGTTCTTATTAATATCATTATTTTCTTTAATGTAGTAATAGGTACTTATGAGCGTAGAGGGCATTATGAAATGGTAGAAAAAGTAGGACTGTATTGGCACTTTGTAGATTTAGTCTGGGTATTTGTATTTACTTTCTTCTATCTTGTTTAATTTTATTCCCGTGAAGACGGGAATCTCAATAAATATGAGAATCTCAAAATGTAGCTTTCGCGAAAGCGGAAACTTGAAAAAATAATTTCAATAGCATAAGCACTATTTATATAAGTTATGGCACACGAACATAAATTAGAAATATTTAGAGGACTTTTAAAGTTCAAGTCTAACGTATCAAAAATCTGGGGTGTACTTATTGTACTCTCTATTGTAACAGCAGTAGAAGTTGCACTAGGTATTATCAAGCCAGAATCACTTACAGAAAATACATTTATAAGAATGAAACTCCTTAACTGGATCTTCATTATCCTTACTATATTTAAGGCATATTATATTACATGGGATTTTATGCACATGCGTGATGAAGTAAAAGCTTTAAGACGTATGGTTGTATGGACTGGGGTATTCTTAATTTTATATTTAGTATTTATCCTATTAACAGAAGGAGACTACATTTTTGACGTATACGACACAGGATTCCAAAGTTGGGATTTTTAATATAATTTAGAAAGCGGTTTTTATAACCGCTTTTTTTAGCGATACACTGTATTCATTTTTTTAATATTATTTTAAGAATATTCGGTGTTAGAAAAACAAGTACTATGAAAAAGAAACTAGTGCTTATTGCACTTTTTGTTTTGCCCATTGTGGCCTATTTATTCTTTTCTTCAGGAATATATAACTTTGCCAAGCTTCCTACGATAACAGAAAAAATAGCAGATGTTACCACCGTTTCTACACGAGAGATTAAATCTGAAGGGTATTCCTCAGATACGCCTTTAACGTTAGAAGGGCATGTGACATTAGTTGGATATCTAGGGGATAACCTTACTTCCAATATTGGATATACAGCCAACCTTAATTTGATGATCTATAAGTATTTTGTGAAATACGAAGATTTTCAAATGATTCTTTTTGTTTTACCAGGAAGTGAACAGGCCATAGCAGATTTAAAAATAGAATTAGGACGAATCTTTGACGTGTCTAAAATACGCTTTGTTCAAGCAACAAAGGAGCAAGCAGAAGCGCATTTTAAGAGTTTAGGCACTACATTGAGCTTAAATTCTAATGCAAGTCACTCTAATGTATTTGTTATTGACAAGGCGTTAGCTCTACGATCTGGGCATGATGATAAAAAAGCCAACAAATTTGGATACGACATCACACAAGCTGTAGAAATGGGGTATATAAAAGACGATATTAAAATATTACTAGCAGAATATAGATTAGCACTTAAGAAAAATAATAATGCGAGTGATAAAATAGAACAACGTAGAGAAAAGAAATAATGCGAAAGAACACGTATATAGGGATTGCTTTTGTTGTACTTATTTTTGGGATTATTTTTATTCCTAAAATATTTCAACGATTTTCAAATGACGACGTCGTAAGAGGGGGTCGCATGCACGCGGTAGGAGAAAAAGAAGTCGTTGATACAGATGAATTATTATACATTAAAATTAATGATAAAGAAAAAAAAGTACCTTCTTTTAAATTTATAGATCAAAATAAAGACACGATTTCTGATAAAGATTATAGAGGGAAAGTGTTTTTAGTGGAGTTTTTCTTTACAAGATGTACAGATATCTGCATTCCTATGAATCATAACTTGCAAGCGATTGCAAAACTATTTGAAGACGAACCTAACTTTGGAATTGCTTCTTTTTCTATAGATCCAGAGCATGATACACCTGAGGTGATGAAGAAGTATGCTACAGATTATGGAGTAACCCATCCTAATTGGCATTTTATGACAGGTGAGCGATCTGATATATTAAAACTTTCTAATGAAGGTTTTTATTTGGCTACAAACACCAATGATGATCTCGAAAACGGATTGTACCATTCTGGGCTTTTTGCGTTGATAGATCAGAATGGCTTTATACGCTCTCGTCCTGATAATACAGGTAATAATCCCAAGCCTTATTATAGGGGCTTTGTGCCTATGGATACCAAGGTAGGAGCGGGTGAAGAAAACCCAGAAATAGATATACTGATAGAAGATATTAAAAAATTACTTAAAAAATAATGAGTACACAGCTTTCAGAAACAGAAAAGAAATACCAAAAATGGATCATTGTATTATCTGTTGTGATCCCTTTGGCGGTGGCGGTATTATTTGGTATCAAGCTTAAAGACTTTGGTTTTGATGTAGAGCCGCTTACTTTTTTACCTCCCGTTTACGCAACAATTAATGGTTTAACCGCTATTGTCTTGGTGCTAGCAGTGCTTCAAATAAAAAATGGGAATCGCAAAGCCCATGAGCGATTAATGAAGTTTGCGATACTCCTTTCTGTCTTGTTTTTAGTGATGTATGTAGCCTACCACATGACTTCAGATTCGACATCTTATGGCGGTGAAGGTGCGATTCGTTATTTGTATTTCTTTATTCTGATTACTCATATTGTACTTTCTATTGTTATTATTCCATTAGTTCTTTTTACGTATGTAAGAGCGCTGGCAGGACGTTTTGATAAACACAAGAAATTGGCAAAAGTCACTTTCCCAATATGGCTTTATGTTGCTGTAACTGGCGTGATTGTGTATCTTATGATTTCACCCTATTATATTCAATAAGGAAGATGAGCATTAGAAAAAGCATAGTTGTTGTTTTTATGATTGTTGTTTCCGCTTTCGCGAAAGCAGAAATAGTATCACTTCCTTCTTTAACGACTACTCAATGTGCTATGTGCCGCGCGGTATTAGAATCTGAAGAAGACAATAGTACGGCCAAAGGGATTAATAATGGAATCAAATATCTTATGGTGATTCCCTATATTCTAGTGGGTGGTGTCTTTTATTTTGTCTATAAATCTAGAAAAAAGGACAAAGAGAAGACTATTTAAAAGTCTTTATATTACATTAACTGTAACAAGTCTTTGATTACTTTGTCTTATGGGTTGTTAAACTTTATAAACTGTTCAAATACAGCTTGCATATTATAAGTTTAAACGAGTTGAAGCCTTTATGTAAAGGTATTAACACCAATTTCACACAATTTTAGCTTTACATTGTTAATATTGTATACTCAATGATAGCGACTATGATCCAAATTAAAGATTTACATAAATCATATCAAATGGGGAGCAACTCGCTTCACGTTTTAAAAGGCATCGATTTTAACGTAAAAGAAGGCGAACTGGTCTCTATTATGGGGTCTTCAGGTTCTGGAAAGTCTACCTTGCTAAACATCCTTGGGATGTTAGATGAGGCAGATCAGGGATCGTATACCCTAGATAATGTGCCCATAAAAAATCTTAATGAGAAAATTGCAGCACAGTACCGAAATAAATTTTTAGGTTTTATTTTTCAATCCTTCAATCTTATTAATTATAAAAATGCGTTAGATAATGTAGCTATGCCTTTGTATTATCAGGGTATGAAACGAGCAGAGCGCACTGATAAAGCGATGCATTACCTTGAAAAAGTAGGATTAGCCCAATGGGCTACCCACTTACCTAGTGAGATGTCTGGAGGACAGAAACAGCGTGTGGCCATAGCCCGAGCGCTAGCGAGTGACCCAAAAGTACTGCTTGCAGATGAGCCTACCGGAGCTTTAGATACTACGACTTCATATGAAGTAATGGAATTGATACAAGGAATTAACGATGAAGGAAAAACCATCCTTGTGGTGACCCACGAGCCAGACATCGCTGAGATGACGAAGCGTATTGTAAACCTCAAAGACGGTCGAATCATAGATGATAGACCTGTTAACCAAATACTAGCTAAATCCCATGTTTGATATAGAACGCTGGCAAGAGATTTTTGAAACCATCGGAAAAAACAAGCTCCGTACTTTTCTTACGGGACTCTCTGTTGCTTCTGGGATCTTTATATTGGTCATCTTATTGGGATTTAGTACTGGGATTCAAAAAGGAGTCAAAACACAATTCTCTCGAGATGCTGAAAGTAAAGTAAACGTATGGACAGGCGTAACCACCAAAGGATATGCTGGTCTGAATCCTGGGCGTCGTATTCAGATGCATAATAGTGATCTAGAAAATGTAGAGCAAAAATTTGGGGAAGCTATAAAGGATCAAACAGGACTCTATAATATTTGGGGAGGTCAAGTTAATTATGGTAATGAATCTGGGACGTACAGAATAGAAGGAGCCAATTACGGACAGCAGTTTATTGAAAATGCAAGCCTCTCGGCAGGAAGATTTCTTACTCAAAAGGACGAAGATGAAGGTGTTAAAGTAGCGATCATAGGACAAAAAGTAAAAAATGATCTTTTTAAGCGATCAGAAGCAGTAGGAGAAACCATAAAAATTATGGGAATCAATTTTCTCGTAGCAGGTGTTTTTACAGATCCAGGTGGGGAGCGAGAAGAATCACGCATATTTATACCACTTAGCACAGCACAACGTGTTTTCAATGCAGGAGATAAGATACGCTCCATGGCATTTACAATTAAAATGTCTGAAAATTTTGATGAGGCTGTAGCATTGTCGGCTGCAGTAAGCCAAGGAATAGAAGACGAGATTAAATCTCGATACCAAATTGCACCAGACGATCGTAGTGCAGTACGTGTGCGATACAACCTTGAAGAAGCTAAGAAAATTTATAGTCTTATAGACACCATCAGAATGGTGTTTTGGTTTATTGGAATAGGGACTATAATAGCAGGTGTGGTAGGTGTAAGTAATATCATGCTCATTATTGTAAAAGAGCGTACCAAAGAAATAGGAATTAGAAAAGCACTTGGTGCATTACCAGGATCCATTATAGGCATGATTTTACAGGAGTCTATTTTTATTACAGCGATTGCTGGTTTTTTAGGTTTGTTCTTGGGTGTAGGTTTATTAGAAGTTGTGGGTCCACAAATAGATAGTGATTTTATAAAATTTCCACAAGTAGATTTTGTTACGGCTATTTCGACAGTAATCATTTTGATTGTTGCTGGAGCTTTAGCGGGTTATATCCCTGCAAGAAGAGCTGCAAATATTAGACCTATCGAGGCATTGAGGGATGAGTAGATAAATAAATAAATGAGAGTATTTAGGGATATGCGAATTTATGTCAATAGTAAGCTTTCGCGAAAGCATATAAAATAGATGCTAATTCTAGAGAATCTTTCTAAATAGCATAATAAGAATTAATTAATAATCAAGTCAAATGTTTAATAAAGAACGATGGAATGAAATACTAGAGGCGCTTAATGCAAATCGGTTTCGTACGTTTCTTACGGCTTTTGGTGTGTTTTGGGGAATCTTAATTTTAGTGCTTCTTCTAGCACTTACTAACGGATTAAAAAATGGAGTCGCATCAGATTTTGGGGATTTTGCCACAAACTCCATGTTTATGTGGTCCCAAGGTACTTCCATGTCCTATAAAGGATTGCCAAAAGGTCGCTACTTCAATTTTAAGTTAGAAGATGTAGACGTGCTTAGGGAAAAGTATCCACAACTTAAATACATCTCTCCTAGAAATCAATTAGGAGGGTATAATGGTGCTAATAACGTTACTCGTAATGAGAAGACAGGGGCTTTTAGTATCTATGGTGACTATCCAGAGTTTATTAAGCAACAACCTCAAGATATTACCTCTGGGCGCTATATCTCATATTCAGATATAGAAGAAAAACGCAAGATATGTGTGATAGGGGAAGATGTGGTAAAGGGTTTATACGATAAAGGCGAAGAAGCTCTCAATACGTACATCAAAATAAACGGAGTCAATTTTTTAGTGGTAGGTACTTTTAAGAACCCTAAAAGTAGTGGAGATGCTGAGGAAGGAGCTAATACTATCTTTGTGCCATTTACCACCTTTTCTCAAGCCTTTAATCGAGGAGATAATGTAGGTTGGATGGCTATTACTGCCGAAGACGGTACTAAAATAACAGACATCAAACAACAAGTGTTTGCTACGATGCGAGAGCAGCGCTCTGTACATCCCGATGATAAACGTGCTATAGGTCACTTCGATCTTGCTGAGGAGTTCGGGAAAATCATGGGTCTTTTCTCAATTTTATCATTTGTAGGCTATTTTGTGGGAGCTTTGGTTTTAATGTCTGGTGCCATTGGGATTAGTAATATTATGCTTATTGTGGTAAAAGAGCGTACCAAAGAAATAGGAGTACGTCGCGCACTAGGGGCTACCCCTTGGGAGATAAAATCACAAATTTTGCAAGAGTCTTTGGTTCTTACCATCGTATCTGGAATGGCTGGGATTGCATTTGCGGCAGGTATTATCTGGGTGATGAACAGTATTTTGGATCAAGTAGGCAAAGTGGACAATTTTGCAAACCCATCCGTAAATATAAATGTCATTTTTATCGCACTGGCTATTCTTATTGTATCTGGATTGCTCGCTGGACTTATACCTGCAAGTCGAGCTACACAAATGAAACCTGTGGATGCCCTTAGAATAGAATAAACATATACTTAACATACAACAATCAATCAATTTAAACATAGAATGAAACGTACAGGAACTATTATCACGCTTCTCATTATTGCCATCGCATTTATAGTGGGTATATGGTACATTTATACAAAAGACAAGCAAGACCCCGTTGTTTATCAAACCGAACAAGCTACAAACCGTACAATTGTTAAAAAAACAGTTGCAACGGGAAGTATTGTTCCTAAGGAAGAGGTACTTATTAAGCCTAATATCTCGGGTATTATTAAAGAGATTTATGTGGAGGCAGGAGATAACATCAAAGCAGGAGATCTTATTGCACAAATCGAAGTCGTTCCGAATGTATCTTCTTTGACCAATGCAAAAAATAATATTGCCAGTGCTCGTACAGCAGTGCAAACCGCGCAACTTGCTTTCGAAAATCAAAAAAGTATATACGATCGTCAGAAAGCCCTTTTTGAAAAAGGAGTGATTTCGGCCAATGATTTTGATGGTATTAAAAATGCGTATGATCAAGCAGAGCAACGTGTAAAACAAGAGGAAGTAAACCTTACTTCAGCTTCTCAAAACTATGATATCATTAAGACAGGAACCACAAGTGGTCTTGGAAATGCAGCAACTACACAAATACGTTCTACCATTACAGGAATGATACTTGATGTCCCTGTAAAAACGGGAAATCAAGTGATTGAAGCCAACAACTTTAATGATGGAACTACAGTGGCGACGCTAGCTGATGTAGAAAAAATGATTTTTGAAGGAAAAGTGGACGAGAGTGAAGTGGGGAAAATAAAAGAAAATTTACCTTTAGAAATCACTGTGGGTGCCATTGAAAACAAAGTTTTTGATGCGACCCTAGACTACATCGCTCCGAAAGGAGTTGCCGAAAATGGTGCGATTCAGTTTGAGATTAAAGGGACACTTGCCAAAAAAGATGATTCCATTTTTATACGAGCGGGACTTAGTGCAAATGCAAGTATTATTCTAGAAAAAGCAGAAGATGTGCTTGCAATTAAAGAGGCGCTTGTGCAATATGACCCGAAGACCAAAAAACCTTTTGTTGAAGTAGCTACCGGCGATCAAGAGTTTGAACGCAGAGATATTGAGGTAGGGGTAAGTGATGGGATTTTTGTCGAAGTTAAAAACGGCGTTACCGCAGAAGACAAGATCAAAGTTTGGAATCAAATTAAAGCTCCAGTAGGTTTTGGAGGGAGAGGGTAGTTAAAAAAAATAGCTAACCTTTATACGCTTTCGCGAAAGCGTATAAAAAAAATTAACATTTTTTGTAACATAAATACGTTTCAATAGTCATATTGGACATCAATCGATATTATGAGAAAATTAACCATCTTATGTTTTAGTCTTCTGTTTTCTGTAGCAGGATTTTCGCAAAATAAAAAATGGACACTTCAAGAATGTGTTCAGTATGCTTTGGATAATAATATTACAATAAAACAAGCTGAGGTTGCATTGTTGACTACGGCAATCGATAAATCTGATGCAGAAGGTGCTTTTGTACCGTCTCTTAATGGAAGGGCTACTGTTTCTGAAAATACGGGTTTAAGTTTTAACCCTGTAACCAATTTACCGCAAACAGTAACGACCTTAAATGCTACAGGCGGTTTTAATGTGGGATACACGCTGTTTGATGGCCTTCGAAATATTCGTCAATTACAAAGGGCTGATTTGGCAAAAGTAGCGTCCGAGTTTAATCTAGCGAAGGCAAAAGATGATATCTCTTTATTTGTTGCAAATGCTTTTCTTGATATTATCTTAAATAAAGAGAATTTAAAAACAATCAAGGCGCAAAATGATATTACCATACAACAAATAGAACAAACACAAGAACTTGTAGACGGAGGCGTGCTTCCAGAAGGTGATTTGCTGGAAATTAAAGCAACAGCGGCTTCAGAAAGACAACGTATCGTTGCTGCTGAAAATGCTGTCATTCTTTCTAAAATTAGTTTAGCACAATTATTGGCTGTAGAAAATTATCAAGACTTTGATGTAGTAGATGGTGATTATTCAATTTTTGGAGAAGAAATTGTAAATGCTCCTGTAGAGTCTGTTATTGAAGGGGCTAAGGAGAATCGATATGAAATTAAAATTGCAGAGCAAAATCTTGAAATAGCAAAGAAAAATTTACAGATAAGCAAAGGAGCTAGATACCCTACTCTTTCTGCTTTTTTCGGATATGATACAAGATTTACTACCAATGACTTTATTGATATTCCTTTTGATACACAAATTTATAATAATGATGGGATCAACTATGGGTTGAGTCTTAACATTCCTATTATTAATGGTTTTTCAGTTAGTAATACGATAAAGCGTAATAAACTCAATATTGAGAATAATGAAATTGCTGTAAAACAAGCAAAACTTGATTTAGAGTCAACAGTATATCAGGCATATACAGCGGTAAAAGCCGCAAAAGAAAGCTATGAAGCAGCCAAAGTAGCTTTGGAATCTCAAAAACTTGCTTATGAATATGCAAAACTTAGATATGATGTGGGGCGTACCAACGCCTTTGATTTTAGTCAATCTAAGTTGCGTTATGACAATGCACAAATTGAATTAACACGATCTAAATACGATTATATATTCCGTATTAAAGTACTGGAACTCTATTTTGGAGTACCAGCGACAGAACTTAAATTCTAACCAAAATGAGTAAAAAAACATTATTTATACTTCTGGGAGTAGCCTTGGTGGTTATTTTAGGACTAATTGGTCTTAAAAAATCAGGTGTTATAAAAGGAGGTAATAAAGGAAAACTAGTCGATACAGAGTTAGTCGCACGTGCAACTATTGTAGAGACGGTAGCGGCTACTGGAAAGATACAGCCAGAGATAGAAGTAAGTATATCTTCAGAGGTGTCTGGAGAAATAATAGCACTTCCTATTGCAGAAGGTCAAGATGTGAAGAAAGGAGATCTTTTAGTGCGTATTAACCCAGATTTAGTGCAAGGAGCCCTAAATCAGGTTCAAGCAGCTTTGCAAAATTCTCGCTCTGGACTAGCACAAGCAGAGGCAAATCTAAAAGTCGCTAAGTTAAATTATGATCGTAATAAACCCTTATTTGAAAAGGGGGTAATCTCAAGATCAGATTTTGAAAGAGCTCAATCAGATTATGAGGTAGCTCAAGCCAATAAACAGAGTGCTTATTATAACGTACAAAGTGTAGCGGCACAAGTAAAACAAGCGCAAGATAACTTAGGTCGTACTTCTATTTTTGCGCCGATGGATGGTACCATATCAAAACTGAGTGTGGAGTTAGGTGAGCGTGTCGTAGGAACAGCACAAATGGCAGGAACCGAAATTGTGAGAGTTGCTAACCTTACAAATATGGAAGTTGAAGTAGACGTTAACGAAAATGATATTGTAAAAATAGAAGTAGGAGATTCTACCATTGTTGAAGTAGACGCCTATTTAAAGAGAGAATTTAAAGGGATTGTAACAGAAATAGCAAACTCGGCTGAGGCAACACTAACAGCAGATCAAGTAACCAATTTTAAAGTAAAAGTGCGTATTCTAGAAGACTCTTATAAAGATCTTCTCGAAGGAAAATCAAAGTCTTACTCGCCATTTAGACCAGGGATGACAGCTACGGTAGATATCATCACACAGAAAAGAGAAAATAGCATTGCAATTCCTATTAGTGCTATCGTTATAAAATCAGATACAAGCACAACCAAAAAAGGGAAGGCTGAAAAAGATATTAAAGACAATGACAAGAAGTTTGAATGCGTCTTTGTTAAAAATGGAGATAAAGCAACTCTTAAAGTAGTAACTACTGGAATTCAAGATGATTCTAAAATTGAGGTTTTAACTGGCTTAAGCGAAAATGATGAGATTATTACAGGGCCTTACACTTTAGTAACAAAAACACTTAAGACAGGAGACCTTGTAGAAGTTAAGAAAGATGCAGATGATTCTGAAAGAGGTAAAGATGAATGATCATGTCTAATATATTATGTATAGAAACAGCCACCACAAATTGTTCGGTGGCTTTATCTATTTATGGAGAGCAAGTAGTTTTGAAAGAGGATAATGGAATGCAGTATTCTCATGCAGAACGTTTACACCCATACATAGAAGAAGTACTTGCCTCTGCCAAAATAAATAAAAAAGAACTTACAGCTATTGCTATAAGTAAAGGTCCGGGAAGTTATACAGGATTGCGTATAGGTGTATCTGCTGCCAAAGGATTATGCTATGCATTAGGAATTCCTTTGATTTCTATTTCTACATTAAAGGCATTGTCTCATCAGGTTGTTTGTGATGAGGATTCTTATGTCGTACCCATGCTAGATGCTCGAAGAATGGAAGTGTATAGCGCTGTTTTTGACGCAAGTTATCGTCTTGTGAGACCTATTGAAGCTCAGATTCTTACAGAAAATTCTTTTCAAGAATATTTAGAAAAGAGCAAGGTGTATTTTGTTGGAAATGGGGTGTCAAAGTTTGAAGAAATTTGTCATCATCCCAATGCAGTCTTTATCAAAGAGGTATTGCCATCTGCGTCACAAATGTGTCAACTTGCTGAAGCTAAAAGGACGGCTGGAGACTATGAGGATGTTGCTTATTTTGAACCATATTATCTTAAAGATTTTATTGCAGGTGTTCCTAAATCAAAATAACAAATGCCTAAAATAATGTCGTTACATGACATAAAAAAAGCGCTCATACTTTTTGATATGAGCGCTTTTTTTATGAGAAGGTTTTGATTATGCTTCTTTTTTAATTTCGACAGCGTGTGGGTACGGAATTTCAATACCTGCTTTGTCTAGTTCAATTTTACAGTTTTCAATAGTTTGGAAATAGACATCCCAGTAATCTGCCGGCGTTGCCCAAGGGCGTACCTCGTAATTTACAGAACTATCTGCTAGTTCACCCATATTAACACTAGGAGCAGGCTCTTTCAATACCTTTTCTTGAGAAGTCATTGCTCTCATAAGCGCTTCTTTGGTTTCTTTGATATCGGCATCGTAAGAAACACCTATGGTTAAATCTACTCTTAATTCTCCTAATTCTGTGAAGTTTTTAATATTCCCATTGGATAAAGCGCCATTAGGAATAATAACAAGTTTATTACCAGGTGTAGAAATTTTGGTTGTGAAAATTTGAATTTCTTTTACAACCCCTATCTCTCCTTGCGCTTCGATTAAGTCGCCTACTTTATAAGGTCTAAAAAGCATGATTAAAACACCACCAGCAAAATTAGAAAGTGATCCTTGTAATGCAAGACCTACAGCAAGACCTGCAGCTGCTAGAATGGCAGCAAAAGAAGCGGTGTCAATACCAAGTTGCCCTAAGGTTACAATGATTAGTAGTATTAAAAGTATTGTGCGTACAAGGTTGCTTAAGAATTTTTCTAATGTAGGATCTATGTTTTTATTTTTATGAAGTAATTTTTTGAATACCTTCATAAGTTTACCTACAATCCATCTACCTATGATCCAGATGACAACAGCCATGATTATTTTTAATCCATATTCTGAGCCTTTTTCAATAGCTAAGTCAATCCATTTTTGATAGTCCTCCATAGTTTTTTATGTTTATGTTAAGACTCTAAAATTACTAAAATTGGCATAAGTGAGCCATCAACCTCTCTTTCAGAAGGATTTTTTATAAAAAAGTAAGTTTTATCGATGCCAATACGTATTACATCTATGGGATTCTATGGGCATTGTATTTAAAATGCTCTTTTATAACGGTATGGATGTAGGGATCGCTTTCGCGAAAGCGCACTAAGAATGTAGCGTTTTATAAAATTATTTATTCTCTGAACTGTGTATATGTATATCTCGTTGTGGATACGGAATAGTAATACCCGCTTCTTCAATTCTACGTTTGCCTTCTTCAAGAATGTAGAATCGTAATGACCAAAAATCATCAATAGAACACCAATACCTAAGCGATAAGTTAACGCTACTATCGCCTAGTTCCGCAAGAACAATCATAGGGAGTTTATCTTCGTCTTTGATCACAGTTTCTTGCTCGTTTACAAGATTGAGAAGAATTTCTTTGGCAAGTTTAATATCATCACCGTATGCGATTCCCCAAGTTATATTTTCACGTCTTATGCCTTCTGTAGTATAGTTTAGAATCGTTTCATTAGATAATTTTCCATTAGGAATGACCGCAAGTTGATTTCCAAAAGTGGTAAGCTTTGTGGTAAAAATGGAGATTTCTTTTACAGTTCCTTCTTGCCCTTGGGCTTTGATAAAGTCGCCTACTCTAAAGGGTTTTAAAAGAAGGATGAGAACACCACCAGCAAAATTGGCAAGTGATCCTTGAAGTGCAAGACCTATAGCGAGACCAGCAGCTCCTATAATAGCTACTAGGGAAGTGGTCTGAACTCCTAATTGTGTGATGATAACTACAAATAGGATAATTTTAAGCGACCAATTAATAAGGTCTGAAGAAAATTTTTCTAGGGTTGGATCATAATCTTTTTTAAGAAAAAACTTACGGAGTACGCGTTTAATTAATTTTATAACCCAAAGCCCAACAATTGCAATAATAAGTGCACTAACGAGTTTGGGGGCAAAATTCCATACCCATTTGATGGCTTCTTGAGCGTATTCTTGATACTGATCTAAATCTTGCATATTATTTTTTTACAAAACTATTAAGAACTTATGGGACTACCTATTTATGTGGAAAAACTTCTGCTAAAGCTTAATAAGTTTCAGCGCTTCTTCTATAGTTCTCACAGGAAGTTTACACGCGTTATTTACGCAAACATAGATAAGCGTGTTGTCCTTGAGATAGCGTCCTTCAAATATCTCTTGTGTGCTTTCTGAGGTGCTTGCAGCTATTAATTTATTAGGGAGGTAAAAGGTGTTGAGTTCTGTAAGAACTTCTTTGGCATTTTGACCCACAATCACAATCTCATAATAAGGTTGTGTATAGTTGAGATATAGATCCAACCAATTACTGAAAGAAGTAGGAGAGCGATCTATTTCTGGTTGCATGTTATTGAGCATCGTGGCTGCTGTTTGTGTATACAATTTGTCCAAATAATAATGTGAGAGGGTAAAGATATTTTTTGCCATCATGGAGTTGGAGGCAGGGATTACCTTATCTATATATGGTACATTACGACTTATTAAATCTGTATCTTGATCTGATGTGAAAAAGAACATGCTGTTTGTTTTATCCTGAAAATGTACAAAAGTATAGTCTGTTAGTTGTTTAGCGCGCTCTAGCCAAATTGAATCTGCAGTGACCTCAAAGAGTGCTATAAAAGCGTCTATTGTACTTGCGTAATCTTCCAAATATCCATTGATGCTACTTTTCCCGTTTTTATAGTTTCGGTTAAGACCTCCATCTTCACGGATCATCTTATTTACTATAAAAGTTGCATTTTTAAGTGCCGCATCTAGAAATTTCTGATCATTAAATACACGATATGCATCTGTATATCCTTTTGTCATAAGCCCATTCCATCCAGTAAGTATTTTATCATCTAGGCGTGGTCTTTCTTTATTGCTTTCGCGAAAGCGTAACAAGACCTCTTTCCATTGAGTTTTCTTTTTCTTAAAATCTGAGAGTGAGATCCCTTGTTTTGCTACAAAATCTTTATCTGATTCTCGTCGAATCAGCACATAATTATCTTTCTCCCATTTTCCAAAATCATTGATATTGTAGTAGGCTGCAAATAGCTCAAAGTCTTCCTTCAAAATAGTTTTTAAGGTCGTCTCTGTCCATACATAATAGGCGCCTTCTTCTAATGCTCCTTCCGGGGTGAGACTATCTGCATCTAGTGCGCTGTAAAAACCACCTTCTTCTGTGGTCATTTCACGGGCAACATAGTCTAACGTTTGATATACGGTCTCTTTATATAGTTCTTTTTGAGTGAGAAGATAGGCGTCGCTGTAAAGGCTTACCAATTGGGCATTGTCATACAGCATTTTTTCAAAATGTGGGATGTGCCATTTTTTATCGGTACTATATCTTGAAAAACCACCTCCTATGTGGTCATTTATCCCGCCATAGGCCATCTTTTCTAGGGTAGTATTTACATACTGTAAGATGGTTGAGTCTTGTGTTTGATGCGCATAACGTACTAAGAATTGATAATTATTAGGCATCATAAATTTTGGAGCTCTATCTATCCCACCATCTTTGGTATCCCAATACGTTGACCACGTTGTCAAAGATGATGTGATGAGGGCTTCTTCAAATTGCGGTTTGTTGGGATTTGGGGTAACAATAGCTCTCGTTTTTATACCCGTAGCTAGTTTGTCTGCAAATTCTACAAGACTGTTAGGGTTTTCCTTAAAAGCAGAGGCCACTTGCTCTAGGGCATTCATCCAATCGTCTTTTGGAAAATACGTTCCTCCCCATATAGGTCTTCCGTCAGGAAGTGCGATGGCATTGAGAGGCCATCCGCCAGCTCTTCCTGTCATAAGTTCTACAGCACTCATATATATGTTATCGACATCAGGGCGTTCTTCTCGGTCCACTTTAATATTGATAAAATGATCATTCATAAAAGAAGCAACAAGCGTATCTTCAAAGCTCTCATGTTCCATTACGTGACACCAGTGACAAGACGAATACCCTATACTCACTAAAATGGGTTTGTTTTCTTTTTTAGCAAGAGCTAATGTCTCTTTGTTCCAAGGCTTCCAATCTACAGGATTGTGAGCGTGTTGAAGTAAATATGGGCTTGTCTCATGTATTAGATCGTTGGTATATGCGTGCATATCTGAATCATTCTGGTTTTTACAACCCCAGAGTGCTGATAGGATGAGTAAGAATAAAAATAGCTTATATATATTCATAGGGTAAAAATACAAACAAAAAAAATCCTATCACAGGATAGGATTTTTATATATTATGTGTGGTTGCTTACTTTATTTCAAATGTAAGCCTCAGATTCACACGGTATTCTGTTACCTTATCACCGTTTACTACAGCGCTTTGTTCAGCGACATAAACAGATTTAATGTTCTTTACGGTTTTTGATGCCTGTGTAACTGCATTTTGTGTTGCGTCTTCCCAACTAGTTTGAGAACTAGATAGTACTTCTATAACTTTCATTACTGCCATAATACGTATTTTTAGATTAATATAATGATTGGACTCTAAGGTACAAATAATCAGCTAATCGTATATGGAATCACTTCATCATTAAAAATGATGCTTTTTATCTTATCCATTGATCGCTTCAACGGCATTTATGCGACCAGGTAGCATCTGTTTAAGCATATTTTCAATTCCGTTTTTAAGCGTAAATGTAGAAGAAGGACATCCACTACAAGCCCCTTGTAAGATTACAGATACGTTTTTCGTTTTTTCGTCATAGTTTTTAAATACAATATTTCCACCATCACTCGCAACAGCAGGTTTTACATATTCTTCTATGATATTTACAATCTCTTTTGAAGTGTCATCTAGGTTTTCAAAGGTAGCTTCGGCAATACTTTCTAATTGCTGTGGTGTTTTGAGCTGCTCTGCGGTAACGACCTCTTTTCCATCTTGAATAAAATTTCGGATGAATTCACGAGTCTCCGTAACCACTTCATCCCAGTTTGCCATTTCATATTTTTGGACGCTGACGTAGTTTTCATCAAAAAAAACTTCCTTTACAAACGGAAAGTGAAAGAGTGCTTTAGCAAGAGGTGCATGCGCTGTATCATCGATAGTTTTAAACTCAAAAGGTGATGTCACCAATTTTTTGTTTGCTACGAACTTTAAGGTAGAAGGATTTGGAGTGCTCTCTGCATATACAGTAACAGGAATCTTTTTTGCAGCAATATCTTCAATAATAATGACACCATTATCATTTAAAAAGTCCTCTATTTGTTGTGAAACTTCGTTTTGTATATCAATCCATTCTACAATATTGTACTTTTCTATTGCTATAAAGTTTTGAGCAATATAGACCGTTTTTACAAAAGGGAGGTAAAATAATTGTTGTGCCAGAGGTGAATTTGCAGCTTCATCTATATTATGAAACTCATAGCTATTATGGTTTACCAAAAATTGGTCGGCTTGAAATTTTTTAATTGCTGGGTTTGACGTTCCCTCAACAGTAATACTATATGTAGACATTACAATAATTTTTATGCAAAGGTAGGTATTATGCCTGTTTATATCACTATCCAATCAAATCATAAATAGTGCAAAGGGGATTTTGCTAAAGGCGAATAACGTTAAAAAAGCATTAGATCATTCAATAAATAAATAAAATTGCCGTTATGCAATGCATAGGTAGGCAATTTATAGAGTAAATACCTATATTTACGCCCCTTTGAAAACTACATTTTCATGAAAAGAATCCTACATTTCTTATCATTAAGAAAGAATCTATCTTACATATTCACATATGTTGTGTGTGATTTCAGGATACCTGATTTTTTATATGCACTATTCAATTGCATAATGCCTGTTAAATCTCTACGCTTTAATACAAAAATTTATATATTTGAATGTTACAGTACTTCACGTACGTCTCTTATTGCTGTAAATACCTTGCCATTTACACATAATAAGTCGATACTTAGGCCTGTGTTACAAAAAAAGTAGTCCCATGAATTTAAAAAAATACTATATTATATTGGCATTATTTTGCTCGCAATTTGTTGTTGCTCAGGAAGGTTTGCCTGTATTTTTAGATTATCTTCAAGATAACCTTTATTTACTTCATCCATCTATGGCGGGAGCTTCAAAAACATCCAAGCTCAGAGGTACAGTTCGTGGTCAATGGGCAGGTGTTGAAGATTCTCCTGCATTGCAAACAATAAGCTTAAATGGGCGAATAGGTGAGAAAGTAGGCGTAGGAGGTATTTTATTCAATGATTCCAACGGATTTTTTTCTCAACAAGGAGCGTATGCAACGTTTGCTTATCATTTATTGCTTTCGCGAAATTATGTAGATCTTAATCAACTTTCATTTGGTTTAAGTGTTGGAGTGATACAAGGAAAATTAGATGAAACAAATTTTGATCTTACTGATTTTGATCCAGTTATTGCGGGTATAGAGCAATCAGATTCATATCTGAATGTAGATTTCGGAATGTCTTATAATTTTGTGGACTTCTTTGCTCATTTTACGGTTAAAAATGTACTTCCTGCCAATAGAGATCGATTTAACGAAGCATTTGAGCCAAATAATCAACGTAGGTATATCGTGTCTATGGGGTATGTGATATCCCCTAATTTTTCAGATTGGAGTTTTGAGCCCTCTGTGTTGTTTCAAGCTACTGAGAGAACTGGAGAAGCTAACTTTGATTTGAATGCAAAAGCATACTATAAACTAGATTGGGGAAGATTATGGGGAGGCATTTCCTATAGAAGAAGCCTTGATGGTGCAGAGTTTACGCCAAATGGTGAAACTGTAGATATCCAAAAAACACAATTTGTAAGTCCATTCGTAGGAGGGTCTTACGATCGATTCCTGTTTGGATATACGTATTCTAACCAAACTAATGCTGTCACATTAACAAATGGAGGCTTCCATCAATTAACGCTTGGATATAATCTAGGAGAAAATAAAGACCCTTATGATTGTAATTGTCCAGCTGTGAATTAATAAAGAAATCATATAAAATAAGTAAACCCGTTTGTTATAATAACAAACGGGCTTACTATTTATACCCATTTTATGACTATTCTTTTGAAGCCATAAGAGCTAGGAACTTATCAAGATTAGGTAAAATGATAATACGTGTTCTTCGATTTATAGATCGATGCTCTTCACTATCGTTGGGCACTATCGGCATATAGCTGCTCCTTCCGGCGGCAATCAATTTTGAAGGGTCTACTTGATAGTTGTTTTGTAACTCTCTAATGATAGCTGTAGCTCGTTCTACACTTAATTCCCAGTTATCCCTTACATAGGCACCTGGTTTTATCGTTTGATCATCTGTATGTCCTTCTACCATTACTTCTATAGCAGGTTCTGAGTTGACAACATCGGCAATTCTTTTTAGCAATGCATCTGCTTCTTTGTTTACTTTATAACTTCCTGACTTGAATAATAACTTGTCAGAAATAGAAATCATCACAACAGTTTCATCTATATCTATTGAGATATCATCACTTTCCATGTTGTCTGTGACACCCTGATCAAGATTTCGCTTTAAGTTGTATGACAAAGCTAGATTCATAGAGTCTTCTAATGTGATTGCTTTTGCAAGTTCTGCTTGATTAACATTTTTTAATGTTTCTGTCATTTGCTTTTTAACGTCATTAGATATAACAGCTCCATTGTTTGTTCTGTCTAATTTTTGATCGTTAGAAACTGTAAGTTGGTTATTAATATCTTTTAAAGAATTAATTTTAGAATTATACTCTGTAACACGCGCTTGAATAGCTCCGTACTTATTTTCTAGTGCTTCTTTTTCTACTTGAGTTTTTGAAAGTGTGACTTTGGTTGTGTCATACTCTGACTGGAGCGCTACAAACTTCTTTTTTGAGACACAAGAAATAAGCAATAAAGCAGTCATCGAGATAATTAAAAACGTTTTTTTCATTTCAATTTGGGTTTAAATGGTTTCACTACGTGTAATAGGTAGCTTTTATCGTTATGTTTTTATATACGTTACTACTAGTAGGTTTGGTTTTTTTAATTTTTCTAAAAGTTAAAAGCGTACACTCATTTGTATACGCTTTTTTATAGTTGTAAGGTAATAAGTGTCTGTTATTCCCATGTATAATTCTTTCGTTTAGCTTGTGTCTTGATCGCTTCTATCATAGCATTTCGTAATTGATTATCATCTTTTTTAGTTTGTGCTGCTACATAAGATATACGTTGGCTATTAAGTTGTGCTATTTCTTTCTGTATGGCTTCTCTTTCTTTTCTTTTTGTGGCGATGTAGACTTTCATTTCAGATGTAGATTTACCTTTAAGTTCTTCAGGAAGATCTTTTTCATCTAACTTTTCGTAACTGAATCCTTCTTCTTTTTCTGCATCAACTAAGTCCCAGCTACTATTTTTATAAAAATGAGAACTTTTACTTACTGCTCTTTTTACTGCATTTGCTGCTCCGTATTCACTTGCGTTATCATCTTGTTGTGACTGTAATGCCATTTTATCTTCTGCGAGTCTACCATATCCAATGTAGGTGTTATTTAACGCTTTATTTTTTTCTAAAATAGCTTGATCATAAGGAGACGGTATATGCACCGTTCGCTTGTCGTGATTAATAGCAATGTAATTTCCTTTTGCAGATTCTGCTCCATCTTTCCAATGAGTGCGGGCACCTGTGTTGTAATCTCCACAAAATATAGTATTAATGGTGACATCTTTTTCACACGCATTTACAGAAGCATCTTGATAACGAACAGGTCCCTGATCAAATGGTTCGTTACCTGCTATAAAAATAAGATTGAGATCATTTTTTTGAATTCCCCAATTTAATTGGTCTAACGATACTTGAATTACTTTTCCACAATATTCATTTCCTCCGTTAGTTGTGAGGCCAAATAAGTTTTTTGAGATCTCATCAAGGTCATTACTAAAAGCATTTACTTGTCTTATAAAACCCTCTCTGGCATTAAGCCCGTCATTTCCATATTCATATAAAGCGATTTGCAAAGAAGGCTTATCTTTTGATCCACATTTTGCATATGATAATTCATTTACGAGTTCCCATAATTGTGCTTTTGCTTGGTCTATGAGTCCATCCATACTATTAGAAGTGTCTAATAGAAGCGCAACTCTAATGACGTTTGTCTCTGGTTCTAGATGGGTAACAATTGTACTTTTAGGTGCGTGTAATCTTTTTTGATTTTTCCCCGTAATCACAGGTGTTGTATAAAAATAAGAGGATAGTACAAATAATGATGTTAGTAAAATGGATACAGTCTTCATAGTCGTTTGTGTATTTTGATGAATATGATGTAAATCTAAAGGCATCAAAAGAGGATAAAAATTCAAAATGAGTGAATACTTCTTTTTAATGAGTAAAATATGCTCTAGAGTGAGTGAGATTTATTTTCGAGACCTCAAAAAGCATCTTTTGTACGACACATCTAAAATCATCATTTTTTGGTGTAGCATTTTTGCACTAAGTTTGGTCTTATGAAAAAGGTGTTTACTACATTTTATACAATACTATTAATACTCATTTGCACGAATATTTATGGGCAAGACAGGACTTCATTACCAGATAATAAAGGCCCAGAAGTCACCGTACGTGGTAGTGTTATTGATATAGAAACAATGGCACCCGTTCCTAGAGTTAATGTTGAAATTACGGGAGGCAATTATACGACAACGGGATATGACGGAGAGTTTAGAATCCGCGCACGAATTGGGGATGAACTTGTGATACGAAGCACAGACTTTGCAACTCAATATTATACGATAAAAGATAATCAGCGTATTCGAGTTGAAGTCCACTCATTATCTAATCCTGTGGTACTAGATGACTCTGAGGGTTCAGAAATACCCAAGCAAAGCTTTAATGATTATGTTCAAAAAGCAAGAGCCGTATATAAACAAGATGTGTCAGAAGGAATTGATAATATTGCATTAGCGCTAGAGATAAAAACTATTAGTGAATCTGAGAGAGCTATCGCATATGAATTATTAGCTGATATTAATACGCATTGGAAACAATATGACTTGGCAATTGCTAATTATACATCAAGCTTAAAAAGCGAATACAAAATTTCTGTAGATATAAAATTAGCTAAGGCTTATTTTAATAATAAAAATTATCAAGAAAGTATTGACCTCTATAAGGTCTTGTCTAAAAAAGAGTTGTCTTTTCAGGAAAGCTTAAGTGTAGTCGAGGGTTTAGGAGATACCTATAAGGCAACAGCAGATTACACTAAAGCAATTGAACAATATACTAAAGCAGAACATATCGCAACAGACGCTAATCTAGTATCTGTTGCGACTAGATTAAACACGAAAATAGCAGCGTCTTATGATTTGATCGGAAATGGTCAGAAAGCGGTCAGTTCTTATAACAAAGCGTTGGATTTATCTAGTAAAGAAAACTCTGAGAGTACTGTAAGATCTAAGGTGAAAGTAGCCGATTATTACAATTCTAGGAGACAATTTGACGAGGAAATAAAACTTCGTAAAGAAGTATTAGAAGGGTTAAGTAAGGTAAATACAGATTCTATTTCAAATGATGATATACTTACTCCTCAGAAACAAAATTATAAAATCGCTAGTGCTTATGTAGATCAAAGAAAGCTAGACGAAGCTATTCCTTTTTTTGAAAAAAGTATAGATGAAGCGATCAACAAAAATGACCTTGTCGTCGAAAAAGATGCTACTAGACGACTTTCAGAGCTGTATAGAGACAAAGAAGACTTTGATAAAGCAGCAGAGAGTTATGAGCGTTACAAATCGCTTGTAGATCAGGGATATGTTGTGAAAGAACAAGAATTAGCATCTGCAGCACGACTTGGAAAAATTGTAGCTGAAAAACAAAATCGAATCTTAAGTCTTGAAAAAGATAGAGAGCTCAATGAAGAGCGTTATGATCTAGCTTTTGAAAAACAAAAAATAATTGATGAGCGCACTAATACAAACCGATTGATTATCGGATCTTTACTTATAGTTGCTCTTTCACTTCTTATTGCAGCATTAGCTATGTATCGTAGTTCAAAAAGGCAGAAATATGCTAATAATTTATTAGCCCTTAAAGGGCTTCGGTCTCAAATGAACCCTCACTTTATATTTAATGCACTTAACTCTGTCAATAGTTTTATTGCTACTAATGATGAGCGTACTGCAAATAAATATCTTTCTGATTTTTCGAGTCTTATGAGATCTGTACTAGAAAACAGTGAAGAAGATTTTATACCACTTTCAAGTGAGATAGAACTCATTAAAAAATATACAATGCTAGAGCATTTCAGATTTAAAGATAAATTTGATTATACACTCACAGTAGACAAAGACCTTGATATAGACGAGTTTCAAATACCTCCAATGCTATTACAACCCTATGTTGAGAATGCAGTATGGCACGGCATGAGATATAAAGAAGAAAAAGGATTGTTACATATCCATTTTAGTCAAAAAGATGATCAAACCGCCGTTATTACTGTAACAGATAATGGAGTAGGAAGAGAGCGCAGTAAGACCATGAAAACAGATAATCAGAAAAAGCAGAAATCTAAAGGAATGGGGAATATCAAGAAGCGTATCGCTATACTTAATGAAATGTATGGAGATCGGGTAGATGTCGCTATTACAGATGTTTTTGAAACCGGAGAAGGAACTAAAGTAACGCTAACACTAAAAAAGGACTAACCATGCAAACCCTTAAAACAATTATTGTAGAAGATGAAGAAGTGAGTAGAGATATTTTACGTAATTATCTTCAGAAATACTGTCCTAAAATTGAGCTTGTTGGCGAAGCTTCCAATATAGAAGAAGGACTTAGTCTGATTCGCAATCAAACCTTAGATTTAGTTTTCTTGGATGTGGAAATGCCACATGGAAACGCATTTGATCTATTAGAGCAAGTAGGAGATCGTAGTTTTGAGACCGTCTTTGTTACTGCCTATAATCAGTATGCGATAGAGGCGTTAAATACACATGCCTCTTATTATTTATTAAAGCCAATTTCTATAGACGAACTCATAAAAGCAGTAGATTATGTAGTCCAGATTAAAGAAAAAGAAAATGCATTAGAAGATAAAGTTCTTACTGCATTTAGCTCTGACAAGCAAGGTAAAATAACGATTCCGGTGCAAGATGGTTTTGAAGTACTGGAAGCCGCTTCTATTTTATACTGCCAGGCCGATGATAATTACACCCAAATATTCCTCACAGGAGGAGGAAAAAAACTAGTTAGTAAAACCCTTAAGTATTTTCAAGATGCTTTAACAGACTTTGGATTTGCGAGAGTGCATAAGTCATATTTAGTCAATATTAATGAAGTGACTGGCTACCGAAAAGGTAAAGGCGGCACTGTGGTATTAAGTTCGGGGAAAGAGGTGATGGTTTCTGCCTCTCAAAAAGCAAACTTGCTGGCGTACTTCAAATAAGTTTCAAAAGTCTTTATAAGCTACTTGAATAACTGTTTTAAGAGGGATTTGTTCGCTTTCGCGAAAGCGGACTATGATATCTTCAAGTATATCAATAGTGCCATTAGAATAAATGTAATGCTTTGCAGGCTGAGTAATTTCTGTGCGTATTATTTTTTTTTGCTCTAATATTGCTTTTGTTTGTCTTGCGACCGCCTCTCCAGAGTCAATAATGGATACCTGGCTTGGTAATAATTCTTTGAGTATGGGAAGAAGAAAAGGGTAGTGACTGCATCCTAAGACGAGATAATCAATATTAGCCTCGATCATAGGAGCTAGATAGGTAGTGAGTAATGCCCTAGTTTCAGGACTGTTTATTTTTCCTTGCTCAATTAAAGGAACTAGTCCTGTGCCTATCACTTCTATAGTTTTAATTTCTTGTGTGTATCGTTTTGAAGTACTTGAAAACAGGCGGCTGTTGAGTGTTCCTTTGGTTGCTAGGATACCGATACTTTTACTTTTAGATTGCAAGGCCGCAGGTTTAATGGCGGGTTCTATTCCAATGAATTGGATAGGGTAGTTAGCTCTTAAATAATCGATGGAGTTTGTTGTAGCGGTATTGCAAGCCACTACAATAATCTTTGCGCCTAATGCTATAAGTTTTTCAGTGTTTTTAATACATAATTGGGTGATCTCATCTTGAGATTTTTCTCCGTAGGGAGCATTTTTACTATCAGCTAAATAGATGGTAGATTCTAGGGATAGTAATTGAATAATTTCTTTCCATATAGAAATACCTCCTATTCCGCTGTCAAACACACCGATGTATTGATCCTTTTGCATAGGGCTAAAATAAAAAACTGCCTTCTATTGAAGGCAGTTTTTATAAACTTTCGCTTTAAGCGAACTACTAGTAATGTATTAGATGCCTAAATCTGCTTTTACATCTTTCATAAGATCGTATCCATCTGCCATGATTACTCCCGCAGCTCCAGGTGTTGAGTCAAGAACAAATAGAAATCCTTTTGCTCTAGCCACTTTTTGAATTGTTACACGGGCTTTCTCGAGGATAGGTTTTAATAACTCTTGCTCTTGCTGACGTAGCTTTGTGTATGCATTTTGCTCGTATGCATTAATTTGCTGCATAGTTTCTTGTACTTCTCTTTGACGAGCAATATTGGTCTCATCAGTTTGTGTTGCCACTTCACGACCGTATCTTTCAGATGTTTTCTGAAGTTCAGCTTTCATTTCTTGTAACTGTGCTGCATATGATTTTTGAGCTTTTTCCAGTTCAGCATTTGCGGCTACATAGCTAGGCATTGCTTCTACTAACTCTTGCGTGTTAATATGCGCAATTTTTGATTCTTGAGCTTGTATGGCGCTAGTCATTCCTATTACTAGAGCTATGGCTACGAATACTTTTTTCATGTGTTTCATTGTAATCTAATTAAAGTTAAGTGTGTTATAGTTATAAAATATTGGGTTATAAAATACCTCCAACTATGATCATCTTCTTTTTGGAGGATTTGGAATACTATCTGTTTTTTTCTTTCGGGATTCTAAAACAGAATCTTTTTTTCTCTGGCGTTCTGCTAATAGCGCATCTTTTTTCTTTTGACGTTCTGCTAGGATAGAGTCTTTTCTTTTTTGACGTGCTTCTATAAGTTGTTGTTGTTTTGCTTTTTTCTCTTCTGCTGTTTCATTTCCTGTGCTTCTGCCAGATGCTTCTGCTCTGGCTGCTTTTAAAGCGTCTATGGAATCTTTTCTTTTTTGTCGTTCTTCTAAAATACGTTGTCTTCTTTCTTCAAAAGCTTTATTGCGCGCATCTTTTTCTTCTTGTCGTTGTTTTGCTTTTTCTTCTATTAAAGCTTCTCGCTCTGCTTTCTTGTCGTCTATTGCTTTTTGGCGCTCTTGTGTTGCTTTATCTTGCTCTACCGTTTTTGCTTCATCTCTGTCAAAAGAATCTTCTTCTTTTTTATTGTTTATTTGTTTACGCTTTGCAGATCTCGTGATGCTTCTTAAAACTTGGTCACTTATATCTAAGCGATCTGCCACATATAATATTCCAGCTTCAGACTTTCTTAAAACAACATCAAATTTTTTGTTTTTTGAAATTTCTTGTACAGAATTAAAAACTTGATCTTGTATTGGTTCTATTAATTGGCGTTTTTGTATAGCTAAATCTCCTCCTGGACCAAAGCGTTTTTGTTGATATTCAAAAATTTGTTCTTCTTCATAAGTGATTTCTTCTTCACGCTCTTCTATAAGCTCTTTGGTAAGCAATACACGTTCATTTTGTAATTGCTTTTTCATTTCTTCGATCTCACTTATTTTTTTTTCAATTTCGCTCTTCCACTTTTTAACTTTTGAATCTAGTTGAGAAGATGCTTCTTGGTATTCAGGAACATTTTCAAGGATGTAGTCCATATTAATATAGCCTACACGGATACCTCGTTGTGCTTGAGCAACAAGGCTCACAAAAAAAAGTGATGCAAAAAAGAAAAAAACTTTTGTTTTCATATTGGTTATAATAGCGTTAGAAATAATCGTGCCAAAATTAAAACTGCTGTCCAATGATAAAGTGCGTTTCCCATCCGTTAGGCTGTATCAGCCCTGGGATAGGATCAAATCCATATCCGAAATCCAGCCCTAATAATCCAAAGGCAGGCATAAATATACGAATTCCTGCACCAGCAGATCTATTCAATTGAAACGGATTATAGTCCCTAAAATTGTCATAGGTGGCTCCTCCTTCAACAAAAGCTAGTGTGTAGATGGTTGCAGCTTGGCTAAATGTTATAGGATAACGAAGTTCTAAACTAAATTTATTATAAATGGTAGCCCCATCATTATTGTTTGCTGTAGTTGCTGCTCCCCTATCTAATGGCGTTACAGATTGGTTAGGATATCCTCTTAAACGGATGATCTCACGTCCATCTAGTGCAAAACCTCCTAGTCCATCTCCTCCTAAGAAGAAACGTTCAAACGGTGGGATACCTCTATCGTTGTTATAGGCACCTAACCAACCAAATTCAAGGTTAGATTGCAATACAAATTTAGCAGGAAGACTTGTATACCATTTTCCATTAAATTTTACTTTGTAAAATTCTAGAAAATTAAATCGCTCTTGATCTATCTCTGCTAGTGCATTTGAATCTTGATTTTCTAGTGCAACTACTCTGTCCTCAGCCAACGCTTTATAGTCTACATTATTAAATAGTGAATAGGGAGGAGTTAACTTTGCTGTAATACTCCATTCTGACCCAGATATTGGGAATATTGGATTGTTAGCTGTATTGTTTCTACTAAGCCCTATAGTATATCCTAAGTTTTTAGAAGAACCATTTCCAAAAGTAAATAGTCCTGTATTAAAATTAACTAAGTTGAAATTCTGATAACTAATAGCGTGTGAGAGTGTAAAGTCTCTGTCTGGCCAAGATAAACGTTTTGCTAAACCAATCGATCCTCCTGTGATGATGTTTTTACTATCCCTATTTACTCGATCTCTTGCGCTGGTTGCATTGTTGTTAAATTGAAATTGTATAGTATGCGATAGGGATACCGATAACTGTACGGGTTTTTTACCTCCAAACCAAGGATCTGTAAGAGAGATACTATACGTTTGGAAAAACTGACTCGCTTGCGCTCTTAATGAAAAACGCTGTCCGTCACCCATTGGTAAAGGTTTATATGCTTCTTTTTTGAATATATTCTGAATAGAGAAGTTATTAAAGGATAATCCTAGGGTACCTACAAAACCACCTCCACCAAAACCACCTTGTAGTTCTATCTGACTTGCGCCTTGTTCTACAACATTGTATTCTAAATCTACAGTACCTCCTATTTGATCAAAGTTTTTAAACTCAGGAGTCAATTGTTGTGGATCAAAGAAACCAAGCTGACCTAACCTACGAATGGTCGTTACAACTGCTTGTTTACTATATTGCTGTCCTGGTCTTGTAAGAAGTTCTCTGTAAATAACTTTATCTTTTGTTTTGTCATTTCCTTTGACCTCTATTCTATTAAAATAAGCAAGTTTACCTTCAGAAATTCGAACTTCAAAATTAATGGTGTCTTGATCTACGCCTGTTTCTACGGCATTGATGTTCGAAAATAAATAGCCATTGTTTTGATATAGGTTTGCAAGGTCATCTGCATCAGGATCTCCTTCTTTTTGTACACGTTCTTTTAATAAGACTCCATTATAAGTATCTCCTTTCTTCAATCCTAAACGTCTTAAGAGTGTAGCGTCAGAGAATACTGTATTTCCTATAAAATCTATATCTCCTATATAGTATTTCTTTCCTTCTTCAATCTTTAGTTTTATCGTGATATCATCATTATCATTTTTTATGATGGTATCTGATATGATGCGTGCATCTCGATATCCATTTTCTTTATATTTATTGATGACAGATTTTTTGTCATCTTCATAATCAGATTGTATGTATTTGGAACGTTTATAGATACGAAAGAAGTTTTTTCTCTTCGTATTTTTCATAGCGTTCCTAAGTTTCTTTGCTTTTAGCTTTTCGCTTCCTTCAAATATAATCTTATCTATTTTTACTCTAGAGCCCTTATCAATATTGACAACTAGATTCACTTTATTTTTTGATGTAGAGTCCTCTTTTGGAATTACATTTATAAAAGTTTTAGCATTAAAATATCCTTTTTTCTTGTAGGTATTTTCAATGTAGTTTTTTGTAGTTGTGATAAGGTTTTCGGTGACTTTAGCACCTTTGTTTAAGCCATTATCTTTGATGAAAGTAGTTCCTTTCTTTTCTTTAATTCCCTTGAACTTAATTTCATTAAGTTCAGGAACTTCTTTAATGTCAAGTTGAAGGTCAACAACATCACCCCTTATATCTGTTACGTATAAATTAATATCTGAGAATAATTCTAGATCCCATAATTTTTTTATAACATTACTTATTTTCTCTCCTGGCAGATATAAACGTTCTCCAGCGCGTAAACCAGTAAAAGTGATTACTGTGTTTTCGTTATAGGTGGAAGTCCCTGTTACCGTAATATTACCGATCTCGTACTTAACTTCAGGATCTAGAGGTAAATCTCTCTGAGCTTGTGCAACTATAGTTGTTAATAATAGTAGTACAAAAGTAATTTTTTTTAATATCAAGCTCTGATTTATTAAGTTATTTAATTTGTTCACTTGTCTTTCCAAATCTTCGTTCTCTTTTCTGGTAATTGTAAATAGCTTCATGTAAATCTGTTTTCTTAAAATCAGGCCATAATACATCTGTAAAGTAAAACTCTGCATATGCTATTTGCCATAATAAAAAATTACTCACACGTTGTTCTCCACTTGTTCTTATTAGTAAATCAACATCTGGCATGTCATGGGTGTAAAGATGCTTATTAATATAAGACTCATCAATTTCATCAGTAGAAATTATGTTATTTTTAACTTTAAGACTTATTTCTTTTACGGTTTTAAGAATTTCTTCACGAGCTCCATAGCTTAAGGCCAATGTAACTCTTAATCTTTTGTTATCTTTAGTTTGTTGTATGACTTCTCTTAGCTCTTTCTGGGCTTTCTTAGGTAATGTTTCAATATTACCTATGGCTCTTAAAGAAACATCATTCTTTTGAAGTGTTTTGATTTCCTTTTTTAAGGAAGATACGAGTAAATTCATCAAAACATCTACTTCATTTTTCGGGCGATTCCAATTTTCGGTAGAAAATGCATAAAGGGTTAGATATTCAATGCCAATTTCGGCACATCCTTCTACAGTCTCCCTTACCGCTTGTGTACCTTTTTTATGACCGGCAGCTCGCAGTAACCCTTGTTTTTTTGCCCAACGACCATTACCATCCATAATCACAGCAATGTGTCGGGGTAATTTATCGCGGTTAATTTGATCTAAAACGTCCATCTCATTATTAGAATGCGCAAAAACATGGTTTGCGTCCAAAGGTATAAGTCAAGGTAAATCCTGTAAACATATACCAGTCATCATTATTTATATTTCCAAAACGTAATGTTCCGTTGGCATCCTCTTCAGGAGCACTGCCATCTAGGTTGTCTGTTAAGGCATATCTTGCTCCTACTTCAAAAGCAAGTACAAATTTTCCGCCAATCACAGCTTTGTATCCTAGAACCATAGGGATTGCAAAATCCCAGGAGGTACCAGTTTTCTGAACATTGTTGCCATTAAGGGCTAGCTCATCGTGATTAAAATATGTAAACCCTGTATATAAATAGGGTGTAGAAGGATTTCTATCATTAAACATATCAAAATCCCAGAATGTATATTCTAGACCTAATGAAACTTCTTTTACGCTATTTTTAAAAGAATACCCTCGAAGTTGTCTTCTTGATTCATCACTTTGTGAATCTGCGCTCTCTAATTGTGTGAAAAGCGCAGTAAATCTAAAAGAATGTCTCGTACTACGATTCCATTTAAAAATACCACCTATGACAGGGGAGTTTGGAGCAATGTAACTTGTTGATCCAACATCTCCTATAAAATTTGACCCTCCAGCATACAAACCTACTTCGTACGTTTGCGCTTGAGCGTTAAAGCCTAAAAACATGGCGATTATTACAATCGTCAAATACCTCATATAGCTGTAAAAGTTTGCAAATATAACAATAATGTGCGTGTGGAGGCCATTCTATCAAAATAATGATCTTTGAGATGTAACTCTTTTAGTTAAAAGAGTGTCAAAAATGTGTCTTCACTACACACAGAGTTAACAATGTTTATTGAAAATTATTGCCTAGTTACGTTTATCTTCTCCCCAAAGTAGTTTTTCTCTTAGAGTTTTTAAAAAGCTTTCACCTTCCAAATTAATTAAGTGTATGGCAAATGACGCTTTTTTCAAAGTAATGGTTGTTTCGTTGTCTAAAGTGGCTATTCTTGAGTCTAATGAAATTAAATGTTGTTTTTCTCTACCAGATACCTTCAAAGTTATTATAGTGTCATCTGGTATAACAAGAGGTCTTGCGTTCAAATTGTGAGGCGCTATAGGGGTAAGAATAAGACTAGATGTATGAGGTATGATAACAGGTCCTCCGCAGCTTAATGAATATCCAGTGGAGCCAGTGGGTGTAGAAACGATAAGTCCATCTGCCCAATAATTAGTAAGTGACTCTCCATTTAGATGTGTCGCTATAGAAATCATAGATGTAGTGTTTTTACGGCTTACTACAATTTCATTGAGTGCAAAATTAATATCTCCAAAAATAGTCGCATCATTATCTATTGTTACCTCTAATAAACTTCGTTTAGATATTGTATAATGACCCGCAAGTATTTTTTCAATCGAATCGGAAATCTTTTTTTTCTTGATAGTGGCTAAAAAACCTAATCTTCCTGTATTAATTCCTACTATCGGAATTGAAAGATCTCTTATATATGTTACAGTTTTAAGTATAGTGCCATCTCCTCCTATACTAAAAAACAAATCATAACTTGTGTCTAGTTCTTCAAACGTGCTAAAGTGTCTATAATTCTTGTCAATAGCTTCGTGTTCGTGAATAAGATTTAGAAAATTCTTTTCAATAATAACTTCTATCTTCTTTTTATCTAAAATATCTAGCAAATGTTGCACATACTGTGCTGCTTCTTGATGATAAAACTGACCATAAATGCCTATTTTCATGGACTTATATATTTAGATATTTTTCAAGGTATTCAGAACGTTCTCTTAGATTTTTGATAAAAGTGTCCTCATGATGACTAGACACAACATTGTAACTGTATCTTCTAAATGCCGCAAGGATGTCATTAAAATTAGAACGCCCAATTTTAATTGAGATTTGAGCAACATCATTTTCAATTTTAGAAATAAAGCCCCCCCACATCTTACCATCATTAGATTCTACAATCTGACTTATCTCACTAAAAGAGTAGTCTTGTATCCCTTTTTCTATAATCACTACACTCCCAGGTTCACTTATAAATGGAGTGTTGTTAAAGAAATTCATAACATCTGCTAGTTCGTAATAACCAATGTAGGTGTTATTCTCATCAAGTACAGGCATGATATTAGCACTATTTTGAGCAAATGTTTCAAGTATATCTAGCCAGTTTGTTTCATATCTAACAAAAAAATGTTCATATGCATGTGAATAATCAGAAATGACACAAGCTGCATCGTAGCAATGCGTGTCGTTTTCAGCGAGGCATCCTACATATATAGAATCTCTATGGATAGGGACATGGGAGAGTGTTGTCTGGCTAAAGATCGTTTGTACATCACCTATGGGATCCTTTTCAGAAACAGGTTTGATATCGTTAATTATAAAATCTGTAATATTCATATTGCAAAATAATGAAAAATAACTCGGCTAGCGATAGGGTCTTCGTATTTTTGTATTCAAAATTTATACCATTTTAGCATGACAAAATTAAGTGTAAACGTAAATAAAATAGCAACCCTTCGTAATGCACGTGGAGGAAATGTACCAAATTTAGTTCAAGTTTCTATGGATCTTGAAAAATTTGGAGCACAAGGAATCACTATTCATCCAAGACCTGATGAGCGACATATTCGATATCAAGATGCCCGCGATTTAAAAAAAGTAGTCTCTACTGAGTTTAATATAGAAGGAAATCCAGTTCAAAAATTTATAGACCTTGTATTAGAAGTAAAGCCTACACAAGTAACGTTAGTTCCAGATGCTGTAGATGCCATTACGAGTAATGCAGGATGGGACACCATAAAACACAAATCATTTTTGCAAGAAGTCATAGCTACTTTTAAAAGTCAAGGAATACGTACGTCTATATTTATAGATCCAGTACAAAAGATGATAGAGGGTGCAAAAGCGACAGGAACAGATCGTATAGAATTATATACAGAAAGTTATGCAACATTGTATCCCACAAATAAAGAAGAAGCTATTCGTCCTTACATCGATAGTGCCTTTGTTGCAAGTGAATTAGGATTAGGGATCAATGCAGGGCACGACCTTTCCTTAGAAAATATTGAGTATTTTAAAAACAGTATTCCCGATTTATTAGAAGTGTCTATAGGGCATGCACTGATTTCAGAAGCATTATACGAAGGTTTTGAACGTGTTATTGCGCAATATCTTAAAAAATTAAGTTCATGATTTTGCACGCTAATATCATAGGAGAGGGAAAACCGCTCATTATTTTACATGGCTTCCTGGGTATGGGTGATAATTGGAAAACACTTGCTAGGCAATTTGCAGAACAAGGATATGAAGTACACCTTGTAGATCAGCGCAATCATGGACGGAGTTTTCATAGTGAAGAATTTAACTATGAACTTATGGCAAATGATCTTAAGGCGTATTGTAAAGAAAAAGGACTCTCCTCTATAAATGTAATAGGTCATTCTATGGGAGGTAAGACAGCTATGCTTTTTGCAACTATGTACGCAGAATTAGTTTCAAAACTGATCATAGCAGATATTGCACCCAAATTTTACCCTCAACATCATCAAACCATACTCGAAGGGCTATCTGCATTATCTAACAATAAAGAAGCTTTAAAAGGAAGAAAAGAAGCAGATGCCTTTTTGTCAAAATATATTAAGGACGTTGGAGTGCGTTTATTTTTATTAAAAAATCTCTATTGGGTTGAGAAAGGAATGTTGGGTCTTAGAGTGAATCTTCCTGTCTTAACAAATCAAATTGAACGTATTGGTGAGGCATTACCTCCTAATCATCATTTTGAAAAGCCTACCTTGTTTATAAGAGGTGGTGCTTCCAATTATATTCTTGATGAAGATGAAAATACGATTTTTTCCGCTTTCGCGAAAGCAAAATTAGTAACAATCCCTGGGGCAGGCCATTGGTTACATGCTGAGAATCCTACACAATTTTATGCCGAAGTAATGGCATTCTTATAACTGAAATCTGAAAATTTTACTATGTATGCATAATAAAGTGCGTTAATAAATTGTAAAAACTTAAAAATATCCTATTTTTGTGTGCTTTCTATTGAGAAAACATTATTAAATCTTAACCTAAATTAATTATATGAAAAAAGTAGTAAGTGTATTCGTACTTATGCTAGTTTGTGCTGTTACTTATGCTGGTGGATACCGTGTGAGTCTTCAGGGTAACAGAGCATTGGCTATGGGACATACAGGAGTTGCAGTAGTGAATAATGCAGAGTTGGCATTTTTTAACCCTGCAGGATTAGTTCACTTAGAAAATAAATTGAATATCTCTGTAGGAGGATTTGGTGTTTTTTCGGATGTGGCATTCCAAAATGAGCAATTTGGACAAACATCACAAACAGATAGTCCAGTAGGTACACCATTGTATTTGTATGCAAGTTATAAATTAACTGAAAAATTTGCATTAGGTCTTGCAGTATATACTCCTTATGGGAGTACTGTAGAGTATCCTACAGATTGGGCTGGATCACATCTTGTGAATAATATAGAATTACAAGCAATCTACGTTCAACCATCATTTTCATGGGAAGTAGTAGAAGATAGATTTAGTATTGGCGGAGGACCTATTCTTGCCATAGGCTCTGTAAACTTTAATCGTAACTTAAGCAGGAATTTAACAGATTTAGATGGTAACAGATCTAATGTAACGATAGATGCAGGCGGTATCGTGGAGTTTGGTTGGACAGTGGGTGCTATGCTTAATTTAGATAATCAAGATAAGTGGAAGTTAGGATTTAACTACCGCTCATTGATCGATGTAGAGGTAGAAGCTGGAGATGGAGAAGCAGAATTTGCAAACCTTCCTAATTCGCCACTTTCGCCAATTGCAAATGGAACGTTTGATTTTACTGCATCGTTGCCTTTACCAGCAGAATGGACTGTGGGTCTTTCATACCGTCCTAATGAAAAGTGGTTATTTGCTTTTGATTATAATTATGCAGAGTGGAGTGCTTATGATTCTTTAGATCTTGAATTTTTAAATACAGATGGTTCCGTGGCTTTAGAGTCTGTAAATCCACGTAATTATAAAAATGCGAGTACATACCGTTTTGGAGCTCAGTTTTCTCCATCAAAGAAATTTGATTTAAGAGCAGGATATTACTTTGATGAGTCACCAGTACAAGCAGGATTTTTTGCTCCTGAAACACCTCGTAATGATTCTAATGGCTTTACTGCTGGATTTACATACAACATCAATGATAAGTTCTCTATAGACGCTTCTTTCTTATACTTACGATTCAAAGAGATTGATGCTTCTTATGATGCTTTCACAGAAACAGATGGAACGCCAGCGCCTTTTGGAGGTACTTACAAGTCAAGTGCATTTGCACCGGGTATTGGATTGAGTTATAAACTTTAAATAAAAAAACAGCAATGAAAAATTATATAAAATATATAGCAGTTCTTGCATTAGGATTTGGGTTTGTGGCTTGTGAGCCAGAATTTGACACCCCTATTGATGAGAATAATTTTTACACAAGTGGAGAAGCAGATTTTTCTAACTATGTGTCTATAGGAAACTCTTTAACTGCAGGATTTGCAGATGGTACATTATACATAACAGGACAAGAAAATTCGTATCCTAACATTATGGCGCAGCAATTTGCGCTTGCGGGTGGGGGTTCATTTTCGCAACCGCTTATGAATGATAATGTAGGTGGACTTCTTTTAGGAGGAAATCAATTGCCAGGGTTTAATCCTCGTTTTGTACTTGCTACAGATGAGAATGGAAACCCAGGTCCAGCTATTATAGGTCAGTCATCTACAACAGAAGTTTCTAATATCCTTTCTGGACCTTTTAATAATGTTGGTGTGCCAGGAGCGAGAAGCTTTGATTTATTATTTCCAGGATATGGAAATATAGGAGGTTTGACAACAATGCCAATAAGTGCAAACCCTTACTTTGTAAGATTTGCTTCTTCTCCAGATGCAACTGTCATTGGAGACGCTGTCGCTCAAAATCCTTCTTTCTTTTCTCTTTGGATAGGTAACAATGATATTTTAGGATATGCTACTTCTGGTGGATCTGGAGTAGATCAAACAGGTAACTTTGATCCTTCTACATATGCGAGTAATGATATTACAGATCCTAATGTATTTGCTGGTGCGTATTCTCAAATGGTAGATGCTCTTGTAGCTAATGGTGCCGATGGTGTTTTAGTTAATATTCCAGATGTAACTTCTATCCCATTTTTCACAACAGTTCCTGCACAATCTATTCCTTTAGACGCGCCAACAGCGGCATTTTTAAATGATAATTTTGGATTATACAATACCGTAGTACTACCAACACTTGTTAATTTTGGTGTTATTACAGCAGAAGAAGCAGCGTCTCGTACGATCAACTTTATTGAAGGAGCAAACTTTCCTATTATGACAGACGATGATCTTACAGATGTGAGCGCTATCCTTCAAGGACCACCAGTAAATTTAGATGCTGCTACAGCAAACTTACTAGGTCAGTTACGTCAGGCAACAAGTGCAGACTTATTACCACTTACTGCTGCTGGGGTATTAGGAACAACTGTAAATAATGATCCTACATTAATTAATGGTGTATCAGTTCCGTTAGCAGATCAGTTCGTATTAACGGTAGCTGAACAAGCTAGAGTTACTGTGGCGCAAACATCTTATAATGCAACTATTCAATCTATAGCTAGTGCAAATGGACTTGCTTTTGCTGATGCACGTACAGCTTTACAACAAGTAGCAAATGGAGGAGTAGCATACAATGGAGGTGTATTAACCTCTACATTTGTTACCGGAGGAGGTTTTTCTCTTGATGGGGTTCACCCAACCCCTAGAGGATATGCCTTTACAGCAAATGTTCTTTTAGATGCTATTAATGCTCAGTATGGAGCTAATATACCAGGAGTAGACATTGGAAACTTCTCTTCTATAACTATAAGTAATGACTAAATGACAGTCTACTGTATATAAAAACCTTAAAAGATGCACTAATAAGTGCATCTTTTTTTTTGGTATTCTATTTGCTTTGTTAAACCCATGATGAAATCTATTTTAAAAATTATATTAACGACTATTGCAGTACTCATTTTGGCAAATGTATTACCCGGTGTTTCTGTAGACGGCTTTATGACTTCCCTTTGGGTGGCTATTGTATTGTCTTTGTTAAGACTTATTGTGAGGCCTATATTAGTGATTCTTACATTGCCTATTACTTTGGTTACGTTTGGACTTTTCTTATTGGTCATAAATGGGGTGCTTATTTTATTAGCAGATTATTTTATTGAAGGTTTTGAGATTAATGGTTTTTGGATAGCCGTACTTTTTAGTATTTTACTGAGTATATTCCAAAGTATTTTATTTCAATTTCTCAAAGAAGATGTGAAACAACTGAATAGAAGAAATTAAAACATTGTTGAGGTGTAAAAAAATACGTATTTTTGCGCCCTTAAATTACGAGAAGAATGAACATTACAAAGGAGCAAATAGACGAACTTAATGCGATTATCAAAGTAGATATTGCAAAAGACGATTATCAAGATAAAGTAGTCTCTATTTTGAAGAACTACCGAAAGACTGCAAATATTCCTGGATTTAGAAAAGGACATGTTCCTATGGGACTTGTTGAGAAACAATACGGAATGGCAGTTCGCGTAGATGAGGTAAATAAATTATTGCAAGATGCCTTAAGTAAATTTCTTTCTGAAGAAAAACTAGACGTTTTAGGTAATCCTCTTCCAAAAAATCAAGAAAACTTTGATTGGAGTGTAGATGATTTTAGCTTTGAGTTTGAACTAGGGATGGCTCCCAAGTTTGATATCAACTTGAAGCCTAAAAAAGCGATTGTAGCCTATGATATTTATGCTGACGATAAAACCATAGACAATCAATTAAAAACTATACAAAAGCAATATGGTAAACTTACTTCCCAGCAAGAAGTTGCAAAGGATAGTGAGGTAACTGGTGTGTTTGTAAATGAATCTATAGAGTTAGATAATACTGCTACGTTTGAGATTGCTCAACTTAAGGGGAAGAAAAATGTAGATGCTTTTATAGGAGCAAAAGTAGGGGATGTGATTACAGTAAAGACAAAAGGTCTTTTCAGCGAGGCATTTAGTTATCAAAATGCATTTAAGAAAACAGAAGATGAAGCAAAAGATCTGAATGCAGAAGTTACGTTCACTATATCTGAAATAAATTCAAGAGAACTTGCTGAGTTTGATCAAGAGCTTTTTGATAAGTTATATGGTAAAGATGCTGTAAAAACAGTAACGGAACTTAAGGAGAAAATGAAAGAAGATGCGGGGAGACAATTTCAGCAGCAAAGTGACCAGCAGTTGATGAATAACGTAACTGAGCACCTTATTGAGGCAACAAAATTTGATCTACCAGCAGAGTTTCTTCAAAAATGGATACAGTCTTCAGGAGAGAATCCAATGACTTTAGAAGAAGCGACAGAAGAGTATAACCGTTCTGAAAAAGGATTGCGTTACCAACTTATAGAAGGAAAAATCATTCAAGAGAATAACCTACAAGTAACCTTTGATGAACTTAAAGGATACACTAAGGATATGATCAAAATGCAGATGATGCAATACGGTCAGATGAACCCAGAAGATAAAGAGTTAGAAGACATTGCGGCACGTATTCTAGGCAACAAAGAAGAGGTAAAAAGACTTTCTGAACAACTCATGAATCAAAAAATGCTTACCTTCTTTAAGGAAAATGTAAACCTTAAAACGAAGAAGGTAACTTTTGACGAATTTGTAAAGGAAGTATACAATTAGAATACTTGTCTATAAATAAGTATCTTTAAGGCGTTTTACTTTTAGGAGTAAAACGTTTTTTTGTAATATAAAATCGTATTAATAAACTATATGGACTACGGAAAAGAATTTAAAAATTTTGCAATTAAAGATCAAGGGATAAGTTCTACCTATTACGACAAGATCATAAGTAGCGTAACACCTATGGGGCTTACTCCAAATATTATTGAAGAACGCCAGATGAACATCGCTATATTTGATGTATTCTCACGTTTAATGATGGATCGTATTATCTTTCTAGGTACAGGGATTAATGACCAAGTGGCTAATATCGTTCAGGCACAGCTATTATTTCTAGAAAGTACTGATGCCGTAAAAGATATTCAAATATACATCAACTCACCAGGAGGAAGTGTATACGCCGGATTAGGTATTTATGACACGATGCAATTTATTAAGCCAGATGTCGCAACCATCTGTACAGGAATGGCTGCCTCTATGGGAGCTGTGTTATTATGTGCAGGAACAAAAGGAAAGCGTAGCGGATTACCACACTCTAGAGTGATGATTCACCAGCCCATGGGTGGCGCTCAAGGACAAGCGACAGATATTGAAATTACCGCTAGAGAAATCTTAATCTTAAAAGAAGAGCTTTATAGAATTATTGCAAAGCACTCTGGACAAGAGTATGACAAGGTATATGAAGATAGTGACCGTGATTACTGGATGAAAGCTGATAAAGCACTGGAGTATGGTATGATCGATGAGATTTTAAAAAGAGATTAATTCTGATGGTACGCTTTCGCGAAAGCGTACCATTCATTAATAATAGTTAGTTTACATGGCGAAAGAAGATTTAGAATGCTCGTTTTGTGGTAGAAAAAAACCAGAAACAAACTTACTTGTTGCTGGATTAGATGCACATATATGTGATCGCTGTATAGAGCAAGCACACGGTATCGTTGTAGAAGAGTCAAAAGATGTTGACACCAACGAGCTAGATAGCGATCTGATGCTCAAAAAACCACAAGAGATTAAAACGTTTCTAGATGAGTATGTGATAGGGCAAGAGTATACTAAGAAAGTAATGGCAGTTGCGGTGTATAACCACTATAAACGTTTATTACAACCAAAGGATGATGACGATATCGAAATTCAGAAAAGTAATATTGTCATGGTTGGGCAAACAGGTACAGGAAAAACGCTTATCGCTAAAACTATAGCAAAAATGCTTAATGTTCCTCTTGCTATTGTAGATGCTACGGTCCTTACAGAAGCTGGATATGTAGGAGAAGATGTAGAAAGTATATTAACGCGTCTATTACAAGCGGCAGATTATAACCTAGAAAAAGCGCAACGAGGTATTGTTTTTATAGACGAGATTGATAAAATAGCTCGTAAGAGTGATAACCCTTCTATTACAAGAGATGTAAGTGGAGAAGGAGTGCAGCAAGCTTTATTAAAACTTTTAGAGGGTACAATTGTAAATGTGCCACCCAAAGGAGGACGTAAACACCCAGATCAAAAATTTATAGAAGTAAATACAGAGCATATTTTATTTATCGCAGGAGGAGCTTTTGACGGTATAGAGAGACATATTACAAAACGTCTTAATATGCAAGCAATGGGCTTTAGTGCTAGTAAAAATGAAAATGCAGTAGATCTAAATAATATGCTTAAGTATATTATTCCTAAAGATTTGAAAGACTTTGGTCTTATCCCAGAAATCATAGGACGCTTACCCGTGTTAACACACATGGATCCTCTAGATAAAGGTACATTAAGGGCGATTCTTACAGAGCCAAAAAATGCCATAGTAAAACAGTATAAAAAGCTATTTATTATGGATAATATTGATTTTAGTATTACAGATGGTGCGCTGGATTATCTAGTAGAAAAAGCGATAGAATATAAATTAGGCGCTCGTGGTTTACGATCTTTATGTGAAGCTATTCTCACAGATGCTATGTTTGAAATGCCTAGTTCTTCAGAAAAAGAACTAATAGTCACAAAAGAATATGCCGAAGGGAAACTTAATAAATCTACTCTTAAAAAACTAAAAGCAGTTTCTTAAGCGTCATTATATTTAAAATTAAAAAAACCGTCTAAATTGTTTTTAGACGGTTTTTTTAATTCTTATGAGTTTTAATCTTTTAATCTCTCACAATAATAAATTCTACACGACGGTTCTGTTCGTGTTGATCATCACTGCAGATGGTACAATCTATTAAAGGTTGAGATTCTCCATATCCTTCTGAAGTAAGTCGATCTTTTGAGATTCCTTTACCGAGTATGTACTTCATGGCAGAAGCAGCTCTCTTTTTGGAAAGTTTTAAGTTATATTGGTTACTTCCTTGTATGTCTGTATGAGCTTTTATGTCAATTTTGATAGTTGGATTTTCTTGTAAAGTAGCTATGACGGTATTAAGCGTAATCGTAGAGATGTCTTTGATTTTATCACTATTAAAATCAAATAAAATATTGTCTATTTTTATAAAAGATTTTTCTTCAGTTTCTACGATTTCAGCAGGTTTTGCATCTAGAGAGATATTTGCTTCAAATGTTGATACTAAATTTGTATTTGTGTCAAAAGATATTGAGTTACGTTCAAAACCTTCTTTATAGGCTAGAATCGTATAGTCAACAAAAGCATCTACTGGAAATGTGTATTCTCCATCTAGATTAGAACTAGTAGTCGCAACCTGCTCACCGTTTGCATCTAATAATACAACAGTAGCCTTTGATAACAGAATTTGAGTTTCTGTGTCGCGTATAATTCCTGTTACATTTTGATCAACGATGTACTCATTTGTTTTGTAAATGTCATAACTTCCTTTGCCACCCTCTCTATCTGATGTAAAGTATCCAATTGTTTTGGTTGCTGGAATAAATGCTATTTCATCTTTAAGAGAGTTAATAGTATTGCCAAGATTTCGAGTTGCTACATAGTTGAATGATGTGTTACGAGATCTAAAAATATCAAAACCACCCATACTATCATGCCCGTTAGAAGAGAAATAAAGGTATTTCCCATCTAGGGAGGTATGAGGAAACTTTTCATCTAAAACGGTGTTTACAGAGCCTTCTAGACGCTCTACGTCACCGTAAGTCCCGTCGCTCTTCACGGTTACTTTAAAAATGTCATATCCTCCAATAGCCTCAGGCATATTTGAAGAAAAATAAAGCGTTCTCCCGTCTTTACTTAAATGAGGGTTTTCTATTGAATATAAGGTGCTATTAAAGGGTAATGCTGTAATGTTTATCCACTCCCCTTCATTGTCTGGATTCATTATAGCTGTGTAGAGTTGGAATGTTTGGGTATCTTCTTTTGAACTCTTAGAGAAGTAAATTCGATCACCTTCTTTTGAAAAAGAAATCGTTCCAAGATTCTCTCCTTTGTTAAGTATGTGTGAGAATAATAGTGGGCGTCTTAAATCCCATTCATAAGTGATGTCAGAACAGTATAATTTTGTGTATGGCTCATTTGTTTTTGGGTCTAATTTAGCTAACGCGCCAATTTTTCTGGCTGAGAAAGAAATAAACTTATCTTTAAAAAAGCCTACCCCGTAATCTGAATACTTAGAATTGATACCTGTTGTAAAAGTTTCAAACTTAAACCCGTTGTTTCCCATTTGAGAGTCTGAATTTGAAAATGCAATTTCTTGTTCTGAAGATGCAAACTCTTTGTCAGTGTCTAACGATACTTGTGCTTGTAATTGTATTACAAGTAGAAGAGTAAAAAATGTATTGACTAATGATCTCATTTTAATCTAATTTATCTGACTTGGGGTCTTCAACTCATTGCTAAAGTAAAAGGGGAACTATAGATTTAAAAATTTTTTGATGACTTTTAGATGAGATGATTGTTATAACCGTCAAAATGCAGTAATTTTTCTTGGTAAACCGTAACAATATTGATGATTTTTAGTAAAAATCAAATAATACTTGTGACATTGTGAAAAGTATATCTCCCAAGTCAGGGATACTTCATTAGCGTAAAATAAAATTTATTTGTTGAGTTTTAATAGCTCTTCAACAAAGTCTCTTCTATTTGAAAGCCTTGGGATTTTATGTTGCCCTCCTAGCTTATTATTTAATTTAAGCCAATCATAAAATAAGTCCTGTCTAGCGCTATGCACTACAGGAGCATTTAGTGTAGTGTTGTTAAATCGTTTTGCATCGTAATCACTATTTACAGAGCGAAGTGCGTTATCAAGTTTGGTGTTGAAATCTTCAAGATTTTGAGGTGGGTTTTTAAATTCTATAATCCATTCATGCGCTCCCTTTTCTTTACCTTTCATAAAAATGGGTGCTGCTGTGTAGTCTACAATTTCACTTTGGGTTTCTTTAGCAGCAATACCTAATGCGACATCTGTATTTTCGATAATAAGCTCTTCTCCAAAAACATTAATATGATGTTTTGTACGCCCACTTACGCGTATTCGGTAAGGATTTGTAGATGTAAAGCGTACCGTGTCACCTATTTTATAACGCCATAAACCTGCATTAGTCGTGATGACAACCGCGTAGTTTTTATTAACTTCTACTTCGGATAGCTGAATAATCTTTTGATCAGGAGTTCCATAGGCGTCCATGGGAATGAACTCATAAAAAATACCATAATCTAGCATTAATAAAAGATCCTTGCTATTGTTTTGATCTTGAATAGCAAAAAAACCTTCAGAAGCGTTGTAAATTTCATAATATTTAAAAGAGTCTCTTGGCAGTATTTGTTTGTATTGATCTAGGTAAGGCTCAAAGCTTACACCTCCGTGAAAATAAACTTCTAGGTTGGGCCATACTTCAAATAGATTATTTTTGCCCGTAGTTTCTAGTACATTATTAAGTAATACAAGCATCCAAGAAGGCACACCAGCGAGACTCGTTACATTAGTTTGTATCGTTTCATTTACAATAGCTTGCATTTTTATTTCCCAATCACTCAAGAGCGATACATCACTCGTAGGTGTACTACTCATTTCTGCCCAAAAAGGCATATTGTCTATTAAGATGGCAGATAAGTCTCCGTAAACAGTACCATTATTCTCATAAAGTTCTTTACTCCCTCCTAAACGTAATCCTTTGCCAGAAAATAGTTGAGAGTCCTCGTTGTTATTGAGGTACATACATAATAAGTCTTTACTCGCAGCATAATGACAATTTTCGAGAGACTCATTGCTAACAGGAATATATTTACTTCTTGCATTGGTCGTACCGCTGCTTTGAGCAAACCATTTAATAGTCGTGGGCCATAAAATATTGTTTTCTCCTTTTCGACTTCGCTCTATATGGGGTTGCATATCTTCATACGAAGAGATAGGAAGACGCGCAGCAAATTGGTCGTAGTTTTTTAACTCGTGAAACGCATATTTTTTGCCAATCTCAGTATCTTTAGCTTTATCTATGAGCTGATGCAGTAATTCTTGCTGTACATCGTGAGGGTATTTTAAAAAAAGCTCCATTTGATGGATACGTTTTTTTAAAAACCAAGAAGCAATAGAATGTACTAAAGGGATAGGCATAAAGTTGGTATATTTACATCCATCTATAATGGAAATATCACAAAGCTAATTTAGCTTTTTTTCCTAAAACCTATAAAGTTAAAATTCTTTAAATAACATGCAGTATCAAGGAGTCCTCAAAAAAATGCAAACTGAGAACACAAATCCCGTAAATTATTACTTGGTAATGGGAGATGATTTTCTTCAAATGAATCAATTGATTGGTAAGAAAATACATATGGAATTTATTGGTTATCAGTGTCTTGCTTGTGGGGAGAATAAAAAGATATTTAGACAAGGGTATTGCTATGACGATTTTTACAAAGTGCCACAAGCCGCAGACTGGGTTATGAAACCAGAACTGTCTCAAGCACATCTTGGTATTGAAGATAGGGACCTATCTTATGAGCAAAAAGTACAACTACAACCTCACATTGTATATCTCGCAAATTCTAGTAATGTAAAAGTAGGAGTTACTAGAAAAACGCAAATACCAACACGATGGATCGATCAAGGAGCTCATGAAGCACTAGAAATTGTAGAAGTACCTAATCGCTACCTAGCCGGGATTACAGAAATAGCATTAAAAGAGCATGTTTCAGATAAGACTAATTGGCGTAAAATGCTTAAAAACGACATAGAAGATGTTAACTTAATAGAATATCGAGAAGCATTAAAAGCCTATATCCCAGAAGAGGCAAAACCTTATTTTATCGAAGATAATGAAGAAACGCACATTCATTTTCCAGTGTCAAAATATCCTAAAAAACTAAAAACATTAAATCTTGACAAAACCCCAGCGTATGAAGGTGTTTTAAAAGGCGTAAAAGGGCAATATCTTATTTTTGAAGACGATACGGTTTTTAATGTGCGTAGTTGGGAAGGCTATGTGGTACGTATGACAATTTTGTAATACCCCAGTTAATCTCTAGAACAATAATAATTTCATTGTTTGTAGTAAAGAAAGACTCATTAGCACAACTCCAATCATTCTGTTAAGCGAGCTGGAACTTGTAGGAGATTTTTTCTTCTGGATACGTGTTCCTAATTTTCCGTAGCTATAAAGAGTTGCTACTTTACCTAAAAAAACACCTGCAAAGAATAAGAAAAATCCTAGAGAATAGTTTTCTAATTCTAAGCCAAAGGAGCTTCGCAACACAGAAAAAATAAGTACCCAATAGATAAGTACAGGAGGATTAATGATACTTAATGCAAAACCAGTAATGTATTTAGAGTTATATTTTTTCTTATCTCTTTTTTCAATCTGTTTTGTTTTGATAAAATAAACACCTGCAATCCCTAAAATTCCTGCCGTTAGAAATTGTATCCATAAATGCATCTCAAAAAACTCTTGAACGACCATTCCTGAGGAAAAAGCTATAAATGCGAGAGCCACTTCGCCTGCACCAGCACCATAGCTTATTTTTAACGATTCATGTATGTTTTCTTTTACCGTAGTTTTTATAACGGCGAGATTAGATGCGCCAGGTGGCAAGGCACCAATAATCGTAGAAAGAAGACCGAAAAAGAAAATAATTAAAATCATGGGCGTTTAGTAGTCCGCTTTCGCGAAAGCTTACAAAACCCTAAAAACTAAGGAAAAATTGATCAAGCTTATTAAAACGATGATAAACCTAAAGCGATTGGTGAAGTTACGCTAAGAGAACTTCGTATTTCGTTTGTAGAAAAACTATCTTTGCAGCTTAAATATAAATCATGAGTACTATTGTAGCCATCGTAGGTCGCCCTAATGTAGGAAAATCTACGCTTTTTAATCGTTTGATTCAACGCCGTGAGGCGATTGTAGATGCTGTAAGTGGCGTGACAAGAGATCGGCATTACGGAAAAACTGACTGGAATGGTCGTGAATTTACCGTAATTGATACCGGAGGATATGTAATAGGAAGTGATGACGTCTTTGAAGCAGAGATTGATAAACAAGTAGAGCTCGCCATTGATGAAGCTGATGCGATCATATTTATGGTCGATGTAGAAAATGGAATCACAGGAATGGATGAAGAAGTGGCAGACTTGCTTCGTAGAGTGAAAAAACCAGTTTTTCTTGCGGTTAATAAAGTAGATAATAACAAACGTGCTGCAGATGCAGTAGAGTTTTATAACCTAGGTTTAGGAGATTTCTATACCATAGCCGCTACCAATGGAAGCGGCACAGGAGATTTACTAGATGCTGTTGTAGAAGCGCTTCCAGAAAAAGAAGAAGTAGAAGAAGATGAACTCCCACGTTTTGCTGTGGTAGGTCGTCCTAATGCAGGAAAGTCAAGTTTTATAAATGCTCTTATAGGAGAAGAACGTTATATCGTTACAGATATCGCAGGCACGACAAGAGACGCTATAGATACAAAATACAATCGTTTTGGGTTTGAGTTTAATCTTGTGGATACCGCAGGAATACGTCGTAAATCAAAAGTAAAAGAAGATTTAGAATTTTACTCTGTAATGCGAAGTGTACGTGCTATAGAACATGCAGATGTCTGTCTCTTGGTCGTAGATGCTACACGTGGTTTTGATGGTCAGGTTCAAAATATTTTTTGGCTGGCAGAGCGTAACCGAAAAGGAATTGTCATCTTAGTGAACAAGTGGGATTTGGTAGAAAAAGATACCAAAACGATGAAAGCTTTCGAAAAACAAATCCGTCAAGAAATCGAGCCTTTTACAGATGTGCCTATTGTCTTTATTTCTGTTCTCAATAAGCAGCGTATTTTTAAAGCGATAGAGACGGCAGTACAAGTATATCAAAATAAGACACGTCGCTTAAAAACAAGTGAACTTAATGAGTTTTTCTTACCACTTATAGAGGCATTCCCTCCACCAGCTCATAAAGGAAAATACATTAAGATTAAGTACTGTATGCAATTGCCTACACCACAACCACAATTTGCGTTGTTCTGTAATTTGCCGCAATACCTTAAAGAACCGTATCGTAGATTTTTAGAAAATAAACTAAGAGAAGCCTACGATTTTTCAGGAGTTCCGATCTCTATTTATTTTAGAAAGAAATAAACGTGAAAAGTTGGGGTAAGATTGTCATTATTGGTGTTGTTGTAACTGTAGCGTTTATAACGATTGGAATCTATTCTAATAGAGAAGTTGTAAATGCTTTTGAAAAAATAAATGAAAAATTAGAAACGGTAAATAGTCAAACTCAGTTTGATAATGACGCTATTATCTATACGTTTCAAAATGATTCAATTCGTCTGAAAAGTACATCCCTTAGAGCAACTACTTTAGTTTTCCATGGGTATATTGAAAATCTAAAAGGCACACTATTAAGGAGTGCAGGGGGTAATTTTCAAAAAGCAGATAAGGAAACTACATTCTTTTTTAGTAACTCTCAAATTACTGAAGAGGGAAGATACTTTCTAGCGGCTATACAAAAAGTACGCGTAGCACTTATCAAAAATATAGCTGTAAATGATACGCTTCTTTTGGAGAGAGTAGACGATTTATTCCCATCAACAGGTGTAGACAATCAGGATATGAGTAAGTCTTGGTTACGGCATCAATTTGATGGTTTTCCTGTTATTGCTGTTGTAGCTCAACTTACAAGTATTCAGAATGATGTTCAAATAATTGAAAAACAAATTCTCGTTAATTTTCTTGATCAAGAAAAGCAGAATACCCAATAAAACAGAAATTTCTTAGTTATGTTAATTGTTTGCTAAACTATGTTAAGGCTATACGTAGTCTGAAAAATGTTTCAGTAATTAGTTCATCATCAATCAATCAATTAACCATTCGCTTATATGACACTACTACGTGCCACTACTATCTTATTACTTTTTTTCTTAAGTACGTACTCACAAGCCCAAAATTTTGAAGTTACAGGAGTTCTCAAAGACAAGACCTCAAGACAACCCCTAGAGGCAGCAACTGTTTTTATGGAAACAGTCAAAGACACTACTTTGATTACTTATACCATCACTAATGGAAAAGGAATGTTTGCCTTAGAAGGGAAAACCAATCAAAAAGAAGTCTCTGTAAATATCTCTTTTGTAGGTTATGAAGATTATAGAAAAACCATTGACCTCACAAATCCAGTAGTAGATCTAGGGGATATATTTTTAGATTTTAATGTTTCCACTCTGGATGAGGTAGTTGTAAAAAGTAGAGCACCTATCACGGTAAAAAAAGACACCTTAGAGTTTAATGTAAAATCCTTTAAAACTAAGAAAGATGCAAACATTGAAGACCTTCTCAAAGAACTTCCAGGAGTAGAGGTTGATGAAGACGGTAAGATTACTGTAAACGGAAAAGAAGTAAACAAAATACTTGTTAATGGAAAACCTTTTTTTGGAGACGATCCCACTATTGCTACCCGAAATCTGACGAAAGAGATTGTAGAAAAAATTCAAGTTACAGATACAAAAACAGATGATGAAGCCTTTGCAGGTGAAGAAGGAGATAAAGAAAATAAAACGATTAACCTCACCATAGCCGAAGAGAATAATAAAGGAGTCTTTGGTCGTGTCGCTGGGGGGGGCGGTACAGATGAACGCTTTGAATTTGCAGGGATTGTTAATGTATTTGACAATGATAGACGTGTCAGTATTTTAGGTGGAGGGAATAATTTAAACTCAGCAGGTTTTAGTTTTGGAGAGATACGAAAATTCTTTGGAGGTGCTAATTCTATGTCTGTTAGTAGTAATGGGTCTTTTAGTATAGATGGGCGTGGTTTTGGCGGAGGTCAAGGGATTGTCAATAGCCGTAATGCAGGAGCAAATTATGCAGATGTTATCGGAGAAAAAGTAGATGTCTCTGCCGATTATTTTTATTCAGGGGGTAATTCTTTTGATGAGGTACGTACAGAACGAGAGAACATACTTCCAGATAGACGTTTTTTCACAAATAGTAACACGCGCTCCGATGGTAATGTAGATAATCATAGTGTGAATGCTACGTTTAATATAAAGGTAGATTCTACCTTTCTCATAAACATCAGACCTACTTTTAGGATAAATCGCAATGAGAATCGTTTTTCATCCACCGAAGAATCTATTGATGATCAAAACGAACGTATCAATGAATCCAGTGCTAATAATCGTACGTTAAATACAGGCGGTAATTTTGAAAATAATATAAGCTTGACAAAACGATTTGGGAGCAAAGGTTCTTTCCTGAAATTCAGATTACAAAATGAGATCAATAAACAAGAATCTGAGGAATTCATACAATCGCAAACAACTATTTTTGGAGATACGCCTTCAGTCATTGATAGAAATCAGCTTACAGACGGAGAAGCGGGTGTAAATGGCTATAACCTTGGTATTACCTACAGACAACCGTTAATAGCAAAGAAGTTATTTCTAAACCTAGAGTTCGGATACCGTAATGATAATAGAACTCGAAAACGAAGCACGTTTGATTTTAATGAGGGTACACAACAATTTGAAGATTTTAATCTAGAACTCAGTACAGACTTTGCAGGAAGAAATATACGCACCACGCCCGAAGTAAGCCTATCCTATAATTCAGATAAAATAAATATGAGTTTTGGAGCAGGTTATGTTTTCAGAAGACTAGAGAATGAAGATTTTTTAAGGCCAGAATTCAATATTACGCAAGATTTTGAAGCAGTAGAATTATCTTCTTATTTCAATTATACCTTTTCACCAAAAATGTCTTCCTATTTTGGGTATAACTTAAGCAATAGTCCTCCTCAGGTAACACAGTTAAATCCGTTTGTAGATGTATCCGACCCTTTAAATATCATACAGGGGAATCCAGATTTAGCCCCATCCAATAGTCATAGTTTTTATGGCGGATTTAATAATTATGATTTCCAAAAAGGTGGAGGCTATTATATGAACTTCAACGGAAATATTGTAAATGATGCGATCATCACAAAAACAATCGTAGATGAAAGCTTGGTGCGTTCTACTACTTATGAAAACGTAGATGGGAATTATCAAATATATGCTGGAGGTGGATATAATAAATCTTCTAAGCTAGACTCTATACGTACCTTAAAATATGGCGCAGGAATTAATGTAAATGCCATCCGAAATATTAACTTCAACAATGAGGTGCAATACGCTAGTAGAACAACATCTGTAGGACCAAGTGTTAATGCGTCATTTACTTGGAAAGACCTTTTTGAGATTAGACCCCGTTATAGTTTGAATCTCTCAAATACAGTTTTTGGATTAGACGCTTTTGAAGATCAAGATTTTCTAACACATAATCTAAATATAAGCACCGCATTATTTGTGCCTAAACATGTGGAGTGGCGTAATGAGATACAATATAGTTATAACCCAAATGTAGCGCCAGGATTCCAACAAAGCGCCTTGTTTTGGAATAGTACGGTGGCTTATAGTTTCTTAAAAGATAAAGCCACGGTCACACTCAAAGTATATGATGTGCTGAATCAAAATACCAATGCCCGTCGTACAGCCAATGCCAACTTTATCCAAGATGTTCAAAGTACCGTTCTAGAGCAATATTTCTTATTAAGTTTTAGCTGGAAATTTAATACCCTAGGAAGTAAAGGAGAAACAGGTAATGGAGGTGTGTTTTTCTTTTGATCCAATCAACTCCTTAGATTTTAAAAGAGTATTTTGAAGTGTTTTCTGGTGTATCGTCGATTTGTTAACGAGACGTAACTTTGATAAACATGTAAGATAATGTAACATTATAATAAGTACGAACCTCCCTGTTAGTAATGCTTTACTAAGAAAAATAAGACGTTCACTAAAAAAAATAAAATTTTATGATTGATACTTCTAGCTTAGAGGTGGATTAGATGTTCTAATGCCTCATATAGTTGAACCCGAGAAAAGTCAAGTCATGAAAATAGCACTCACAGAATCTATACCTATAGAATCTTTAAAACAAGAACTTCAAACAGCGTTTCCTCAATATAAAGTAAAGAGCGCTTTCTTAAATAAAAAGACCCTACGTATTACAGACGGGATGAGTCAGGTAGTGGTGGGACAACATAAAGATCAGATGATATGCGTTGGTAATTTGAATATGTTAGACCTACGTTTATTACTTCCATTTGCTGTTGGGATATCATTGTTTTTTATTACTGGCGTTGTTTTCTTGTTTGTGATGATGCAACTAAGAAAGAAATACTATAAAGCAATGGAAGACGAAATTGGAGCTTATTTAACAAATAAATTGATGATCTGAGATGCGATAAACCCATTGAGTCAGATTATAAAAAAAGTAAGATTTCGTAAACTAAGCAAGGAATACTATCTTAGAGCGTCTACTATTTTTTAAAATGATACTATGAGGGCTTTAGTAATTTCTGGCGGGGGGAGTAAGGGCGCTTTTGGAGGTGGTGTAGCTCAATATCTAATGGAAGAGTTAGGACATAACTACGACTTATTTATAGGAACTTCTACGGGGAGCTTACTCATATCACACTTAGCATTGGGTAAGATTCACAAGATAAAAGAAATATATACCTCCGTTAATCAATCGTCTATATTTAGTAATTGTCCTTTTAATATCAAGAAAGACCCTTGGGGAGAAGAGCAAATAGGAATTAATCACTGGAAGGTGCTACGCAATTTTTTAAGAGGCTCTAAAACATTTGGCGAAAGCCGAAACCTCCGAGAACTCATAGGACGGTTTTTTACCCGAGAAGAATTTGAAGAACTTCAACAAAGCTCAAAAGACATTGTGGTCACGGTTTCTAACCTCTCTTTACACGAGACCGAATACAAATCAATCAATGAAACCTCTTACGAGGATTTTTGTGATTGGATCTGGATTTCTTGTAATTACATCCCTTTTATGAGTCTCGTAAAAAAAGACGGTTGCGAGTATGCTGATGGTGGTTTTGGAAGTATGGTGCCTATCAAAGAAGCAGTAGATCGAGGTGCTACCGAAATTGATGTCATTATCCTAGAAACAGAAGTCACCCATTACAACAATTTACCTTCTAAAAATGTTTTTTCCCTCCTTACCAATCTGCATTCCTTTATGATTGACCGTGTGGAAAAACAAAACATCACCATTGGGAAGTTTGCAGCAAATAATAAAGATGCTATCATCAATCTTTATTACACGCCTATTGTACTTACCACAAATTCACTTGTTTTTAATAAAGAAAAAATGGCACAATGGTGGGAAAATGGATTCAAGTATGCGGCAAGTAAAAATGTAGAGCTCAATGAGATTCGGGATTGAGTTGTTTCCGCTTTCGCGAAAGCGTTTAAAGAAAAGAGAAAAAAGACCGCTTCGCTTTTAGGCCCAAGACCCAAGACTCAGGACCCAAGACTAGATAATAGATATTTGAATTTTGTTAGATGCTAGATGAAGGGTAAGTGTGCTTGAATTTGAGATTTATTTTTTTTTGAATTTAATACTTCAAATACTTACATTGAGTTCACTCATTAAAAATAGCGTATTACTCTAAAATAGAACACTACTCTATTTGTCTATATTCTATTCGCTATCATCTATACTCTGTTATTTAAAACCCTAATTCCCCACACTATCCTTTTTCATTTCTTTTTGTTTCTTCTTTTCACCAAATAAGCCATTCAAAAGGTCGCCCGTTATATCTTTGATGACCTCATCTGCTTTAGGTTTTGGCGTTGTCTCTATTGTTGTTGAGGTGCTATCTTTTGGTGTGTCTTTCCCACCTCCGATGAGATCTCCGAGTATGTCTGTAATTTGTTCGGTGCCTTCTTCTATCAATCGGTTTTTTTGGATCTCTATAATCTGATTGGTCAAGTCTGTAATCGCAGATTTTAAATTCAGTTGCACATCAGGCTTGGTAAAATTTCCCGAAAGGGCAATAGGCACATGCGCCGATAGATTTTCCTTCTCTTTGGCCGTGAGTTTCGCTAACAATTTGCTTACGTCACCTCCCAAATATGTTGCAGGAATATCAAGCTTTAAATCGTAGGCGATTTGGTTGTCAAAGCTGTGACCGCCACTCACTCCTATGTCAACATCCTTTACTTTGATGGTAAACGGATTTACATTTACTTTCCCATCCTTAAAGGTGAGAGCTGCTTTCAGATTATCGAGACTTACCTTATCAAAATCTATAAATTCCAACTGATTATCTAGTTGAGAAAGTAAAGGCGTTGTGGAGGCATCTACTTTTGCTGTTAGAATCTCTGCAAAGGCATTTCCGTCAATTGTACTAAGGATAGGGGCAAAGTTTTCATCTAGCTGTCCCTTTAGGCTAATTTTTGTATTGAGAGACCCTTGTAAGGCTTTGGCGATAGGCGCAAGCTGCTTTAAAAGCTGTATGTTTTGAAACGATTGGTCAATATTAATTTTACTCAAATCTAGCTCCATATCAAACATAGGAACCCCCGTTTTTGTAGATACATTTCCAGACACCCCAGCTTTTCCTCCAAAAATAGAAGAGTTCACATTGCTCAGTAACGCTTTTTCGTCTTCAATGGCTACGGTGCCTTGCACATCGGTAAGTTCTAAATCGTCATAAATGACTTTACGAGCATTAAAATTTAGAGACGCGTCTAGAAAATCTGGAATTTTTATAGATGTTTCTTCGGTTGTGGCTGTTTTGCCAGCGGTGCTTTTATTGGTAGCGCTCTCTACGGTTTCGGTTACAGAAAAATCATTCATATCAAACACCTGTGATACCACATTAAATCGTCCTTTTAAGTCTTCTTTGGACATCAAAAAAGGGATGAGGTTTTCTATGCTTCCCGTCGCATTAATATCGGTATCACCACTTTTTCCTTCAAAATTGGTGAGTTGAATAATCCCAGGTTGAAACGTCAATGCTGCATTGGTGATCGTCACAGGCTTAGGAAGTTCTTCTCCTACATAACTAAAGTCAGATAACTGTGCGTTACCGCTACTTTTAATACGTTGGTATTGTTGTTTGTCGACGGCATCCATGTCAAAAGCAGTGGTCATATCAGCAATGAGTTTTCCCTCCAAAGTCGTTTTGAGATTCAGCGGATATACCTTTTCAATATTTGCAAGATCTAGCGTTCCTTTGATCGCCAAATTCACTAACATATTGGAGGTGAGATTACGTAGTTTTCCGTTGGCAGAAAACAAGTCGTCATCAATCTTAAAAGTAAGCGAGTTGATGTTGACATAGGTATCATTTGCAAACCCAGAATCATTTTTGATTTTTACATCAATATTGATGTTGTTCATTTGCTTTGGAAGGTCAGGATATTTAAACGACGCATTGGTAGAGGTAATCGCAATATCAAGTTTGGGGATCGTCGTATCGGTAGCATCACCATCTATTTTTCCGCTTACGCGAAAATCACCACCGGTTTGAACCCCGTCTAAATTAGTCGCATATTCCTTTGGTATGAGTGCTAAAAAGTTTTTAAAATCTGACGAAGGTGTTTCGAAAGAAAGAGCTACGGTAGTTCCTTCTTCTATCAACTGTACATAACCGTCAAATTGTAAAGGCAGATCATGAACGATCGCTTTGTTTTCTAAAAAGGTATATTTTTGGTTATCTAAGTCAAGTTGTAAATCAGCTTCCAAATCAAGAGTGGCGTTATCTAGATAATTAATCCCATCAAATTCAAAGGAAGCGAGTGCGGTAGTTTCGGTTTTTAGCGTACTTTGACTGACACTAAAATCACCATTTCCTTCATGGTTCATTTCGGATAAACGCAAATAGGTTTTGGTGCTGTCATCTAGGTAATTGATGGTCGCATTATTGAGTTCGTAATGCTGTAAATCAAAAGTAAAAGGAGTTGAGACTGTATTTTCTTTCGCGACAGCGGGATCAGCAACAGTCTCTTTTGTAATGTCATAATTTGCATTGCCTAGCGAGTCTACGTGTATGTTAATGATCGCATCATCTAGTCGCAATGCATCTACTTTTATAGGGTCATCACTAGCATTTTTAAAAAGTTGTTTGACGCCCATCGCAATACGAAGCTCTTTTCCATACGCTAGTGTATCTCCTTCAAATGGCGCATTGTTAACGACGTTAAAGCCGTTAAGAATCACTGTCGCATTTGGGAAGTTTTTGAATAGACTAATGTCTAAAGTTTCCCAAGTGACTTGCGCATTTACGTTATTATTAATCGTCTTTTTGAGTAAATCCTCCAACTTTCCTCTAAAAAGAAAAGGAGAAGCGACCAAAAGTAAGATAAGCACTAAGAGAATACTCCCTGCAATTTTTAAAATGCGTTTCATTAAGTTGAAATTTTATAGTTTTTAAATAGGTAGGCTCATAAAAATAGCCACATATCTATTCGATTGTTTTATGGTTATACGTCCAATTCGAGTTCTTCGCCTTCCGCAAGGTTAAATCTTTTTCTGAACAGATAAACGCCTAGGTATAATAGAGGTGTGTCAAAGGCAGCAACGATGATTTTAAAGAGTACTCCTGAAATGAGCAAGGTTCCAAAAAGATCCCAAGACAGAATCTCAAAAGAGCATAATAATAGCAAAACCGAAGCGGTATCTACAAATTGAGAAATAAACGTTGAGAAATTATTACGGAGCCATAAATGTTTTCCCTTGGTTAGTTTTTTCCAGAAATGATAAATATAAATATCAACATACTGCGCCAATAAATAAGCGGTCATACTTGCAAATACAGCAAGCGCGGTAGCACCAAATACTTTTGTAAATAAGGCATCACTTACGGGAGATGTTGCTATGGCTGGAACAGCATTTGCAGTGTAGACAATAAGTAGCGAAAATAAAGAAGCAAAAATACCCGTAGTCACCATTTGGTTTGCTTTTTTTCTTCCATAGATCTCACTGACAAGATCGGTGATCAAAAAAGTAATGGGATAGGGAAGAATCCCTACAGAAACTTCAAAATTGAACCACCCAAAAGGATTCCAACTAAAAAATTTCTGAAAAATAAGATTAGAAACCACAAGGGCACATATAAAAAGAGCCCCCAGCGTAAAATAGATTCTGTAAGCAACTTGTATGTCTTTACTGGAGCGTCTAGATGTTGTTGGATTCATATTCTTAATAACTTCAAGCCCAAAATTAACCCATTATGAGAATCTTTTACTTAATTTGTTCATAAATGTTAACGTACTAGCCATCTTGCACACCATCTATTTATCATTAGGAAGTAATCAAGGGAATACCTACGAAAACCTCAGTAAAGCCATAGGGTTATTATTTACTAAGGTAGGTCGTGTCAATAAAATATCTCCTGTGTATCAAAGCCCTGCATTAGGGTTTGAAGGCCCTGACTTTCATAATTGCGTGATGCGTTTACATACCAACCTTTCTTCAAGTAAACTTCTCAAAAAAGTATTAGAGATAGAGCTATCTATGGGACGCATTCGAGAAGAAGGAGTAGGATACCAATCGCGTCCTATTGATATTGATATCCTTTTGTATGATGATGCGATTATTGATACGCCTGCGCTTCAAGTACCACATCCCCGTATGTGTGAGCGTAGATTTGTATTGCAGCCACTTGCTGATATTGCAGGAGATCTGCAACATCCTAGTGAAGCTGATACCGCTTTCGCGAAAGCATACTCAGAATTATTGGAGCTCTGCCCAGATGAAAGTGTCGTTACCAAACAGCCTAAGTGGTTGAAGAATCCAAAAGACTCGATGTCTTTGGGCGATTATAATTATATCGTTATAGAGGGAAATATAGGAGCAGGAAAAACCAGTCTTGTTGAGATGATTTCGCAAGAGTTTAATGCCAAATCTATCTTAGAGCGGTATAAAGACAACCCTTTTTTGCCTAAATTTTACAAAGAGCCAGAACGATATGCGTTCCCATTAGAAATGTCTTTTTTGGCAGATCGATATCAGCAATTACTAGATGATATTGGGCAATATGATCTTTTTAAAGACTTTATGATCGCCGATTATGATCGGTATAAATCCCTTATATTTTCTCAAGTAACCTTGCAAGAAGAAGAGTATGTGTTGTATAAACGTTTACACGAAATGATGTATCGTGATTTACCACAACCCGATTTGTATGTATATTTATATCAGAACACAGAACGTCTCCTGAAAAATATTAAAAAACGAGGCCGTAGCTACGAAAAAGAAATTGATGCAGTTTATCTCGAAAAGATCAATCAAGGATATTTGGATTTTATAAAATCCCAACACCAACTTAACGTGAAGATCATCGATATATCAGACCTTGATTTCGTAAAAAACCGAGAAGATTATTTAAAGGTGGTGAGCCAGTTTTAAGCAAGAATATGAAAATATATGTTGTTTTACTAGTTGCAATGTTGACTACATCCGTGTATGCCCAAACCTATGATCTGCCTCCAAATCCCGAACCAGGAAAATGTTATGTAAAGTGTTTTAATGAGAATAAGAAAAAAATAAAATGGGAAGACATAGATTGTGCTTTGGTCAATTATCAGAAACTAGACGTTTCTTTGGAGAATCCTGATCAGCCGCTTTCAAAAAGGGATCTTAAAATTATTAATAGGAAGTTGGTACCTTACATAAAAAAAGGATATCGGTTACAAATACAAAGTCATTATGTCTCTAATGCCCCAGATAGTATCAATGTAAAAATCTCTTCGCAACGTGCCATCGCTGTCGGGAATTATCTAGTAGAAAGAGGAATGAACCCAGCATTGCTTTTTATTAATTCATTAGGGAGCGCTGAGGCAAAAAAGAGTGAAATTGAATATCGAGTGGTCGATGTGGGTTTAGAGTGATACGCATTTGATAGGTGTCACTAGTTCAACACAGGTATTTATTCTTTATATGCTTTCGCGAAAGCGAACTATGAAACAATCAATTTTAGTAAATAGTTCTTCTAATCAAAGTGCGTTTCTATACTTTGAATGCCTGCAATATCTTTGTTTAAGTACTTAATGCTGACTTTAGGAGGGATTGAAATTTCGATGCATATCTCATTAAAAACTAATTGGTCGGTTGATAGTTTATCTTGAAACTCATTGGTCATAAGAAGGGACTTAAGAATCATTTTAAACATTTTTCGGTCATTATATTCTTTAAGAAGCTTGTCTATTTCTTTTTGGTCAACTTCTTTAAACCGACTCACATGAATCTCTACAGAAGGAGGGATGGATATTCCTACGATAAGCCTATTTGTTCGAAATCCAGCTTTTTCTATGAGAGGTAAAATGTCAAAAACTTCTTTGACATAATTGATAAATTTATTCTTAGTAGTAGTTCCAATGTCACTTAATTTAGAAAAGCCATTTTTAAGCTGACTAAGTAGCTGGTCAGTTCCGTCTGTAATACTTTGAGTGGTTTTTTTTACTAATGATTTTTCTTTCATAAAATCAGATGGTATCTATTGATAATGTTTTAAGAAATATTAAGCAAGAAACAGAAAGTTTACTTCTTTTTGTAAGGGAAAAATTACAAAAAGCTGTAAACAACCACCGCCCATCTTCGGCTACTAAATAGTTTTACTTCGTCTTTCCAACTTCGTACTTCCAACTTCGTCCTTCCAAATTACCATCTAGATGAAATGAGTAACGGAAAGTTTACTTCTTTTTGTAAGGGAAAAATTACAAAAAGCTGTAAACAACCACCGCCATCTTCGGCTACTAAATAGTTTTACTTCGTCCTTTGTACTTTGTACTTCCAAATTACCATCTAGATGAAATGAGTAACGGAAAGTTTACTTCTTTTTGTAAGGGAAAAATTACAAAAAGCTGTAAACAACCACCGCCCATCTTCGGCTACTAAATAGTTTTACTTCGTCCTTCCAACCTCTTACCTTACAACTACCATCCCCCAGAAGCACCGCCGCCGCCGAAGCCGCCGCCTCCGAAACCACCTCCGAAGCCTCCCCCGCCGCCAAAACTTCCACCGCTGCTTCCGCCACCACCAAAACCTCCACGCCCCATATTACTGAGGATGATAACGTCCAGTAAAGAACCTGCTCTACGGCGTCTGCCACCATCACGACCACCGCCACGATGATTATTTCTACTTAGGATAATAAGAACAATAATAAAAAATATAAACATCAATATAGGACGAACCGGTAGCGTGTCATTATCCTCACGAGTACCCGTAAAGTTGCCTTCAAGACGCGCAATCATCTCATTGGTTGCCTGATCAAGACCTCCATAAAAATCTCCTTTTTTAAAGGCAGGAACAATCACCCTATTGATAATGCGCTCCGCATCACGATCAGAGATAATAGATTCTATGCCATAGCCTGTATTAATATCTACTTTGCGATCATCTTTAGCTACGATGATAAGAATTCCATTGTCTTCATTGGCTTGACCAATCCCCCATTTTTGTCCCCATTGCGCTCCAAGAAAAGAGATATCTTCTCCTTTTGTAGAAGAGATAATAACGACCACAATCTGTGTTGAGGTGGTATCACTGTAGCGAATGAGTTTTTGTTCTAAGGATTTTTGCTGATACGTATTCAGCAAGTTTATATAATCATATACTGCTGTTGGTTCCGAGTTTCTAGAAGGTTTCGGCGGGATGTCAAACTGTGCATGAACAGTAAGAGTAGTTCCTAAAAATAAGAATATAGACAGTAGGTGTGCGCTCAAGCATGACAACGAAGTCGTTCCGTGGAAGCGTAAATAAATACGTTTGGATATAAAAGAGACCACTGCCATTAGCTTGTTGTGATCTCGTTAGAAAGTTCGTTGTTATCACCATGTTTCCAAGGAAAGTAGGCACTTAGTAATTCTCCTGCATGTTGGATGCCTTCAATAATCCCTCGTTTGAAGTGTCCTTTTTTGAAAGAAGCGCTCATGGTGTCTCTAGTGGCTTCCCAGAAGTTGGCAGGTACTTTTTGGTTGATCCCACGATCTCCACAGATCGCAAACCTGTGATCGTCTACTGCGATGTAAATAAGGACGCCATTTTCTTCTTTGGTGTTGTCCATTTTAAGAATGTGGAAGATTTCTTTAGCACGGGTCAAAGGGTCAAGATCCGTATGTCGTTCTAGATGCACCCGAATTTCTCCAGAGGTATTGATTTCGGCCATGCGAATAGCCTCAACAATCTCTTGTTCTTCCGTTTGTGTAAGAAAATCTTCTACGGTAGAGGCCATTAGTTAAATTGAATTAGGAACAACAGGAGCTTTACTAGCACCTTCATCTGATTCAAAATAAGCACGTTTTTCAAAACCAAATAGGCTAGCTGTAATATTCTTAGGGAATCTTCGCACAGCAGCATTTAATTCTTTAGCACTTTCTATAAATCTTTTTCTGTCTACATCAATTCTATTTTCTGTACGTTCCAATTCATTGATTAATTCTTTGAAATTTTCATTTGCTTTTAAATCAGGATACCGCTCAAATGTTGCTAATAATCTAGATAGTGCAGATGAAAGTCCTTGTTGTGCCTGTTGAAATTGCTGTAGTTGTTCTGGTGTGATATTAGACGGATCTATTTGTATGGAGGTCGCTTTTGAGCGAGCATTTGTTACTTCTACAAAAGTTTCTTTTTCAAATTTGGCATAAGCCTGTGCCGTATTTACAATATTTGGAATTAAGTCTGCTCTACGTTGATATGAACTCTCAACATTACTCCATTTTGCATTTACATTTTCATCTAAATCTACAAGGCTATTATATGATGAACCTATTAGCAATCCTACAATGACTAAAATTCCTATGATGATTAATCCTTTTTTCATATCTGGTTAGTTTGAGTTTGTTCTTTTTTGTTACATCATTCCTGTAAAATCATTAAGAATGATACTGAAATGTACAAAATCTTCCTATTGAAAATAGTTAAAGATTTTTCTTTAGCTCTAACAACTGCGCTTTTACATTTTCTAGTTTTCTGATAATATCAAAATTGGTAAGCGTTTCTTTTTTGTCTTCTTTTAGATGCGTTTTAGCACCTTCTAGTGTAAAACCTCGCTCCTTCACAAGATGGTAAATCAACTCCAAATTCTTGATGTCTTGCGGGGTGAATTTACGATTGCCTTTCGCATTTTTTTTAGGTTGCAACACATCAAATTCTTTTTCCCAAAATCGAATCAAAGAAGTATTCACCCCAAAAGCCTTAGAGACTTCTCCAATGCTGTAGTATAGTTTTTCTGGAAGATCTACGTGCATAGATATTAATCTAAAGATTGATTTTCTTGTTGCGATTGTTTTAGTAACTCATCAAATTCTGCAGGAGAAAGCTTCCCATAATAGAAGTGAATAGGATTAATTTTATCTCCATCTTTAAAAATTTCATAATGCAAATGGGGTGCTTCCGATCGACCTGTACTTCCTACAAACCCAATAAGATCTCCGCGTTTTACGTTTTGCCCAGGGCGCACATTGTAATCATTTAAGTGAGCATATAAGCTTTCATATCCGTAGCCATGTGTGATTCGGATGTGTTTTCCATATCCAGACGCATTAGCATCAGCACGGGATATGGTACCATCACCGGTTGCGTACACAGGGGTGCCTCTTGGAGCAGTAAAATCCATACCCCAGTGTTTTTTACGAGCTTTGGTAAACGGATCTGTACGATATCCAAAACCAGAAGCCATACGTGTTAAGTCTTCATTACTGACGGGTTGGATCGCAGGGATTGCTGCTAGTAATTTTTCTTTGTCAGCAGAGAGTCTCGCGATTTCATCTAGCGATTTAGATTGAATATCTAGCTGTTTTGTAATCTGATCCATGCGTTTGTGACTCTCTATAATCATGGTTGAGTTATCGTACCCTTTTAAATTTTCATATCGGTTTACTCCTCCAAAACCCGCTTTACGCACCTCGTCAGAGATAGGATTTGCATCCAATAAAATTCTATATATTTCATTATCACGATCCTGTATATTTTCTAAAACTTGGCTAGCAAGATCCATTTTTGATTCTAGGATAGAAAGCTGTAATGCAAGATTCTCATTTTCACGTTCTAGTCTCCGTTCTTTAGGCGTGTCTATTCCAGAGTTTAAGACCGTAATTAAGAAAATAAGACCCATCAGGGCAGACCCCGTGATAAATAGAAGAACAAACCCTAGCGTACGTCCTTTTTTACGCTCTACTTTTCGGTAAGAAAGCGTATCGCTATCGTAGTAATATTTTACCTTAGACATAAGTTAAAATGTGTATTTTTGCCAGATATTGGTGTTGTTTTATGCGCTTTCGCGAAAGCGTACCACTCATATCAATATGACCAAAGATAAAAATAATTATTCGAACGATTACTTCTATGAAATCTCAAGATATACGTGCCAAATTTCTAGCATTCTTTGAATCAAAAAAGCACAGCATTGTGCCGTCTGCGCCTATGGTGTTAAAAGATGACCCTACGCTGATGTTTACCAATGCTGGGATGGTGCCTTTTAAAGAATACTTCCTCGGAAATGGAGTGCCCAAAAACACACGACTGACTGATACTCAGAAGTGTTTACGTGTTTCTGGAAAGCATAATGACTTGGAAGAAGTAGGGAAAGATACCTACCATCACACCATGTTTGAGATGTTGGGTAATTGGAGTTTTGGGGATTATTTCAAGAAAGATGCGATTGATTGGGCATGGGAATTACTGACGAAGGAGTTTAAAATTGATAAAGATAGTCTGTATGTGACCATTTTTGAAGGAGATGAAGAAGATGGATTAGAGCGCGATCAGGAAGCGTATGATATTTGGAAAAATCATATTTCTGAAGATCGTATTCTGAATGGAAATAAGAAAGATAATTTCTGGGAAATGGGAGCCCAAGGGCCTTGTGGTCCTTGTAGTGAGATTCACGTAGATATCCGATCTGAAGAAGATAAAAAAGCGGTAGATGGTAAAACATTAGTAAATGAAGATCATCCACTGGTTATCGAAATATGGAACCTGGTGTTTATGCAGTTTAATCGACTTGCTGATGGATCTTTAGAAAAATTACCAGCACAGCATGTAGATACAGGAATGGGCTTTGAACGTTTGTGTATGGTGTTACAAGGGGTTCAATCTAATTACGATACTGATGTCTTTACGCCCATCATGCGAGAGATAGAAACCATTACCTCTTCCAAATGTGGGCATCAAGAAGAGATTGATATTGCAGTACGTGTGGTAGCAGATCACTTGAGAGCAGTTGCTTTTTCAATTGCTGATGGTCAGCTGCCAAGTAATACTGGTGCTGGTTATGTAATCCGTCGTATTTTACGTAGAGCGATCCGCTACGGATTTACATTTTTAAATACCAAAGAACCTTTTATTTATAAATTGGTGAATACGCTTGTCAAACAAATGGGCGATGCGTTTCCAGAACTTAAAAAAGAAAAGAACCTTATTACTAATGTGATTCGAGAAGAAGAGCATTCTTTTTTGCGTACACTAGATCAGGGACTCATTCTCCTAGATACAGTGATAGCTGATACAAAAGGCGATACGGTTTCAGGAGAAAAAGCATTTGAACTCTATGATACCTATGGGTTTCCTATAGATCTAACAGCGCTCATCCTAAGTGAGAAAGGATTACAACTTGATGAAAAAGGGTTTAATACAGAATTACAAAAACAAAAAGACCGCTCTAGAAATGCGGCAAAAGTAGAGACTGGAGATTGGACGGTGTTAATAGACGATGCCGAAGAGGAATTTATAGGGTATGATACCCTACAAGCGCCTGTAAAGATTACACGCTATCGTAAAATAGAGAGTGAAAAAGATGGAGAATTATACCAGCTCGTATTTAACTTGACCCCTTTTTATCCAGAAGGTGGAGGGCAAGTGGGCGATAAAGGATATCTCGAAGTGCCTAACGGCGAAGTGGTATATATTGTGGATACCAAAAAAGAAAATAATCTCATTATTCATTTAGCAAAAAACCTTCCTCGATCTACCGATGGAACGTTTACAGCCATCGTCGATGAGAAACAACGTTTCCGCACCTCTGCAAATCATACCGCAACGCATTTGTTACACCAAGGATTGCGTAAAGTGCTTGGTACGCATGTTGAGCAAAAAGGAAGTATGGTGCATAGTGGAAATCTTCGTTTTGATTTTTCGCACTTTTCAAAAGTAACAGCAGAAGAATTAAAAGAAGTTGAGAATTTTGTCAATGCCCGCATTCGCGAAAGCTTACCCTTGGAAGAACAACGAGGGATTAGTTATGACCAAGCCATCAACGAAGGTGCTATTGCTTTATTTGGCGAGAAGTATGGCGATGCTGTGCGAGCAATTCGTTTTGGGAAATCTATGGAACTTTGTGGAGGGACACATGTCCAGAGTACAGGAGATATTTGGCATTTTAAAATCACCTCAGAAGGCGCCGTTGCTTCAGGAATACGTCGCATAGAAGCGATTACCAATGATGCGGCTAAAGAGTATTTCACCTCAGAAACCGAAGCGTATAAGAATGTAAAAGCGACGCTTAAAAACGCACAAGATCCTGTGAAAGCTATTATAAATCTAATGGATGAAAACACAGCGCTCAAAAAGCAAGTAGAGGCACTTATTAAAGAGAAAGCACAAAATTTAAGTGGTGATCTTGAGAAAGAATTTACTGAGATTAACGGGGTTCAGTTTTTAGCTAAGAAAGTAGAACTTGATGCAGGGGCGATCAAAGACTTGGCGTTTAAGCTAGGACAAAATAAAGAAGATGTATTCATTATTTTCGGAACAGAACAAAACGGAAAAGCCTTATTAAGTTGTTACATCTCAAAAGAACTCTTGGCAAGTAAAAATCTAAACGCAGGACAAGTCGTACGCGAATTAGGAAAACATATTCAAGGTGGCGGTGGTGGACAGCCTTTCTTTGCTACCGCAGGAGGAAAGAATCCAGCAGGGATTGATGCTGCTTTGGAAGCTGCTAAGAGTTTTGTGAGTTAAGAACGTGGTTTTCTCGCAAAGGCGTAAAAGTTTAAAAAAAAAGAGAATAGAGCATAGACCGTTCGCTTGCGCTCTCTTTTAGAATATAGACAGTTCATCTGAATGATAGATGTTATAAAATAAAGTGCTCCTTCCCTTTTTAGGGGAAGGTGGATTTTCGTTTGCCCATGAGGGCAAATGAAAAGAAGGAAGGGGTCATGACAATACATATCTTTTTAATTCATTCTTATGAAACTACAAACCAACATCCCTTTACAATCCGCACCTAACCTATTTGGATATGAGAATACCTTGTTATTATTAGGATCTTGTTTTGCTGAACATATAGGAGAAAAATTAGCGTATCATAAATTTCAGACGACTGTCAATCCATACGGAATTCTTTTTCATCCGTTGGCTATTGAGCGGGTGTTGCAAGATGCCTATAATGATGATAGTCATGGCGAAGAAACCATTTTTGAACTAGAAGGCGTTTGGAAATCATTTATAGCCCATAGTCGGTTAAATAGCCGCTCTAAAGGCGCTATGATCGATACCATGAATGAGGCGCAACGCCAACTCAGAAAAGCGCTACAAGAAGCTTCTCATATATTCATTACGTTAGGAACCGCATGGGTGTATCAACACAAAGAAACAGGGGTTGCGGTAGCAAACTGCCATAAGGTACCTCAAAAACAGTTCGTAAAAGGATTGTTGCCTATCCAGGAGATTGTAGCAAGTTTAACCCGACAATGTACTGTGATCAAGGACCTAAATCCCGAAGCACACATCACCTTTACCGTGTCTCCCGTAAGACACCTTAAGGATGGTTTTGTGGAAAATACCAGAAGTAAAGCCCACTTGATTTCGGCTGTGCACGAGGTATGTGAAACGCAGGGAGCTCATTATTTCCCAGCGTATGAACTCATGATGGATGAGTTACGTGACTATCGATTTTATGCTACAGATATGCTGCATCCTAGCCAACAAGCAATCGATTATATCTGGGAAAAATTTCTAGAAGTATACGCTGGAGTCTATGCCGAGGGTCTCACTGAGCCTGTCGAAGTGCCAAATCGAAGTACGAAAACAAAAACAACACTCAAAGAAGTCCACGCCATCCAACAAGGACTAATGCACCGTCCTTTCAATCCAAAAAGTAAAGAACATGCAACCTTTCTTGGGAAACTTAAAAAACGAATCACTAAACTTCAGCAAGAATATCCTCATATTAGCTTTTAGCAATTTTCAGTAGTGTGGTATTATTCAGGACTCGTTTTACTATTTATTTACAGACAGTTGTCAAGTAATTGATAATTAGGCCTTACGTCTTATGTCATAGTCGGATACAACTATGATTTTAAAAGAATAGGGCAATTGCCTTATAGGTTGAAAACCCTTGTTTCTAGATCTTTGACAAGAAACTAATACTAAAAATTCAATAATGAAAACAATAAAAACAATGATGATGGCTTTGATAGCGATCAGTATGATTATGGTACAATCTTGTAAAAGTGATGACGATGGTGGAGATAGTGGAAATGTGCCTTCAGGAACCGTAACAGCGAGTGTAGATGGCGAAAGCTATCAATCGGATGCGTTAGGAACCTCTGCTTCAATTGTGGAAGCAGGAGGAAGTATGACTTTATCAATAACATCCAATGAGTTTTCATCGAGTCGCAATATTACGGTCAGTGTTTCTAGCGGCTTTGATAGAGAAGGAACGTACGCTATTGGTGGTGATAGCAGTGTTTTTGTTGTTGGACAATACATAGAGGTGAATGCCAGTAACCCAGCAGATACTCAAATTTTGGGTAGCCCCGTTTGATGAAAGCCAACAAGGAGAAATTAATATTACTTCTTTTACAGACAGTACTATAGAAGGTACTTTTAACTTCACGGGGAGAAATGAAGATCAGTCTATAAAAACAATTACCAACGGATCTTTCAATGTAAATTATTAAACTAAAAGTATTATAATGATTTTAAAAAGTGACTTCGAAAGGAGTCACTTTTTATTGCAATAAATATAGTAGCTTCGTAGTCTCAAGTAAAACCTAGATATGCGTAAAGTTCTATATGGAGTTGGTGTACTCTTTCTTATTCTATTAAGCTTCCGATACTGTGAATTCAAGGACAATGAAGGCAAGGTCATAGAAGAGCATTCTGCACTCATTGAAAAAACACTTAAAAATGTAGGGAAGCTCATTGTTACTGAAGGTGAATATGCAGAGGTGTTTACCTATGAAGACTCTAAAAAGTTTTATGTAGATATTTTGACGGCTACCAAAAAAGCATTAGTAGTAGCCAATGCCAAAGCAACGATTTCGTATGACCTTAGTAAAATAGAAACGCGTATAGATTCAGGAATAAAAACGGTATATATTGTAAATATCCCAGAACCTGAATTAACCATTAACCCCAATTTGGAATATTACGATATACAGCAAGATTTATTGAACCCTTTTGGTGCTGAAGATTATAACATCATTAAATCCAGGGTAATGAAAACACTGAAAGAAAAAATAGAAGTCTCAAGTTTATATACAAACGCAGAAAACAGATTAATCTCAGAATTGCAAAAAATCTATATCCTGACCAATTCGCTCGGGTGGACATTGCGATATGAGAAAAAACCCATTACAAGTATCACAGATATAGAAACATTGCTTGATTAATTCTTCAATAGCATGATTCCATTCTCTATAAGATGTGCTACTTCGGGGCGTGTTTCTTTTAAAGCTGTAAGATGATCTAATACCGCTTTCGCGAAACCTATGCCGAGTGTAGTTGAAGTAGCAGAATCACCCTCAATCATAAGTTCATAGATCTCTAACGAAAGCAACCAATCATTTGGATAACTACGTTGAAGATTTTCAAAAATGACAGACAAAAGCGGCAGAGAAACGGCCTTCTGCTCTCGCATATCACGCACCTGCTGATAGTATTCTAGCAGCTTTTTTTCATCATCAGAAAGGGTTGGTCTTATGGTTGTCGAACTTACCACATGTTCTTCTAGTTTGAAGGATAAATAATCGGCAGCACCTGCAAAGGCAGATAAAATCTCTTGTCCTAATGCCATGTCAAAATCCCCCATATCTGGAGAAAATAATATTTCATTCTTGTATGCGACAGTACATTCTGTAAACTGAATGAGCATCAGTTTTCCATTTAGATTACGCATTCCTGTGACGTTAAGACCCTCTACAGTAATACCACTTTCAAACTCAAAAGAAATAGGTTTTCCGTCATAAAAATTGTACGCTTGTAAATCACGAGGCCCCATATTTTCGATAGAAAGATTGATGCCTTTTAACTTCCCAAGAGGCGACCTAAAACCATTAGTGTGCCTTGCAGTCCCATGGCCAATGAGTTCTTTTTCGCGATAAGCGAGCGCCGTTTCTCCTTCGGTTTCAAAATAAATCACCTCATTATCTTCATTTTGAATCATACGAGTAAACACTCCACTTACTTGAAGCCCTGTGCTTAGTTCAATCGTTCCAACTTGCTTGGAATTAATTAATTTTTGGAGTTCGCGCCAACCCCCTTTACGCACCGCCATCGTACTAGCAAACTCCTCGAGCACCTTCATCAGATACGCAAAATCGGGTGTCACATATAACTGAGGTTGCGGTTTGGTGATATCAAATTCTTGATAAATAGCCTCTATCGAATAAGGGAGTTTTTCAACCTGATCGGTCATACACCAAGCACTTTCCCCTATAGAAGAAAGCAATCCTGCGCCATATATTTTTGGGTCTTCTACCGTTCCTATGAGTCCATACTCAACCGTCCACCAATGTAAATTACGAATCAATGCAATTTCAGAAGGGTCTACTTTTTTGTTTTGTAGTTCTTCTATATGTTGTTCGGCATTTTTGATGTCTTCTTCAGAAATACCGTCGGCTTCCTTTAAAATCGACAATTTACGTACTGCTTCATACACCTCCATGTCATGTGCACTAGAAATGGCTTTGGCTCCTATTTCGCCAAAACGCCTCAAATATTCAGCATAATCTGGACTTGCAATAATAGGTGCATGCCCTGCACCTTCATGGATAATATCAGGTGCAGGCGTATATTCTATGTTTTCCAATTGCCGAATATCACTCGCAATCACAAGCACTTTATAGGCCTGAAACTCCATAAATGCATTGGGAGGGATAAATCCGTCTACGGCTACAGCTGCCCATCCTATTTCTTGAAGAATGCGATTCATCCCATACATAGAAGGAATACTCTCTATGGAGATTCCTGTTTTTTGAAGTCCGTCTAGATAGCTTTCGTGAGCCACTTTTCCTAGATAATCTACATTTTTACGCATGACATATCGCCATACCGCTTGGTTAATAGGAGTGTAATCCTCATAGTTTTGAGGTTTAATGTATTGCCTTAAATGTGGAGGCAAACGATCTAGTAATGGATTAGATGCAACAGGAATTTTCATAGATCACAAAATTAAAGCGTTTTGTAATATTTTCTATTACTTCTTTCATAGAGTTTTACGATTCTTCCATAAAGTGTATCTTGCAGGGTATGAAACTGAGTACGCTTTCGCGAAAGCAAGAAATATATAAAACCGCTGCCCGACTTTTTAAAGAAAAAGGGTACAGTGCTGTGACCATGCGAGATTTGGCGGCAGAAATGGGCATCAAAGCGGCGAGTTTATACAATCATATTAGCTCAAAACAACAAATCCTTTCTGAAATTATACTAGATATCGCTACACAGTTTACAAGCGGTATAGATGCCATTACGGGTCAAGAAACTAATACCCTTGCAAAATTAAAAGCTGTCATTGCACAACACATTACACTCACCGCAGATAACCCCTACGGCATGGCAGCGCTTAATAATGATTGGATGCATCTAGAAGGAAAACTAGATCACTATTTAGACCTTCGGAACCGGTACGAAAAGAAATTTAGAGATATCATTTTAGAAGGAAAAGAATCAGGAGAATTAAAAGATGTAAACACAGAAATCTTAGTGTATTCTATTCTTACCACCTTGCGTAATCTCTATCTCTGGATTCCAAAAAAGGGAGAACTTAAAAAAGATGAATTGATTGAAGGATTATCTATTATATTGCTTCAAGGAGTTGAAAGTTAAAGAATTGTGAGTTTTTTGGAAATCTAACTAACAATCGTTAGTTTTGTGCTATCTAAATAGTATAATGGCGCAATTTCATACCATACGAGTGAAGGATATTTATAAAGAAACGTCAGATTGTTCTGTAGTGACTTTTGATATTCCTGAAAACCTGCAAAATGCCTTTGATTTTCAACAAGGGCAACACCTTACACTTAAAGCACTTATCGATGGTCAGGATGTCCGTAGATCTTATAGTTTGTGTTCTAGTCCCGTCGATAAAGAGTGGCAAGTAGCCGTAAAACAAATACCTGGCGGATTGTTTTCTACCTATGTAAATGAGCAACTACAAACAGGGGACATGATCGAAATCATGGAGCCTAGTGGAAAATTTGGTGTTCCTGTATCAAAAGAGGCAACAAAGAATTATGTGGTTTTCGCCGCTGGAAGTGGGATCACGCCTATCTTGTCAATGGTTAAAACCCATTTGGCATTAGAGCCCAATGCGACATTCAAATTATTCTATTTAAATAGAACCGTAAAATCCATTATCTTTAAGGAAGCGATAGAGCAGTTACGGAATCAGTACTTTGGAAGATTAGAAATTTTTTATTTCTTAACTAAAGAACAACGTGATATTGAATTGTTTAATGGACGCTTTACCAGCGAAAAATTGCAAACGCTCACTAAAACATTAATTCCTGTAGATACCACAGACGAAGTCTTTATCTGCGGACCCGAAGAAATGATATTTTTAATACGTGATGAGCTCGTAGCTGCAGGATTAGAAAAAGAGAAAGTCCATTATGAATTATTTGTGACAGGACTTTCTGAAGAAGATAAACTACGTACCGCGAGACTCGCCGAACAAAAAGTAGAAGGCGTAGAAGTCACGATTGTAGATGGAGGAAAAGATTTCCACTTCACGATGACTGATGAGTATGATAATATTCTAGATGCAGCCTTAGGTGCTGGGGCAGATTTGCCCTTTGCCTGCAAAGGTGGTGTGTGTAGTACGTGTAAATGTAAAGTAGAAGAAGGAACGGTTGAAATGAAAGTCAACTATGCCTTAGAAGAAGATGAGGTGGCTCAGAACTTAGTATTAAGTTGTCAAGCAGTTCCAACGTCTGATAATGTAAAAGTAAATTTTGATGTGTGAGCATTCGCAAAAGCGTTCCTGCAAGGTTTCGCCAAAGGCAACCTTGTAGGTATAAATAGTAGATGTATGTTGCATACTTGCGCTTTCGCGAAAGCATAAAAAGAATAGATGGTTGCGCTTTCTAAGAGAAAGGAAGTGATTAAGAGTGAATTGTTAACCCTTAATAAGATACCCGCCTTCGCGGGCATACATTATGAGTGAAAAAGAAGTAAAAAACCTAGAAGAAATTTTTGAAGCACGCATTGCTCGTGATGAAAAAATTGAACCGAAAGACTGGATGCCAGAAAAGTATCGTAAGACACATATCCGTCAGATCAGTCAGCATGCACATTCTGAAATTGTGGGGATGTTACCAGAAGGAAACTGGATTTCCAGAGCACCTTCCTTACGGCGTAAAGTAGCCTTATTGGCAAAAGTGCAAGATGAGGCAGGTCACGGATTATATCTCTATTCCGCTTGTGAAACCTTAGGGATTTCTCGTAATGAATTATACGAGCAATTACATTCTGGAAAGGCAAAATACTCTTCAATTTTTAATTATCCAACCATTACCTGGGCAGACATGGGTGCGATCGGATGGCTAGTAGATGGTGCAGCAATTATCAATCAAGTGCCATTATGCAGTACATCGTATGGCCCATATGCCCGTGCAATGATTAGAGTGTGTAAAGAAGAAAGCTTCCACCAGCGACAAGGATTTGAGATTATGCTCAAACTGGCTAATGGAACCCCAGCACAAAAAGATATGGCGCAAGATGCTCTAAACAGATGGTGGTGGCCATCACTGATGATGCTTGGACCCACCGATGCAGAGTCGGTACATACTGAACAATCTATGAAATGGAAACTCAAACGTAAAACCAATGACGAACTTCGTCAACAATTTATAGATCAAACCGTACCACAAGCCGATTTGTTAGGATTGACAATTCCAGATCCAGATTTAAAGTGGAATGAAGAAACCGGTCATTATGACTTTGGAGAGATTGATTGGGATGAGTTTTGGCAAGTAGTCAAAGGACATGGACCTTGCAACAAAGAGCGCATGAACGCACGAGTAGGTGCATGGGAAAGAGGTACATGGGTACGCGATGCGGCTATGGCGTATGCAGAGAAGAAGGAAAAGCGAAAAGAAGTATCGAAAGCAAGTTAAAAAAGAACTTGAACTTGAATTGAAAAAGTGAGCGATAAGAAATTTGATTTAACGGAAAGATTAGAAGATTTCGCAGCTAGTATAATTCTTTTGTATGATAAGGAACCTTTATCCTAAGCAGGAGATTATTTAGCTAAACAATTAATTAGATCTTCTTGTTCATCAGCTCTAAATTATGGAGAAGTTTTAGGAGCAGGAACAGATAAAGATAAAATCAACAAGCTTAGAATATGTCTTAAGGAACTAAGAGAATCTTTGAGAAATTTAAACATTCAAACAAAAGCTTAGTTGTTTTTAAATGAAGATTTAAAAGATTTGAAGGACGAAAATGATCAGTTAATTAGAATTATAGTAACAAGAATAAAAAATATCAATTGAAGTAATTTCGAATTCAATTTCGGCTTCAATTTCAATTTCAATAATTATGTCAAAAAAAAACTGGCCCCTTTGGGAAGTCTTCGTGAGAAGCAAAAACGGATTAGAGCATAGACATTTTGGAAGTCTTCATGCATCAGATGCAGAAATGGCGCTAGAAAATGCACGTGATGTGTATACCCGCAGAAGCGAGGGCGTGAGTATTTGGGTTGTCGAGAGTAGTCATATTACAGCGAGCAATCCAGAACACAATGGAGAATTGTTTGAGCCTGCAGCAGATAAAGTATATCGTCACCCTACATTTTATGATTTACCAGATGAGGTGAAACACATGTAGTGGGAGGAAATCGAAATTGAAAAAACTAATAAACAAATATAATTTGGATAGTCGTTTTGAAGATTTCGTAGCATCAGTTGTGTTACTCTTTAAATCCCATCCTACTTCATTTGCAGCGGATTATTTAGCGAAACAACTGATACGCTCCGCTTGTTCTTCAGCTTTGAATTTTGGTGAGTTTGAAGGTGCAAAATCAAATAGAGATAAGGCTAATAAATTAAGAATTACTTTAAAAGAATTACGAGAATCACTCAGAAATTTAAATATACAGATCAAAAGCAAGCTTTTAGAGGCCGAAGAAATTAAAAACATCAAGCAAGAAAATGACGAATTAATTAGAATAGTAGTGACTCTCCTCAAAAAATATGAACAAGAATAATTGAATTCGATTTGGTTTTCGATTTCAGTTTCGATTTCAGAATATTATGAACAACAAAAATTTATATGATTATATCCTCGGTATCGCAGACAACAGCCTTATTTTAGGGCAACGTCTCGGAGAACTCTGTGGTCACGGGCCAAGTTTGGAGACCGATATTGCAGGAACAAATATCTCTCTAGACCTTTTTGGGCAGGTGCGAAGTTATTTCCAATATGCAGCACAAGTTTCTGGTGATGAAAATGCAACAGAAGACACGATAGCTTTTATGCGAATCGAAAGAGCGTATAAAAATGTATTGCTAGTTGAGCAACCCAATACCGATTTTGGGTATACCATTGTACGACAGTTTCTTTTTGATGCTTATCATTTATTATTCCTGAAAGAATTAGAAAAAAGTACGGATGCTACACTTGCAGCTATTGCCAAAAAGTCAATAAAAGAAGTGAGTTATCACTGGCGTTTTTCTTCTGACTGGATCAGAAGATTAGGTGATGGAACCCCAGAAAGCCATGAGCGTGTGCAGGAAGCCGTAACCGATTTATGGATGTATACTGATGAGCTTTTTCACCAAACAGATGCAGATAAAGCGATGATTGCCGAAGGAGTGGGAGTAGACACGTCAAAGTTGAAGGATAGTTATTACAAAATGATCTCTGATGTGTTGACAGAAGCAACCCTAGCGATTCCGGAAGGGAACTATTTTCATAAAGGCGGAAAGCAAGGAATTCACTCAGAACATATGGGATATATTCTTGCTGATATGCAATACATGCAACGCACCTATCCTAATATGGAATGGTAAATTCCCGCATAAGCGAGAAATTCATCAACGATTGAAGATTTTTAATTGAAGATTGAAGAACTAGAAGTTCAAAAATCAAAAATCAAAAATCGTTAATCTCCAATCAATATGACTTTAGAAATACAAAACATACAACCGCATTTACATTCTATTTTGGAGTCTGTTTCAGATCCAGAAATTCCCGTACTATCTATTATGGATATGGGCGTGGTTCGGGAAGCCATAGAGGTTGATGGTATGGTTCATGTAAAGATAACGCCCACCTACTCGGGATGTCCAGCGATGGATGTGATCGGGGATGATATTGTGTCCGCTTTCGCGAAAGCGAATAAAAAAGCAAAAATAACTTTAGTCCTAAGCCCCGCATGGACGACCGATTGGATCACTCCTAGAGGCCGAAAAGCCCTCGAAGATTACGGTATCGCAGCACCTTTATCACCAGAAGCCGACAAAGAAGCATTACTCGGAAATAAGAAAATTGTAAAATGTACCAATTGTGGATCAACAGAAACGCATTTGGTGAGTCAGTTTGGATCCACTGCCTGTAAAGCATTATTTAAATGCGATACTTGTCAAGAACCTTTTGACTATTTTAAATGTTTAAAATAATTCCCGCGAAGGCGGGAATCTCTATATAAATTAGTGATATAATTATAATTAAAAAGATACTCGCCTACGCGGGGATGATTATGAGTCAATCTATACACAAAGACATAAAAAACGGAGTCGCGACACTCACATTGAATCGACCAGAGGTTTTTAATAGCTTTAATCGTGAGATGGCATTATCGCTTCAGAGCGAGCTTGATGCATGTGCAACCGATGCTTCTGTAAGAGCCATTGTCATTACGGGAAGCGGAAAAGCGTTTTGCGCAGGACAAGACCTTAAGGAAGTTACAGATCCAGCATTAAACCCGGGATTCAAGAAAATATTAGAAGAACATTATAATCCAATTATTTCAAAAATTCGAGCGATTGAAAAACCAATTATTGCAGCCGTCAATGGAGTAGCAGCAGGAGCAGGAGCAAATATTGCGATCGCTTGTGATATTGTGATCGCGCATGAAAAAGTAAGTTTTATTCAGGCATTCAGTAAAATAGGATTGGTGCCAGATAGCGCAGGTACTTTTTTCTTGCCACGATTGATTGGTTTCGGAAAAGCAAGTGCTCTAATGATGTTAGGCGATAAAGTATCAGCAACCGATGCAGAGAAAATGGGCATGATCTATAAAGTCACAACATTAGATGATTTTCAAACAGAAATAGAAACAACGACGATGACCTTGGCACAAATGCCAACCAAAGCTTTGGGAATGACCAAACGATTGCTCAATGAATCTATGAATAATACACTAGCCCAACAACTAGCTCTAGAATCAATGTTACAAATAGAAGCTGCGCAAAGTGAAGACTACGCCGAAGGCGTTGCTGCTTTTGTAGAAAAAAGAAAACCTAATTTTAAAGGAAATTAAAATAATTGTCACCCTGAGCTTGTCGAAGGGTTTTTATTTTAAAACTAGTAATACGCTTCGACAGGCTCAGCCGGACAACACGATATTAAAAAAAAATAAACCTCACTAATGAGTGAAAAAAATCAACAATCAACAATCAACAATCACCGATTACCAATCCATACCGTAGGAATCATCGGCGCAGGAACCATGGGTTCTGGAATCGCGCAAGTAGCTGCAACCGCTGGGTGCTTGGTGAAATTATTTGATACCAATCAAGCAGCCTTAGATAAAGCAAAAGTCGCACTTGAAAAAGTCTTGAATCGTTTGATTGAAAAAGGACGCATAGACGCTCATGAGAAAATTAGGATTCAAGGGAATATCTCGTATGTAAATGCCTTACAAACATTGGCAGATGCAGACTTAACGATTGAAGCGATAGTTGAAAATCTTGACATCAAAAAGAAAGTATTTCAAGAATTGGAGAGCTACGTGTCAGATACAGCCATCATTGCTTCCAACACCTCTAGTCTTTCCATTGCTTCTATTGCCGCATCACTACAACGACCAGAGCGTTGTATCGGGATTCACTTTTTTAACCCAGCGCCTTTAATGAAGCTAGTAGAAGTGATACCAGCCGTACAAACTTCGCAAACTGTTTTGGATACATGTGTAGCAGAAATCACTCGCTGGAAGAAAGTAGTGGCTGTGGCAAAAGACACGCCTGGTTTCATCGTAAATCGTGTGGCGCGTCCCTTTTATGGAGAAGCTTTACGAATTTATGAAGAAGGAATAGCAGATTTTGCCACCATCGATTGGGCGATGAAAACCATAGGAGGTTTTAGAATGGGACCGTTTGAATTGATGGATTTTATAGGAAATGATGTGAATTATACCGTTACAGAAACGGTATTTAATGCTTTTTATCAAGATCCTAGATACAAACCCTCTTTTACCCAGCAACGCTATAGTCAGGCGGGTTATTTAGGGCGTAAATCTGGACGAGGGTATTATGATTATAAGAATGAAGAGGTTGATAACGCTTTCGCGAAATCGAGAAAAGGAGATTCACGACCAGAGGGAGAGCGAAGCGGTAAAGCAAACCCAAATACAGAGAAAACAGTAGGAAATCAAATTTTTGATCGCGTACTTGTGATGCTTATTAATGAAGCTGCCGATGCGTTATTTTGGAATATTGCAAGCGCAGCGGATATTGATAATGCCATGACCAAAGGCGTAAACTACCCCAAAGGATTACTACAGTGGGCAGATGAAAAAGGAATCGATTGGTGTGTTGCCAAAATGGACGCTTTGTATGATGAATACCGTGAAGATCGTTATCGCTGTTCACCGTTGTTGAGAAGGATGAATAAAGAAGATGTTAAGTTTTTTAACTAGTTAGTGTGGATTAGGAATTTGGTATTAGGGATTAGTATGAAAAGCAAGTATCATTTTAAGTTTGAAGATTTAATAATATATCAAAAGGCAATGGATTTTGGTGAAGCAGTAGATATTCTGGTTAAAAATTTTCCAGCATACGAATTATATGCGTTATCCTCTCAATTTAGAAGAGCTTCAGATTCTATAGCTTTGAATATTGCAGAAGGTTACCCGGGATCTGATGCTCAATTCGTAAAACATATTAATCATGCAATACATAGTGCTAATGAGTGCGTAAGTTGTAGTTCTAAAGCCAGAAGGAGATCATATATTAACTTTGAACAAGATGAAGAAAACAGAAAACTACTATCTGAATTAACAAAAATGATGTCATCGCTCAGAAAAAAGATTTTAGAAAGAACTAATTCCTAATACCAAATCCCTAATGCCCTTAAAAGGAGAATTAATCCCACATAAAATGCTTTCTCAAGATCCGTACAGTACATGGCTTGGGATTGAGATTCTTGAATCAAAAATAGGCTATGTGAAAGTAGGGATGACCATCCGTGAAGAAATGCTGAATAGCATGCAAAAAGCACACGGAGGTATTACCTATTCACTGGCAGATACTGCTTTTGGATTTACAGCAAATACCCATGGCAAGTATGCAGTCTCCATAGAAACGAGTATTAATCACATAGAGGCATTAGAAAAAGGGGATTATATAACCGCCGAGGCAACAGTAGATCACCAAAAAACTAAAGTAGGTTTTAATATTGTAGAGGTGAAAAGAGGTGAAGAACTCGTAGCTTTGTTCAAGGGTGTTGTGTATAGAACCACCAAGGATTGGAGTGAATAATAAATAACATAAAAGATATAATGAAAAAACGTATACTGCTTATTGGAATGATATTGATATCAATGATATCCTACGCACAAGTTGTTACAGCACCTCAAGATGAAGATGCTAAAAAATTAAAATCAACTTTGGAACTGTTAAATGGAGCCGAGGTTGTCATGGATGTTGATACAAACTTGTATCCTAAATTAGAGGGGATGTCTTATTTTTCAGAAGATGAAAAAGCAGGTATTGTGCCTATGGTTGTTCCTGCTTCTTTTGAGAAGATGAAAGAAGATCTTGAAAAACAAAAGGATCAACCAGGTGTAGAGATTTTAGAGCAAACAGCCAAAGAAATTGGAGGCAAGAAACTATTGGTTTTAAAGCAAAGAATTAATAGAGAAGGAGTTCCTTATATTAATATGATTTTTTGTGAGAGAAATACCGATGAGAGTACCATTCTCATTTCAACTTTTTATGAAGAAAGCAAAGAGAGAATATATGAAGCAACCATAAATAAGGCGATTATATCTGCAAAGATAAAGAGTTAAAAACTTATGAAAGAAGCATACATAATAGATGGAGTACGTACTCCTATAGGAAATTACAAAGGAACGCTGAGCGCAGTTCGCACAGATGATTTAGGGGCTCATGTGATACGAGAAGTTGTAAAACGAAATCCTAACATACCAAAAGAAGCGTATGATGACGTCATCATGGGCTGTGCTAATCAGGCAGGAGAGGACAATCGTAATGTAGCTCGCATGAGTTTGTTATTAGCAGGATTGCCATTTACAGTACCTGGGGAAACAGTCAATAGATTATGCAGTAGCGGACTTTCAGCAATTATTCATGCAAATCGGGCGATAAAAGCAGGTGATGGAGATCTCTTTATTTCTGGAGGTGTAGAAAACATGACCCGCGGCCCGTATGTAATGGCAAAACCCTCTTCAGCATTTGGTGGTGATAGTAAGATGTATGATTCTACGTTCGGATGGCGTTTTATCAATCCAAAAATGCAAGAATTATACGGTACTGACGGCATGGGAAATACCGCCGAGAACTTGGTTGAAAAATACAATATCTCTAGAGAAGATCAAGATGCCTTTGCCTATAATAGTCAGATGAAGGCAGCGGCAGCTCAGGCAAATGGTAGACTTGCTAAGGAAATTGTTCCTGTTGAGATTGCACAGCGTAAAAAAGATCCAATCATCTTTAAAGATGATGAGTTTATAAAACCAACAACATCCAAAGAAATATTAGCAAAATTACGCCCCGCTTTCAAAAAAGAAGGCGGAAGTGTTACCGCAGGAAATAGTTCAGGACTCAATGATGGTGCAGCTGCCACAATTATTGCAAGTGAAGCGGCAGTAAAGAAATACGGATTACAACCATTAGCGAGGATTGTTTCTTCGGCAGTGGTAGGAGTAGAGCCTCGTATCATGGGAATCGGTCCCGTGCAAGCATCGAATAAGGCCTTTGAAAAAGCAGGCTTAACGATGGAAGATATGGATGTGATTGAGCTGAATGAAGCATTTGCATCACAAGCCTTGGCGTGTATTCGTGAGTGGGGATTGGAGGATAATGATCCGCGTATCAACCCTAATGGAGGTTCGATTGCTATCGGGCATCCACTAGGTGTAACGGGAGCGCGTATTGCCTATTCGGCGGCGTTAGAGCTTAAAGAAACCGGAAAACGCTATGCGCTTATTACCATGTGTATAGGCGTAGGGCAAGGGTATGCTGCGATAATTGAAAATGTGACTAAGTAAGCTTTCGCGAACCTGCCTACAGTAGGTAGGAGCGTAAAAAAATAAAAGATACCGTTTTCGATGTTAGTTTCGATTTCGGTTTCCATATAAAAAACGATAGTTTTTATGATTTTAGAATCTTATATAAACGGACATTGGACCGCAGGTGATGACAACAATACCCGCAATATGTATGATGCAATCACAGGCGAGGTGATCGGGCTTACAAGCACCGAAGGACTTGACATTGCAAGTGCCTTACAATATGGTCGTGATCATGGAAAGGCCTTACGCGATATGACCTTTCAACAACGTGGGAATATGATTAAAAAGCTAGCGCTATATCTCAACAAACGTAAAGAGGCTTTTTATGAAGTAAGCTACAAAACTGGAGCAACCCGTGCTGACAGCTGGGTAGATATAGAAGGAGGTTTTGGGAACCTATTTGCCAATGCCAGTTTACGTAAACTTTTTCCAGATCAGAGTTATGCTGTAGAGGGAGATCCTATCGACTTATCGCGTGGAGGCCGCTTTATGGCGCATCATATTTTAGTTCCCAAAAAAGGGGTAGCGGTGCATATAAATGCCTTTAATTTCCCCGTCTGGGGAATGCTAGAAAAATGTGCTGTTAACTGGATGGCAGGAATGCCAGCTGTGGTATTACCAGCACCACAAACCGCCTTTTTAACCGAGGCTGTGGTGAGAGAGATCATTAATAGCGGAATTCTTCCGTCAGGTGCGTTGCAATTATTATCTGGGCTTACGACGTCTATTTTAGATACGGTAGGGAGCCAAGATGTGGTCACGTTTACTGGAAGTGCACATACGGGAAGACAGTTAAAAGTACACCCAAGACTGACCGAAGAGAGTGTTCCATTTACGATGGAAGCAGATAGTTTAAACGCTAGTATTCTTGGACCCGATGCAGTCCCAGGAACCCCAGAGTTTGATCTTTTTATTAAGGAAGTTCGCAAAGAAATGACCTCTAAGTGTGGTCAAAAATGTACGGCTATTCGCCGCGTGCTAGTGCCTTCTAACCTAATGGAGGACGTGCAGATTGCCTTAGGAAAACAACTTGATCGTACCGTAATTGGTGATCCTAAACTCAGGGAAGTGAGAATGGGTGCACTTATTAACAACGACCAGCGCGAGGCGATAAAAACACAAATTGGAAAAATAGCTGCAACCGCTCAGATGGTGTACGGATCATTAGACACGATTGATGCAATAGGAGCCGATGGTGAAAAAGGCGCTTTTATAAGTCCGATTTTGCTTCGTGAAGACCATCCTTTTAAAAACACGCAAGTACACGAGATAGAGGCTTTTGGTCCTGTAAGTACTTTAATGCCTTATGATGGTGTTGAAGAAGCGATTCAGTTGGCTCAAATGGGAAAAGGATCCTTAGTGAGTTCTGTGGTGACGGCAGATAACGCTTTCGCGAAAGCGTATACCATAGAAGCTGCATCGCACCATGGGAGAATATTGACATTAAATAGAGATAGTGCTCCCCAAAGCACCGGTCATGGTTCTCCATTACCGCTGTTAGTTCACGGAGGCCCAGGGCGTGCCGGAGGTGGTGAAGAAATGGGAGGGTTACGCGGAATCAAGCATTATATGCAACGCTGTGCAGTGCAAGGAAGTCCCACAAGTCTGACTGAAATTACAGGAATTTATCAACCTAATGGAGCCTATAAAGAAGCAGAAAAACACCCGTTTGCGTATCATTATGAGGATATCAAACCGGGAATGAGCTTACAAACACACAAACGCACCCTCACGGATACCGATATTCAGAATTTTGCAAATCTGACATGGGATCATTTTTATGCCCATACTGATATTACGAGTCTTGACGGAAGCATTTTTAAGAAACGTACGGCACATGGCTATTTCATCATTTCGGCAGCGGCAGGATTGTTTGTCTATCCAAATAAAGGCCCTGTAAGTGCTAATTATGGGTTAGAAGATATACGCTTTTTAAGACCGTTGTATCACAACGATACGATTTATGTACGCTTAACCTGTAAAGAAAAAAGAGAGCGTGATGTGAGTGGTCGCGAGCATCCAAGTGGTATTGTAAAGTGGTATGTAGAGGTTTTTGACGCAGAACCTGTAGACTATGAAAATGGCAAAACAGACGAAGAAGCAACGGCGCTTGTAGCAGTAGCTACTATTTTGACCATGGTAGAGAAAAAGCAAACAACGTTTGTAGAGATGACCGATGAAAAAATAAAGGAGTGTCTGTCAAAATTGACTGAAGAAAGCACTGCACAATGGGGCATCATGACATCTCAGCATATGGTAGAGCATTTAGAATATAGCTACCGCGTAGCAGGAAATCAAATTCAAGATTTTGAAATCTCAACTCCAGAAAAATATATTGATAAAGTAGGTGCCACCTTGTGGGATTATGAAAAGATGCCACAAAACTATGAGATGCCATTAATGAAGAAAGGGGCAGTAGAGGAATTGCATCATCCCGATTTGGAAACAGCAAAAAAGAAATTCTGGGAAGCTAAAGAGGTATATGAAACCTATTATAAGAAAAATCCAAAAGGAACTGCAAAGAGCCCTGTTTTTGGTTATTTGACCAAATATGAATGGTACCTTCAAGAGAGAAAACACTTAAATCATCATTTTGAGCAATTTGGATTGCTGTAGCAACCCAAATTGCTCGAAACACTTGGTGTGTGAAGTAGTCAATGCGCACTTGTTGCGCATTGACCTATAAATTGAAACTTTATTATAAAATAATTATGAGTGACCCACACGTAAAACAACACATAGAAAACGGAATTTCAACCATAGAATTCTTTCATCCGGCGCACAATAGTTTGCCGGGAGATATTTTAGCAAAGTTAGCAGCAACCATCACTGAAGCTGGAGAAAATGAGGCTGTCAAAGTAATCATCCTTAAATCTGGTGGTGATCGAACGTTTTGTGCAGGAGCAAGCTTTAAGGAATTGATTAATATTAATGATGCAGAGACTGGAAGAATCTTCTTCTCTGGCTTTGCTAATGTGATCAACGCTATGCGTAAATGCCCTAAATTCATCATTGGACGTGTACAGGGAAAAACGGTAGGCGGTGGCGTTGGTGTTGCGAGTGCAACCGATTATTGTATGGCAAGCAAATTTGCGAGTATTAAATTGAGCGAACTCAATGTAGGTATCGGTCCTTTTGTTGTTGGTCCTGCGGTAGAACGTAAGTTAGGACTTACAGGAATGTCACAAATCGCTATTGACGCCAATACGTTTTACGATGCCGAGTGGGCAAGACAAAAAGGATTGTATGCACAAGTGTATGATAGTACAAAAGCGTTAGACGAAGCAGTACAGGCCTTTGCAGAAAACCTTTGTGCTTATAATCCAGAAGCCATGCGAGAAATGAAAACCATTCTTTGGAAAGGAACCGAAGATTGGGATATACTTCTCGCAGAGAGAGCTGCTATTTCTGGACGACTTGTTTTAAGTGAGTTTACAAAAGAAACCCTTAAACGATTTAAATAGAGTAATCTATTTCTAAAATGCTCTTAATAGGGAGTGTTACTCCTTTTTTTAGAATAATATCTTCTTTGGTGACGCCCCATATCGTGGTGTCTAGATAGATAATTCTGTCTAAAGAATCTCTAAAATAAATACGAACTTTATTCTTTAAAGCATTACCTAAATATAAAGCTTTGTTTAAAGAATGCATACGCAATTCTTGTTCTTGACGCGTTTTAATAACATCTTCTTCTGTAAATTTAAGAGCGTATAAAAACTCTTTTTTGGTTGGATGGGTTTTTTCTTTGATTTGCATGCGGGGGAATAGTTTTAAGTGGGTACGTAATAATAACGAAAATATTTACGTGAATATGATTTATTTCGCAAAGGTTTAACGTTTTTATTAACAAAAACGAACTTTTACTCTTATTCATTTTTAAAAGCTTTCAATTACATTTGGGTGATAAATACAATACTTTCTCATTATGATTTATAGTTTCAAAGGACATATTCCCGTCGTACACTCATCTAGTTTTGTACATCCATTAGCTGCTGTGACAGGGAACGTAATTATTGGTAAAAACTGCTACATTGGCCCAGGTGCTGCGATACGAGGCGATTGGGGAGAGATTATACTAGAAGATGGAGTAAACGTTCAAGAAAATTGTACAGTACATATGTTTCCTGGGAAATCTATACGCTTTCGCGAAAGCGCACACATAGGTCACGGTGCTGTGATTCACGGTGCTAACTTAGGTAGAAATTGCCTCATCGGAATGAACAGTGTTATTATGGATGATGCATACATAGGTGATGAATGTATTGTAGGAGCGATGGCATTTATAAAAGCCGAAACAGTTATTCCCAACCGAAGCCTAGTTGTGGGAAATCCAGCAAAAATTATCAAAGAAGTCACCGATGAGATGATTGCTTGGAAAACAGCAGGGACAAAATTATACCAACAACTTCCTACAGATTGTCATGAGTCATTAAGAGAAGTAGCACCGTTAAGAGAAATTCCAGAAAACCGCCCTGAACAGCAAGATTTTTATAGAACACTACAGGAATTTAAAAAAGATACATATTGATCATTAGTATGGCTATTTCTACAATGTGAGTTTTTACAACATAATTAACAATGCATGCTATTTTGCGTTAATTAATTGGTAATTACGCGTGTCATTGACACAACCTTTTTCAAAAATTATCGTCTATAGAGTATAAATGAATTATAAACTCTTAAAGACAGAAATTATGAAAAAGTTATTGGAAGCCCTTCGAGAAAAGACAAAAAAACTATCTAGTTTTTTACAAGAATTAGCAAATGGAGCTAGTTATGCTATTCATAGATAATATACGTTATAAAATGAAATCAAACAAAACTAAAGTATAATTATGAAAGTAGCTGTATAAAAGTGATAATGTCTAAGCGTTGTTATCACTTTTTTTTATGCTAAAAAAGAAAGATCTACCTCGTTAGTTTCTTTACTTGTAGAGAGCACAATATGACTTTGTACATTTCCTAAATAGGGGAGTAAGGTTAACTTGGAGATAATAAATTTTTCGTATGCTTCGATATCTTCAACAACGAGTTTGAGTAAATAATCAAAGCCTCCACTTACTCTATGGCACTCTACTACTTCTGGAAAAGCATTAATTTCTTTTACAAATTTTTCAAGATAACTTCGGGTATGACCTTGCAAAGAGATAGCGATAAAAACCGTCTGCTTAAGCCCAATTTTTTTAGCATTTAATTGTGCGGCATATCCTTTAATCAATCCTTCCTTCTCCAGTTTTTTAATCCTTTCAAAAATAGGTGTTGTAGATTTCCCTAATTTTTGAGCTAAAGACTTCACCGTTTGATTAGAATCTTTTTGTAATAAATCCAATAGTTTTTGATCTGTGATATCTAGCTTCATGGCTAATAGTTTACTGATTTTAGAAAGAAAGAGCATCAAATATAGAATAAAAATCTATTTATATAATTTATAAAGGATAATATTCTAGTTTTATCTTATAAAGCAGAGAATAGGGCTTTTAAAATATAGTTTATTAGTATTTTTAAGTGAATTGTAAATTAGATTGTAAATGGCAGAAGATCAGCTTTTAATGCCCAAGATGGGTGAAAGTATTACCGAGGGAACTATCTTAAACTGGCTTGTTGCTGAGGGAGTTTCTTTTGAAGAAGGAGATATTTTGGTAGAGGTAGCCACAGATAAAGTTGATAATGAAGTACCCGCTCCATCTTCAGGGGTTATGAAAAAGCATCTTTTTGAGCCCAATAGTGTCGTTGCTGTTGGAACAGCCATTGCAACCTATGAGGCTACAGAAGAAGTAGCTGTAGAGAAAAAGGCACAACACGAGGTAACGAACAAAAAATCAGCATCCACTTCTCAAAAAGCGTCAAAAAAGATAGCACCAATGGCAAAGCCCATGGTTGTACAGAATACTGCTTTTACGGTGCCAAATGGAAACCTATTTATAAGTCCGTTAATTAAGAGCATTGCACAACAACAGCATATCTCCTATGAAGAATTGGCTCGCATACCAGGTACTGGTAAGGACGGTCGCCTTCGTAAGAGTGATCTCATGCAATATATAGAAGAGGGTAGACCTTATAAATTTGCACAACCTTCAGTTCAACCAGATCCTACGGCGTATAGAATTCCACAATTAAACTTAGATAAAGGTACTGGGAAAATTGTTGAGATGGATCGAATGCGCCAGATGATTGCAGATCACATGGTATATAGCAAGCATACAAGTCCGCATGTGACGGCCTATGTAGAGGCAGATCTTACTGAGCTTGTTGCATGGCGTAATGCAAACAAAAAAAACTTTTTAGAAAAGCATCAACAGAAACTAACATTTACACCACTTTTTGTGGAAGCAGTCGCAAAAGCCGTCAAGGATTTTCCGATGATTAATGTGTCTGTAGATGGTAAAAATATCATTGTAAAAGAACATATCAATGTAGGAATGGCAACTGCATTACCTTCAGGGAACTTAATTGTTCCTGTAGTTAAAGATGCCGATCAAAAAACACTTGTAGAAATCGCATCCGAAGTCAACAGACTATCAGCGCTCGCAAGAGAAAATAAATTGAGCGGCGATGACATTAAAGGAAGCACCTTTACAATCAGTAATGTAGGGACTTTTGGTAGTGTGATGGGAACACCCATTATCAATCAGCCAGAGGCGGCTATCCTAGCGACAGGAATTATTAAGAAAAGAGCTGAAGTCATGGAGCGCCCAGAGGGGGATACGATTGAAATTAGGCAGATGATGTACTTATCCTTAAGCTTTGATCACCGTATTGTAGATGGATACTTAGGAGGTAGCTTTTTGAGACGAATAGCTGATTATCTGGAACAATTTGATGTAAATAGAAAAATTTAAATTAAAACTCGTTTCTCTTCCTTTGGGAGAGATGCCTAAAGCGCAGAGAGCAATAAAGTATACTTAGCAATGAATATAACAATCACTAAAACAACCACGTCAAAACTAGAAAACATTGATTTTGATAATATTCCGTTAGGACGCACTTTTACAGATCATATGTTTATTTGTGACTATGCAGATGGGCAGTGGCAACACCCTAGAGTAGAACCACTACAATTAATCCCGACGCATCCTGCCGCCATGGCATTACATTATGGGCAGGCTATTTTTGAAGGTATGAAGAGTACGCTCCTGTCTGCCGATGAGGCAGGTTCGCAAAGGCGAGAGCCACTGCTTTTTCGTCCAGAAGAAAATGCAACGCGTCTCAATGCTAGTGCACGTCGTATGGGAATGCCAGAATTTCCAGAAGACCTTTTTGTAGAAGGTCTCAAAGCTCTTGTTGAGGTCGAAAAAGGATGGATTCCCCCGGCAGATGGAAGTGCTTTGTACTTACGTCCTTTTATGTATGCCGATGAGCCTTTTATTGGAATGAGAGCTGCCACTAGTTTTAAGTTCATCATTATAGCGTCACCAGCAGGACCTTTCTTTAGTAAGCCCGTAAAGTTATGGGCAGAGAAAAATTATATCCGTGCCGCAGCCGGAGGAACGGGAGAAGCCAAAGCAGCTGGAAATTATGCAGCGGCCATCAGACCTACCGAAATTGCCAAAGCCAAGGGATATGACCAGGTGCTCTGGCTAGATGCACACGAACATACATACATTCAAGAGGTAGGAACGATGAATATCTTCTTTAAGATCAACGGCCAGTTTATTACACCTAATCTTGACGGCGCTGTATTGCATGGAATTACTCGAAAAAGTGTGATCGATCTTTTAAAACACAAAGGATTTACGGTTACGGAACGACCTATTACAATTCATGAGATTTTTGAAGCTTCTCAAAACGGAACACTAGAGGAAGCTTTTGGTACAGGTACAGCCGTAGGAATTGCTTATATTCAAGAAATAGGTTGGGGCGATGATGCGATTAAAGTGTCTGAGACGCACCCTGTGGGAAAAGACATTAATGATACTTTAGATGCTATCAAAACTGGCAAAGAGGCAGATGTGTTTGGATGGATGGTGAATGTGATGGATAAGATGCCTGCTTGAATGGGTATTGAGTAAAGTTGATAGGACACCCGCCTACCAACAAAGGGTAAACTAAAATAGATGGGATACCCGCGTTCCCGGGTATAAAGTGAAACAGAACAGATACCCGCTGCATTGACAAAAATGCAAACTAAAGCACAAGAGGTATTCGTCAGAATGGACTTAGAATAGAATTGGTGAGATACCCGCCTACGCGGGTATAAAAGAATATTTATGGATAAAGAGATACTTAAAAAAGGGTTTAAAAATTTATGTACAGCAAAGGCAATGACTGAGTTGTATGAAGATAATTTTAAAGTAGTTTCAAAATATGTACACGCGACAAGTCGTGGCCATGAAGTGATTCAAACTGCCATAGGGATGCAATTACTTCCTCAAGATTATGCCTTTCCCTATTATCGAGATGACTCGATGCTTCTTGCCATAGGGATGACTCCGTATGATCTGATGTTGCAGGTGCTTGCCAAAAAAGAGGATCCTTTTTCAGCGGGTCGAACGTATTATTCGCATCCCAGTTTAAAAGACAATGATAAGCCAAAAATACCACATCAGAGTAGCGCTACTGGTATGCAAACGATACCTGCGACGGGCGTAGCCCTTGGGTTTCATTATAAAGAAGGGTATGGAAAAGATTCAGGGTTTGATGTTCCTCCTTTGGGGGATAGGGGGCTTGTTGTTTGCTCTCTTGGAGACGCTTCTGTAACGGAAGGAGAAATAGCTGAAGCCTTTCAAATGGCAGCACTCAAGCAACTTCCTATCTTATACTTGGTTCAAGATAATGGGTGGGATATTAGTGCAAATGCTGCCGAAACCAGAGCGCAAGATGCCTTTGAGTATGCACGTGGTTTTAATGGCTTGGAAGCTGTCACCATAGATGGAACCGATTTTGAAGAGAGTTATAACACCCTAAAAGAGGTCATTCATAAGATACGTACAGAGCGTCGTCCGTTCTTGGTGCATGCCAAAGTACCGTTGTTAAATCACCACACTTCAGGGGTGCGTATGGAGTGGTATCGAGATGATTTAGATGAAGCTCGTAGTCGTGACCCATATCCAAAGATGCTACAGTTGCTTCTTGATAATGGTATTTCTCAAGAGGAGATTGATGAGGTGATCGCTTTCGCGAAAGCGGAAACCCAAGAGGCTTTCTCCAAAGCACAACAAGCCGAAGACCCGAAACCAGCCGATTTATTTACCCATGATTTTGCGCCTACACCCGTTACTGAAGAAGTAGGAGAGCGATCTCCAAAAGACGGCGAAAAAGTGGTCATGGTAGACTGTGCCTTATTTGCCGTAGAGGAATTAATGCGCAAACATCCTGAGTGTTTAATGTACGGGCAAGATGTAGGAGGCCGATTAGGAGGTGTTTTTAGAGAAGCTGCTACACTGGCTCAAAAGTTTGGCGATAACCGAGTATTTAATACACCTATTCAGGAAGCATTTATCGTTGGTTCTACCGTAGGGATGAGTGCTGTGGGATTAAAACCTATTGTCGAAGTGCAATTTGCAGATTATATCTGGCCAGGATTGAATCAGTTGTTTACAGAAGTGTCTCGCTCTTGCTATTTAAGTAATGGAAAATGGCCTGTATCTATGATTTTACGCGTGCCTATAGGCGCGTATGGATCTGGAGGTCCGTATCACTCGTCTTCGGTAGAAAGTGTGGTGACGAATATCCGCGGACTCAAAATCGCGTATCCTTCCAATGGTGCTGATTTAAAAGGACTTTTAAAGGCAGCGTATTATGATCCGAATCCTGTCGTAATTTTTGAGCACAAGGGGCTCTATTGGTCCAAAGTGCCTGGTACCAAAGGTGCGACGTCTATTATGCCCGATGAAGAGTATATCCTTCCGTTTGGAAAAGCATGGGTGCTTCAGGAAATTTGGAAACAAGAAAAGGTGGAGACCCTTACAATTATTACCTACGGAATGGGCGTGCATTGGGCTATGAACGCAAGTACCGAACTAGGAATGAAAGACCGTATCGAAGTAGTGGATCTTCGAACATTACATCCATTAGACTATGACACCGTTTTTAAGTCAGTAAAGAAATGTGGTAAATGTCTTGTGGTTACAGAGGAGCCATCGGATAATGGATTTAGCCGTGGTCTTCAAGGAAGAATTCAAGAGGAATGTTTTAGAGAATTAGATGCGCCAGTGATGCTTATTGGATCTGAAAATATGCCTGCAATTCCATTAAATAGTACTTTAGAGCAAACCATGATTCCGAATACGGAAAAGGTAAAGGCTAAAATTGAACAGCTTTTAAGTTATTAAGTTTAGTTTTTGAAAAATAATGAACCCATTAAGTTTAGTTTTTTAATGGGCTTTACTATATATTATGATAGATTTTTATGGCTTTTGTTTTTTACTTTTCCTGTCTCTAAAAGACTAGGTGTCAGTAGATTTTTAGAGAATTTTCAAAAGATTATAGCTGACCAGTAAGCAAAACCCGTAATGAGCATACGTAAATAACGTATTGATAATCAGATATTTATGTCGAAATAAATTTGGTTTTCTCTGATACTTAAAGTATCTTAGATATATAATAGCATATACTTCCCCCAATTAATAATTTATTAATGTGCTATCATTTCAAGAAGTTAGAAGATCGTAATCCCCCAATTACTTCTAAACTTGGAATATATCAATCAAATGGATCGTTCCATGATTGATCAAGTAGGCTTATTTCCAGTAATTCTTCATAGGATTACTGGAAATCTACTCTTTACGCTTTCGCGAAAGCATACACATTCCTCTTTTTTAAACAGGCATTCTTCAGGCTTTTGAAAACAAAAAAACACCAAATGTTGATTCGGTGTTTTTTGGGACGCAATTCTTAGGTTGTGTCATTTACGGGTCTTTTCTTTTCAGTGAAAGATTATATTTTTTCGCGGGTAAATTCGTTATTTGAGCTTGCGATGGCAGGGGGATATACTTCCATAATTTCTTTTACAATTTCTTGTATACGTGCTTCGCGTTTGTTGACATCGTTTTCTCTTAAAGTAGCGGTTCCTTTACCTTGCCAGACGAGTTGTTTTTTATCAACGTCGAGTAAGTCAATATATAGGATGCCTTCTGTCCGTTCTGAAACGGTATTCCCGAAGCCGCCGCCCCAGCCCCAGCCGCCCCAAGGTCCGAAGCCACCGCCCCAGCCCCAGCCGCCAAAGCCACCCCAGCCCCAGCCTCCTCCGAAGCCAAAGTTGTTTCGGTACACGTCAACGCGCTTATTTGCTTTTGCAAAAATGCTGATAAGTACAGTAGGGTTATCTGATTTTGTAAATCCTTTTGCTGCCATTTCATTCTCAATGGCTTTAAGGATACGTCTTTTGTCAAGGTCAGAGATTTCTGCTTTGTCTATGCCTGGTTTATAAAAGGCGTACGTTTTGTATTCATTAAAATTGATCGATTGATCGTAGTCTGATGTCACACGAACTGTGCTACATGAAGAGGCTATTAGTACGATGGCTAATAGCGGAAGTAATCGTAATGCTCTCATAGATTCTTTTTTTAAAGTGTTATTGTCTAAATAAACTATCTTCAACGTTATTTGGCAAAGTTACTTTCAAGTCAGGTTGTGATTCCATGGCTCTTTTTATGGCAAAAACAGCACCTTCGTTACGAGCCCAACTTCGACGTGCAATTCCGTTGTTAACATCCCAGAAAAGCATGGATTGCAAGCGTCTTTCTGCGTCTTTACTACCATCAAGAACCATACCAAAACCACCATTTATGACCTCTCCCCATCCAACGCCACCGCCGTTGTGAATACTCACCCAAGTGGCTCCTCTAAAACTATCTCCTATCACATTATGGATGGCCATATCTGCCGTAAAACGGCTTCCGTCATAAATATTACTAGTCTCTCGATACGGAGAGTCAGTTCCGGATACATCATGATGGTCACGTCCTAAGATAATATATCCAATTTCGCCTTGAGCGATGGCATCATTAAAAGCCTGTGCAATTTTCATACGCCCTTCAGCATCTGCATATAATATTCTAGCTTGTGAGCCTACTACGAGTTTATTTTCTTGAGCACCTTTAATCCATTGGATATTGTCCTGCATTTGTTGTTGGATTTCAGGAGGAGCCCCTTGCGCGAGTTCTTCGAGCACGTTGCAAGCTATTTCGTCGGTTTTTGCGAGGTCTTCTTCTTTTCCTGAAGCACATACCCATCTAAATGGCCCAAAACCATAGTCAAAGCACATAGGTCCCATAATGTCTTGGACATAGCTAGGATATTTAAAGTCAATCCCATTTTCGGCAAGAATATCGGCGCCAGCTCTGGAACTTTCTAATAAAAAGGCATTCCCATAATCAAAGAAATACGTGCCTTTCTCTGTATGTTTATTAATAGCGGCTGCATGACGGATAAGGCTGCTTTTTATGCTTTCGCGAAAGCGTACTGGTTCTTCTGCCATACAAATATTTGCCTCTTCAAAAGTCATTCCCATAGGGTAATAGCCTCCCGCCCATGGATTGTGAAGTGAGGTTTGATCGCTGCCTATATCAATATGAATGTTGTGTTTGTCAAATGCTTCCCATACTTCCACAATATTGCCTTGATACGCTATAGATACCACTTCTTTTGAAGCTTGTGCTTTTTGAACTCTTTCAACAAGCGCGTTAGTGTCAGTAATAACTTCGTCTACCCAGCCTTGTGAATGTCTTGTGTGTACCGCTTTTGGATTCACCTCGGCGCAGACCGTAATACATCCAGAGATATTGCCCGCTTTGGGTTGAGCACCGCTCATACCTCCAAGACCTGAGGTGACAAATAAACCTCCTTTGGGAGCTTTTTTTATCTTTCTAAAAGCATTAAGAACGGTAATGGTTGTCCCATGCACGATTCCTTGAGGACCAATATACATATAGCTTCCTGCTGTCATCTGCCCGTATTGGGTAACACCTAACGCATTAAATTTTTCCCAGTCATCTGGTTGCGAGTAGTTAGGGATCATCATCCCGTTCGTAACCACAACACGTGGTGCATCTTTATGAGAAGGAAATAAACCCATAGGATGTCCAGAATACATCACTAGCGTTTGGTTGTCATTCATTTCTGATAAGTATTGCATGGTGAGTAAGTACTGCGCCCAATTGGAGAAAACGCCTCCATTACCCCCATAGGTGATTAACTCATGCGGGTGTTGTGCTACCGCAGGATCTAAGTTGTTCTGAATCATCAACATGATGGCTGCCGCTTGTTTGGATTGCGCTGGATATGCTTCTATAGGTCTCGCATACATCTCATAGTCAGGTCTAAATCGATACATATAGATACGTCCATAAACGTCTAGCTCTTTTTTAAATTCAGGGAGGAGTGTAGCGTGATGTTTAGGTTCAAAATACCGTAAGGCGTTACGAAGTGCTAGTTCTTTCTCTGTTGCAGAAAGGATGTCTTTACGCTTTGGAGCGTGATTTGCTGAAGCATCATAGGGCTTCAAATGCGGAAGGGTCTCTGGGATTCCTTGTAAAAGTTGATCTTGAAAAGTCATGTATTGATTTTTTAATGGTACACATTTTTTTTAAAACGAAGTGACATTAAAAATCAGGGATACCGCATATTGGCCCTATGGAAGGACGTAAATATACATTTGCGATATGATAATACAGTAGTATCCATTAGGAAGACTGAGTATTTGTTTTTTTGTCAAACCCATACGGGCAATGCCTGCAACCGCTCTCACAACAATATCCACGTTTAAGATGATATTGCTCTGTAAAACATCGGTATCCTTCGGGAGTGAGATAATAATCTCCTTCTTCGATAGGGATATGTTTTTTTGCGAATGACATAGGGCTCTTATATTCTATACAAATATACTAAGACTACAGGATGATTACTAGTCTGTAGCTGTTAATAGAATGTTAGATAACTAATGTGTACTATTGTTTTGATTATCTATAATTTAAGTACTTTTACTTCATGCTTTTGGTTGTAAATAAATACTTGTTGAGAAAACGTTTTGTGGGCATCACCTTATGGCCCTTTATTATTATGAAACGTGCTGACTTAAAAAATGATACTATTTTTATCAATCATGAGCGCATTCATTTACGCCAGCAATTGGAACTATTAGTGCTTCCTTTTTTTATATGGTATCTAGTCGAGTATCTTATTAAAGTTCTATATTATAAAAATGGATATGTAGCATATCGTAATATATCCTTTGAGCGGGAGGCCTACCAAAATGAAAATAACCTTGATTATTTAAAGAAAAGATCTTTTTGGTCTTTTGTAAAGTACCTTTAAGAATCTTAGTTGACGATCTTTTTTTATCGTTGATTTCACTAATTTTGTACTGTGATAGAAACCACTCAAAATCAAGAGCTGCACACCCCATACAACGTCTCATTGAGCCTAAAAAGAGAGGATCTTATTCATCCTTATATTTCGGGTAATAAGTACAGGAAGCTTAAATATAATATCGCTTTCGCGAAAGCAAATACTTATAAAACTCTATTGACTTTTGGGGGTGCTTATTCAAACCATATCGCCGCTACTGCAGTGGCAGGCATGCGCTACGGATTTCAAACTGTGGGTGTCATACGAGGAGAGGAGCTTGGGGTTGATCTCGAAAAAACGTTAAAAGAAAACACAACGCTAGCAAAAGCAGTTTCTTGTGGAATGCAATTAAAGTTTATTTCCAGAGAAATGTATAAACAAAAGGAAGAAGCATCAATTTTGGGGTTGCTCAAAAAGGAGTATCCAGATGCTTATATACTGCCAGAAGGCGGTACGAATGATCTTGCTATTAAGGGGTGTGAAGAAATACTCACAGCAGAAGATCTTTCGTATGACTATATCTGTTGTGCCGTAGGGACAGGCGGTACCATTTCTGGGATTATAAATAGCGCTAGTTTTTCTCAAAAAATATTGGGATTTCCTGCGTTAAAAGGGGATTTCTTAAATGATGACTTACAGAAATTAACGACTAAACCTAATTGGGAATTACAACAAACATATCATTTTGGGGGCTATGCAAAAATTACTCAAGAGCTTGTGAGTTTTATCAATGATTTTAAAAAAACCTATGATATTTTATTAGATCCTATATACACAGGAAAAATGATGTTTGGTCTTTTTGACCTTATTTCAAAAGGATATTTCCCGCAAAATTCTCGTATTTTAGCAATTCATACAGGGGGTCTTCAGGGAGTTTCAGGGATTAATAAGAAACTAGAGAGAAAAGGACTTCAAACGATAGCTATTTAGAGATGATAAGACGTATTGTGTTTATATTTTTATTAGGATGTGTACTTGCGAGTTGTGGCTCTTCAAAAAGAACAACAACACGTAAAACAACTCCAAAAAAAGAACGAAATGAGCGAGTGACTCCGCGTCCAACCACTGAAACACCTAAAGAAGAAGAAATAGTAGTCAATCCAGTGCCTAAAACAGGCGTGGAAGGCTATATAGAAGCTTATGCTGGAATTGCGCAAGAAGAGATGCGTCAGTACGGGATTCCTGCAAGTATAACTCTAGCACAAGGAATTTTAGAGTCTGGAGCAGGAAATGGCGAGTTGGTTCAGAAAGCAAATAATCATTTTGGGATTAAATGTCATGATTGGAAAGGTGCTAAAGTATATCATGACGACGATGAAAAAGGAGAGTGTTTTAGAAAATATAGCCTAGCAAAATTCTCCTACAGAGATCATTCTTTGTTTCTTACAAATCGAGGGAGATATGCGTCTCTTTTTAAACTTCCTAAAGATGATTATAAAGGATGGGCAAAAGGGCTCCGAGCTGCAGGGTATGCTACAGATAAAAAGTATCCAGTAAAGCTTATCTCTTTAATAGAGCGTTATGAATTGTATCGTTATGACGGAGAGGTGCTTGGTAAACAAGAAAAAGACTATAAAATAGTAAAAGATAAAAAGAATCAGCATACGGTAGAAAAGGGAGAAACCTTATACCGTATTTCCAAAAAATACAAGATCAGTGTGGAAGATCTTAAAAAAATAAACGGACTTGAAAGCAATGAGATTTTTGTGGGTCAAGTATTGTACGTAGAACCATTTGATAGCAGATATTAATTCATGATATATAAGAGAAGTAGTGCTTTGTTTGTAGAAGCACAGCGTGTTATTCCAGGAGGAGTCAATAGTCCAGTGAGAGCTTTTAAATCTGTAGGGGGTGATCCCATTTTTGTGAAAGAAGCAAAAGGAGCTTATCTCTATGATGAGGATGGAAGAACATTGATAGATTATATTAATTCTTGGGGACCTATGATCTTGGGGCATGCCTATCCACCCGTCGTAGATGCGGTGGTTACCAAGGCACAAAAAGGAACCTCTTTTGGGATGCCCACAGAAATTGAGACAGAGATCGCAAAATTAGCTGTTTCTATGGTACCTAGTATTGATAAAATACGTTTTGTCAACAGTGGAACAGAAGCTTGTATGAGCGCAATACGTTTGGCTAGAGGATTTACCAACAGAGAAAAAATCATAAAATTTGCAGGTTGTTATCATGGTCATTCTGATTCGTTTTTAATACAAGCAGGAAGTGGCGCTGTTACTTTTGGTTCTCCGAATAGCCCAGGTGTGACTAAAGGAACAGCAAAAGACACGCTACTTGCAGATTATAATAATTTAGATCAGATAGAAGCGCTTTTTAAAGCAAATCCAGAAGAAATTGCGGCTATTATAGTGGAACCTGTAGCGGGGAATATGGGATGTATTCCCCCTAAAAATGGGTTTCTAGAAGGCTTGCGAAGTCTGTGTGATCAATATAATGCACTGCTTATTTTTGATGAAGTGATGACGGGTTTCAGGCTCGCTAAAGGAGGTGTACAGGAACTTAAAGGGGTGCAGGCAGATATCGTTACTTTTGGAAAGGTAATAGGAGGAGGTTTGCCTGTAGGAGCGTTTGCTGCTCGTGATGAGATTATGAACTATCTAGCGCCACTCGGACCTGTATATCAAGCGGGAACATTGAGTGGGAATCCACTTGCCATGGCAGCAGGTCTTGCTATGCTTACAGCAATTGATACTGATAAAGCTCTTTTTACACGACTAGAAGAAAAAACAGCCTACCTTCATAAAGGAATGGCAGACGCCTTAAGTAATCATACTATAACACATACCATTAATCGTATTGGGTCTATGATTTCAGTGCATTTTGCAAAAGACGAAGTCGTTGATTTTAAAACCGCTGCTGCTGGCGATAATGATACATTTAAAAAGTTTTTTCATGGACTATTAGCAGAGGGGATTTATATTGCGCCTAGTGCTTATGAATCATGGTTCATTACAGATGCATTGACTTATGAAGATTTAGATACGACTATAGCCGCTGTGGCTAAAGTAGCAAGTACATTATAGATTTTTATAAAGCAAAAGGAGCGTTTTGATTAAAACGCTCCTTTTTTTCAACCTACATCAGCCTACTTTCTTCGGGTGTGGTGTTTTCCTTTTCTCTTTTGTTTGTTTCTATGATTCATTTTGCGCCATAGTTCAAATTGATCGGCCGTAAGAATAGATTTCATTTCTCTTTGAACAGCAATTTTATGATCAAGTTTCTTTATTTCAAGTTCAAAACGTTGTTCTTTGGTTAATTCTGGACGATCTTCTTTTTTGCGCTCATCCATGAAGGATTTCCTCTTTTGCGCTTGCTCTAATTGTACCTTATAAACTTCGTTTTCTTGTTTTGTATTTAAGTCTAAGGCAAGCGTCATTTTTTTTGTTGTTAATGTAGCTTGTTGCTCAGGACTTAATTGTGCTCTTCTCTGGTGACCATTTCCTCTCTGTGCGGCAACTGTTATTGTTAGGCACAGAAGCATTGTTGTTACTATGTATTTCATCTATCTTAATGTTTTTTTGTTATGCATCTATGACTTTGTGTTTATTCTAAAGTTTAATAGTGCGGTTGTAATTAACATAGTATTATGAAGAAAGCCCTCCAATTGGAGGGCTTTGCTATATAATATAAAAAGTATTGTGTTATTTAGGGTCTAGTATAAGATCAATACGTTCTACCAAGTCAATCAAATGTATTCTGCTTATTTTGTCGCTCATACGTCCGGTGTTGCTTTGTAAAGTTCGTTTTAGGTCTTTGAGCTCTTGACGTACAATCGCACGGATATCACTTTGACTAACGTCTATATTTGTACGAGAAGAAAAACGAGCAAAAGCGCCAGAAAGCCTTGGTTGTTCTTTCGTCATTAAGGTTTCCAAACGTTCTACATAGGCTCTTTGTAAATTACGACGGTAGATGTCAATTTTTCTACTACTTCTTAATTCACTAAAGAGTCCATTACGCAAGTCAGCCATCATCTCCATAGTTGTGTATGCCTCCTCTCCATTAAGCGCTTCATTTTCTAACATACGCGCTACTCTTCCAAAATCAAGTAAGTTATTTAAAGTACGTGTTTGGAAACGACGAATACGCTCAACACTTCCTGCAGATTCTACTTTATCGAAGATGCTCTCGTCTATTAACCACTGCGGTGTTTCAAATAGCTCTTTTTGAAGGAATGTCAACGCACCTTTTTGTTTGTCTGCGTCTACATGAGTGTACACAGCTCCTTCTTGATCGTATGTTTTGTATATTTCATAAACACCTCCAATATTTGCAGTGACATGTCCCATGTATCTATTGTATTGTGATAATACTTGACCATACATAGTCTCTAAGTCTTCATAGTTTTTTCCATCTTCTGCGGTCCACTTTGTAAGATTAGGTACAATACGCTTTAAATTCGCTATTCCATACGTGCTTGCTTTGACAGCATCGTCTCCTAAATCTTCTGTTTGTGAGCTAGGGTCAACAACTCCAAATTGTTGTCTTCCAAAACGGTACATAGGATCTCCAGCATGTTCTAAAATCCAGCTATCTAAGGTTTTCTTTTCATCTTCTGCAGCTGTATTTAAAATGGGTTTGTATCCCCATTTGATAGCATATTTGTCATAAATACCAATGTTAGGCATAAGAGCGACATCTCCATCTCCAGGTTGTGCTACATAGTTAAAACGTGCATAGTCCATGATAGAAGGAGCTGTGCCGTATTTTTTAGTGAATTCAGGATCGCGTAATTTGTCTACAGGGTAGGCAACACTACTTCCCATGTTGTGTGGTAAACCTAATGTATGTCCAACTTCGTGAGAAGAAACAAAACGAATCAAACGTCCCATTACCTCGTCTTTAAATTCTAAGGTTTGTGCGTCAGGATTAATAGCTGCTGTTTGTATAAAATACCAATTGCGTAATAATGACATTACATTATGATACCAGTTAATGTCACTTTCTAAGATTTCTCCACTTCTAGGGTCACTTACGTGAGGTCCATTTGCATTTGGGATTGGAGAGGCTAGATAGCGTACAACACTATAGCGGACATCTTCTGGGCTCCAGTCAGGATCTTCTTCTGGAGTAGGAGGATCTTTTGCGATGATGGCATTTTTAAATCCAGCAGCTTCAAAAGCAACTTGCCAATCTTCAATACCCTGTTTGATATAAGGAATCCATTTTTTTGGAGTCGCTCTATCTACATAATATACTATCTGTTTTTTTGGTTCCACGAGTTCACCACGATTGTATTTTTCAATATCCTCATCTTTTACTTCTAATCTCCATCTGTCTAAATATCTAACCGTTTTACTCTTTTGTGCTTCCTGTCCGTAATCAGTTTGACCACGAGCAAACCAGCCTACACGTTGATCAAAATAACGTCGCTTCATAGGCGTTTCAGGAAGTAAAATCATAGAGTTACTCATCATTAAAGAGAGTGAGCCAGTTGCACTATTACTTGGAGGTGCAGATGCTGCATACGTTTTTACGTGTCTAGTTTCGATATTTCTAGGATAACTACGTATAGTGTCTATATACGAACGCTTTTCATCAAGGCGTGTTACTTTGTATCCTTTTCTTCTAGAATCTGGAAGGCCGAGTGGTTTGACATCTTTTGTGAAAAGTTCTGATGCGTCTATAACTGTATTTCTAGAGTTGTTTACAGTGTCTTTATGGTAAGCTTTGATATCAAAAGCATATAAAATAGGTTCAAAGTTACTATTCTTAACAGCTTCAGAGATCGGCAATGAATCTGCAGCATAAATCTGGTGAGAGACTACGCGGAGAAGTACTTTTTTGTCTTTTACTTCCCAACGTAATACAGAGGTGTTTTGTTTACCTCCACCAAATCCTAATCCGGTAGCTGTTTTGGCAATACGAGTCACCATAAGCATCTCTCTTCCAAAAAGAGAATCAGGAATTTCGTAAAAGTAGGAGTTGTCTATTTTGTGAACGGTAAAGAGACCTTCGTCTGTTTTTGCCTCTTTGGTGATGACCTTATTATAAGGTTGTATTTCCCCTTTTTTAGGTTTGGGTTTTGATTTTGCGGAGGCTGTAGCCTTTGATTTTTTGGTCTGAGAAGCTCCACAACCTATTATTGATAGTGCTAAAAAAGCTAAAATCAAGTAGTGTATTTTTATACGCATAATGAGTTTTTTTGAAGCACAAAAGGTAAGTATTGTTAGAAGGGAATTTTGTGAATGTATTGTTAAATACGTGTGATTTATTGATGTTTTGTAATGAAAACGATAAAAACGTCACATTTACTTAATTTCATACACCAATTTATGGGCTTATTATGAAAAATTAATAATTACTTCTGTCGTTATTTATAACAGGTCTAATGTTGTTTGATAAAGCGGTTTGCTTGTTGCTTTTGAGAGAATCCAAGCAAAATAGCTTAGCATAAAAATATCTTCTTTCGCTTTATTTTTTGTGGTAAATAGACTTTTTATGCTTTCGCGAAAGCGGTCACCTTTTACTTCTTCTGGGTATTTATGTATGATTTCTAATATCTTGAGAAAATCCTGAAGCCTATGCTCCTGAGAAATGACATGTTTGTAACTTCGTTTAAAACGCTTTAGAAGTGATTCTACAAGATCCATATTTTCTAACTCTATGTGAGTGATAAGCTGAAGCAGGTCATGTTTGATCATCCAGTCTTCACCCATTTTGGTTACATACCAAGCTGTGCTATGTTTTAACATATTCAGTACGCTTAGCGCTTGTTTGTAAAGTCCCTGTTGTATGCGACAAATACAAAGCACAAGAATAAGATCGGGGTCTTGAATCTTATTTTTTCTTGTTTGGTTTTTAAAATGAGCTTCTAAGAGGATAATGGCTTCGGTTGCATTTCCAGTATAATTAAGAATAAGGGAACGAAGTAGGAGTTCGCTTTCGCGAAAGCGGAATTTATAAGCACCCCTTTCAGCGAGCATTTGCTCTTTCATGAGGTCGAGATAGGTGATTGCCAACTCAAATTGCCTGTTCCTGAAATACGCATTTGACATAAAATAGAGCAAATGGATGTGGTAGTAGAGGTGTTTGTTCGTTATGTTTTTCTTGAGAGCAATCTTTGTATAGATACGTTCAAAAAAGGGGAGTGCATCAAAATAATTATTCTCTAATCGCGCTACAGTATTGATGATTTCTAGCAATTGGTATAGCGATTTGAAGGTAAGTGATGTATCAATACTGATGTTGAATTTTTGAAATGCATCCGTAAGAAGTTGATTTAGGTCTTCTGTAACGGTATTATTGGTTTTTGAAATGTGGTCTTTGATGTAGGCGTAGGCTAAGTTCAGGTTTTCTTGATGTTGATGATGTTTTTGGTTGGTTTGAAATGCAAGGATTAAATCGGTAAGATTTGTTTCGGGATGGAGGTGTGCGTATTGTATTTGGGTGTGATAGATCTCGCCGAGCATGCTGTATAAGTCATGTGCTTTTGCGATGGTGACTGCTTTTTGAAGTGTTTTTTGAGCTGCTTTGTGTACTTCTTGTTCGTAGAGAATACGTGCCGTAAGAATGCGTTTTAGTACTTCAAATTCTTCGGTAGTTTCAGATTCTAGATTACGACTTGCAATAAAATCAAGTAAGCTGTCGTGAAGTCGTTTGCAGAGTGCATGATAGGCATTTCTAGCGGCTTTTCCGTATAGCTTGACATCAATATTGGTAGGGAGTTGCGGTTGTCTTAATAGCTTTAATAAGATGGTGTTTTTTGTATCAGCGCGTTTATTTTTTTGACGTAGGTACGACTTGAACTTTTCATAATCTTCTGCAGAAAGTGATTGTATCATATCAAAAAGCACCATATAGTATCGTAAGTATTAGATTATATAATTACCGTAATATATGATATTTAACTAGTATTAATAAAAATATATCATAAGTTTTTAGTAAAACTTTGATTTTTTTGCTCTTAATCCTATTGCATATTTGCCCTGTCATTTAACCAATGGATTATGGATTTTAATAATAAAAAACTCACACGCACAACCACATTCATTCATTATGTCATTAGTTTTCTTTTAGCCATCTTTTTAATAGGCATGGCGAATCGAATTATTTGGGATATTGACGGTGTAGAACAACGTCCTTATGTTACCGATTTTGAAATACACACAGATGTCAAAAAATATCGGGTGTTAAGGCAAAGTATTCGAGATTCGATTTTAAGCATACAGGACGAAAAAGAGAATGTACAATTATCGGTTGATCTTGTTCAAAATGCGCTAGAAGAGCAACAAGCATCTTTTAAAACCTGGATATCGACACGTACAGCCACACAATCTTCTCAGGTAAATGTTGAGATACAGCATCGCAATCGCTTATTGGACTCTTTGCGTACTTCGCTTAAAACAGAAAAAGCAGAAATACTTTTGTTGCAGGCACGTATAGAGGGCTTTCTTGCAGAAGAACGAACGTATGAAGAAGCTATAGATAAAGAAATATCCGAAGCTAGAAAACTATATGTAAAAGCCGAGCGAGCCTATGACTTACACATTTTTATAAGTCGGTTGTTATTTGTAATTCCAGTATTATTGTTAGGAATCTGGCTATTGCTTAAAAAACGAAAGCACAGTTATTGGCCATTGTTTAGGGGCGTTGTATTCTTTGCGTTTTATGCCTTCTTTATCGGATTGGTTCCCTATTTACCAAGTTATGGAGGGTATGTGCGCTATGCTATTGGGATTCTATTATCTGTACTCCTCGGAATATATGCGATAAAACACTTAAAAGCTTTTGTTAAAAGAAAGAAAGAAGAGCTACAGCTATCCTCTGTAGAACGCTCTAAACAAATCAAAAATGAAGTTGCAGAGAAGGCATTAGAAAATCATATGTGTCCTAGTTGCGGCAAAGATTATTTGATCAATGAGATTTTTCAAAGTGGAAAACGTAAAAACCGATCGGGAACCCTAAGGGTGACGACCTATTGTCGTCACTGCGGACTTCAACTTTTTAAAAATTGTACTACCTGTGATACTAAGAATTATGCACACCTGCCACATTGTTATTCCTGTGGTGATACACTCATAAATACATAAGAAAATTACACAAACATTAAAACACACAACTATGGAAAATCAAGTAAAAATTGAAACAGAAAAAAAGGAAAAAGTAAAAGGAGTATTTGATGCAAAACCAACTGCTGCTTTTATATCAGCATCTTGGGCATCTTTACTCATAGGAATGGTCTCTTTTTGTGTCGGATTATGGAATGCTACGATGGATCTTAATGAAAAAGGATACTACTTTACAATATTGTTATTTGGCTTATTTTCAGTGATTTCGGTTCAAAAAACAGTGAGAGATAGATTAGAAGGAATTCCTGTAACAGATATATATTATGGAGTGAGTTGGTTTGTGACCATCGTCTCTATATTATTACTTGTTATAGGCTTATGGAATGCAAACTTAGCATTGAGTGAAAAAGGCTTTTATGGCATTTCTTTTTTCCTAAGTCTCTTTGCTGCTATTGCGGTGCAAAAGAACACAAGAGATATTAAGTTTTTGGAACAAAAAGAAAGTTAGATAACAAAGCGTAATAACAGGTTATTGTGCTTTGTTGTGTGGTGTGAGAAACCCGATAGGACGTAATATACTATCGGGTTTTACGTGTTTATAAAAAAGCTGTAGTACATTGCTGTTAATAAAGTGATTAGGCATTAAATATACGATGGTTTTGTGTGTGGACATTTGTAGGTAGTTTTTGTAGTATAAAGTTAAAAAGTAGGTCTACAATAGATGTTTATTTTGCATAAGACGGCTATATTTAAAAAAACGGATGGTTTTGCCATCCGTTTTGTTTTTATCCAAAATGTATAGTGCAGCTTTTAGAGACTCCAAACCATCTTAGACGATTACGGGAAGCTGTTTTGTATACGTAATCTCTTAACATTCTCGGTATAAATCCAAGTAATGCAGCGACGCGTTTCCATTTGGGTATTTCAGCTACTATTTTTAAAAAGCCATCAGAATGTGTGTGTATTCCTGTTTGATTAATGAGAATAACAGTGTCTAACTGATCTGTAGGTCGATGATACTGTCTTAATAATTCTTGTCCTTTTGGAGATTGAAAAGGCAAAAAGTGAAAAGTAGCAGTAGGTGCAAATTTCAAAAGCCAACCTATGACACCATTACATAAATTACATTCTCCATCAAATATGATGATGTCTTTCTGATGATTTGTTTTCATATCTATTTCATATGTTAATTACTGGTAATGTGTCGAGGTCATTATAGATTCATTACCCAAAAAGATTTCTTTTCATTTTGTAAGTACTCGATTGTATTTGCCGACACACCTAGGTAAATGCTAAAAAATAAAACCTATGAAAAAGATATTCTTTATCGTTAGTCTAATGATGACTACTATTTTTAATCTGCAAGCTCAAGCCATAAATGCCATCCCTTTTAGTCCAGATATCGCACAATTACCAGATGGATGGCATAAATTTACTTTACAGGGTGCCAGCTTTGATGTCGAAGTTGCTTCTGGTAATCTTGTAAAAGGAAATATTAGTTGGTTTGACGGAACAAAATATTCAGGCAATTTATCAGGTTCTGTCATTTCAGGGAGAGGGACTTATACTTGGCCGGATGGAACACGGTATGAAGGATCTTTTAAAAATAATCAACGACATGGGAAAGGGTCTATGATTCTCGTAGACCATTCAAAATGGAGTGGTAAATGGAAGCATAATAAGAAAAACGGAAAAGGAAAGCTATTTGACACTTCTGGAGAGATAGTGCTACAAGGTGTTTGGGTAGAAAATGAATTTGTAGACTCTAAATAATAATTGTTTGAATTGAAAAAAAAAGCCTCCTATCTCGCGATAGAAGGCTTTGATGTTTTTAAATAATAGGTTTATTTATTCTTCTTGTTTTGTAAGGGTTACTTTCCATATTTTACTAGAGGCTGCAGATTTTCCTTGCCCGTACGTGCCAGGATTGGATTCAAATGCTTCTATACCTCCATAGATGTGGCCGATAACAACTTCACTATTTGTGCCTAAGGTTGTCTTCAGATCGACAATCTCAGAGTTAATTTCTCCTATTTTTTGAGAAATACTAGTGCTGTTTTTTATGAGAATGGACTCTGCACCATAAAAATTAGATGTATTTCCAAATACATTATGAAGTGTATCTTTAATAGCGCTCTGCATAGGTTGCTTTTTAACATCCATCGTAATATGTAATCCAGTATTTGTAAAACCAGATAAGGTACTTGAAGGCTTCCCATCACCGATACCTCCTAATAAAAAGGTATGTAATACATTGGTGTCACTATCAAACCCAACGAAATTACCACAGGCATACACATTAAAATTGTCTTGATTGTAAGCCGTGTCGTAGGTGTATAATTTATTTTCTGTTGCCCAATCTGGGTGTACATAAATCGCGTCATTCCATGCTTGTAGATCTTCTCCAGGTTTAAAAACCCCTCCATAAAACGTAAGGCTTTGTTCCATTGTTTTTTCTGTTTCATTGTAATACATTGAAGGGACTACAGGACCGTCTCTGCGGCGAAAAATGGATACATTATCAGCTGAGGGGTCGGTAGGATCAGAGACATCAGAAATAGCTGCAGAAACAGTTACACCCAAAGATAAGGTTGTTTTAGAAGGCTTTACTGAAAATGGATATACAGCATCTAGGTATTTTTGACTACTACTTGTAAAATTGTGACCACCTGCCACATAAAAAGTGCTTCCTAATTTTAATACTTCAGCACCTGTACTAACGAGAGAAGCTGCCGTGTCATATCTAAAAATGTTTGACCACTCTGCATCGGTAAGGGTTTCCTTTTTTGTCAATTTTATTAACGATTCGATGTGTAATCTCACAACCTGATCATACGTGATATATTCTTGCTTTTTATGATCTGTAACCGTGGTATCTTGGTGCCAATTTGGGGTTTCTTCAAAATACTCAAAGTTCTTTGGACCATATCCGCCTATTAGATACATATATCCATCATCTTGGGTGACTAGCGGATTTGAATTCACAAAAATCGAAGTGAAGTTGATACTATCTTTTTCTAACTTTTTAAACGATTGATACATCGTAGACGTAGTATCCTTCGCTAAATGAGTTTTAAGCCCTTTCATAAATACCGTGTAGTCAATATCCCAGGCGGTATCATTCGTTGGATTATAGGTGTAAATTTTTGTGTTAAATGATTTAGGTATAAACGAGGAGTCTGCATAATTGGCATCTAAATTATGAAGTCCACCAATTAAAGCATCTTTATTGGTACGGCCTGCAAATAAAAGCCAATCTTCTCCAGAAGTGGCATGTGCAAACGATTGTAAGGCAGGTGCATTTGATGCAGCGATAGGTGTGACGCTTACCTTATAACTTATTGTTTTAGTGGGGCCAGGACATGCGGTACATAAAAGTAAAACAAGCCCAGCAGTGACGAAGGTATAGATTTTCTTCATGGGGGTTACTAGTTTTGGTTATTAATGAGCTACAAAAATAATTAGAATCAGTTTTTTAAAAACAGGGGTTTTTACGGGTATTTACGCTTTCGCGAAAGCGTGTAAGAAAAGAAAAAAGACCCACTTTATAAAAGCAGGTCTTTGTATATAAGTTATTAACGATGTGAATTTTAACTCTCTAATGTCACCGTCAATCCGCTATCATCCTTAGTGACTTTAGCAACGCCGAGTTTTGTCAGACCTTTGAGGCCTTTGTCCCAGCCTTTGTTGCTTAATCCAGTAGCTGTTTTTAGTGCGCCCAATGCTATGGTTTTCTCTTTTTTAAGAACCTCGTAGATCGCTTTTTCATTATCAGTAAGCTCTAAAGGTTTCTTTTCTGGTTTCATCTGCGGGAAGAAAAGTACTTCTTGAATCGACTGATTATTGGTCATAAACATCGCAAGACGGTCAATACCAATACCAATTCCAGAGGTAGGAGGCATTCCATACTCCAAAGCACGTAAGAAATCCTGATCGATAAACATCGCTTCGTCATCTCCTTTTTCAGAGAGCTTTAATTGGTCTTCAAAACGCTCACGCTGATCGATAGGGTCATTCAACTCGGTATAGGCATTTGCTAATTCCTTCCCATTTACCATCAATTCAAAACGTTCTGTCAATCCTTCTTTGCTTCGGTGCTTCTTCGTCAGCGGACTCATTTCTACTGGATGATCCATAATGAAGGTAGGTTGGATGTATAAATGCTCACACTTCTCTCCAAAAATCTCATCGACTAGTTTTCCAATCCCCATAGTTTCATCTACCTCAAGGCCTAGCGCTCTAGCTGCATCACGAATTTCTTCTTCTGATTTTTGATATAAATCGTAGCCCGTATGTTCCTTAATCGCATCTAAAATTCCAATACGCTTGTAGGGGGCTTTATAGTTAATAATATTTTCGCCGAAAGGCACTTCTGGCGTACCATGAAGCTTTATCGCTACTTTTTCAAGCAATTGCTCTGTGGTATCCATCATCCACTCATAATCCTTGTAAGCAGCATACATTTCCATGACCGTAAATTCTGGGTTGTGCGTACGATCCATCCCTTCGTTACGGAAATCTTTTGCAAATTCATATACGCCATCAAAGCCTCCTACAATTAATCTTTTTAGGTATAACTCATTAGCAATACGCAGGTATAAAGGAATATCTAGCGCATTGTGATGGGTCATAAACGGACGTGCAGAAGCACCTCCAGGGATGGGTTGTAAGATGGGAGTTTCTACTTCTAAGAATCCCATCTCATTATAAAAATCACGAATTGCCGTAGTGATTTGTGTACGTTTGACAAAGGTGTCTTTTACTTTTGGATTCACTACAAGATCTACATATCGTTGGCGGTAACGTAATTCAGGATCGTTAAACTCATCATGCACCTTTCCGTCTTCGTCTACTCTAGGCTGTGGTAATGGGCGTAGTGACTTACTTAAGAGCGTAAAGTCTTTTACCATCACAGTGATTTCTCCTACTTTGGTAGTGAATAACTCACCTTCAATCCCTACAAAATCACCGATGTCTAATAATTTCTTATAGACATCATTGTATTTTGATTTATCATCTCCTGTACAAATCTCATCACGGTTAAAATACACTTGCACACGGCCTTCAGCATCTTGAAGCTCAGCAAAAGAGGCAGATCCTTGGATACGTCTAGACATCAAGCGCCCAGCGATGATGACCTTCATCCCTTCCTTGTACTCCTGTTTTATCTTGGTAGATGTATTATTTACTGGATATAAAGGAGCGGGATAGGGGTCGATACCCATTTTGCGCAAGCGTGATAATTTATCACGACGTACTTGTTCTTGTTCTGAGAGTGCCATACACTATTGTTTTAAGCGTGCAAAGATACTCGTTACGTGATTAAAATTCAATCTTATTCTGCATAGGGATTTGATCTATTTGATATTCGCCTTCAATAGGTCTATCGCTTCTTGAATTTTTTTGTTGTCAGGGTTTAATAAAAGTGCTTTTTTGTAGGCTTCTAAGGCCTCTTCAGATCTTTCTAGTTTAGCCAATTTGTTGCCAAGATTTAAAAAAGTACTGCTTTCTGTTGGATAGAGTTGTGTGTTAAATTTTAGAGCTGCAATGGCTTTTTCTGTTTCCCCAGCGTAAAAAAGTACACTAGCGTAGGTGTTGAGTTGACTCGTTTTTTGCGCATATTTTTGAAGTTCTTTTACGTTTTTATGTGATTTTTTGATGAATTTTTCAGTACCAAGATCTTCTAGGAGTTCATTGGTGAGGGTCACTATGTGATAATTGGGTGTGTAGTTGTTTTTAAGGATTGCCAGCATATCTTGTTCTAAACTCACCACAGGTGATTCTACAATGCGGTTGACTTCCTTTCCGTCTTTGTAAAATATGATTGTAGGGACACGATGGATATTTATGCCTTCATGTTCTCCTCCGGGGCTTTGTTTGTAGTTTTCGGCATTTCTAGCCACGGCAACAAGTGTAAGTCGATCGAGAGGGAATTGAGCGGCTTCTAAGATTTTATATAATCGAGGAATCTCTCGTTTGCTATCCCCGCACCACGTTCCCATAAAGGCAGTGAGGGTGTATGCGGATAGTGATCCTTTTAAAGAATTGATGGTTGTGACGTCTGGAGTGTACTCGTCAAATCCTTTGGTAAACCAAGTGGCATAGGGCGCTTCACTGAGCGCTTCTTTATTAATCTTTCCTAGGAGGAAAGAGGATTTATTTTGTGTTTCTTCGTGGTTAAAGGATTGCGAAAATCCAATAGTTTGAAAAGCAATTATTGCCATTGTAAAGAGGATGTTTTTCTTCATTGTTTCTTATTTTTAAATAGGGTTCTAAATTGAGATTAAAACCATAAACAGTAAAGAAACAGGGGATGGGAAGAGGGACTAGACCCTAGGTGGAAATTTAATAGTGTAATGATAATCAGATGATTAAATTTTTTTATTTAGCAAAAGATCTATAATGCCTTGAAATATAAAAGTGAGCGTATCTTGTTAATACCCCTTGTGCAGTTATCAAAGTAGTTTGTCTAAGATTTTTTATAAAGAGATTTAACTTCCTCTCTATTGGATACATTTAGTTTTTTATAAATGCTGTTAATGTGTGTTTTTACAGTACTCACACTGACAAATATCTCAGAAGCAATTTCTTTATTGGTACGATTTTGTAGAATTAAGTCTAATACTTTTTGTTCTTGATTTGTTAAAGACGTGGGTGTCTGAGCAGGTGCTTTTCTTTTAAAAAATAGAAAATATGCATTTGTAAGAAGTGATACAATTAATAAAAAACCTAGAATATATATCCAGTTAGATGTTGGGGTTGCTTCAGGTTTACGGATTAAGAAATAATCGGCAGCAAGTTCTTTTTTAAATTGTTCTGTGTAGGGTTGGTTTGGGTATTTTTCGTTTAACCTAGCGGCAAGTTCTTGATAATAATTTGTTTGTTCTAGATCTTGTAGGTAATAGTTGTAAAGGTCTCGAGAGCGATCAGAAAGGAATGCATAGGCATACAATTCAGCGAGGGGTTCGTCTAGTTGTTGACCGTAGTCTTGAAATTTTTTAAACCATTTTTGGGCATTGAGGTCCCAATTAGCTTGACTTCTGTAGGAACCAAATTCATACCGCATTAATTCTTTGAGGGAATCTATCTTAATAAAGGTATTTGCTTTTTCATTGGTAGATGCAACACTGCAAAAGATTTCTTGATCAAAGGTAAAGGGGAGTGTGATTTTGTCTTTGTTGTTGGCCACAAACAGGACTTCTTTACTGTTTAGACAATGTCCTGTAAAATGTGCCGCATCTTTTGATTCTTCAGGACAACTATCTATATGTATGCGATACATATTGTTTTCGGGCGATAAGTTATTTCCCGAAAAGGTAAAATGCCCAAAAGCATCTGGTGTGGTCTTATTAATAATTTGCTCTGGATAGATTCCTGATAGCTTTCTGTAGTCTCTGACGATAGAGAGGTAGATGTCACCTTCCCAATTCTTAGTGTCTATTTGTCCAGAAAATTCATATTGTCCAAAGCATACCCATGAGAAGCTGCAGGTAAGTAACATTAGTATAAAAAGCTTGTGTCTCATAGTGATTTAAAACGCTAATATAAAAAAGATAGATTTCCTGCGTTGAAAGATGTAACAATATCTTTCTTTTACAGACGTATAGCATACATCAATCAATCATACCCTGCTGAATACGGGGTGTCAAAATCAAATCTTATGAGTTTCTGGCGTGTACTTTTAGCCATATTTTTTCCACCTCTTTCCGTCATTGGAAGAGGATGTGGATCGGTATTAATAGTTTTCTTACTTTGGCTGTGTGGTTGGGTGCCTGGTGTTATTGCGGCCCTAGTCATACTAAATAATCCAAAAAATAACTAAAATGACAAAAAGAGTAGGAGTATTATGCGGCTTATTAGTTTTTATACTAGTGAGTTGTAATGTCCAAGAACGCATTGTTTTTAATGAAAATATGGGAGGTCATTATGAGACTTCTTTTGATCTTTCTGCCATGATGACGATGGCCAATGAGATGGGAGGTGGCGCTTCTAATCCTGATAAAAAAAAGACAAAAACAGACACTGTAATCGTTTTTGCAGATCTTATTAGAGACCATAAAGACAGTATTGCTGGTTTACCCGCAGAAGATCGCGCTAAAATAGAGAAACTTAAGGATTTTACCATGGCGATGAAAATGGATGAAGCTAATGGAGAGTTTAAAATGAATATTTCTAAAGATTTTACAACCTTTTCAGAATTAGAGCGTGTAGCTTATGAAGTAGATGAAGTGTTTGACCAAGCAAAAAGCGAAGTGCAAAAAGAACAATCAGCCCCTGGAGGAGACATGATGTCTTTAGATAAAGTAATCTATACGTTTGAAAATAATACCTTTAGAAGGACAGATCCCAAAAGTTTAAGTGAACATCTGGAAGATGAAGGACTCCTTAAGGAAGAGACAAAACTAGACCTTGAAGCCCTAAAAAATAATCTAACATCAGATGAAGAAGAAAGTCAAGAAGAGGCGATGCTCAAAGGAATGATGAGTCAATTTACCACCGAACTTGAAAATGCTACCATGAAATTGGAATATGTGTTTCCCCGAAAAGTGATCTCAGTATCTCCTGAGGGAGCTGTGATTTCTGAAGATGGAAAGACAGTGACTTTTGTGGTGCCGTGGAGTGAGTTAATGGAAGAAAAAACCAAGGTTCTTGAAAACTTTGAAGTCGTTCTAGAGGATAAATAAAAGCGTTTATATTTTAACACAAAATCCTTCTAGGCAATATATTTATACCATTTTAACCATAAAATGTTGCATATAGGCTTGCTCTTTTTCATTCTAAATTCCTTGCTCATACATTCCGTAGCTATGGCTATGCAATATAATCACGGTGTCTTTAGAATAAAAAACTACGTCGCCTTTTATGTAATATTTTAAAATTAAATTGGTATTAGAAGGATTTTTGTTTCTCCGTATCTTTGTATTGTGAATAAAACAATCCAACTTCAGGACTTAGGCAACCGAGATTATAAAGAAACTTGGGATTATCAAGAGGAACTTTTCAAAGAAATTCTGGATATAAAAATCAAGAATAGACGTGAAGATGCCGGACTTGCGACTCCTAATTATTTCCTTATGGTAGAGCATCCGCATGTATTTACATTAGGGAAGAGTGGTGATTTTGATAATTTGCTTGTCAGCGAAAAAGAACTTGCAGAAAAAAACGCTACGTTCTATAAGATAAACAGAGGAGGTGATATTACCTATCATGGACCTGGCCAAATTGTAGGCTATCCTATCCTAGATTTAGAAAATTTCTTTACAGATATCCATAAGTATTTACGATTGCTAGAAGAAATGGTCATTTTAACCCTTGCAGATTATGGCCTCAACGCCGAACGTTCTCCTGGTGAAACAGGGGTTTGGTTTGATGTAGGAACTCCGTTTGCACGAAAAATATGTGCGATGGGTGTGCGTGCTAGTCGTTGGGTGACCATGCACGGTTTTGCGTTTAATGTGAATGCAGATTTAGGATACTTCGACTTAATGATTCCTTGCGGCATTAAAGATAAAGCAGTGACGTCTCTCAATGTTGAACTAGGAAAATCCAACGTTGATGAAGCTGAAGTAAAAGAAAAATTACTCAAACATTTTACTACTTTGTTTGAAGCAGAAATACAACAAAAAACCGAAGCCTAGGCTTCGGTTTTTTGTTACAATCATATGTTACATTGTAACAACTGCTGTGGGATGATTTGCGATCACAATATTTAAAACAGCCTCTGTGATATTGAACGGCGGGCCACTTTCACCTCCAAAATCTTCTACACGGATATAGAAGGTTTCGGCTATTATTTCTTCACTTCCTAAAGTCGCGGTAAAGGTGCCTGAAAGTAATTGTGCCGTAAAGGCATTGTTACGATCTCCATTAAATCGGATCGTAGATGAAAATCCATTGTTGTTTTCTGTCCAAGGAGAAGGTATAGTCGTACTTATAGGTGTTGAAATGGGTGAATATTGGAATTGCACTTGGCGGACTCCGCCTTGATCAACACCTCCTAGTATAAAATCATAAGAAATCCCAGCACGTAGGTTGAGTTGTAAGTTGTCAAAAGTATCATCTTGCGTAAAGGTTCTATCAAAACCATCTCCTGTGATTTTTAAAGAGAAGGTTGGGGCAACAGTATCTGTCTCTGGTACGTCTGTCTCGCAAGCTATCAGGCAGCATACTAGAAAAGAGGCGCATAGGTATTTAAAAAGTGTTTTCATGATGTTAGTTGTTTTGAGCTTTCGGAAAGTGCCTATCCAGTATGTTTTTTCGCGAAAGCGTAATTTTTAAAAAACCCAATACGACAATGAGTGAGATAGTGAGAGAAGATTTATCGTAATAAAACCTAGATAGTTTGTAGTATTGGGTTTGGGCTAATTAATTGTAAGATTAAAAATCGGTGACTTCATTTAATAGCGACCGACTCATCAGGCGGCCATTTTCTTTATAGGTTTCCTGTTTGACCATGCCTATCCCTTCGGCAATCCAATCAGTGCATTTGTAATTTCTTGAAGCGAGGCTACCTCTCATCTCATTATCATACGTAATTACAAAACAATCAAAAATTCCCGCTGGAGTTTCTATTTGCTCCTTTCGTATGACTTTTCTATTGGATAACACAATATCAAAGTTGATAGCCAAAATCTGTGCATTTAAATTGATAGAAGCACTTGCATCGGGTAAGTTTTGCCCAATCTCTAAATGATTAGGAATCGCAAGCCTGTCTGTGGTGGTCACCGTGTATTCCATATCTTCATATTGACTCAATAAATCGGTCATGATAGATTCTGGAGCGAGGTAAGTCGTTCTGTTGTTGCAACCTAATGCTAACTTACCCCCTGTGATGTGTTCTCCGCGTTTGTCCCAAAGATTAAAATTCATTTGTATTCCTGAAGCGTTGGCACTTTCTACATTGTACTCTGTGGTCATGCTATGGCGTTCTCTTTTGTCATATACTTTATGAATTAATTTCCTCCCGGGTTTGGAAGCATAATACTTACTGCAATTATTTTGTGCGAGTAGCGGTGTCGTTATAAATAAAACGATCAAGATTATGAGTGCTTTCATATACTTGTTTTTAGAGTGTTAAACTGGTTTTGATAAGTTGGTTAGGGTCGCCATTATTAGAGGATGCATTGATCCAGAAGTTGGTGCCGTCAAAGGCAATGCCATAGGCTCTATATCCCTCAACGGTGAGCGTTTCAAGAACTTCAAAAGAAGAAGAAACATCACAGATGTATATATTACCTTGAGAGCATACATAGAGTAAATCGTTTTGATAATCCATGCCATCAACCCTCCTGTCAAGAGGGATTGTTCTGGTAATTATTTGTGCGCTTTCATTGTTGTAATCTAGTAGATAAAGTGTTTCTTCATTACCGCTAGAAGCCCATACCGTAAGGCCTTCTTTAGAGGCAAGCCCATAAATCCAAGGACCTAGCTCAAGAGAGGTAAAGGCTTCTGTGTTTGTGTTTTCTGTGTAGGCTTTAAATTGTGTCGATCCATTATTAGATTGAAAAATATACTTGTCTGGAACATCAAATTTTTCTACCTCTACGGCAAACGCAGATTGTGTTGTGATAATCACACCGTCTAGCGCAAATGTCTCGGGGTTGATCAGTCCAATATTATCTGCGGCATATCCGTTACCTAAGAGGATTTGTGTGCCATTAAACGCAATATCTGCTGTTTCATCCCAGGGAGCATCCCCTTGTGATATAATGGTTAATTTTTGAATCCAAGTGTCACTAGAAGGCGCATTGGTCACACGGTTATAGGTACTCACATTACCACTACTGTCCAGAAGTTCTAACGTGCTATCAGTCAGAGTGTAATTGAGTAATACACTCCCGAAAAAACCAATTTCTACAGTAACTTGATTGTCTGTTGCGGTATAATTACCTGTATTTTCATCCCTAAAACCGTTATCATCTTGAAAAAATAGATTCATGGTATTGTCAGGTTTTATTAATAGATATTCCCATTGGACTCCTATAAGGCTTCCGGAGGTACGTTGCCAGTCACCTATGATGGATGCTGTTATTTCCATTTCGGGAGGTGTAGTGTCGTCATTATTACCACATCCAAGCGTAAGTAATAAAACGAGCATTCCTGCCATTTTTAAAAGTGTTTTCATGTCTGTTAATTTTAAGTTGTATTTAAAGCTTTACAAACTCTACGCGTCGGTTAAGGGTTTTTCCTTCTTTGGTAGCGTTAGATGCAACAGGTTGACTTTCTCCCATGCCATCGGTGGTGATTCTGGATGCATCGATTCCGTAAGCGGTTGTCATCATTTTCTTTACGGCGTCGGCACGCTTTCGCGAAAGCGTAAGATTACGATCTTCCGGTCCATCATCATCGGTATGTCCTATAATCTTGATGTTTACCTCAGGGTTTTCTTCTAGTACGGTAGCAATCTCCCGAATGGTCGGAAACGAACTATCTTTAAGCGTCGCACTCGCCGATTCAAATAGAATACTGTTAGTGGTAAGGCGTCCTTCTGTGAGTAATTTACTGCGATTGTCTTCGCCTGTTTTTGCGATGCGGATATTAGAAATGTAAATTTCATCCATGCCTTCTGGATCTCTAAGACCTCTTACCGCAAGTTTAAATACATTGGCATTTTCGGGAACAAGCCTTGGGACATCTACTAGTTTATTTTCATTTAGCCATACACGCATGCGTGTTTTGTTTACTGCGATAGCAACGTGTGATTTTCCATTAATCGCTTCTCGATAGTCCTTTCCTATCTGATTACGAAGTTGGCGTTTCCCATCGGCGACTTTTTCTACCACCCCGTTATTCCCTATAAATTGACACACAGAAATCTCTGCCATACACCAGTCTTTGGCTCGTTTAAAGCCTGTGTTGTCTTCAATAAGGAGGGTAAGAAAAGCTTGAGAACTTGTTTTACCATCTAGTCCATCCGTAAAGAGATCAAACTCTATGGTGTAGTTTTCTGGAAGGGATTCTTTGGTCAATGGGATGTATTTGGAGCGCCCACTTAATCGCATCCATTTCTGGTTGTTAATCATCGCGATGTCACCACTGCCATTGGTATCCCATTGTACGGGAAAATCACCAGGGTTGTCTTTGGTAAATTGATCTTCAAAAATGGTGATATTACCTGGTGTAAAATCAGAACTTCGCTTTATGGTAGGGCTTGACTCTGTAGACGCTTCGTTGGAAGAAGTGTTTTCATCCTGACCTGTGTCTTTCGCTTTGTTTTTACGTTTCTTCTTCTTTTTTTTCTTTTTCTTAAAAACACTGTCAAGTGCTTGGTCTGTTTTTTTGGTAGTTTCTCTTTCTACTCTTCTTTCTACCGCGCGTTCGGCAGATTTTTCGGCGGCTTCTCCTAATTTTTTAAAGAGTTGTGCCTTTGCTCCAGAACTACATAAAAGAAGGCAAAAAACGAATATGATGTGTTGTGTTTTCATGATATTATCCTTTGGTTTTTAATGCGTCTTTTTCTTGACCTTCTTTCAAGGCTTTTTGTAACATTTGCGTGAATTTGAGTTCCATCTCTTTTTTCTTTTTTGGATCATCACTCAACGCTATAAGTTTGTATTGCTCGGTTAATTTTTTCTTGAGCTCTGGATCTACATCACTTTTATTAAGAAGATCCATATAGCCATCTATGCCTTGCATTTCCTTAATTCCACCTAAATCACCAAAAATATTTCCTAGTACTTGTGCTTGCTGGTCTAATACATTTCCATTAGCTGGAAGGTTGTTTTGGGTTGTAGGGGTTTCTTTTGTTGTGGTTGTGGTTGTTTTTGTTTGCGCTTTCGCGAAAGCGGACACAAATAGCATTGCTACGATAGTGAGATAAAATGTTGTTTTCATGATATAGTAATTAGTGTGTTAGTCATTTATTTTTATAGAGCCAATAGCACCAGAGAGTCCATCTTCTTGTACACCTCCAAAAATCCAGAGCTCATCCCCATACACCAACGCGTCATGTGCATATAACCCGTCAAAAGGAATCTCACCATCATACGTAATCCAGTTGATGCCGTCTTGAGAATACCAGATGTGATTGTTGTATTGGTTGGTGATGCTCCAGCCTCCTATGAGCCATAATGCATTGTCGTATGTGTTTAGGGAGTGAAAGACAATAGGATCTACAAATGCTCCCGTAGGGGTGACTTCGGCCCAAGTAATACCATCTTCTGTAGTCCAGGTATCATTTAGAAAATTAGTGTCATTGGTACCTCCTATGAGATAGATTTTATTATTAAAAACGACGGTTTCTGCTGCAGTACGAACAGGAAATACATTGGTTGCGATGAGATTCCAGTTGAATCCATCATCAGATCTGTATACGGCCATCATTTGCGTGCCCGCGTCATCTTCGTAATCATCCGTAATAAGATAAAGCTGTCCATTGTAAGCTACCGTACTATGAAAAGATACTCCTCCAAACGGAAGAAGGTCTGATCCAAGAGTCCAGAAAACGCCGTCGTTGCTTACCCATACTTCTTCTAAGTCATTGTCATCATTATCTGCACCGCCTATAAGAAATAAATCTCCATTAAATTCGGTAACAGAATGCCCTCTACGCTCGCTGCCAAATGAGGTGTCAGATACCCAGGCAATGCCATTATCACTATGCCAGACGCCTAAGTTGTAAGGCATTTCTTTAGTAGCTCCTAGTCCTGCGCCATAATAAGAGTGCACGCTTCCATTAAAGACTGCCATCTCTTGGAAAGCAAAATCTCCGATTTGATCTTGTTGTGTGTGAAGTGTAAACGTGAGATCTAGATTTGCTATATCTGGATCGGTAGGGTCCATCATTTCTTCTTCAGGCATTTCGTTTACAACAACAGGTTCATCATCGCTAGCACAACTTATGGCAAGTGCTCCAAAGATGAATAGTAAGATGATTTGTTTTACTGTTTTATTTGTTTTCATAATTGTAGTTTAAAGTGGTTGATCAAAAGAAGTGGGATTGTATATTTTCATAGGATTATTTTTTAAAAGTTGTTTTTTTGATGACTTTATTTTTATCCATAATTTTTAATTCATAGTCTCCTTCCTGAAGTGCATTTACATTGAGGTAAATTTTATGACCTGGCATTGGAGGAAGTGTGCCTTTAAGTTGTTTAGACTTCTTATTCATTGTGTTTTTAAAAGGTGAACCATGATGAACTACTAACTTGAAGACAAAGCTATTTTAGAATGGTGCTTAGGATTAGCACAGATGTAACAAAGCCTGTCACATATGTAACAGGCTAGTAAAAATGGGGTGTTAGCCCCTATGAAGAAAAGTTATTTATGATTTTTTTGCGTAGTCAGAAGGGGAGACTCCGTATTGTTCTTTAAAGCATTTTGTGAAATAAGAATGGTTATTAAATCCAACAGCATATCCTACTTGTGATACATTAATCTCTGATTTTTTAAGAAGTTGTGCAGCCAATTTCAGACGCTGACTTCGTATAAACTCTGTTGAGGAAAGTCCTGTAAGTGCTTTTAGTTTTCTGTGTAATTGCATCCTGCTCATGCCTAATGCTTTTGCAAAAGATTCGGTGGTGAAATCAGATTCTATGATTTGTGTGTCTACGACTTCTTTGAGATTGTCAAGAAAACGCTCGTCTACGCTATTTACCGCCATATCCTTAGGAATCAGAATGACTTCTTGACTAAAACGCTCTTGTAGTTTTTTGCGCGTATCAAGTAAATTATGGACTGTTGTTTTAAGGATTTCGGTGTTAAACGGTTTTGAGATATAAGCGTCAGCTCCGTTTTCTAGGCCTAGGAGTTGGTTTTCGTCTCCTGCTTTTGCGGTGAGCATTACAATAGGAATATGTGAAGTGGCTTCGGTGGTCTTGCAATTTCGCGTAAGCGTAATCCCATCATCTTTTGGCATCATGAGATCTGTAATAATCAGATCGGGAACTACCGAAGAGGCGATGTCAAAGCCTTCGGCACCATCTTGTGCCATATATATGGTGTATGTGTCCTCAAATAGCGAACTCACATAGGTTCTCAGATCGGCGTTGTCGTCTATAATGAGTAGGATAGGTTGGGTGTCTTTTGAGAATATATCAATTTCTTCTATTGTGATTTCATCTTGTATGGAGGTGGTTTCCGCTCCTGCCTGCCGGCGAGGCAGGTTCGCGAAAGCGGTCTCAGAGATTACTCCCTTTGCTTTTTCAGTTTCAGAAAATGCTGCTTCAGTAACAGGTACAGTCATTGTAAATGTTGTCCAAGGATCTTTACTATGTGCCTGGATCGTTCCTTTGTGTAATACAACTAATTCTTTTGAAAGTGCCAGACCGATGCCTGTCCCAGCGGTTTGCTCATCGATACGTTCAAAACGGTTAAAGATGGTTTGAAGTGCTTCTTGGGACAGTGGAGCCCCTGAATTTTTAATGCTAAGCTGTAATTTTTGATCTTGTATCGTTCCTGTGATTTCTATCGCTTCTCCGTTAGGACTGAACTTTATCGCGTTGCTGATGAGATTTGTGACTATTTTTTCTACCGCATCGGCATCAAAATAATAGGTATTCTCAGGAACATCAATGTTGACTGTATAGGTTTGGTTGTTCTCTTGTGCAAGATAGTTAAAAGAACTGGCGAGTGATTTTAAGAAAACACCTAAGTCTCCTTGTTGTACTTTGAGTTTGAAATGACCTGTTTCTAGTTTTGATAGGTCCAGTAATTGATCTACAAGCGTGAGTAAACGTTTGGTATTACGTTGCGCAATGGTTAAGTTTTTCTTTTCTGAAGGCTCTATATCTGTTTTCTGAAGTTGCTGCTCTACGGGTCCAGCGATGAGTGCTAATGGGGTTCTAAATTCATGAGAGATATTTTCAAAAAAGCTTGACTTCATGGAGTCTAACTCACGTAATTTATCGTTTGTTTTTTTACGGTTTCTAAATCCTAAAAAGAGGAAGATTCCTGCGATAGAAGTCAATCCAATGCCTCCTAATAAAAGATTGCGTTGGTTTTTCTTTTGAGCTTCTACAGCCTGGTTTTGCGCTTGTAGTAGTGCAATTTCTTGTTCTTTTTTCTCGGTTTGGTATTTGGTGTCTAATTCAAAAACACTTTTTTCATTTTGCTTTATTTGAAAAATAGCATTGATGCTATCTACTTCTTTGAATAACTGTAGTGCTTTTTGATAATCTTTTGTTTTTTCAAATAAACTCGCGTAAGATTTCAAAGTGTTTAATTGATTTCTATGAGCATTCAAGGAATTAAAAATATCTAAAGCTTGTTTGAAATGGTAGGCTGAGCTATCTACATTGTTTATTTTTAGATAATTATCGCCTATGTATTTATGGCTTAGCCCTGAATTTAGGGTATCTCCTGCATTCTTAAAAGCTACTAAAGATCTATCTAAATGTTGTATGGCTTTTCTATATTGATTTAGTCCATAATAGGCTCGCCCCAATAGGTAGTTAGATTCCCCTTCTCTATGCTTCATTTTAAGCTCTTTGTAATAGGTGTTTGTCTCAGATAAAATATCAATTGCTTTCTGATAATCTCCTTGTTCAACTTTTAAATACCCGAAATTTTGCTTTACAGAGTATAATCCTTCTTTATTTTCATCTTTTTTGTAATTAAGTTCTGTTTTTTTTAGATACTCTTCGGCTTTCTCAAAGTCTTCTACTTGTATAAAAACAATGGAAAGGTTGTTGTATAGTTTTGCCTGATATGCATGAAAATTTGGGCCTTTTTTTACTGAGTTTAAAGAATCAGCTTTGTTGTAATTAGTGATTGCTAAACTATAATAGCTTTGGTCATCATTAATGAGTCCCTTCATAAAATAACCGTCTATAAGTGCATCAGATAGTTCACTTTGTGCTTCTCCTTTAGTGATGAGTTGATTTGCATATTTCTCAGCATTTGGATAGTCATTTACGCTAAAATATATTGCTGAAAGTAGCGTAAGGGCTTTGTTGCTAGTGTAGTTATCACCGGCCTCAAAAGAAGTTTTAACTGCTGATTCAAAAAATGGAATTGCTTTTGCAAAATTGCCATTATAATAATGATAACGACCTTCCCAATACATCGCAATACCAAGACATTTATCACAAGATTCTTTTTTATGTAAATCTTTCACCTTTTCAATACTTAGAAGCATGTGATCTAGGTTTGTTGAAGATTCTATATTTATAATCTCTGCATATGCTTCTAATTTTGTATCAATATCATTCGTATTTGCTATAATGCTATGTAATGAGTCAATTTTTTTTTGAGTTTGACCATGAACAGACTTAGAACAAATTATAATGACAAACAATAAGAATATTATTCGCATAGCGAGATAGGATTAGTGAGTGTTATAAATGTACGCAATTATATAAATACTAATATCCTACTAGTATCACATATGTAACATATATGTGTTACATGGTAGCATTTGAAGTAAGTTTATGAAGTTTTATCCCTTTTTTAGAACTATGCTGCTATTTACCTGCATGATTTGCTTGGGTTTTTTAGTAGCTCATATTCTTTTTTCAGAGATTGATACAGTGCTAATTAATCTGATAAATCAGAATGCTATTGGCATCCCCTTGTGTTACAAATCCAAGATTCTTATTGCGTTCTAAATAATCAAAATATGCTGGTCCAATTCCGTAGACAGGGAAGTTGTCTATGGGCTCTCCTTTTTCATTAAAACACAAGACTTGACTTGTCTCTGTATTGGTCAGTGTAATTAACACTTTTTTGCCTACTTTAAAAATTTCTGGTGTTGTATAAGCTCCATAGTCTAGTGCGATCTCTTTGTTATTGATGATGAGCTTATTTTCTAGAAGCGAAGCAGTTGTATTTCCGTTTGTATGTACAATCGTATTTGTGACGATATCACTCTGTGTTCGTGTTAATGTACCACCTGTGGTAATGTTTATTTTACCACCATTAATATCATAGGTAGTAAAGGTGTTTTTTTCTTTAAAGATGGGAGTGTCTCCAAAATCTATGCGTTCCTTAACATCAACTCTAGATTTTCCAGTACGGCTCAAGATGTGAAGCTTACCACTGTTTTCTGCAATGATAATATAATCTTTGTTGTTTATTTGTAGATGCTTAGGAGGATAGATGATATCATTTTCTGTTTTTGAAAAACCGAAGCCATTTACAATTTTGGCATCTTTGTCAAACATTTGCACTTGCTTCCCTTGTGTAATGATAAAACGATACTTACGATTGTTTTCATAATCAAAAACGGCTAATGGTTGGGTGATGTTCTCCTTAAAACTTACCGAAAAAGGGGCTACTTCATTGCCATTTCGATCTAAAATATACCAAGTTTTTGGTGTTACAAAAGCAAGTTGGAGCCTGCCATTCCGATACAGGTCTACTTGTTGTACTTTCCCTAAAATAGGACCATCCAATTCTTTTTGCCATAATAATTTTCCGCTGTTGCTAATTAAATGTAATATGTTTCCCTCGTCTTGTAAAAGTATATCGGATCCTTTGGTGCGATGATTTTTCACCAACTGGGGCGCTCGAGAAATAGACGTCTCAAGTTTTGTACTTGCTATTTGTGTAATCGCACCATCTTTCTGAATATTTTCATTTTTATTGATGACGATGGTAAGATGCATAAAATTGGAATCTTGAATAAGTTGTAATGCAGCAAATGGATAATCAGTGACGTTTATTTTTTTGAATGCAGCGGCTTCTTTTTCAGAAACCAGCTCTTGGTATTTGATCTTTTCAGTGTTGGTAATTCTGAGAAGGCTAGAAGCATCGCTTAGTTGTGATTTTGTGTTTTTATAGACGGTAGAGGCTGTAAGCGTTGCATTATTTTGATAGTTTGCAATAATAGTTTCCAAATGTTCTTGCGTGTCTGCAAATACATAAAAATTATCTAGAGCACAGTATAATTGTACTGATGGCGCATCTAGGATAAGTTCATAGGTTTTTGTAAATACTGTCTGGTCTTTAAAACGATATACAGGAATCTGTCGGTAACTCGTTTCTTCTTCTTTATAAGAGGCGAGTGCTTCTTCTGTAACCATAGCATCTGTGGTATGCCCTACAATCACAGTTCCTCCATCTAATTGGATGGTCCCTACTTCGTCAAAAGAGCGTACAATGTCTTCTCCTTTAATGATGAATTTTGAAGGATCTATTTTATGTAATTCAGCCAAATTATTTTTGTACGTACTCCAGTTGTCATAAGAGATAGCCGTCATGCTTTGCGCAGTGATAGGTGTTATTTGGTCAATAGTGTTATTGACAGGTTTGGTGTCTTTAAATAAGAGTAGACGCTGTTCTGTAGAATCTTTAACAAGGGTGACACCACTGATTTTAATGTCGTTTTGAGACATGTCTACATCGCCTAATGACCATGAAAATGCTCTTTGCAAAGGATGATCTTTTGCATTGGGATATAGGGTTGTCCAAACATCATCCATCTCACTTCCTTTTACTAAAATACTAGCCGTAGCATTACTAGTAGCATTGTAGGCTGTGATAAAATCGGTGTCATTTGTGATACCGTTATCCTTTCGTTCTCTGAGTGTATTTTCCAAAAGTAACTCAGAGGTGCTGGCCATAAAAACGCCATCGAGTTCTAGGGTGTAAAACGTAGCCTCTTGCGATGTTATTTTTATGATAGAAGGGGAGGCGTTTCCGAGCTTTGTTTGCGTAGTTTTGGTGCTGTCTAGGGTAAAAACTTCGGGAGTTGCTTTTGTGAGGATGCTTACATCATAGGTGTTGTTGCCTATTTGTGTATAGCAGATCAGGGTTTCGTTTTTTGATTTCAAGTCTTTTAAAAGAGGTGTCGTACTTGTTAAAAAATCCTGATATCGAGTTTTGGTGAATGCCTGGATAAGGTCATTATTTTTTATAGCAGATTGTAACCCTTTGATGTTTTTGGTTTTGACAACAATACTCGCTTTACGAGGGATGTATTTTGTAAGTGGTGATGTTACAGTGCTTTGTTCTTGTTCACACGCAACAAAACATAAGACGATGAGAATTAAAAAAAAACGTTTCATACTAAAGGATCCCTTTCTTCAAATGTAAGGACTTGTCTAGAGGAAATCACTATTTAGGTTCAGGAGTTATCTACGAGGTTTTTAACAAGGGTATTATTAAAATCCAATTCATATTGTTCGGGGAGGAGTCTAAAGCTTTTACGGTGGTATTTTGTGATGCCGTACTTTCGGATCGCTTCTCGATGTTCTTTGGTAGGGTATCCCTTATTTTTTTTCCAGTTGTACATAGGATACTCTTTATGGATACGTTCCATAAAGCGATCTCTTTCTGTTTTTGCGAGGATAGAAGCTGCTGCAATAGGTAAATATTTTCCGTCGCCTTTGATCACACAGGTGTGCGTAATATCTGGATAAGGTTTAAATCTGTTTCCGTCTACAAGGATATGTTGTAGGGTACGCTTTCGCGAAAGCGTAGCTGTCATCACATCAATACTGCGGTGCATTCCTAGAATAGAAGCGTTTAAAATGTTGATTTTATCGATCTCGTCCATCATGACATGAACCACCCCGAAGCTGATGGCTTCTTGTTCAATGATAGGTTTTAGGACTTCTCGCTTACGCTCAGAAAGTTGTTTTGAGTCTGTAAGCACATCATTTTTAAAGTCGTCAGGAAGTATGACAGCAGCAGCAGTTACAGGGCCAGCAAGGCACCCGCGGCCTGCTTCGTCTGTACCACACTCTATGAGATTAGTATGAAATTTAAGCTTTAACATCGTTTTAGAGTTGTAAAATACGGGATTACGCGTAAAAAAATTAACTTTGGCTCTTCAAAATTATATATGAAGACATTTGTTGTTTTGTTATTTATACTTCTGAGTTCGTCTATGTATGCGCAATTTCCTGCGCTCGGAAGGCAAAATGTAGGCACTAGAACAGGAGGGACTCAAGGAAATATAAGTAATAATAAGGTGGCAGATTTTGTAAGACCTCCCATAAAAGATTATAAAATTATATCTATTCAAAATGATACAATTACCGTAGATACTTCTCTTACCATTGCTAAAGATTATAAGTTTAATTATTTGCGTAGGGATCGGTATGGATTATTGCCTTTTGCCAATACAGGACAAACACATAATACGTTAGTGTATGATTTTGATAAGCAATCTACACTCCCTAATAGTGTGGCGCAGTCAAGGCATTTTAACTATATGGAGATAGAAGATATTAAGTATTACTATTTGCCTACGCCTGTAACGGAATTGTATTTTAGAAGTGCTTTTGAACAAGGGCAACAGCTAGATGCTTTTTTTACGATGAATACCTCACCGAGGCTTAATTTTTCAATAGCTTATAAAGGATTGCGTAGTTTAGGTAAATATCAACATGCCTTAACGAGCACAGGGAATTTTAGACTAGCAGGTACTTATAGAACGAAGGATGATAGATATCAGATCAATGCGCACTGGGTCGCTCAGGATTTACTGAATCAAGAAAATGGCGGGTTGCAAGATATCGCGATTGAACAGTTTACGAGTAATGATGATCAGTTTAATGATAGATCGAGATTGCAGGTGAATTTTGAGGATGCCGAAAATATCCTTGATGGTACTCGCGTGTATGTCAATCATCACTATAAGTTGCTAGCTAAAAAAGATAGTATTTCTGATTATTCTCTTAAGATTGGCCATGTATTTAATAGTGAGGATAAGTTTTATGAGTATAGGCAAACAACGGCTTCTGATCTTTTTGGAGATGCTTTTCAACAGGCTAACTTTAGAGACAGAACGGATAATGAAGAGACGTATAATGAGTTGTATGCGGTATTTACAGATAAAGACTTAGGCGAGCTTACCTTCCAAACCAATGCGACGTATTATAATTATGGATATAACTCGATTCTTATACAAGATGTCGATGGAGATGGGATACAAGAACGGATTCCGAATCGACTACAAGGAACAATTATAGCGGCAGGAGGGAAGTATAAAAATACGATAGGAAAGATTGCAGTAGAAGGAGCTGCACAGGTGAATATTACGGGAGATTTTGATGGATTCAACATCTACGGAAAAGCATCTTATGATATCACTCCAGACAACGTGTTTTCTGCAAGTATTCTAAGTAATTCTAGTCCGGCAGGATACAATCATTTGTTGTATCAAAGTAATTATCTGAATTACAATTGGCATAATGCACCTATATACGAAAATGTGAAAACAAACACACTTTCGGCACGATTAGAAGCAAAGAAATGGGTGAATCTTGATGCTTCAGCGAGTACGATTTCTAACTACACGTATTTTGGCGTATCCCCTGTTGATTCCCTTGTTAATTCGTTTCAAGCGAGTGAAACTATTAATCATCTCAAGATTACGGCCAACAAGGAAATTACGTATGGTAAATTTGGGCTAGATGCTACGGTTACGTTTCAAAATGTAAGTGGACAAGAAGGGGCTCTTAATACGCCAGATATTCTTACGAGAGGGAGTTTGTACTTTACAGACCGAGTGTTTAAGAATGCATTGTTTTTACAAACAGGAGTTACCGTTCAATATTTTACAGCCTATAATTTGAATGCATACGACCCTGTCCTTGCGGAGTTTTATGTGCAAAATAATCAAGAGATAGGAGGTTTTCCTTTGATTGACTTTTTTGTGAATATGAAAGTGCGTCAAACACGTATATTTTTTAAAGCAGAACACTTAAATAGTGCTTTTACAGGAAATGATTTTTTTAGTGCACCAGGGTATCCGTATCGTGATTTTAATGTGCGATTTGGGATTGTTTGGAATTTCTTTTTGTAGCGATATCTAGAGGTTTTTAAGGCTTTTATTAGGAAACGTTCTTTATGGAAACACCGTTACAATTTATATATGAATTTTGAGTTTATAGTCTTATGGTTTTAGATTACGATTTAGCAGATAATACGATTGCCTATGTGTTTGACGGACCCATGGATGAAAAAACGATCAATGCTTTGCGTGATCAAATAGAGCGTAAGTTAGAGATTCATGATCGTATTAATGTGTATCTAGAGGATAGAGGTGTCGCCTACTTTACGTTATACTCTGTGATGGTGGGAATTATTTTCCCGTTACAGCATCACAAACGATTTCATAAAGTGGCCATGGTAACAGATCGATCATGGATTCATTTGTTATCGGCTATTAATAATCAGTTTGTTAGTGGTGATATTCGTAATTATACTTCTGATCGAAGGATAGAAGCCATGCAATGGGTTTCTCAAGTTAATTCTAATTTGTATATTACAACTGTTAAATTACCCCTAAATCACATGTTAGCAGATTTTAGTTTTGCAGATAATACTGTAGGATACCTCATAGAGGGTACTATGGATAAGGATGCCATTTTAGAGCTTCGCTCTCAGATTTTAGAGAAGTTCAAAGTTCATGATAAGATCAACTTATATCTAGAAGATAGTAATATTGAACATTTCTCATTAAGTGCCGCGACCATAGGAGCTCTTTTCCCATTAGAATATTCCAAACGTTTTCATAAAATAGCCTTAGTAACTGATCGTAAATGGATTCATGCGCTAGCTGCAATTGACAATATCTTAATAGGAGCTACTTTAAAATACTTTCCTACAAAAGATCGGTTGTCTGCCATCTCTTGGATTGCTAATGTAAGTAACTGATTTTTAGCAGTAATTTCTTTTTTTATTTATAGGGTAAAACATACTTTTTACAATAAAAATAAATTTCTGTAAAAATCACTTGTAACTCAAAAAATGTTTGTATATTTGCCGTCCAATAACACAGTACTGATGGCCTAATCAAGAAACGTGTTATTTGGATCATATATCGCGGGATAGAGCAGTAGGCAGCTCGTCGGGCTCATAACCCGAAGGTCACAGGTTCGAGTCCTGTTCCCGCTACTAGTAACAACCTCCTGATAATCAAGAGGTTGTTTTTGTTTATGCTCGTTTTTAAATAATTTTGAAGAGAGAATTTCGGTATAACGTAGGGTTTAACGTAGGGTTTTAACGTAGGGTTTTTATACTCTTTTTAAGAAATTAGACTTGGGTTTTCGGTTTATGCTGTTTAGATGGGTAGTAAGCGTTGACTTTATTTGTCTGATTTTAGTTTAATTCTTTTCATTTCCGTGTCGTATTCGTAATTCACAATATTTTCATTCAAAATCAATTGGATTGTTTCCTCAATCACGGTACTATCTCCATGATCATTTTACAATAATGTATCCCATTTGTGGGATTTATCACAAAATGAGATAGTTGTAAATAGTCTTTGAAAACTAGATTTTAAATTAGAAGCAAAGCTGTTTTATCAGCTTTGCTTCTAATATTTTTACAACTTGATTAATTTTAGAAGCATACTTTACAGGTGTTTTTCTCTATGTTAGAAGATTGATTTAATCTTTTGATAAGATCTACTTCTTAGGTAATAATTTCATTAACCTCGCTGTATAGGTATTTATTGTCAGACTCTTGTTTCCATCGTGAAATATTACAGCTTGGAATCAGAGCTATTTGTTCTTCAGTGAGTATGTGTTGTAAAAGTCTGTGGCGAGTAATATGTTTAATCGATGTATCGTAGGAAACTCTTTTCATTGTTTAGCGTTTGAAAAAAAAACTATGATAATTTAGAATTATACAAAGACCATACTTTGAGTAATTTCCCTTGTAAGGGGTGCTTTATTTTAAAAGTATCATAGAGATAGCAGGGCAAGAGGATAATGTATTCTTAATCTGATGAGAAGGTCATTGTAATGATATATGGAAATATTCCAAGTATTTTTAATTATTCCTTAGTATATAAATTTTAATTCAATTAATTTTGTAGTTTACCATATACTCCTAAATGTTGATGGAAATATCTCAAAAATTAGATAAAGGCTTTCAGGTTCTTGGTTTTGACAAGGAGAAAAATGATTGTCTTTTTTTATGTCAAGATATAAATTCAATAGATGATTTAGAATTAAGAATCCATTTAGAAAAAGCAATTCGTTTCAAAGCTGATGCGGTCTTTTTTAGAAAAGAACTTGATAGATTTAAGCCTCAAATTTATTTGTTTGATTTTACAAATGAACTCTTCAACCAAAATAATTTAACAGATATTCAAAAGAAAGTATGGAGTAATGGTACTGTGCCAATAGTTTGTGCTTTTTATGATGCAGAAATTAAAATCCTTGATTGTACGCAGCATATAAAAAAAGATAATACGCCAGTCTATCTTGCAAGCCTAGGAATTGTTGCAATAGCACATCAGTTATATAATGAACAGTTTGCTATAAAAATTAAGACTGGTGCGTTTTGGGAAGAATTAGAAAATAAAAATAAATTTAAGTTTAATTCATCTGCTTATGATATTTTAATAGAATGGATTAAGGAAATTATTAGACAAAGTTCTAATTCTAAAGATGCTTTTCGGAATAGAATTGTCAAGAAAGTCATTATCCAATCGATAATGATTAAATATTTGGAAGAAAGAAAAGACGAAAACAGTAACAGCCCATTTAACAAGAAATATGTTAAAAAATATGATAATGCCAAAGACTTTGTTGAAGTCTTAGAGAAAAATAAATTGGTAAACTTATTAGAAGATTTACAAAGAGATTTAAATGGAAATTTATTTGAATGGTCTGAAGAGGAAAAAGAAGTTATAAAATTAATTGATTTATCTTCTCTTTCAGAAGCATTAAAAGCATACAAAAAGCCTGAAGAAATAAACAATCATATCTTCGAATTAATTAGGTTTTATGAGTTCAGCTTTATACCAGTTGAGTTAATAAGTAGAATTTATGAAGAATTTTTAGCAGGTGATGATGATGAGGATTTAAATCAAAAAAAGAAAAAAAGAAAAGAAGGTATTTTTTATACACCATCTCATCTTGCCCAACTTTTGGTTGATGAATCAATGCCTTTAAAAAAATATAATGAAATAGACTTATCGACATATAAAATTTTAGATCCAGCTTGTGGCTCAGGGATTTTTCTTGTATTGGCTTTTAAAAGATTAATACAATGGTGGAGATTGCAAAATAATTTGGATAATCCAAATCCAAAAGCTTTAAAAAATTTAATCTCTTTAATTTATGGGGTTGATAAAGAACAACAAGCTACAAAATTAACAGCATTCAGTTTATGTCTTGCTCTTTGTGATGCTTTAAACCCTAGGCAGATAATTTCTGATTTGAAATTTATTGATTTAACAGAAAATAATGTTTTACATTCTGATTTTTTTATTGATGAACTGATTCCTCCCTCAGAAAATGGCGAAGAATTGTTGAATGAATATGATAAACAGAAAGAGAATTTTCAAAAAATTAATAATATTAAATTTTCTCTGATAATTGGAAATCCGCCATTTAGTAGGAGTGGAAGTATAAAGAATTCAATAAAAACATTTTGGGAATTTAATTTTACTCAAGCTAAAATAAAAATTCCTTCAAAACAAATAGCATTGAAATTTCTTCTTAATTCAATTTCTTTATTGGAAAAAGATGGATTGTTATGTTTGATTCAAAAATCTGCAAATTTATTATACAATCCGACATCAAAAGCTTTTAAAAAAGCATTTTTTCAAGACTATAATGTTCGACAAATATTTGATTTTACCCACATATATGAGAAGGGTCTCTTATGGGATAATGGAGCAAGAGTAGCCACAGCCGCTATATTTATTCAAAATTCAAATATTTCTAATCAAAAAAATATTTTACATTTAATTGTAAGGCCAACAACTCAAGTAAAAAACAGAATCAGTTTTGAAGTCGACGATTATGATTTTAATTATATCAATAGACAAGAAGCTATTGATAACCCTTATGTTTGGAAAATAAATTTATTAGGAGGAGGGAGATTGAATCAAATTATCAAGAAAATGTTAGATGTACAAAATTTAGATAAATTTTGTACATCTAACATTGATATTTTAAAAGTAGGGGAAGGTGCAGGAGGAGGAAAAACTCTTTCAAATGCTTCATTTGACAATTTAAAGATTGATTATGATGTTATTGATAGTTATTATTTAGAAAGCTATAACAAACTGAAGGATAAAGATGTATATGAAGTTCCTAATCTTCTTTTAAAAGAAGATGTTCGATTACCTTTGGCAATAAACAATAAAAAAATCCCTTTTTCAAATGAAATTGTAGGATTTAGTTCAAAGGATGCTCAATTGCTGAAAAAAATATCAAGTTACTTAATAGAGAATAACGAAATTTTACAATGTTTTCTTTTATCTACAAGCGGTAAACTTTTTATTAATAAAGATACTGTTATTACAAAAGGGGATATTATGAACCTACCTTTTAAAAATGATATTATCAATTCATTTTCTGACATAGAGAAGGTTATAATAAAAGAAACTGTTAGTTATTATAAAGATTTTTTAAGTAGAAGGAACAACTCCATTGTTCTAGAAAAAATTTCTTCTAAAAGCTTTAAAAAAACTTTATTAAATTTTGGAGAACAATACATAAATGTGCTTAATCTTTTATACTCTGACAATGAAAAGCGATTTAGAATAGATGAAGTTATTGAGATTTATGGAGGAGCCTACATTGCTTCAATTTTTAAGTATGATGATTTAAAAGAAAAAGTTAAGTGGGGCGAAACAGGATATATTAATCTACATTCAATGATGACCTTTGATATATCAAAATATCTTAGTTCAAAACGAATTATTCGTTTATACCATATAAAGGATACTATCGTCATTATTAAACCTAATCAATATAGATATTGGTTGTCACTTTCGGCTTATCGTGATGCAGATAAGTCAATTATTGACCTTTCTAAAATGGGATATTAATATGATTGTAGATAACAGTAATAATAGTGTTGATAATTCCACAAATCATAGTTTTCCAAGAAATAGATTACTTAAAAAAGTTGTCGAATCTATTAAATCTACACCAACAAGTTTTAAAAAAGCTTTAGATAAAGAAGATAAGTCTACTTTTAATGAAGATGAACTAACTATGTTATTTGCAAATCAAAATCAGGTGCATATTACTAAAATAGGTATTCCAGTTCGTGTTGGTGAACAATACAGAGATATTTATCATAAAACAAAAGGTATCCCAGACTTACATTATTCTATGCTTGAAGAAGGAGCGAATCACGAGCCTGTTTTTATTATGGAAGCTAAAAGGCTTCCTTCTCCTTCAGCAAGTCGAGAAAAAGAATATGTTATAGGTAAAACGCCTTCGGGTAATCCTAACGGTGGAATAGAACGTTTTAAACTACAGAAGCACGGAAAAGGACTTAAGGATTGTGGAATTTTAGGTTATGTCGAAAAAGATTCTTTTGATGATTGGTTAAAGAGAGTAAATACTTGGATATTAGATCTAATGCCAGAATGGTCTGAACAAGAAAAGTTGAAATCAATAACATTAGGGGATAAGCAGATTTATATAGAATCGATAGTAATTAGACAGAGTTCTAATCTTAAATTGCATCATTTTTGGATTGATATATCTTAGGAGGGATTAACCTAAATTCTTCCCTCATTAGTGAAACTATAGTAATCGTATTCAGTCTAGATACATAGTGGATTACTCTGCTATCTCCATGATCATTTTACAATAATGTGTCCCATTTATGGGATTCATCACAAAATGAGATAGTTGTAAATAGTCTTTGAAAACTAGATTTTAATGTTTTTAAAACTTGATTGATTTTAGAAAGGGTCTGTAAATTAAACTCTGTCTGTTGTTTCAATTCCTCTGGGGCTAGCCCCAGAGGAATTGGTATTTAAAATCAGCGGTATCCGCTCCCCAAATTTAATATAAAGTTGTTGAATAGTTAGACTCCAATTGTGCAAAGGGCTAGTCCATTTCTTTTCAATGTTTTTTGTAGCCAAGTAGACTAGTTTGAGAAGAGCCATATCGTTTGTAAATGCTCCTTTGGTCTTGGTCACTTTACGCACCTGACGGTGGAACCCTTCTACTGCATTTGTAGTGTATATAATCTTTCTAATAGGTTCTGTATACTGAAAGTACTGTGATAGTTGCTCCCAGTTGCGCTGCCAACTTTCAATCACAACAGGGTATTTGTCGCCCCACTTCTGCTCTAAATCAATCAAAGCATCCTCTGCGACTTCTTTACTAGTAGCACGATAAACAAGTTTAAGATCTCGCATAAACTCTTTTTGATCTTTAGAAGCGATATATTTGAGAGAGTTTCGTATTTGATGTACGATGCAGAGCTGTACTTGTGCTTTCGGGAATACGCTCAATATCGCATCAGTAAAGCCTTTAAGGTTGTCTGTACAGGCAATCAGGATGTCCTCTAGTCCACGATTATTCAAGTCGGTTAAGACTTGTAGCCAAAAATTAGCTCCTTCGCTCTCGGATATGTACATGCCTAATATTTCCTTACGCCCTTCCTTATTGATCCCTAAAATATTGTATAGTGCCTTATGGGTTATTCTACCATCTACTTTTACCTTATAGTGCATCGCATCGAGCCATACGATACAATAGAGTGGTTCCAATGGGCGATTTTGCCACGCTTTTACATCGGGTATAATTTTATCTGTTATCTGGCTCAAAACAGTATGAGAGATATTAGTATCGTACATTTCTTCGATATGTGAAGAGATATCGCGATAACTCATCCCTAAACCATAGAGTCCAATGATCTTATCTGACAAATTATCTGCTAGAATAGTTTGACGCTTTTTGACCAATTCAGGCGCAAAGTTACTTTGTCTGTCTTGAGGTGTTTCTATATCGAAAGTGCCAAAACCACTTTTAATCGTCTTTTTACCTTTACCATTGCGTTTATTGCCATTGCCTCGTTGTTGTTGGTCAAGATGACTTTCCATCTCGGCCTCTAGAGCCTTTTCAATAACATTCTTAAGCATTGGAGCGAATGCACCTTCTTTGCCGAAAAGGTTCTTGCCTGACATGAATTGATCAAGTACCTTTTTCTCGAATTCTGTTTGTTGTTTTGTTTTCATGATTCTGTCTGAATAAAATTAATAATTAAAATTTATTTCAGACAGAGTTTAATTTACACCCTCTTTAGAAACATAATTTACAGCTGTTTTTCTTTTTCTGAATTAATCTTAGTTGTTTTTAATCTTTGAAATTGTGAGTATATCTGGAAATATTTCTAGAATTTCAGGATTTAAAAAGCTTAAATTTCCTTTGTGCATTCGCAATAACTCTTTTGTCAACATAGTTTTTGTCAATAACTTCATTCGAGGAGTGAGAGGTTAAGTTTCCTGTTTCCGATCCCATCGCTAATTTCATATAACTAATATACGTTTTTCGCAGGTGTTTAAATTGAATGCTTTTACCTGTTTCTAGTAATTTATAGAAATGAGAAAATCCTTTGGACATCTGTTCTATAAGAACATTGGGGCTTGTTTCCCTATTCATATTTAATAGATATTCTTTGGTGTTTTTTTTCTCTTCAAATCCTAAACGATTTAACAAGTCTAATAAATCAACTGTAATTGGAATAATTTTAGGAGGCACATCATCATTAAATCCTATGCCTTTACCTCGTTCTACTTTTAGATTAGGAACTTCCAAATAACTAGGTTCATTTTCTACATATTTTATCATATCCCATGTAAGGATGATGATTTCTTCCCTTCTCCCTCCTGTTTGGAGTCCTAATTCGATAGCAGATTTTAACCAAGGCTTATATCTATTCCTCTTTGTTTTTTTGTCTTTACCTTCATAAGAAATTCCATTTTCGGGTGTAATAGCTTTTAATAATGCCTTGTATTCCCCAATAGTAATAGAATCATTGCGTTTATTGACGGTTCTATTTCTTGCTTTAGAAAATGGATTAGTCATGTTAAGCTCAAATTCAGTAATTGCCCAAGCAAAGAAGCTTCTAAGGACTCCTATTTTATTGTTATAGGTTTTATTAGCATATTGCTTTTCATTCAAAAGATAGCTGTGAAAATAACCTACGTGATCATCATTTATTTGAAGCATTCGTATGAGGGTTTTCTTTATCCCTTTTTTCTTTAATGCATCATTAAACTGTGTTAGCGATTTGAATACTTCTTTGATGTGCTTTTGAGTACGTTCTTTTTTAAGATGATCCGCAACATCAATATTCTCTAAAAAAAGAATGTACGCAGATTGAGCGGATGCTAAATACACTTGATTGCGAGGTTGTTTTTTAGGAGTTAAAGATACATTCACATCAATTATTTTTTCTTTCACTTCTTTTTCAAAAGCAATAGCCTCTACTACGGCATCAGTATAGGTCTCTGCCTTTAGTGTTCTGCTAATAGTTCCTTTTACGGTTCCTGGAATGTGAACTCTGGCTTTAAAAACGTGTTTCTCTTTTGATTTACAAGTAGTATAGCTATAACCAGAAATACCACAACTAGCGTGTTTATATTTTGTTTTACCATCAACTTTAATAGCTTGTTCTGTCCAAGTAAAATACTTTTTACAATCATTATTAGGACAATAGATCATTAGCCCTTTGTGCTTGTTTGTTCTAATGGGTAATTTTTTTTTATTTGTCATAGCCCTATCCTTTTAAAAGTTGTGCTGCAAGGCTTGACTTTTGTTCTACATCTTTTATTAGGATGGATTCATATCGCTTAGTAGGCACAAACTCATCATCTAATAGTAACAAATACCCTAAACGATCATTATCCTGATAACAGGTATAAAGCTCTTCCCATTTCTCAGGATATTTTAGTTTTAGCTCTTTGACAAGTGATTTGTCAATTTCCATGTCGACCATAAATCGATGGACTACTTTTTTACCCGCAATATGTTGGATTGGGATATGATGATCGCTTAACCATTTTGCGATGGTTCGCTGATCTGTAATTGGAAGAATGTTTCTTAACTCTTTTAACTCATAGAATTTATTACTTTCCATACGAACTGAATTATAATACTGTGCAGGTTTTCAGTATATGGATGAATACTTTGGGAATAAAGATTCCCTCTCAATAGATAGACTATTTTAAATGATATCATATCACTTAAATAGTGTACTTACCAAAGCTAAGAAACCTTTGTGTACGATCATGCGCTAATTCTGCTACACTAAAGAGATACTACTAAGTTAGTAGGACTTCATGCAGTTACATAGTAAAGAGATACTATAATTTTTTACTTAGATTTAACTTTCTTATTTTCAGATAAGTTACGATTCTGTTCCATTAAATTCATCATTTGCTCATAGAGCTTAATGGTAAGTCCAAGTGCATTGTAGTTGTTTTTGTTAATGATGCGTAAATGGTCATCTGACACACTATAATTGGCTTGGTTTTTAGTAGTAGATTCTTGTAATACTTCAGGGAAGTAGTTAATCTCAAAATTATCGTAGAATATATAATTCATATCGATTTTAAAATGTTTAGCAAGGTTCAAGAGCGCATCCATAGGAACTCGTTTACGCATACCTGTTTTTAATTTAGAGAAAATCGTTCTATCCGTTGGGTAAATCAGATTAGATATTCCAATGTTTGTCTTAGGTTCTACTTTCAAAAGTCTATTGGTTTCTTTAATTTCTTCTATAACCTCTAAAAATTTGATAGTTTCTGGATAAAGGGTTGGTTGTGGCGCTTGCATAAAAAAATTGGTTGTTTAGTTATACTGTTGGTTATGTGAATATAAGGTATTAAAATTAGTATAGTAATAAGTCACTACGACTTCATCACAAATTCACAACTACTTTGCTAGTACTTCATAGCGACTTTACAAAGGTAATCAGTAAAGAGTCAATTCTAAGTCAATTGCGTTCAAAATTAGTTTTTGAAAATCTTATTTTGTTACTTTATAATCAAATAATATACTATTTAACGTTAATTAATTGTTATATACAATGAATATGGCAAACTATTTGAGTCATTTTAGAAAAAACAAATTGCACCACTTTATGAAAAACCCTTTTGCACATGAATCAGAAAAGAATCTCAGAAATTGTAGAGACCATGTTTGGTCTCTACAGCAATCCCGTTGAAGTATTACAAAAGGCTACTGGATCGGCTCGATCAACGATCTCGAAGTTCTTTAACAACAAGAGAATTAAACCCTATACTAGAAATGCTCTATATAGGTCTTGTGTAGCTTTAGTTGCTAAGAAGCTTGAAGAACAAGAAGAGCTAGACAAGAAATTTGATACCCTTGTCAAACGATATAAAAATCGTTAAAACTATCATATTCTAGCATTCGCACCACACCTGCTAGAATATCTCCTAACCTTATTTACATTCAACAACCACAACTAAATAGGAATAAGTAATTCACTTATACTATGGGTTTTTATGACTTTACTTTCATTAATTGATATGATCAATTTTTATAAATATGTAATGCTTTAAAGCCCTTAATAATGGGGCTAAGCTCATTTTAGAATCTCCTTACATAGGAAAAAGTGCTAAAACAGGAGACATGATGGATTGGTGCGCAGGTTTTAAGCCAGCCATCACAATCCTGTAGCACTTTTTAAAGATATACAGATTGTTTTTGTGAGTTAGTAGTTCCTTTCGGCGAAAATCATAAATATCTATATGAGTATTAAGTAAAGGCGACTATTCAGAACTCTTAAAACCTTTTTTATTTCTGTGAATTAATTTAAGGGAAGGATTAATTATTTCATTAAAAAAACAAGTATGACAATTTTTAAAAAGAGTATTTCTAACAAGCTCAAAAATCTTCTTTTGGATTCTTTATCCGAAGAAGATCGTATTGCCCAACATTTCACAAAGTATGCTAATTCCCTAGTAAGAACCTCTCATCATAATGAGGCTATCTCACTACAAATTCTTCAAACGGGCGAAGAACTATCAATCAAGCTATTTCAAGGGAATAAACCTATTAAAATAATTCCATTAGACGAAGTTGCTTTATTCTTTACAGATGGATTTACTGCTAGCCTTATTGGAAAATCTATTGTTGAAGAAAAGTTAAAAAATTACTTTAGGACTTTTGAAGATCCTTCGCCGTTAAAATCAATAGGAGTCCGAATGGTAATTTTAAAAAAAGAAAATGTAAAAATATACACGATTGGTATGCAAAATACGAGTGAAGTATTGCTTAGTGAATTTATCACATTTTTTAAATCTTAATATCATGCCAATACGCAAAAGATGGGCAATTTCAATCGATTCATACTCTAAGATGATTGTTTGGTTTTCCGATAGCAATATCAAAACTTTCTACTCGTTAGATTGAGGAAGTAGCCATTCACGTTCTAAAGACAGAGCAATAGGATTACAAAGGTTTCAGAATAAGATTACCCAGTATATCCCCCATGCTAAAAAGATTAAAATCTATGATTTAGCTAGTAATACTTTGATTGCACATTATGAGTCAGGTCAAATGTTCTTGACATTACACTAATAATCATCTATAGCCTGTATGCAAACTATTATTGAGTTCTATAAACATTTAAAAACTGTAACTCCTTTTGTAAAACGATATCCAAATTATGATCCTCACGATGGTAAAGTTCACATATTATATGTAAGTCCTAGATTACACTCACAAGGTTATTATAGTAGCATACTGCCTGCTTTAGAACTCAATAAAACAACAACACATAGAGCGATACTCAATAGCATTGAATTAGATCATGTAAGTTCAGATTTCTTTGAGTATGTGAATATATTAGATGTGCGGTTATTAAAATGGGCGCACTATATTGTATTTCCAACGATTCTAACAGATATTACATACACACTACAAATTATACGTTTGTTATATCCTCATCTGCAAATTGTCATGAATTTAGACGGGAATTATCACAAGACTCCCTCTTGGCATAGTAACTATAAGAAGATTAACAAGGCTATAAAAGACCAATTAATTACTAATGTAAATTTACTTGATATCTGTATTTGTCAAAATGAACTGTTGGTTGAACAATATCGTTCAGCCATAAAGTTCTATTTTAACGATGTAAAATGTCATCTGACAAGTATGCCCACTCTTATCTCCAGAATAAGTTTTGAAAATCTAAAACCTATCAATAAGGATGAATTAAATTCTGTAACTATTGGTGTATTTAATCCTTCAAAGACCTTCATGGCATTATTGCCAACACTTCTAAAAAAACTAAGTCAAAAGGGATATGAAATATCTTTTATTATTTTTGACTATAAAGGAGATCAAAAACCCTACAGTCTTGAGTCGAATATGTTTTTTTTCAAAAGAGGAAACTTTCTTGACTACTTTGAACGACTTTTAAAGTTACAACTTCGCATCGCTCTTTTTAATATTTCTGAATACTCAAAGTATGATCCAACCCATTACTATTTGGAAGTATCTGCTTTGGGGATTCCCTCTATTGCTTGTAAGAATCACCCTGTGGCAGCTATCATAGAAAAACAAGAAGCGGGGCTTTTAGTTTTGGAGGATTCTGATTGGGAATCACATATAATAACTTTATTAGAAAACAAAAGCTTTAGAAAGCGACTGGTCTCACATACTATCAAAATGATTTGGAGCGATCATAGTTATACGCGAAAGAATCTAACAAAAATCACTTCCATATTTAGCTAGACTTATAAAAACACTTCTTAGCTTTATTGTCCTTTTAAACAAATTTAGGCTCAAATTTGATATACATAAAAGGTGATATTTGATGAAAAATTGAATATCGTTTCATTAGCTAAAATATCTAGCTTATGTCAAAAGCAGGCTTTGCAATTCTCTTTTATATTTGACGATTCTTGGAGAATTCTGAGCCGAATAAATAATTACTTCTGCCTCCTCTTGATAATCTAATTTCTTACATGCCACATACGTGTTATTTGTTGCAGAATCAAATTCACTTTGTTCAACCACAAATACATTTTTTGCGTTTAGTTTCTCACACACAAAAAGTGGAACGATAAAATCTGTTATTACCTCTGGAAGTATTTTTCTTTTATTCACGATATTATTTTCAGGCATCGAAAGTAATGAATTTTCACAAGCCAATTCCTATAACTATGTATCCTAAAGATTATCTTTTTCTCTGAACAAAACAGCTCTATTGATAGAAAAAGAGGATTTTACTGAGCAAGTTTTCGCAAGCTAATTTCTATAACTATATATCCCAAAGAGTATCTTTTTTTCTGAACAGAACAGCTCTATTGATAGAGAAAGAGGATTTTACTGAGCAAATTTTCACACCCCAATTTCTATAACTATATATTCTAAAGAGTATCTTTTTTTCTGAACAAAACAGCTCTATTGATAGAGAAAGAGGATTTTACTGAGCAAATTTTCACAAGCCAATTTCTATAACTATGTATCCTAGAGATTATCTTTTTTTCTGAACAAAACAGCTCTATGGATAGAAAAAGAGGATTTTTGCTGAGCAAGTTTTCGTAAGCTAATTTCTATAACTATGTATCCTAAAGACTATCTTTTTCTGGAGTAAACACCTTCATTAATAAAAAGGAGTTTTTCAGGGCAGTACTTTTATTAACTTTTTTCACTTGAAATAGAATAACTCTCCTCTACTGAAAACATACTGTTTTTAGACTATTTACCTTTTTTTGTCACCCCTTCCATTTTTCAAATTACTCGTATTCAATTATTTATCGGGCTAAAAAATACCTCTTTTGTCACTTTACCAAAGTCGCGCCAAGGAATCCTTGCATAGCGAGAGTACTTTGGCTCAAAAGAAATACGGTTTGAAATTCAAGATTCAATACAATAAAGAAAAAAGCATAGGACTTCACTTTGAAAGTGAAATTTCTGAAAATCTATTGGATTATCTAAAGGAGTTGGGTTTTAGAGATTACAAATACGCTCCCTTAAAACTATTTGCTAAAGACCGCCCTTCTTATCATCAATTTATAAAGGACTTTCAAAATGCGATACAGAATGATTTACCATGGGATACGATTGTGATTCATCCTTCCTACGAGCCTTCAAAAGATCACATTACAAATGATAAGTTTAGCAAAGTGCAACTCCTATTCAAGGATGCTACTAAAAAAAAGGAAGAATACGTGGTATTTGAGCCATTAGTACCGCTAGCCACAAAAATTGCAGAACAATTTAGTGAAATCCACTTTAAAGAGGAATTAAGAAAAATTAATATATATCCTAAAAATTATAAGGCAGATAGCAGAGATCTATTTTACAATGGTCGCATTATACTTAGTGCGGATTCTTATAAAACTGATCCGATAGCTATAAAAGAAACTGCTGTTGAAACGCTCAAAGAACCTATTGAAGAAAACGTAGTAATAATCACTCAAACAAAAGAAGAAAATCCTCAACCTACCCAAAAAAAACCAAATCAAGAAACCGAAAAACAATTCATAAATAAGGCTAAAGAAAAAAAACAAACCCTTTGGGAGTATACTATCCCCATAGCTAAAAAAATAAAATACAGTGCTAAAATTTCAATAGCGCAATTAGAAAACAAGAAGTATAGTTATGGGCTGAGTTATCAAAAAAACTTCGGGAATTTCTCTGGCTATTCAGGATCGCCAAGTATCTATGATCCGCAATTTCCAACTCATAAAAAGGCATTAAAAGCAGGTTTTGTATCTCTTATAAAACAAGTGGAAACAGAAATAGAAAATGGCGATGCTATTTTAAATAATGATTCCCTTCATAAAAAACGAATGAAAGCTGTAGGCATTAGTATTCGAGCTTTCGCGAAAGAAAAAGGTATTGAACTTTCTCAAACAACAATTAATCCTAAAACTCAAAAAACACCTTTAAAAAAAGAGGTTTCTAATGAAAAACAAGTCATTACTGAAACAAAGCCTATTAAAATTATCTCTCAATTAGACAGAGAATACGCTCAGAAAAAACAGGAAGATGGATATGGAGTCGTCCAGCGGGTTATTCAAAAATTACACCTAGCCCTAGACGGGTTGCAAGATGATAAGGAATTAGCACAGAGACTAATTGAAGCGTTACTAGATGCGAGTGAATCTGACAACTTACAACAAGAGGTAGAACTTGCGGTTGATCAGTTTAGAAAGCACTACAAAGAGTCAATTTCTGATACGATCACATTTCAGGTTTTGATTTTAATAGAGTTTTTCGGACTTGCCACACTAAAAGATGAAGATACCCCTGCAATTCATACAAAAACAATTCAAGAAGAAACCCTAGAGAATATGATGGTTCCAGAGGGCATTGGCGAACATTTTGCTTATGGGGCGATTAATTTTTCTATGCGTGATCTTATCAAAAGAGATTATCCCTATTTAAGATCTATTTCAGATAACAATTTAGAAACGGCTAACGCTACTTCACTATTTGAACTCATGCAATTTGCTCATCCCACGGATTATGGAATTGCTGTGAGTCGTGGGGAATTACTTCGCCATTTTGAAAAGCAAGGAGAAGTTATTTTTAAAGAATTGGAATTCCCTACCGCTCTTACTTATCCGTATATCAATATTTATACCCATCATAGAGCGGTGCGCCCTCTTGGAGAGATTATATCTAGCACTACTGATAAAAAGCAGTGGTGGCACGCTGTAGAAGGGTACCGTCCTGTAAAAGATGTAGGGTTTACCCTGAGCTTGATAGATGAGTTAATCACCAATGAACAAGAAGCTCAAAAATCCCTTATCAATCCTAAGACGGGCAAACCCAAAGGAGCATCAAAAGAAGCCTATCAAAATATCGATTGGACAATCATGCTTTTAAAGCAATCAAGAAATCATGTTGTTCAGTATATAGAAAGCCTATCAAGTCCTAACCCTTCAGAACAGAGAGAACCCCAAAAGGAGGACACTACCTATTTAGATCAAATCGTGGCGATTATGCACACGCATTATCACAATGGGGAACGCCTTTCTAAAAAGAAAGTAGAGGCTTTATTAGCTACTACGGGGGCGCCTACTTTAGGAATGCTATGGGAAGCGGTGGAACTCTCTTGGCTTTTATGGTATCGTCAATTATACCTTCAAATTTCGCCTTTTGAAGAAAGTTTAAAAGCCATGATTCGATTTTGGACGGATGTACAACCTACGTATGCGTATTCGGATAGTAGTAAAGAAAAGTACAAGCAGTATTCTACCCCTTGTCTTATTGGAGCCATGCTAGCCGAGTACACGGGTATGAGAAATGCCGAAGCTGTTTTTGAGCCAAGTGCAGGTAATGGACTATTACTTGTCGGTGCTAAACCCCACAAAACCATTACTAATGAGATTGATACCTCGCGATTGGCTTCGCTTAAATTTCAGCGGTTTTCAGAGGTACACGCCCTAAACGCCTCAAAGCCTTTTCCGCAGAAGTGGAAACATTATTTTGATGTGATGGTCACGAATCCACCCTTTGCAAAATGGGAAGATGACCGTTTTGATAAAAAGCGAATCGTAAATAAGTATTTCAA